>NZ_CP125619.1:5665000-6360061 GCF_030053115.1 Pseudomonas svalbardensis | reverse complement strand
AGAATCAGCGATTTATACGAAAAAAAGACGACCAGCGGTCTGTGCATAAGCTCTGTGGATAACCGGGTCTAAGGTCGTTGTACAAGTGGGGGGGAAACTCGGTGGATAACCGCCCTGTGGATAAGTACCTCTTTCACACACAGCTTATCCGACAGCGCAGCACAGGGTTACCACCGTTTTCCACCGTAGTTGTCATTCTCTGTACATCATGACTTTAAAGGGCTGATGGCAGTTATCCACAGATGATCGTGTCCCTAGCTTTTATAAGCTTTACAGAAAAGCTTTAAATACTTTCCTTCTTAATTTCTATATCTAGCGAAGGAGCTCGGCAGGAAAAACGTCTGGAGATCTATTTATAAGGAAACGCTGGTTGGAAATTGACCTAGAGGCTTGCTTTCTCTAGAATCCCCGGTCTCTTAAAACGGGGGCCATTCCGGCCCGTTGTGGACGAACCAGGTAACACGACAATGAAACGTACTTTCCAACCAAGCACTATCAAACGCGCTCGTACCCACGGTTTCCGTGCTCGCATGGCTACCAAAAACGGTCGTGCCGTCCTGTCGCGTCGTCGCGCCAAAGGTCGTGCGCGTCTGGCAGTTTGATAATCCGGCACTGGAGGTGAGTCAGGACTTCAGTCGGGAAAAGCGTCTGCTTACTCCCCGGCATTTCAAGGCAGTCTTTGACTCCCCTACCGGCAAGGTTCCGGGGAAAAATCTCCTGCTCCTTGCGCGCAACAACGATCTCGATCACCCCCGTCTCGGGCTGGTTATCGGGAAAAAGAGCGTAAAGCTCTCCGTCGAGCGCAATCGCCTCAAACGTCTGATGCGCGAATCGTTCCGTCTGAACCAGGACTCACTGGCCGGCTGGGACATCGTTATCGTCGCGCGCAAAGGTTTGGGTGACGTAGAAAACCCCGAATTGATTCAGCATTTCGGCAAACTCTGGAAGCGTCTGGCACGTAGCACGCCGGTACCAGCAGTCAAAACCGAAACTGTAGGGGTAGACAGTCCCGATGCGTAAACTGGCACTCGTTCCGATCCAGTTTTATCGCTATGCCATTAGTCCTCTGATGGCCAGTCACTGTCGTTTCTACCCCAGTTGTTCCTGCTACGCGTATGAAGCCATAGAAAATCATGGCCTTCTGCGCGGTGGCTGGCTGGCCTTTCGTCGTTTAGGTCGCTGTCATCCGTGGAATCCCGGTGGTTATGACCCGGTTCCATCTATCCCTACCTCCCGTTCTTCTTCGATGGCCGAGTAATCATGGATATCAAACGCACGATCCTGATCGTCGCCCTGGCAATCGTGTCCTACGTTATGGTTCTTAAATGGAACCAGGACTATGGCCAGGCTGCCCTGCCGACTCAGAATGTTGCTTCCAGTACTACCGCACCGGGCCTACCGGATACGGCGACTGGCAATAATGCTTCTGTCAGTGACGACATTCCACGCGCCGTAAGCGATACCAGTGCAACTGCACCTGCTGAAACACCAGTAGCTGCAAGCAAAGACCTCATCCAGATCAAAACGGATGTGCTCAACCTGGCAATCGATCCACAAGGTGGTGATGTTGCGCAGTTGACGCTGCCGCTGTATCCACGTCGCCAGGACCATCCGGAAATTCCATTCCAGTTGTTCGATAACGGCAACGAGCGGACTTATCTGGCCCAGAGCGGTCTGATCGGCACCAACGGTCCGGACGCCAGTCCTGCCGGCCGTCCGGTTTACTCCTCGGAGAAGAAGATTTACCAACTGGCTGACGGTCAGGACCAATTGGTCGCAGACCTGAAGTTCAGCAAGGACGGCGTCAACTACATCAAGCGTTTCACCGTGAAACGTGGCCTGTATGACGTAACCGTTTCCTACCTGATCGATAACCAGAGCGCTCAGCCCTGGTCCGGTGCAATGTTTGCGCAGTTGAAGCGTGACGCCAGCTCCGATCCTTCTTCCAGCACGGCCACCGGCACCGCGACTTACCTGGGCGCCGCCCTGTGGACAAGTAACGAGCCGTACAAGAAAGTGTCGATGAGCGACATGGACAAGGCTCAGCTGAAAGAAACCGTCACCGGTGGTTGGGTTGCTTGGTTGCAGCACTACTTCGTGACCGCGTGGATTCCGGCGAAAGGCGAAAACAACCTCGTCCAGACTCGTAAAGACAGCAAAGGCAACTACATCATCGGCTACACCGCACCGGCAATGACTGTTGCGCCAGGTGCAAAAGCCGAGACCAGCGCCGTTCTATACGCCGGTCCGAAAAGCCAGGCTGTGCTGAAAGAGTTGTCCCCAGGTCTGGAACTGACCGTCGACTACGGCATTCTGTGGTTCATTGCCCAGCCAATTTTCTGGCTGCTGCAACATATCCACGCGCTGATCGGCAACTGGGGCTGGTCAATCATCTTCCTGACCATGCTGATCAAAGGGATCTTCTTCCCGCTGTCGGCAGCCAGCTACAAATCCATGGCCCGCATGCGTGCAGTGGCACCGAAACTGGCCGCGCTGAAAGAGCAACATGGCGACGACCGGCAGAAAATGTCGCAAGCCATGATGGAGCTGTACAAGAAGGAGAAGATCAATCCGCTGGGTGGTTGCTTGCCAATCCTCGTGCAGATGCCGGTTTTCCTTTCGCTGTACTGGGTTCTGCTGGAAAGCGTTGAAATGCGCCAAGCGCCGTTCATGCTGTGGATTACTGACCTGTCGATCAAGGATCCGTTTTTCATTCTGCCGATCATCATGGGTGCAACCATGTTCATCCAGCAGCAGTTGAACCCGACACCTCCAGATCCGATGCAGGCCAAGGTGATGAAGCTGATGCCAATCATCTTCACCTTCTTCTTCCTGTGGTTCCCGGCGGGTCTGGTGCTGTATTGGGTAGTGAACAACTGCCTGTCGATCGCCCAACAGTGGTACATCACTCGTAAAGTCGAAGCGGCTACTAAAGCAGCTGCCTGATTTACACTGTGAATAACCACTCAAAACGCCCCCTAGTGGGGCGTTTTGCTATCTGTCACTTTTGTCTGGATAACGGCTTATGAGCGTTCCTCGTGAAACCATCGCCGCCGTCGCCACCGCTCAAGGTCGCGGCGGTGTGGGCATCGTCCGTATTTCCGGGCCGCTGGCGAGTGTTGCGGCCAGGGCCTTCAGCGGTCGTGAACTCAAGCCGCGATTCGCCCACTACGGCCCGTTCCTCAGTGAAAACGATGAGGTGCTGGATCAAGGCATCGCCCTGTATTTTCCGGGCCCGAACTCATTCACCGGTGAAGATGTGCTGGAACTCCAGGGCCACGGCGGTCCGATAGTTCTGGATATGCTGCTCAAGCGTTGCCTGGAACTGGGCTGTCGGTTGGCCCGGCCGGGTGAATTCAGTGAGCGCGCGTTCCTTAATGACAAACTCGACCTGGCTCAGGCCGAGGCGATTGCCGACTTGATCGAGGCGAGTTCTGCACAGGCTGCACGAAATGCCCTGCGTTCCTTGCAGGGCGCATTCTCCGAGCGTGTGCATAACCTTACCGAGCAATTGATTGGCCTGCGCATCTATGTCGAAGCGGCGATCGACTTCCCTGAAGAAGAAATCGACTTCCTCGCCGATGGTCACGTACTGAGCATGCTCGACAAAGTGCGTGACGAGTTATCCACCGTGCTACGGGAAGCCGGGCAGGGTGCCTTGCTGCGTGACGGGATGACCGTGGTGATCGCCGGTCGGCCGAATGCCGGTAAATCCAGCCTGTTGAATGCACTGGCCGGTCGTGAAGCCGCGATCGTCACCGAGATCGCCGGCACCACCCGGGACATTCTTCGTGAACATATCCACATCGATGGTATGCCGCTGCACGTGGTCGACACCGCTGGTCTGCGAGATACCGACGACCAGGTAGAAAAAATCGGTGTCGAACGGGCGCTGAAAGCAATCGGCGAGGCTGATCGAGTCCTGTTGGTAGTCGATGCTACGGCTCCTGAGGCACTTGATCCGTTCGCGTTATGGCCTGAATTTCTGGAAATCCGTCCCGATCCGGCGAAAGTCACGCTGATCCGTAACAAGGCAGACCTCACTGGCGAAGCCATTGCCCTGGAAGTCAGCGAGGATGGCCACGTCACCATCAGCCTGAGCGCCAAATCTGCAGGTGAAGGGCTGGAATTGCTGCGCGACCACCTCAAGGCCTGCATGGGCTACGAACAGACCTCGGAAAGCAGCTTCAGTGCTCGCAGGCGTCACCTTGAAGCGTTGCGTCACGCCAGTGCTTCCCTTGAGCACGGCCGTGCACAGCTGACCCTGGCGGGTGCCGGTGAACTGTTAGCCGAGGATTTGCGACAAGCCCAACACGCTTTGGGTGAAATCACTGGTGCATTCAGCTCCGATGACCTGCTGGGACGAATCTTTTCCAGCTTCTGTATCGGTAAATAATCTTCCCGTTGTCCACAGACAGGCCATTCGTGCCTGTCTGTTCCCTCCTTTTTTTGAATTCTCTTCCAGTGCTGAGCAGATTCTTTCTGCTTGAGCGGATTTTCTGTGCCCTGGATTTGCTTATTCAGCAGTTTTCTGTGGATTAAGCCCTGTGAATAACTGCCACTAAGGGCAGTTGATAACAGGGCCTCAAAACTGAAGATAACCGCCCCTGTGGATAAACACCCCTTTCATCCACAGGCTTAAACCGGTTATCCAAGGGCCTCATTGGTACATGACCACAGGGTTTTGAATCTCTGTACATATTGAAAATAAAGGCCTGTAGAGATCTATCCACAGAAAGGTGGCTCAGTAGAAATAAACATAAAAACAAAGATTTAATAAATTTCTCTCTTTTTAATTTCTATAACCGCGACTTCTCCACAGCTGGTTAAATTTTGTGCAAAGGGTTCTTTAGGAAGGGCGAAGTCCCTATACTTGCCGCCCAGGTCCAAAAACCTGAGCTCAAACTATTCCTGATTACCTAACTGAAGCAGGCACGAGGTGCGTGGTGGATTTCCCTTCCCGTTTTGAAGTGATCGTCATCGGCGGCGGTCATGCCGGTACCGAGGCAGCACTGGCCTCAGCACGCATGGGTGCAAAAACCCTGTTGCTGACGCATAACGTGGAAACCCTCGGTGCCATGAGTTGCAACCCCGCTATCGGTGGGATCGGCAAAAGCCATCTGGTCAAGGAAATCGATGCCCTCGGCGGCGCGATGGCCATGGCCACCGATAAGGGTGGTATTCAATTTCGCGTGTTGAACAGCCGCAAAGGCCCGGCCGTGCGGGCAACCCGAGCTCAGGCTGACCGGGTTCTGTACAAGGCCGCTGTCCGCGAAATCCTCGAAAACCAGCCGAACCTGTGGATATTTCAACAGGCTGCCGACGACCTGATCGTTGAGCAGGAACAAGTGCACGGTGTTGTCACCCAAATGGGCCTGCGTTTCTTCGCGGACTCCGTGGTGTTGACCACTGGCACCTTCCTCGGTGGACTTATCCACATTGGAATGCAGAATTTTTCTGGTGGCCGTGCCGGTGACCCGCCGTCTATCGCCCTGGCTCACCGTTTGCGTGAATTGCCATTGCGCGTTGGCCGCCTGAAAACCGGCACACCACCGCGTATCGATGGTCGTACTGTGGATTTCTCGGTAATGACCGAGCAAGCCGGTGATACACCGATCCCGGTGATGTCGTTCATGGGTTCCAAAGAGCAGCATCCGAAACAGGTCAGCTGCTGGATTACCCACACCAACGCCCGCACTCACGAAATCATTGCCGCCAACCTTGATCGCTCGCCGATGTATTCCGGTGTGATCGAAGGAATCGGCCCGCGTTACTGCCCGTCGATCGAAGACAAAATCCATCGCTTTGCCGACAAGGAAAGCCATCAGGTCTTCATCGAACCGGAAGGCCTGACGACCAACGAGCTGTACCCGAACGGGATATCCACATCCCTGCCGTTCGACGTGCAACTGCAGATCGTGCAATCGATCCGCGGCATGGAAAACGCGCACATCGTTCGCCCGGGTTACGCCATCGAGTACGACTACTTCGACCCGCGTGACCTGAAGTACAACCTGGAAACCAAAGTCATCGCCGGTCTGTTCTTCGCCGGGCAAATCAATGGCACCACCGGTTACGAAGAAGCCGGCGCCCAGGGTTTGCTGGCCGGGGCCAACGCCGCACTGCGTGCTCAGGGCAAAGATGCCTGGTGCCCGCGTCGCGACGAGGCGTACATCGGAGTGTTGGTCGACGACCTGATTACTCTGGGTACCCAGGAACCGTATCGGATGTTCACGTCCCGCGCCGAATACCGCCTGATCCTGCGCGAAGACAACGCCGACCTGCGCTTGACCGAAAAAGGTCGCGAACTGGGTCTGGTGGATGACGCGCGTTGGGCTGCGTTCTGCACCAAACGCGAAAGCATCACGCTGGAAGAGCAACGCCTGAAAAGTACCTGGGTTCGCCCAGGCACCGAGCAAGGCGATGCGATTTCCGAGAAGTTCGGCACGCCGCTGACCCACGAATACAACTTGCTCAATCTGCTGAGCCGTCCGGAAATCGACTACGCTGGTCTGATCGCCGTGACCGGTGGCGGCGCAGAAGATCCACAAGTCGCCGAGCAGGTCGAAATCAAGACCAAATACGCCGGTTACATCGATCGCCAGCAGGATGAAATCGCACGGCTGCGGGCCAGCGAAGACACAAAACTGCCTGTGGATATCGATTACACGAACATTTCCGGTCTCTCCAAAGAGATCCAGAGCAAGCTCGGTGCGACCCGTCCAGAGACCTTGGGCCAGGCGTCGCGTATCCCGGGTGTGACGCCGGCAGCGATTTCGCTGTTGATGATTCATTTGAAAAAACGCGGCGCGGGCCGTCAGTTGGAGCAAAGCGCTTGAGTTCGTTGGTCACCTCGCAACACGCAGAAGAGTTATCCACAGGTGCTCGCCAGCTCGGTGTCACGTTGACAGAAACCCAGCATGCTCATCTGCTGGGTTATCTGGCCCTGTTGATAAAATGGAACAAGGCTTACAACCTGACTGCCGTACGCGATCCGGATGAAATGGTTTCCCGTCACTTGCTCGATAGTTTGAGCGTGATGTCGTTCGTCGAAAACGGCCGCTGGCTGGACGTTGGCAGCGGTGGTGGCATGCCGGGTATTCCGTTGGCCATCCTGTTTCCAGAGTCCCAAGTGACCTGCCTCGACAGCAACGGCAAGAAAACCCGCTTCCTGACTCAGGTCAAACTCGAACTCAAACTGGATAACCTGCAAGTTATCCACAGTCGCGTCGAAGCTTTTCAGCCTGATCAGCCATTCAACGGGATCATTTCCCGGGCGTTCAGCAGCATGGAGAACTTCAGCAACTGGACTCGCCACCTCGGCGATGCTGATACACGTTGGCTGGCAATGAAGGGCGTTCATCCCGCCGATGAGCTGGTAGCATTGCCGGCAGACTTCCACCTCGATAGCGAACACGCCCTGGCCGTACCCGGTTGCCAAGGCCAACGCCATCTGCTGATACTGCGCCGCACGGCATGATTGGGAACACAAGCAAGAATGGCTAAGGTATTCGCGATAGCGAACCAAAAGGGTGGTGTGGGCAAGACCACCACCTGTATCAACCTCGCAGCTTCCCTGGTCGCTACCAAGCGTCGGGTGCTGTTGATCGATCTCGATCCACAGGGCAACGCCACCATGGGTAGCGGTGTGGATAAACACGGCCTGGAGAACTCGGTCTACGACCTGCTGATCGGCGAATGCGATCTGGCCCAGGCCATGCACTATTCCGAGCACGGTGGTTACCAACTGCTGCCGGCTAACCGCGACCTGACCGCGGCCGAAGTGGTTCTGCTGGAAATGCAGATGAAGGAAAGCCGTCTGCGCAGTGCGTTGGCGCCGATCCGTGAAAACTACGATTACATTTTGATCGACTGCCCACCGTCGCTGTCGATGCTCACGCTAAACGCACTGGTTGCGGCTGACGGGGTGATTATCCCCATGCAGTGCGAGTACTTCGCGCTCGAAGGTTTGAGCGACCTTGTGGATAACATCAAGCGCATCGCTGAGTTGCTGAACCCGAACCTGAAAGTCGAAGGCCTGTTGCGGACCATGTATGACCCGCGCCTGAGCCTGATGAACGATGTTTCGGCGCAGCTCAAGGAACACTTCGGCGAGCAGCTCTACGACACGGTGATTCCGCGCAACATCCGCCTGGCTGAAGCACCAAGCTATGGCATGCCGGCGCTGGCGTACGACAAATCATCGCGGGGCGCCATTGCCTATCTGGCATTGGCGGGCGAGATGGTTCGTCGTCAACGCAAAAACTCACGCACTGCCGCTGCTCAGGCAACTTAAGGAATCCCCATGGCCGTCAAGAAACGAGGTCTCGGACGTGGACTGGATGCACTGCTGAGTGGTCCGACTGTCAGCTCGCTGGAAGAACAAGCGGTGCAGGCTGATCAGCGTGAGCTGCAGCACCTGCCCCTGGACCTGATCCAGCGCGGCAAGTACCAGCCGCGCCGGGACATGGATCCTCAGGCGCTGGAAGAGCTGGCGCAGTCGATCAAGGCTCAGGGCGTGATGCAGCCGATTGTGGTTCGTCCGATCGGCAGCGGCCGATTTGAGATCATCGCCGGCGAACGCCGCTGGCGCGCCAGTCAGCAGGCTGGGCGGGAAACCATCCCGGCAATGGTTCGCGATGTACCGGATGAAACCGCGATCGCCATGGCGTTGATCGAGAACATCCAGCGCGAAGACCTCAATCCGATCGAAGAAGCGGTGGCTTTGCAGCGTTTGCAGCAGGAATTCCAGCTGACGCAGCAACAAGTGGCCGAAGCCGTGGGCAAATCCCGCGTGACCGTGGCCAACCTGCTACGCTTGATCGCGTTGCCGGAAGTCATCAAAACCATGCTGTCCCACGGCGACCTGGAAATGGGTCATGCACGTGCTTTGCTCGGTTTACCGGAAAATCAACAGGTTGAAGGGGCGCGACACGTTGTCGCACGGGGGCTGACTGTACGCCAGACTGAAGCACTGGTTCGCCAGTGGTTGAGTGGCAAACAGGAACCTGCTGAACCGGTAAAGCCGGACCCGGATATCGCTCGACTCGAACAGCGTCTGGCTGAGCGCCTAGGCTCTGCGGTGCAGATCCGCCACGGGAAAAAGGGGAAGGGGCAGTTGGTGATCGGTTACAACTCCCTGGATGAGCTTCAAGGTGTACTTGCACACATCCGCTGAAACATTTCCTCATGTAGCGTGCAGTCGGAAATCACTACCTGACAGTTGAATAGGGGCAGAACCGCCCCTATACTCTGCGCGCATTTTGTCGGCACAAATTATGCCAAGTTATTGAATTATGGCAGCCGATCATTGGGGAGCAAAAACGATGGAAAGCCGCACGCCAAACCGCTTGCCGTTCCATCGCCTGGCAGTTTTTCCGGTCTTACTGGCTCAATTTGTCGTTTTGGTACTGGCCGCTTTGGCGCTCTGGTACTGGCATGGAGTCGTAGCCGGGTACTCAGGACTCTGCGGAGGCCTGATAGCCTTGCTACCCAATGTTTATTTCGCTCACAGGGCATTTCGGTTTTCCGGCGCCCGAGCAGCTCAAGCCATCGTCCGGTCTTTTTATGCCGGCGAGGCGGGCAAACTAATTTTGACGGCAGTGCTCTTTGCATTGACGTTTGCAGGTGTGAAGCCATTGGCGCCGCTAGCTGTATTCGGCGTCTTCGTGTTGACCCAACTGGTCAGCTGGTTCGCGCCCCTGCTGATGAGAACAAGACTTTCGAGACCTTAGGGCGTTTGAGGCAACCATGGCAGAGACAACCGCTTCGGGCTATATCCAGCACCACTTGCAGAACCTGACCTTCGGTCAGCACCCAACTGGCGGGTGGGGTTTTGCCCACACCGCAGCAGAAGCCAAAGAAATGGGCTTCTGGGCCTTCCACGTCGATACTCTCGGCTGGTCGGTCGCGTTGGGTCTGATCTTCGTTCTTCTTTTCCGCATGGCGGCAAAGAAGGCGACTTCCGGTCAGCCTGGTGCTTTGCAGAACTTCGTTGAAGTATTGGTCGAATTCGTCGATGGCAGCGTGAAAGACAGCTTCCATGGCCGTAGCCCGGTGATTGCACCGCTGGCACTGACCATCTTCGTCTGGGTCTTCCTGATGAACGCCGTCGACCTGATCCCGGTCGACTGGATTCCTCAGTTGGCCATCCTGATCACTGGTGATTCGCACATTCCGTTCCGTGCGGTATCGACCACTGACCCGAACGCTACCCTGGGCATGGCCCTGTCGGTGTTCGCGTTGATCATTTTCTACAGCATCAAGGTCAAGGGCATCGGCGGCTTCATTGGCGAACTGACCCTGCACCCTTTCGGCAGCAAGAACATCTTTCTTCAAGCCCTGCTGATTCCGGTGAACTTCCTGCTGGAGTTCGTGACACTGATCGCCAAGCCAATCTCTCTGGCACTGCGTCTGTTCGGCAACATGTACGCCGGCGAACTGGTCTTCATTCTGATCGCTGTGATGTTCGGCAGTGGTCTGCTCTGGCTTAGCGGCCTGGGCATAGTTCTGCAGTGGGCGTGGGCTGTGTTCCACATCCTGATCATCACCCTGCAGGCGTTTATCTTCATGATGCTGACCATCGTTTACTTGTCGATGGCGCACGAAGAGAACCAT
Organism: Pseudomonas svalbardensis; assembly: GCF_030053115.1. Taxonomy (NCBI): domain Bacteria; kingdom Pseudomonadati; phylum Pseudomonadota; class Gammaproteobacteria; order Pseudomonadales; family Pseudomonadaceae; genus Pseudomonas; species Pseudomonas svalbardensis. The sequence goes on along the minus strand of NZ_CP125619.1, from coordinate 6,349,444 downwards.
TAAGACCAGTCTCGACTAGTCTGATGTCCCACTCGGTCAAACGAGTGGGTGCCCGAACAGGGCTATGAAACGATTTGTTTTACCGCTTTAAAATCTAAAAAACCTAAACCATACGACGTAAAAGTCGGGAGGAAAGATGGAAACTGTAGTTGGTCTAACCGCTATCGCTGTTGCACTGTTGATCGGCCTGGGCGCACTGGGTACCGCAATTGGTTTCGGCCTGTTGGGTGGCAAGTTCCTGGAAGGCGCAGCGCGTCAGCCAGAGATGGTTCCAATGCTGCAAGTCAAAATGTTCATCGTTGCCGGTCTGCTCGACGCCGTAACCATGATCGGTGTTGGTATCGCTCTGTTCTTCACCTTCGCGAACCCATTCGTTGGTCAACTCGCTGGCTAATTACTCGAACCTTCGAGTAATTGGTGTGATGTGCAACGAACGAGCGAGGTGTTGGCGTGAACATTAATGCAACCCTGATTGGCCAGTCCGTTGCGTTCTTCATTTTTGTACTGTTTTGCATGAAGTTCGTGTGGCCTCCGGTCATCGCGGCTTTGCACGAACGTCAGAAGAAGATCGCGGATGGACTGGACGCTGCCGCCCGAGCAGCTCGCGACCTGGAGTTGGCCCAAGATAAAGCGGGTCAACAACTGCGCGAAGCAAAAGCTCAGGCAGCCGAAATCATTGAGCAAGCCAAGAAACGCGGTAACCAGATCGTCGAAGAGGCTGTTGAAAAAGCCCGTATCGACGCTGACCGTGTGAAGGTTCAGGCTCAGGCCGAGATCGAGCAGGAACTGAACAGTGTCAAAGACGCGCTGCGTGCCCAATTGGGTGCTCTGGCCGTTGGCGGCGCCGAGAAGATCCTGGGTGCCACAATCGATCAAAACGCGCACGCGGAGCTGGTAAACAAACTGGCTGCTGAAATTTAAGCGAGGGCGATCATGGCAGAATTGACCACGTTGGCCCGACCTTACGCTAAGGCAGCCTTCGAGCACGCCCAGGCCCACCAGCAACTGGCCTCTTGGTCAGCCATGCTCGGCCTGGCTGCAGCAGTGTCGCAAGACGACACCATGCAGCGCGTGCTCAAGGCCCCGCGACTGACGAGCGCAGACAAGGCCGCCACGTTTATAGACGTGTGCGGCGACAAGTTTGATGTGAAGGCACAGAACTTCATTAACGTCGTTGCCGAAAACGACCGTCTCCCGCTGTTGCCGGAGATCGCCGCTCTGTTTGACCTGTACAAGGCCGAACAAGAGAAATCGGTAGACGTTGAAGTCACCAGTGCTTTTGCATTGAACCAAGAACAGCAAGACAAACTCGCCAAGGTTCTCAGTGCACGACTCAACCGGGAAGTGCGCCTGCAAGTCGAGGAAGACAAATCCCTTATTGGGGGCATTGTCATCCGCGCCGGCGACCTGGTAATCGATGGCTCGGTTCGCGGCAAACTCGCGAACCTTGCCGAAGCATTGAAATCTTGAGTTTGAAGGGGCAGCAGAGCAATGCAGCAACTCAATCCTTCCGAAATAAGTGAAATTATCAAGGGCCGCATCGACAAGCTCGATGTGACCTCCCAAGCCCGTAACGAAGGCACTGTCGTCAGCGTATCTGACGGTATCGTGCGGATTCACGGTCTGGCCGACGTAATGTACGGCGAGATGATCGAGTTTCCGGGCGGCGTCTTCGGTATGGCTCTCAACCTTGAGCAAGACTCTGTAGGTGCCGTTGTATTGGGCTCTTACCAGTCTCTGGCTGAAGGCATGAGCGCCAAGTGCACTGGCCGCATCCTCGAAGTTCCGGTTGGTAAGGAACTGCTGGGGCGCGTAGTCGACGCACTGGGTAACCCAGTTGACGGCAAAGGTCCGCTGAACAACACCGAGACCGATGCGGTCGAGAAAGTTGCTCCAGGCGTGATCTGGCGTAAGTCGGTAGACCAGCCTGTACAGACTGGCTACAAGGCTGTCGATGCCATGATTCCTGTCGGCCGTGGCCAGCGTGAGCTGATCATCGGTGACCGTCAGATCGGTAAAACCGCTCTGGCGATCGACGCGATCATCAACCAGAAAAACAGCGGTATTTTCTGCGTCTACGTAGCTATCGGTCAGAAACAATCGACCATCGCTAACGTGGTTCGCAAACTGGAAGAAAACGGCGCACTGGCTAACACCATCGTCGTTGCCGCGAGCGCTTCGGAATCTGCAGCACTGCAGTTCCTGGCACCGTACTCCGGTTGCACCATGGGTGAATTCTTCCGCGACCGCGGTGAAGACGCGCTGATCGTTTATGACGATCTGTCCAAGCAAGCAGTGGCTTACCGCCAGATTTCCCTGCTGCTGCGCCGTCCACCAGGCCGTGAAGCTTACCCAGGCGACGTGTTCTATCTCCACTCCCGTCTGCTGGAGCGCGCATCCCGCGTTTCGGAAGAGTACGTAGAGAAGTTCACCAACGGCGCAGTGACCGGCAAAACCGGTTCCCTGACCGCACTGCCGATCATCGAAACCCAGGCTGGCGACGTTTCCGCGTTCGTTCCGACCAACGTGATTTCCATCACCGACGGTCAGATCTTCCTGGAATCGGCCATGTTCAACTCCGGGATCCGTCCTGCTGTGAACGCCGGTGTTTCGGTATCCCGTGTGGGTGGTGCCGCTCAGACCAAGATCATCAAGAAGCTCTCCGGTGGTATCCGTACCGCTCTGGCTCAGTACCGTGAACTGGCGGCATTCGCCCAGTTCGCTTCTGACCTGGACGAAGCGACCCGTAAGCAACTTGAGCATGGTCAGCGCGTTACCGAGCTGATGAAGCAGAAGCAATACGCACCAATGTCGATCGCTGACATGGCGCTGTCGCTGTATGCCGCTGAGCGTGGGTTCCTGACTGACGTTGAAATCGCCAAGATCGGCAGCTTCGAACAAGCGCTGATTGCTTTCTTCAACCGCGATCACGCCGAATTGATGGCGAAGATCAACGTGAAGGGTGACTTCAATGACGAAATCGACGCTGGCATGAAAGCCGGTATCGAGAAGTTCAAGGCCACCCAAACCTGGTAAGCCGCAGCGGGAGCCGCAAGGCTCCCGCTTGCTAACCTGATAGGTGTTACATGGCAGGCGCAAAAGAGATTCGCAGTAAGATTGCGAGCATCAAAAGCACGCAAAAGATTACCAGCGCCATGGAAAAAGTGGCGGTCAGTAAAATGCGCAAGGCACAAATGCGCATGGCTGCTAGCCGTCCTTACGCGGAGCGCATCCGCCAGGTTATTGGTCATTTGGCCAACGCTAACCCGGAATATCGCCACCCCTTCATGATCGAGCGTGAAATCAAGCGCGTCGGTTATGTCGTAGTGAGCAGTGACCGTGGTCTGTGTGGTGGCTTGAACACCAACCTGTTCAAGGCCCTGGTCAAGGACATGGCGGTAAACCGCGATAACGGCGTCGAGATCGATCTGTGTGTTGTTGGTAGCAAGGGTGCGGCTTTCTTCCGCAACTTCGGCGGTAACGTCGTTGCAGCTATCAGCCACTTGGGTGAAGAGCCGTCGATCAATGATCTGATTGGCAGCGTCAAGGTGATGCTGGATGCCTACCTGGACGGCCGTATTGATCGCCTGTCCGTGGTGTCCAACAAGTTCATCAACACCATGACGCAACAGCCTACTGTGGAGCAGTTGATTCCACTGGAGGCAACCGCGGATCAATCACTCAAGCACCACTGGGACTATCTCTACGAACCGGACGCTAAAGAGCTGCTTGACGGCTTGATGGTCCGTTACGTTGAGTCGCAGGTCTACCAGGCGGTGGTCGAGAACAACGCGGCTGAACAAGCTGCGCGGATGATCGCGATGAAGAACGCTACCGACAACGCCGGTGATTTGATCAGCGATTTGCAGCTGGTCTACAACAAGGCGCGTCAGGCTGCGATCACCCAAGAGATCTCGGAAATCGTCGGCGGCGCTGCCGCGGTTTAACGGTTCAAATATTCAGAGGATCCAGCTATGAGTAGCGGACGTATCGTTCAAATCATCGGCGCCGTTATCGACGTGGAATTTCCACGCGACAGCGTACCGAGCATTTACAACGCGCTGGAAGTACAAAGCGCGGCCGGGACTACTCTCGAAGTTCAGCAACAGCTGGGCGACGGCGTGGTTCGTACCATTGCGATGGGTTCCACCGAAGGCTTGAAGCGCGGTCTGGAAGTCAAGGACTCCGGCGCAGCCATCTCCGTACCGGTCGGTAAAGCGACCCTGGGCCGGATCATGGACGTTCTGGGCAACCCGATCGACGAAGCTGGCCCGATCGACACCGAAGAGCGCTGGGGCATTCACCGTCCTGCGCCAACCTTCGCTGAACAAGCTGGCGGCAACGACCTGCTGGAAACCGGCATCAAGGTTATCGACCTGGTTTGCCCGTTCGCCAAGGGTGGTAAAGTCGGTCTGTTCGGTGGTGCCGGTGTAGGCAAAACCGTAAACATGATGGAACTGATCCGTAACATCGCCATCGAGCACGCCGGTTATTCCGTGTTCGCCGGTGTGGGTGAGCGTACTCGTGAGGGTAACGACTTCTACCACGAGATGAAGGATTCCAACGTTCTGGACAAAGTGGCACTGGTTTACGGTCAGATGAACGAGCCGCCGGGTAACCGTCTGCGCGTAGCACTGACCGGCCTGACCATGGCCGAGAAGTTCCGTGACGAAGGTAACGACGTACTGCTGTTCGTCGACAACATCTATCGTTACACCCTGGCCGGTACTGAAGTATCCGCACTGCTGGGCCGTATGCCTTCCGCAGTAGGTTACCAGCCGACCCTGGCCGAAGAGATGGGCACTCTGCAAGAGCGTATCACTTCGACCAAAAACGGTTCGATCACTTCGATCCAAGCGGTATACGTACCGGCGGATGACTTGACTGACCCGTCGCCAGCGACCACTTTCGCCCACTTGGACGCCACCGTCGTTCTGTCCCGTGACATCGCTTCCCTGGGTATCTACCCAGCGGTCGATCCACTCGACTCGACTTCGCGCCAGCTGGACCCGAACGTAATCGGCCAGGACCACTACGACACCGCTCGCGGCGTACAGTATGTTCTGCAACGTTACAAAGAACTGAAGGACATCATTGCGATCCTGGGTATGGACGAGCTGTCGGAAGCCGACAAGCAGTTGGTAAACCGTGCTCGTAAGATCCAGCGTTTCTTGTCGCAGCCGTTCTTCGTGGCTGAAGTCTTCACCGGTGCTTCGGGTAAATACGTTTCCCTGAAAGACACCATTGCTGGCTTCAAAGGCATCCTCAACGGTGACTACGACCACCTGCCAGAACAAGCGTTCTACATGGTCGGCGGCATCGAAGAAGCGATCGAGAAAGCCAAGAAACTGTAATCCCGGCGCCCGGCAACGGGCGCTAATTTAGGTTGAGGCAATCAGATGGCTATGACAGTCCATTGCGATATCGTCAGCGCGGAAGGGGAAATCTTCTCCGGCCTGGTCGAGATGGTGGTTGCGCACGGTGCACTGGGTGATCTTGGTATCGCCCTGGGTCACGCGCCGCTGATCACTAATCTCAAGCCGGGCCCGATCCGCCTGATCAAGCAGGGCGGGGAAGAGGAGGTGTATTACATCTCTGGCGGTTTCCTCGAGGTTCAGCCGAACATGGTCAAGGTACTTGCCGACACTGTGCAACGTGCCGCCGACCTGGACGAAGCCTCCGCTCAGGAAGCCGTTAAGGCTGCCGAGAAGGCCTTGCATGACCGTGGCGCAGAATTCGATTACGGTTCTGCTGCCGCACGTCTGGCCGAGGCTGCAGCTCAGCTGCGCACCGTCCAGCAGATCCGCAAGAAGTTCGGCCACTAATAGGCCACTGCTTGTTGTGCGATTGATTAAAAAGGGTAGCCTCGGCTACCCTTTTTTCTTTTTAGATATTCATAACCTGGTCGCAGCCGCTGACCACCCAGGATTGGTAGCCAGTCATGTCTTTAGAAATTGTTATCCTCGCTGCTGGTCAGGGCACTCGCATGCGATCGGCTTTGCCGAAGGTTCTGCATCCGATTGCCGGCAACTCGATGCTCGGCCATGTTATCCACAGCGCCCGGCAACTTGATCCACAGCGCATCCATGTAGTGATTGGCCATGGCGCCGATGCAGTGCGCGAGCGTCTGGCGGCTGATGATCTGAATTTCGTCCTGCAGGACAAACAGCTTGGGACTGGCCACGCCGTTGCTCAAGCGGTGCCTTTCATTAAGTCCGACACCGTCCTGATTCTTTATGGTGACGTGCCATTGATCGAAGTCGAGACCCTGCAGCGTCTGCTCAAGCAAGTAGCGCCGCAGCAACTGGGTTTGTTGACAGTAGAACTGGACGACCCGACCGGCTATGGCCGCATCGTCCGCAATACTGACGGCAAAGTGACTGCCATCGTCGAGCAGAAAGACGCCAACGAAGCCGAACGAGCGATCACTGAAGGCAACACCGGCATTCTGGCGCTGCCGTTCGCGCAATTGGGTGGCTGGATGAGCCGTCTTTCGAACAACAACGCCCAGGGCGAGTACTACCTGACCGACGTGATCGCGATGGCAGTCAGCGACGGTCTGGTGGTGGCCACCGAGCAACCGCATGACGCCATGGAAGTGCAGGGCGCTAACGACCGCAAGCAGCTTTCCGAGCTTGAGCGTCACTATCAGCTGCGCGCTGGTCGTCGGTTGATGGCTCAGGGCGTGACCCTGCGTGACCCGGCTCGTTTTGATGTGCGCGGTGAAATCACCGTCGGCCGCGACGTGCTGATCGACATCAACGTGATCCTCGAAGGCAATGTCGTTATCGAGGACGACGTGGTGATCGGTCCGAACTGCGTGATCAAGGACAGCACCCTGCGCAAAGGTGTGGTGATCAAGGCCAACAGCCACATCGAAGGCGCGATTCTCGGCGAAGACAGCGATGCCGGCCCGTTCGCCCGTTTGCGTCCAGGTACCGTGCTGGAAGCACGAGCGCATGTGGGTAACTTTGTTGAGTTGAAAAACGCTCATCTCGGCGAGGGCGCCAAGGCCGGTCATCTGACCTATCTGGGTGACGCCGAGATCGGCGCGCGTACCAACATCGGCGCGGGCACCATCACCTGCAACTACGACGGTGCCAATAAGTGGAAAACCGTGCTGGGTGAAGATGTGTTCATCGGTTCCAACAACTCGTTGGTTGCCCCTGTGGATATCTCTTCAGGTGCGACCACGGCGGCGGGTTCGACCATTACGCAGAATGTGGATAACGCGCAGTTGGCTGTGGGCCGTGCGCGGCAGAAGAATATCGATGGTTGGAAGCGGCCTGAGAAAATCAAGAAGGGCTAAGTTATCCACAGTTAATTTGGCGTCCTTGAGATAGCAATCGCGGACAAGCCTTGCTCCTACAGGTTTTAGCGCAATGTGTGAACGACGCGGACCTGTAGGAGCAAGGCTTGCCCTCGATGCTTTTATCCACAGGTCTTTTTTATCGCCCCACGCTTGACGAAGTTTCGCCAATAGGTTTTGATTGCTTCCGTTATCTTTCGAATCGAAACTTACCAAGTCATGTCGAAACGCAATACACCTCAACGGCGTCACAACATCCTCGCCTTGCTCAATGAGCAGGGCGAAGTCAGTGTGGATGAGCTGGCCAAGCGCTTCGAAACGTCGGAAGTTACGATCCGCAAGGATCTCGCGGCGCTTGAGAGCAACGGCTTGCTGCTGCGCCGCTATGGCGGGGCGATCACCCTGCCTCAAGAGCTGGTGGCCGACCTTGGTCAACCGGTGTCCAAATACAAGCAGGCCATCGCCCGCGCTGCCGTGACACGAATTCGCGAGCATGCGCGGATCATCATCGACAGCGGCAGCACCACGGCAGCGATGATTCCGGAACTCGGCCAGCAGCCGGGCTTGGTCGTGATGACCAACTCCCTGCATGTCGCCAATGCCTTGAGCGAACTTGAGCATGAGCCGGTGCTGTTGATGACCGGCGGCACCTGGGACCCGCATTCTGAGTCCTTTCAGGGGCAGGTGGCGGAGCAGGTCCTACGCTCTTACGATTTCGACCAGTTGTTCATCGGTGCCGATGGCATCGACTTGGTTCGCGGTACCACCACCTTCAACGAACTGCTGGGACTGAGCCGAGTCATGGCTGAAGTCGCCCGGGAGGTGGTTGTCATGGTGGAGGCCGACAAGATCGGCCGCAAGATTCCCAACCTGGAGCTGCCCTGGAGCAGCGTCCATACCCTTATCACCGATGATCGCCTGCCGCTTGAGGCACGGGATCAGATTCAGGCTCGCGGAATCAACTTGATCCTCGCGGCTGTCAGTCAGGAGAAATAGCATGTGTGGAATTGTCGGCGCAGTCGCAGAACGTAATATCACCGCCATTTTGCTCGAAGGCCTGAAACGCCTCGAATACCGTGGCTATGACAGTGCCGGTGTAGCGGTCTACACCCATGACCAAAAGCTCGAGCGTCTGCGACGTCCGGGCAAGGTCAGTGAATTGGAACTGGCGCTGGCCGAAGAACCGCTGGTCGGCCGCCTGGGTATCGCCCACACCCGCTGGGCCACTCACGGCGCGCCGTGCGAGCGCAACGCTCACCCGCATTTCTCCGGTGATCTGGCGGTGGTGCACAACGGCATCATCGAGAACCACGAAGCCCTGCGCGAGCAACTGAAAGCATTGGGTTATGTGTTCACCTCGGACACCGACACCGAAGTCATTGCTCACCTGTTGAACCACAAACTCAAGGATCTGCCTGATCTGACCGTGGCCCTGAAGGCTACTGTCAAAGAGCTGCACGGTGCTTACGGTCTGGCGGTCATCAGCGCTCAGCAACCGGATCGTCTGGTCGCCGCCCGTAGCGGCAGCCCGCTGGTCATCGGTTTGGGCATGGGTGAAAACTTCCTGGCTTCCGATCAGCTGGCCCTGCGCCAGGTCACTGACCGCTTCATGTACCTGGAAGAAGGCGATATCGCCGAAATTCGCCGCGACAGCGTGCAGATCTGGGACGTTAGCGGCCAAGTCGTCGAACGTGAGTCGGTGCAGTACCGCGATGGCGCCGAAGCCGCCGACAAGGGCGAATTCCGCCACTTCATGCTCAAGGAAATTCACGAGCAACCAGCTGTGGTGCAGCGCACCCTGGAAGGTCGCATTAGCCAGAATCAAGTGCTGGTGCAAGCGTTCGGTCCACAGGCGGCCGAGCTGTTCGCCAAAGTGCGTAACGTGCAGATCGTCGCGTGCGGCACCAGTTATCACGCCGGCATGGTTGCCCGTTACTGGCTCGAAGAACTGGCCGGCATCCCGTGCCAGGTCGAAGTCGCCAGCGAATTCCGCTACCGCAAGGTGGTGGTGCAGGCAGACACGCTATTCGTGACCATCTCCCAGTCCGGTGAAACTGCCGACACCTTGGCCGCTCTGCGTAACGCCAAAGAGTTGGGTTACCTCGCGAGCCTGGCGATTTGCAACGTCGGCATCAGCTCATTGGTGCGTGAGTCCGATCTGACTCTGCTGACCCAGGCCGGTCGCGAAATCGGCGTGGCCTCGACCAAAGCCTTTACCACTCAGTTGGTCGGTCTGCTGCTGCTGACTCTGTCCTTGGGTCAGGTTCACGGCACGTTGGCCAAAGGCGTCGAAGCCACATTGGTTGAGGAGCTGCGTCGCCTGCCAACCCGCCTCGGCGAAGCCCTGGCCATGGACGGTACCGTCGAAAAAATCGCCGAACTGTTCGCCGAGAAAAACCACACCCTGTTCCTCGGTCGTGGTGCGCAATTCCCGGTGGCGATGGAAGGAGCTCTCAAGCTCAAGGAAATCTCCTACATCCACGCCGAAGCCTATCCGGCCGGCGAGCTGAAACACGGTCCGTTGGCGCTTGTGGATAACGACATGCCAGTGGTCACCGTGGCACCGAACAACGAGCTGCTGGAGAAGTTGAAATCCAACCTCCAGGAAGTCCGCGCCCGTGGCGGCGAGCTGATCGTCTTCGCAGACGAACAAGCTGGCATGACCAATGGCGAAGGCACTCATGTTGTGCAAATGCCGCACATCCACGACATCCTGTCGCCGATCCTCTACACCATTCCGTTGCAGTTGCTCTCGTATTACGTTGCTGTGTTGAAAGGCACTGACGTTGACCAACCGCGAAATCTGGCGAAGTCGGTGACGGTGGAATAAGTTATCCACAGGTGATGGAAACATTGGTTTCACACAATAAAAACTGTCGCAAAGTAATAAAAACTGTCGCAGCTTGGAGGTCCCAAGGATCTCCAAGACATCTAGAGAGGGGCAGAACAACTGTAGCTGGTTGTCCTGGGCGTGTTACTTGAATACGAAATGGACAGCACGTGCCTGCGGCATGGCCAGTGACGCAGGCCATGCCGGGAATGGATGGAGGGGATCAGATTAGTTTCCAGGGTATTCAGCAATGACCAGATCTGTGCCTGTTTTGGTCAGGCCGATTACCTGATAAGCAACATGTTTTCCGTCGACTTCCATTCCTGGAGAGCCTGCTGGCATACCAGGAACAGCGATCCCAAGAAGGTCGTCACGCTCGTTCATCGCAATTATTTGCTCCGCGGGCACGTGACCTTCAACAAACTTTCCATTGATCATTGCTGTGTGGCAGGACGAGAGTCGTGGAGCAACACCGAGATTCTGCTTGACCGCGCTCATGTTGGTTTCTACATGATCAACGACGGTGAAGCCGTTAGCTTCAAGGTGCTGGATCCACTTCTTGCAGCATCCACAGTTAGCGTCACGATGGACGTCGATCGTCAGCGACTCTGCTGCATGACCAGCTGAACTGATAAACAGAGCCGCGAATGCAGCGAGGCGAAGTGCCCGACCGGGAAGAAGAAAGTTACTTCGCATGGGTATGTTCCTTCCCATCGGCATGGGTATGAGTTTTGGGCTGAACGACCGGAGTTGCTGGATCAGCATGTGAAGCCTCGGCACCCTTAGGGTGGGCGTGTTCGGTATTTTCATTCTGAGTAGGTGCTGCGGCCGCCTTATGAGGGTGGCTATTGTTCCTCTCGCCATGATGGTCGCCTGCGTCGGCTACTTCTTCGGCTGCCCCCGCATTATGATGTGCAGAGGCTGCCCCCTTTTGACCCTCATGCTCACCTTCATGGTTATGCATTTTGCTCTCGCCGCCGCCGTGTTGATGACCACCACTGCTGACTGCTAGAGCGGTGTATTGCTCTGCATTCAGGGTAGGAAGTTGCTTAAGAAAAGCGACCATTCCCCAGATATAGGGATCGGCCATGCTTTTACCCCAAGCGGGCATGCCTGTGGATTTGATTCCATGCTTGATGATCCAGAAAGCTGCGGCAGGGTTTCCATCAACGCCCAGTTTTGAAAGATTTGGGGGGGCAGGATAAAGGCTATTACTTAACTCGGTTCCTGCAATACCCGGAGCCAGATGGCAGCCAATGCACATTGAGTTGTAGTTGCCAGCACCTGCACGAATGAGAGTTTCATCACTCAGGTCGGGAACTTCAATGTCGCGTGAGCGCACTGCTATCGAGCGATCCCGAGCAATGGACAGCAGTGAGTAAACGGGTTCGGAGTGCGGATCATCCGCCCCAACATTGAACACACCAAAATACACCACGCCGGCACCTACTATTGCGGCGACCACCCCGGCAGCAGTCAATGTTTTCAATGTTCTTTTCATATCAGGCTCTCAAAACCACATCCGAATACCAGCGACAAATCGCGCCTCGTTCGCATCCTCTCCTTCATCGCTGGCCAGGTCTGCCGTATTGCCGTAGGAGCGGCTCCAGCTAACCCCAATATAAGGGGCAAATTGGCGAACAATCTCATAACGCAATCGGAGCCCTACTTCGGTATTTGCCAATCCAGACCCAATGCCTCGCTGAGGATCATTTTTTCCGTAAAAATTGGCTTCGGCCGTCGGCTGCAAAATCAGGCGATTGGTCAGCAGAATGTCGTAGTCGCCTTCCAATCGAGCAGCGGTTTGACCGTTCTCACCGATGTAGGCAGTCGCTTCGGCTTCAAAGTTATAGAGGGCCATACCCTGAATACCGAGCGCTCCCCAAGTTTGTGGTGACCCGGGCTTGAAGTCTTGTCGTACGCCGGTGACGACATCCCACCATGGACCGATGGAGTGCCCCCAAAGTGCTGAGAGTTCAGCGTTTTCCGTTACGCCATTGGTACGTTCGCCTTCCGACCGCAACCACAGTCGGTCAACGTCACCGCCGATCCATCCTTTTGCATCCCAGGCCAATGCACTACCGTTGTCAGCATCCTGGTACTCAAATTTATCCAGCAGCATGAAGGAGTTGAGTTTTTTGTCGTGGACACCATGACCAGCAACATCTGGAAAGGCGGCTGCACGGTCAGCGTCGGTAAGTACGGGGACTGGGGGCCGACTGGTGGTAGTCGCCCCTCCATCCATACTTTCCATTCCGTCCATTTGCCCGTCATCCATACTCATCTTGCTGTGATCCATAGCCCCCATCTTGCTATGGTCCATAGCTCCCATTGAGCCATGGTCCATCTTGGAGTGATCCATCTCTTCAGCGGCGTGAGCCACGACAAAGAAAGCAGGACTGGTAGAGACTGCCAGTGCCATCAACGTTGGGCGTAAAAACTTACTGGTCATGATCTCAATCTGCCTTTTTGGTTTTTTGGTCATGATCCATCGATTCATGGCTCATCTTGCTGTGGTCCATTGACCCGTGATCGGGCTTTGACTCGTTTGTCGCAGTTGCAGGCTTGCTCGTTGCTTTCACAGGAGTAGCAGGTGAATGATCACTACTATCTTCGACTGCCAGCGCCACGGACGAGAGTCCACCCATCAAGCCGACGGCAAAGAGGCAACCAACCAGCGATTTACGATTTAGGTATGTGCTCACAGATCGTCTCCTTTACTCATCAACCCGTACTTCACGGAACATGCCCATTTCCATATGGAAAAGCAGGTGGCAGTGATAAGCCCAGCGACCTAAGGCATCAGCGGTGACTCGATAGCTGCGCTTGGTACCTGGTGGCATGTCGATTGTGTGTTTGCGCACCATGAACTTGCCGTTCTCATCTTCAAGATCGCTCCACATGCCGTGAAGGTGGATGGGATGGGTCATCATGGTGTCGTTCACCAGGGTGATGCGAAGACGCTCCCCATATTTCAGACGAAGCGGCTCGGCGTCAGAAAATTTGATTCCGTTGAAGGACCACGAAAACTTCTCCATGTGTCCGGTCAGATGAAGCTCAATGGTGCGATTGGGCTCGCGGCCGTCAGGGTCTTGGAACGTGCTTTTCAGGTCTGAGTAGGTGAGTACTCGACGACCATTGTTCCGCAAACCGATGCCTGGATCGTTTAGCTTGGGCGTTGGGTTCATGGCTTGCATATCAACCAAGGGGTTGTTGGATTCGGAGGCTGGGTGAGTCTGCATTTCGCCACCCCTACCGCCCATCCCGGCCATCTTGCTGTGATCCATCCCGGCCATGTTGGACATGTCGCCTTTGTCCATTCCCGCCATCTTGCTGTGGTCCATACCGGCCATGTTAGTCATGTCACCGCTGTCCATGCCGGTCATGTCACTTTGGTCCATGCCCGACATCTTGCTGTGGTCCATGCCTGACATGTCACCTTGTTTCATATCGCCGTCGCCCATACCAGCCATGCTGCCATGGTCCATGCCCGCCATACCGCCCATTCCCATGTCATCCATGGTCAAAAGTGGCCGAGGATCGATCGCAGGTACGTGTGCCTTTAATCCTTCGCGAACTGCCAAGGTTCCACGTGCATAACCTGTTCTATCCATGGACTGGGCGAAGATTGTGTAAGCTTCTTCGCTGGTAGGTTCTACGATCACGTCATACGTTTCTGCCACGGCGATGCGGAATTCATCGACGCTGACTGGTTTGACATGTTGGCCGTCAGCCGCCACAACGGTCATTTTCAAACCAGGGATGCGGACGTCGAAATAGCTCATAGCTGAGCCGTTGATAAAGCGTAGGCGCAGCTTCTCGCCCGGCTTGAAAATACCGGTCCAGTTACCGTTAGGCGCCTGGCCATTCATGAGATAGGTGTAAGTATCCCCACTGACGTCTGCGAGATCAGTGGGGTTCATTTTCATTTCAGCCCACATCTTCCGGTCGGCCACGGCAGCAGACCAACCTTGCTTGCTGACGTCGTCGATAAAGTCGCCTACGGTACGTTTGTGGTGGTTGTAATAGTCCGATTGCTTCTTGAGCTTGGCCATGACGCGACTAGAATCTTCATCGGTCCAGTCAGTCAACATCACTACATAGTCGCGGTTGTATTGAAAAGGTTCAGGCTCTTTCGAGTCGATGACGATTGGACCGTAAACGCCTGCCTGCTCCTGCAAACCAGAGTGGCTGTGGTACCAGTACGTGCCGTTCTGATGCACCTTGAATTTGTACTCGTACATGCCATCGGGCGCGATGCCATGGAAACTCAAACCCGGTACACCGTCCATGTTGGCGGGCAGAATGATCCCGTGCCAATGAATGGACGTGTCTTGGTCTAGGCGATTTTTCACACGCAGTGTGACCGTCTCGCCTTCGCGCCAGCGCAGCAAAGGTCCGGGCAACGAACCATTGATGGTCATGGCTGTGCGTGGTGAGCCGGTGATGTTTACAGGGGTTTCACCAATAAACAGATCAAATTCGTTACCGGTGAGAACGCTCGGTAGACCAGGGCTGGTCACTGCCCATACAGGAGTGCGCCACAGACCAAGGCCGCCGAGAATGCCACCAGCGGCCAGGCCTTTAACGAATGTCCGCCTAGAGGTTTTGGAATGCATGCCGTTTATGTCCAATCAGTCAAAAGGGAAGCCGTGCGAAACAACCAATGGGTTGCCCGGATGAGCTTCGCCCACCGTCACAAAAAACGAACTCTTACGGCAAGCGAGCTCAGAAATTGCCACATTTAAACCACCACAGTGATTACATTTCTGTCAGCTTGGGAATGTACCCAGCTATTTAGCAATTCTTGTGGTCCATCACTTTGGCTTTGCTTTCTGCGACGGGAGGTTGAGAGCTTTGCGTTTGAGCTACTTGGTACGATTCCATCGAGTTACTCCTGGCCGCTTCCATGCGTGCGAAAGCCCGGTCACCACCGCCTTCAGCCATAGCCAAAGAAGAGATGGTCAGAGCAGCAATGACGAACAAGGATTTGATAGGGTTCATTTGGGTTTCCTCGGATGAGTATTCGGTAACCCCTGAATCCACATCAAGCGCTGATTCTTAGGGGTGAGCTTAAGGCTCAGTTGGACTATAAGACTTACCCCCTGTCAGGAAGCTTAGGCCAATATTACAGTTGTGTCAGGTTGCGATATTTCTCTTGAGGAACACACTACTTAATTCTTAATGATCTCGATCATCCAGCAACACATAGCCGATATTTACCGATTGAAAGTTTTAGCGGTGTGGTTTTGTAAGCTGCCGGTAACTTTGGCGGAGGCTTTACGTTTTTTTGCACCTACACTTGAATTGAATGCGTCGACTTGAGCGCGCTGAGCTCAAAACTAGAGCTTGATATGCGTGAGAAATAGTAACGTGACTAAAGGTGATCGAATGTGAGTATTAATTTTGAAAAAGCACTTGGCTCCCAGAAAGAGTGTTAATTTATCGCAGCCAAAGAGCTGAGGTGCTGAGCAACAATATCGCTAACGCCGATACGCCTAACTTCAAGATAGCGATTGACGGCGATCTAAGGAGAATGCTCCATTTAGAGAGCGCTTCTGTGGTACTGGTGATGTTGTGAAAAGCGAGGCGGCATTGGCTGCCTCGCTTGTTTTCAACGCTTCACTCGTGCGAGTGGCCATGACCTGCACTTTCCGATCCCGCCTCTTTCTCACTACCGCTACATGCGGTCATCAGACCCAGAAAGCAGATTAGAAGAACTGAACGGAACACCGTTGCTGAAGTTTTCATGCGTGTATTTTCCAAGAGATTATGGAGGTGTGTATTCGATTAAAGCGCTCCTCCCCCCTCGGTAGGAGCGCGAGCTTCTGCGATTACTGTTTGACGCTCAGGTAATCACCGGTCGTACTCAGAGAGATGGTCACGTCGTTGCTGCTGCGATTACGCCAAAACCAACCGTGGGTGCCGTCAAAAATGGCGGTGAATTCACCTTTATCACTTTTGACCTGCTTGCCCTTGTTGTAGCTGTGGAAGTAACCCTTTTCACCGTTGTAGGGTTCGCCATGGGTGTCATAGTTCACAGGTCCGCCAGCCGCTGTCCATTCATAGCTGACAGTCTTGTTCTTCAGCACTTCCAGTTTGATTTCTGTCCCTTCGCCTGGCTTGAGCGTGACGGTCATTTGATTGGTTTTCAAAGCTGGGGCAGGTGTCGCCACTGGTTGAGCTACAGGTTTCGCAATAGGTTGGACTTGCGCAACTTGCGGAGCTGGAGCTGGAGCTGGAGCTGGAGCTGCGGGTTGCGGTTGCGCGGCATCCGCCAAGGCTTCCTGGGCAAGGATGATTTTCAGTTCACCCATCTGCGTCAGGCCCAGTGCGCGCCCCACGCCCGTTGGATCAATAGCGTATTCCGATGGCATGACAACGGTCACCAGCAGGCCGACCGCGGTCAGCAGTGCAATGACAGTCGAGCGCACCAATTTGCGAGTGCTAGGCAATTCATTAACAGTGGGAAGCGGGGTATTGAACATGGTCAGAATTCCTTACGCAGAGACAAACAGGCCGGTGATCTGGTAACCCATCAGCAGGAAACCGGCACTCATCATGGCGACGTTGGCGGTATAGGCGTGGCGCCAGAAACTGCCGGTTCGCCGCCAATACCCCATTAAAATGAGAATCGCGCTAAGGGCCAGCAATTGGCCGATCTCGACACCAACGTTGAAGGCGATCAGGTTCGGAATCAGGCCATCAGGCGAGATCTCGTACTCCTGAATCTTGGTGGCCAGACCGAAACCATGGAGTAGGCCGAAGATCAGCGTGGCCACCTTGGTATCGGGTTGGAAACCGAACCAGCGCTGGAATGCGCCCAGGTTATCGAGCGCCTTGTACACCACCGAGAAACCGATGATGGCATCGATGATGTAAGAGCTGATGCTGACCTCGGTCAGCACGCCAAGCAGCAGCGTGACCGAGTGGCCTACCGCGAATAGCGTGACGTAAAGCCCAACCTCTTTCAGGCGATAGAGGAAGAAGATCACCCCGAACAGAAACAGCAGGTGGTCGTAGCCCGTCATCATGTGCTTGGCGCCCATGTAGATGAAGGGCAACAACATGACGCCTGAGCTTTCCTGTATGAACCCCTTGTCACCTTCGGCGACGGCATGAGCCATCGCCTCGGGCATTGCGAGGAAAAGTGCCGCGACAAATAAAAACAACAGCAGTAGCAGGCGACGCGAAGGCGCAGTAAATGCGTCAACGCCGCTCATCGAGTGAGTATGCATAGATCAATCCTACGTTGCAGGGATCAAAGGCCGCAGTACGGCCATGGTCAGGATGCGAACGAAGGACGGGGTGGACGCTCGATCAAGAAAATCGGCGGACGAGGAACGGAATAGCGTGGGGCTTCGAGTCGCATGGACAGCTTCGGCTGCGCAGACAAAGTCAACGCAGAACTGAGCTGTGGCGTTTCGTGATGGTGCTCAGGGGTCAACGGGGAGTGATAGTGATCCGAACAGCTCGCACACGACATCTCGGCTCGCTCTTCATGGGAGTGATGTGCGTCTTGCGCAATCTCCCAGACCGGCTGTTTCGACATCACTGACAGGGTATAGGTATGCCCGGCCCAGGCCACAAACATGGCGAGAGCAAGCGCGATTACCACCGTCGTTGTCAGTGTTCTGCTGAACATAGCGTTCGGGTTTCAACTCGTTTTGTAGGGCTTTGATGCGTTTGACCCATCCTCCTAGGGGGGATAGGATGCCAGCGTAATTCATCGAGGCCAGAGGCTCAAGTCATGAGTGAGCACGAACACGAACATAACCATCCCCACACCCACCAAAGTCACGAGGCGATCATCAAGCGGCTCAAGCGGGCGGACGGCCATTTACGCGGCATCATCACCATGATCGAAGAGGGTCGTCAGTGCGTGGACATTGCTCAGCAGCTGCATGCTGTCGAAAAAGCAGTGTGCCAAGCCAAGCGCACGCTCATCCAGGATCACATCGATCACTGCCTGGAGGACACCGTATCGGCGCTGAACAATGGTGAGCGTGCACCACTGGAAGCCTTCAAACAAATCACCAAGTACCTCTAGGTCTGAAAATGCCCAACTTCGGTGGACTGCTGCAACAAGGTGGGGCTCACGCCTAGGCATGACGACTGCTCATACCACCGAGGATTCCTCGCTCAAGCGCCGGAGCGGCAGCCTGGATCTGATCAAGTGGATGGCGTTGTTAACCATGGTCATCGATCACTTGCGGTTGGTGTGGCCGGAGATGAGCAATCTGTTCATTCCGGGTCGACTCTCTTTTCCGTTGTTCTGTGTCGCCATTGCGGCCAATGTGGCACGCTCGAAACCGGGCGAATTACTGACTGCCGCGAACGGTCGCTACGTCGCGTTGATCTTGGTGTTCGCCGCCATTTCAGAAGTGCCTTATCGCTACATCAGCACCTCGGGATCATTCAACGTGTTGGTGACCCTGGCATTGGGGCTGGTAATTGCCTGGGGATGGCAGCATCGCACTTTGTTGAGCGGAACCATGGCGTTGATTGCCGGCGCGGTTGCCTACGTGCTGGATGATCCGTTGATGTATGGCTTCTACGGGGCACTCGTACCTGCCGCGGTTTTGTTGGCAATCAAGAGGCTTAGTGCTCTTTGGCTGCTGCCAGCGGCTTTGTGCCTGTTGAGCAACACCCGCAGCAGCATCGTGACCAGGGCGTTGGACTTGGAAATCTATTCATTGCTGGCCTTGAGTACCGCGTTTGCTGCGCCCCTAATCGGACTCTGGCTACTGCGCCAGACCTTCACCTTTAAGGTTTGGCCGGTGCGGCAATGGGGCTACTGGTTCTATCCGGGGCACCTTGTCGCTCTGCAAGCGCTACGGTTTCTGATTTGAAGGCTGACCAACCAGCTTTAGCACATCTTAGGAACTTACGATCATCTGTTTGGCCATCGGCGATGCTGATCATCGATCACGTATGGATGCTCGTGATCCACACCCTCCTGGCCGTCGAAGTGCGTGTGATTGCCCGGCAGATTCTCATGGGTGTGCTTGATCGACTCTTGGTCATGAGCTGGACGCCATATCACGATGCTGGCCACCAGTGCGCTACCTGCCACGACAGCGAGCCCAACAAACGATGCGGTGAGGCTAATGTTGGCACCCAGCCATCCCGCCATTGGGTAGGTAATCAACCAGCAGGCATGGGATAGCGCAAATTGGGCGGCAAACAACGCCGGGCGATCTTCGGCATGTGCCGAGCGACGCAACAGCCGACCGCTGGGGGTCTGCGCTAGGGAATAGCCCACCCCGAGCACCATCCACAGCGGCAGCAGGAAGTTATAGGTGGTCAGGTTGATGCCAATCGCTAAGCCAGCGACCAATACTCCTCCGCCAAACAGCATGGCTGTTCGGTCTTTGATGTTTTTCAACAGCCGAGGCAAGACCAGGGCGGCGACCATCGAGCCGCCACCAAACGCAGCCAGCGCCAATGCCGTCGAACTCTGAGGTAGAGCGAAGCGCGACTGCACCAGCACCACCGTATTGACGATGACCATGGCACTGGCGGCCGCTACGGAGAGATTGAGAGCTAGCAGTCCCCGTAGACGAGGGGTGGCCAGAAATATGCGCATGCCTCGGGTAGTTCGCTCGTAAATGCTGCGTCGTGGTGTCGGCTTCGCCTTTGGCAGTAACACTGTGGCGACCAGGACCGCTGAGCCGAGAAAACCGATGACAGTGCCGGCGAAAAGGTTATGGAAGCTGATCACGGTCAGCAACGCGGCAGCGAGCATAGGGCTGGCGACACTTTCAAGATCATAGGCGAGACGTGATAGCGACAAGGCGCGGGTGTAATCGTCCTCATCCGGCAGGATGTCTGGAATGGTCGCCTGGAACGTCGGGGTGAACGCCGCCGAGGCTGACTGGAGAACAAAAATTAACACGTAGATCTGCCAGACTTCCGTCACAAACGGTAGAGCGAGTGCGACCAGTGCTCGCACCAAGTCCAGCGAGACCAGCATCGCTCGACGGGGTAGACGTTCAGCAAAAGCCGCTGCGATTGGTGCAACGCCAATGTAGGCCGTCATTTTGATCGCCAGCGCTGTACCGAGGACAGCACCTGCTTGGGCGCCCGCAAGGTCGAACGCCAGAAGGCCCAGCGCGACAGTGGCGAGTCCTGTCCCTACGAGCGCGATTACTTGGGCGAGAAAGAGATGACGGTAGGTTCGGTTGGCTAGGATTTTCAGCATGTAATATCTCAAGTGGCGAAGTGCGGTGACCAGGCGGTTACCGAACTTTTCACAAAGAGACGCAAGTAGCTGGTTTTGTCTCTGTTGTGTGCGGATATCCCCCCTGGGGGGATATGGCTCGATCCTAAACCATAGACCATGGCAGCTCAAGAAATAGGCGCTACGCCATCTATCGAATGATTGAAGTGCGGGCCCGCCCATCGGCTTGTATTGGTTTTGCACAGAGAGGCAACGTGCTCAATGTTTCGATAACGGCATTCAAACGCTGCACGCTGCCGGTCGGATGTCTTCTTTCCCTGGCTTGAATGGCCAATTGGAACGTGTGATCATGCTGTCAATATAGGTAGGGGGGGTATGGTATGAGTCATGTAAGTTCGAGCAAAGACAATCTTCTTAAGCGAGTAAAGCGAATCGCTGGGCAAATCCAGGCAATTGAGCGAGCACTCGACTCTGACGATGACTGCTCGAAAACCTTGCTTTTGGTCGCTTCGACCCGTGGCGCGATCAATGGGCTGATGGATGAAATCATCGAAGACCACGCTCGTGAACACGTCGCGAATCCGACACTCAGCAACGAAGAAAGAGCGAAAGGCGTTGACGAGCTCCTCGAAGCCATTCGCCGCTATTCCAAATAGGATTACCCAGATGAGTAATTCGCACACCGACTATTCCCACGACCATATGTTCCTGGGGACATCGCATGAAGAAAACGCCAAGCGAACCTTGTGGGTGGTGGCTCTGACCGTCGTAATGATGGTCGCTGAGATCACCGCGGGTTATGTCACAGGATCCATGGCGTTGCTTGCCGATGGATTTCACATGGCAACGCACGCAGGAGCACTCGGCATAGCCGCAGCTGCTTACGGTTACGCAAAAAGGCATGCCTCAAGTGCTCGCTACAGTTTTGGAACTGGCAAGGTGGGAGACTTGGGTGGCTTCGCCTCTGCTCTGATTTTGGGACTGGTCTCCTTGGGTATTGCTGGAGAATCGCTATTCCGTCTCTTTCAACCGACTCAAGTGCAATTCGGGACAGCGACACTTATCGCAGTTGTCGGATTAGCAGTGAATGTCGTGAGCGCGCTTTTGCTATCAGGCGGTCATGATCATCACCATGGGCATGACCACGAATCTCACCATGTGCATGGTCACGACAATAATTTGCGATCTGCTTACGTGCACGTCGTTGCAGATGCCCTGACCTCGGTTCTGGCCATCGCTGCACTGCTTGCTGGTCGATACCTTGGTTGGGTATGGCTTGACCCTGTAATGGGGATTGTGGGTGCAGTTGTCATTGCGCGCTGGGCTTGGTCGTTGATGCGGGTGACTGCGGGTGTATTGCTCGACCAGACAGATGATCATGTTGCCGAAGAGATTCGTGAACTGGTTGAACGACCGGGGGATGCTTCGATCATTGATCTTCATGTCTGGCAGGTGGGGCCTCAGGCCCGAGCCGCGATTGTGAGTGTTCTGGGCAGCCCAGCAACAAATGCCGAAAACATACGAGAACGCCTCGCTACGGTTCATGAGGTCACTCATCTGACGGTTGAGTACCGCACAAAACTGGGAGCTGAGTAAGCGTCCGGCCATGTCACCTTCAAAACTCCAGCATTAAGGGCGATGGTGTCCGCGTATTTTTAAGCGGACGCGATCACCCTTAATCGCCAGGATTTCCATGCGCCAACGAAGCTCTTATCCCAAACCGTTCAAAGCCCAGGTCGTTCAGGAATGCCTTCAGCCCGGGGCCACCGTTTCAAGCGTTGCCATCGCTCACGGCATCAACGCCAACGTCATTCGTAAATGGCTGCCGCTTTACCGGCATACCTCAGTTGCCGCGTTGCCTGCGTTTGTCCCGTTGAAGGCTCCGCCTAAGCGGCCGTCGGAGGCATCGGCGATCATCGAGATACCCGTTGGCGAACAAGCCATCGCAGTGAAGTGGCCAGTTTCCGATCCTGATGGGTGCGCTCGATTTATTCGAGAGCTTGCCAAGTGATCCGCATAGACGCCATCTGGCTCGCCACCGAGCCCATGGATATGCGCGCGGGTACCGAGACTGCGCTGGCCAGAGTGATCGCAGTATTCGGTGCGGCGAAGCCGCACTGTGCTTATCTGTTTGCCAATCGCAGGGCTAACCGAATGAAAGTCCTGGTTCATGACGGAATTGGTGTTTGGCTGGCGGCACGGCGGTTGAACCAAGGCAAATTCCACTGGCCAGGCATTCGCCAAGGTTGCGAGATGGAGCTGGATGCCGAGCAACTTCGGGCGTTGGTGCTCGGTCTACCTTGGCAACGTGTTGGCGTTGGCGGCGTAATTACACTGCTTTAAAAGTTTTAATTTTGCTTCTTGGCCTACTGCCGTAGGCGGTCTGCTTTGGTAAAATCCACGGCATGACTTCCTTGCCCAACCTCGACCAAATGACCCCCGACCAACTGCGCGCCCTCGCTGCGCAGTTGATGTCGAAGGTCGACACCATGGGCAGAAAGATCCACCGCGATCAAACCATCATCGAACAGCTGACCCACGAGATCGCGATCCTCAAGCGGCACCGGTTTGCCAAACGCAGCGAGCAGATCAGTCCTGAACAAGGCAGCTTGCTCGACGATCTGCTCAACACCGACCTTGAGGCTATCGACGCCGAGCTGACGGCACTGCTTCCGGCTCCTGCTCCAGAAGAGGCGCGCCAAAAACCAAAGCGCGCGCCACTGCCGCCGCAGTTTCCACGCACCGTCATTCATCACGAACCAGAAAGCACTCAGTGCACTTGCGGCTGCCAACTCCAGCGCATCGGCGAGGACATCAGCGAGAAGCTCGATTACACGCCGGGCGTGTTCACTGTTGAACAGCATGTGCGTGGGAAGTGGGCCTGCCGTCAGTGCGAAACACTGATCCAGGCACCGGTACCGGCCCAAGTGATCGACAAGGGCATCCCAACTGCGGGCCTGATCGCGCATGTGTTGGTGGCGAAGTTCGCTGACCACTTGCCGCTGTATCGGCAGGAGAAAATCTTCGGGCGCGCTGGTTTAGCGATCCCGCGCTCCACACTAGCTCAATGGGTTGGACAAACAGGTGTACAGCTTCAGCCATTAGTTGATGCCTTGCGAGAAGCCGTCCTGGCGCAGCAAGTTGTCCACGCCGATGAGACGCCGGTGCAGATGCTTGCGCCCGGAGAGAAGAAAACTCACCGCGCTTATGTCTGGGCTTACTGCACCACGCCGTTTTCGGCGCTTAAGGCAGTGGTTTATGACTTCAGCCCGAGCCGCGCCGGTGAGCATGCGCGTAACTTCCTCGGCGCGTGGAATGGCAAGCTGGTGTGCGACGACTTTGCTGGTTACAAAGCTGGGTTTGAGAAAGGCATGATCGAAATCGGCTGCATGGCTCACGCCCGCCGCAAGTTTTTCGATCTGCATGTCGCGAATAAAAGTCAGTTGGCAGAACAGGCGCTGCACTCGATTGGCGGTTTGTACGAAGTTGAGCGGCAAGTGCGAGACATGAGTGATGGAGATCGCTGTCGAATACGGCAAGAAAAAGCGGCGCCGCTGGCCAAAGCACTGCACGACTGGATGTTGGCCCAGCGCGATCTTGTGCCCAATGGATCAGCAACGGCCAAAGCCTTGGATTACAGCCTTAAACGCTGGGTAGCGCTGACGCGCTACCTGGTCGATGGGGCGGTGCCCATAGACAACAATCCAGTCGAAAACCAGATCAGGCCGTGGGCACTTGGACGCTCGAACTGGTTGTTTGCTGGATCGCTTCGCAGCGGCAAACGGGCAGCGGCGATTATGAGTTTGATCCAGTCGGCACGTATGAATGGGCACGATCCGTATGCCTATCTCAAAGATGTGCTGACGCGGCTGCCGACGCAGCGGGCGAGTGAGATCGACCAACTGCTGCCGCATCAGTGGGTATCTGCCTGAGTCATGCAAGGTGACTTCGGCGGACGCTTACGGAGCTGATTCATCGGTTCAAGTTTCGGCTCCGGCTTAGAAATGAACGCAAAGTTAACTGATCGGAAAATAAGGATCGAGAGAGGCTGTTGAGCAAACGCGATCAAGCGCACATCGAGCGTCGTCTGATTGCCGCCCTAACAAAGGCCTGCGAGACCGCCAAAGCGGAAATCGTGGGCTTCTCTTGGTTGACTCACGACGTGGTTTACGCGCGGTTCCCCTCCAGCCTGATGGTTGTTTAGGTCTTCGACACCGATGCCAACAGAGATCAGGTTTTTGCCAATGGGCAAGATAAGCGAATGCTTGAACTGACTACCCAGGCGTTAAGCGAAGCGGATGTTCACGCCAGCCAGGTGTTGGCCAACCTACATTTCGATAGTGAAGAGCAATGTCAGCGGTCGAATGCCGGTGACTGGCAGCAGCGCTTAGCCTGTGCACGATCTACGCGGACTTAAACCATGCTAACCAACTGGAACCTGACAGGAATGTAATTTTCATTTCTATCGACTGTCCGCCCAGCGTGGTCTAGGGTGAAATATGAGCTCTTGAGCACTTATTGATCTCTAGCCATGAAGCATTTTCCTGCTGACATCACGTCTGGCATTTCTGTCGAAAATGATCAGCTGTTTTCAATCGAAAATGTCGCCGCCGTATGTATATGCCGATCCTCCGCCTTTTAACCAGGAGATTCACAATGTCACAGCATATCAAACACAGCAGCTCTAGCCGATTCACTTTGTCGGTGAGAGCGGTAGTGATGGCTGCCGCTGTCATGGCGGCAGCACCGACGTGGACCAGTGCCGCAGAACCCGCAAAAAGCGGAACAATGCCGATGCCTTCCGAGCAGATGGATCACTCGAAGATGGACAGCATGATGGGTGGTATGTCCAAGACCGGCGATGTGGATTATGACTTCGCGGCCAACATGCGCATGCATCACCAGATGGCAGTCAAGATGTCACAAGCCGAACTCAAGAACGGAAAAAATCCAGAGATGCTCCGAATGGCCAAAGACATAATTGCCGCACAGGAAAAGGAAATCGCCGTTTTCGATCAGTGGATTAAAGAGAATAAAAAACCCTGACGATGGTGATGGCAAGCGCTGGAACGCGCGCTGAAGCAGGAGGTGGAGTGTTCTGCTGTTTTGCAACAAATTGCAGCGGTGGTGGGCGCGGTGAATGGATTGATGGCAGAGGTGCTCGAAGGGCGCATCCGTGAGCATTTAGGTGCTGAAGCTGTTACTCCAGAGCAACGTCAAGAGGACCTGGACCAGGTTGTCTCGGCTCTGCGCTCGTATTTGAAATGAACCCAAGGGGAGCCCGGACATGCGTGGCTCTTACCTTAGGAACGAATCAGCGCCCTCAGGCGCTGATCTGGGAAGGAAAACCTAACGCCTCTACAGTTTTACGAACCTGCTCTGGGCTTTTGTTACTTTCAACGCTCACCTTCCCCGTTGCCCGATCCACGGAAACCATAGCTTCGTTGTCCAGTGACTGAATCGCTTTGGTGATTTTGCTGACGCAACTGCCGCAACCAATGCCTGAAACATCTAAGACGAACATGATTATTCCTCTCTTTCTGAGCGGTCTCATTTCACCGCAACGACAGCATCAACGTTGACACGACGGCAAGGTCAAGAGTTATCAGTATCGGGCTGCGAGCATCAGTTAAGCTCAGTCAATTCGGGTATTCCTAAGTCTCAACGCATTGAAAACTACAGATGCAGAACTGACGCTCATGGCTATGGCCGCGATCATTGGCGACAGGAGGTGTCCCGTCAGTGGATAGAGAAGGCCTGCGGCTAGGGGGATACCCATCGCGTTATAAAGAAAGGCGAAACCCAAGTTTTGCCGCATGTTTTTTACCGTTGCAACCGAAAGAGCCCGTGCTCGTAAAATCCCCATCAAGTCGCCTTTTACCAGCGTGAGTTGCGCGCTATTCATCGCAACGTCAGTCCCTGTCCCCATGGCGATGCCCACATCTGCTCGCGCCAAGGCCGGTGCGTCGTTGATACCGTCGCCAGCCATGGCGACCCTCCGGCCGTATTGCTGGAGGTCTGCGACCAGACGTTCCTTGTCCTGAGGTTTTACTTCACCGTGGACTTCTTCAATCCCCATCTCCCTGGCGACAGCCCGAGCGGTGGTGAGCCCGTCGCCAGTAGCCATGATGATTTTGATGTCATCAGCCTTGAGCTTGGTGACTGCTTCTTTGGAGGTCGGCTTAATTGGATCTGATACTGCCAACAACCCTGCCAATACCCCGTCGACTGCGAGGTAGATGATGCTGATGCCGTCAAGTCGCAACAACTCTGCACGCTCTTGTAGGGGCTTGGTGTTCACGCCTGCGGCTTCCATCAACGCGGTGTTCCCCAGCTGGATCTTCTTGCCATCAACGATGCCACTGACCCCGATACCTGAACCAGACTCAAAGGATTCTGGCTTGGTGAGCTTAATGTTCTCGGTTCGGGCGTGATCGACGATTGCATGAGCCAAGGGATGTTCGCTGCCCTGATCAAGGCTGGCAGCCAGATGAAGAACATCGTGGGGATTGAAACTGGGTGTGGCCTCCACGCTGTGAAACACTGGCCGTCCCTCTGTCAGGGTGCCTGTCTTATCGACAATCAGCGTGTCGATCTTGCAAAGGTTTTCGATGGCACTGGCATCCCTGAACAGCACACCCATGCTGGCTGCTTTACCTGTCGAAACCATGATCGACATGGGCGTAGCAAGACCCAACGCACAGGGACAAGCGATGATCAGCACGGCGACAGCGTTGATCAGACCAAACACCCAACTGGGCTCAGGGCCAAAAAGCCCCCAGCCGACAAATGTCAGTATCGCAATCGCGATAACACCCATCACAAAGTAGCCAGCAATAGAGTCGGCCATTCGTTGCATGGGTGCTTTGGAGCGCTGAGCCCGAGCGACCATCTGTACGATTTGTGACAGCATGGTCTCAGCGCCGACCTTCTGCGCCTCCATTACCAAGCTGCCATGTGTATTCAGCGTGGCACCGATCAGGCTATCTCCAGCTCTCTTCATTACCGGCACTGGCTCGCCAGTGAGCATGGACTCATCCACCGCACTTTCGCCCTCCAGTACTGAACCATCAACTGGCACCTTTTCACCAGGCCTGACCCGCAGATGGTCTCCAAGGTGGACATGGGTGAGAGGAATGTCTTCTTCCTGTCCATCGGCATTGATCCGGCGTGCGGTCTTGGGCGATAGACCGAGAAGGGACTTAATGGCGGCGGAGGTTTGCGATCGGGCTTTGAGCTCAAGAATCTGCCCAAGCAAGGTGAGCGAGATGATGACCGCGGCGGCTTCGAAGTAGACGCTGATACGTCCATCTTGCATGAAGGTGGCGGGAAAGCTTTGGGGTAAGAGCGTTGCCATGACGCTGTAAAGGTAGGCTGCGGCGGTACCCAAACCGATCAGAGTCCACATGTTTGGACTGCGATTTCTAATAGAGGCTATGCCCCTTACAAAAAAGGGCCAACCTGCCCATAAGGTCACCGGTGTCGCCAGAGCGAGCTCGATCCAGTTTTGGATCGAGCCATGGAGGAGTTGTAACGAGTGCCCCGCCATGGCGAGCACTGTCACTATCACGGTTAATGGCAGCGACCACCAAAAGCGGCGGGCGAAATCCCGGAGTTCAGGATTTTCTTCTTCATCGAGCGTGGGCATGACCGGCTCTAATGTCATGCCACATTTAGGGCAGTTGCCGGGTCCGGGCTGGCGTATTTCCGGGTGCATCGGACAGGTAAACTCAGTGCCTGTCTGTACCGCAGACTCTGGAGTGCTGACGCGGGACTCGGCGCTCGAAACATTACCGCTGTAGCGTTCAGGATCAGCTCGAAACTTCTCCTGGCATTTCAGGCTACAAAATTGATATGTCTGTCCCTGATAAGACTCACCAAACTTACTTGATGAAGTGACTGCCATTGCGCACACCGGGTCACGTAGATCATCGTCATTGAGCGGAGCACTATGGGCGTGACTGTGGTCGTGGTGGCTCGATATGGTAGGCATGGCTATTTCCCTTTTTCGTCCTTGTGGGTTGCTGCCTGATCGCCATGGCTATGTCCGCCATGTCCATGTCCAAAAAAATGCATCAATGGACAGATCAACAGAATCAGATAAGGCCAAAATGGATAAACGTGGCTGAAATGCTCCCGCAACACGTAGAAGGCACCAATCGCAATGAGCATGATTAGTACAACGCCTGTTTTGCGCCTCCAAAATGGTGCGGTGGTGTTTCCATCCGGATGCTGATGGTTATTCATGATCTAAACCCCACTGTGTGAGCGTTGCTGTGATCTCTGCGACAGAGCGTAGCCAACTCGTGCGTCGAAGCGTTGTTAGCAGCCAGCTCCGGCTTACTTCAGGTCAAACGGACCAACCATCCCTGACTGGTAATGCCCCGGCACGTTGCAGGCAAACTGAAGGCCTGTGCTGTTGTTGAAGGTCCAGATCAGCTCCTGGGTTGCGCCAGGCTCAATCAGGACGCTGTTCGGGTCGTTGTGCTCCATTGCGACCATCTTCATTCCACCCATGCTGTGGCCCATACCGCTCATCGTTTTCCCGGTACCGGTGGGGTTAAGCGTCCCGTTCTGGAACATGCTTGCCATTTCTTTTTGGTGTGCTGCATGAGCAGCGGCTTTGCCGATGTTGAACTCGTGCAGCAGCGAACCCTCATTGCGAAGTACAAATCGAATAGTTTCACCAGGCTTTACGTCGATGCTTTCAGGTTTGAAGAAAACATCGCCCATCTCGACGTCCACCGTACGGGTAACCTCAGAGGCGACTCCAGGCTGGCCGATGTCCTCTTTTCCATGCCCTGCGCTGGCCATAGCCGTAGCACCGAAGAGTAGAGTGATTGCTGCGATGACAGGGGAAACGAGCTTAGCTTTCATAGTGACCTCGAGAGTAACAGTGGGAGCACTGGCTATGCTAAAGACACGGAGCTGCCAGTTAACTGACCTGAACACTACATTTCTGTCAGTTTTCAAAAAAAACACGGCGTTCAGGTGACGCCGTGTTAATCAGCTCTAACCAAGAAATGCGTCGAGCACTTATTACTGATGGCACTCTGAAAGCATCAATTTGTGCTCGCGCTGCATTTGGCTCAAAACGTCATCGACGATTTTGTCGTGCTTTTCCATCCAGGCGAGGTGCTGCTGAGGTGGCATTGATGCGTCTGGATGATCTTTATGGAGTTGGCTCATGATGTCGCCGAGCATCTTCATATGCTCGGCCATGTGGACATGACGCTGTCCTTCAGGGGCTTTTTCAGCTTGAATCAGTACGGCTTCAGCCCTGTCGCGCAGGCTTTCCATACGCTCTATCACCCGGTCTCCGCCACTTTCAGCCCATACAGAAGCTGAGACGAGTATCGAGCTCACAAAAAACAGCATTTTCAGGCGATTCATGGGGCAACTCCTTATGGAATTGTTTTCCGGCTCCCAAACGTTTCATGCTGAAGAGTCGGTCGAGCACCAGGAAGTACTCATGCTTGAACCCTAGACAGCGCTCGCTGACATCTACCTGAAGCCAATATTACTTTTCTGTCAGTTGCTGGTTGGCTGGCGTGTTTCGTTGCAGACTGCGCTTCATCATTATCCGAGAGCCACCCTCATGAGACTTCTGGTTGCTGAAGACGAACCCAAAATAGGTATCTATTTGCAGCAAGGACTCACGGAGGCGGGGTTCAATGTGGATCGCTTTACCAATGGCAAAGTGGCGCTTCAGCACGCTTTGAGCGAGGCCTATGACCTGCTGATTCTCGACGTCATGATGCCCGGGCTGGATGGTTGGGAAGTGCTTCAGAAGGTTCGTGCATCCGGGAAAGACGTTCCCGTGCTCTTTCTCACGGCGCGAGACCGTGTTGAGGACCGAGTAAAAGGACTTGAACTCGGAGCAGATGATTACCTGATTAAACCCTTCGCATTTTCTGAATTGCTGGCCCGTGTCAGAACGTTGCTGCGTCGGGGTAACGGCGCTCCCTCGCAAACCTACATGAAATTGGCTGATCTGGAGGTGGACCTGCTCAAGCGTCGGGCAATTCGTGGAGGTAAGCGCATAGACCTTACGGCCAAAGAGTTTGCGTTGCTTGAGCTGTTGCTACGACGTCGAGGGGAGGTGCTGCCAAAGTCACTTATCGCCTCCCAGGTTTGGGATATGAACTTCGACAGCGATACCAACGTTATCGAGGTTGCAGTGAGAAGGTTGAGGGCCAAGATAGATGACGACTTCGAGGTCAAGTTGATACATACCTCCAGGGGGATGGGTTACATGCTCGACGCGCCTGATTCGGAGTCGGAATGAACCGAATGTCCCTGACGACCCGCATGAGTCTGATGTTCATGCTCGCGGTAACGGCCGTGCTCACGGTCGCCGGACTCAGTTTCAATAACCTCAGCCGGCATCACTTTAAGATGCTGGATCAGCAGGCATTGAACGAAAAGCTCCACTCGACCCAGAGAATTTTGTCCGGGTTGAACAGCATCGATCAATTCAGCGATTTTAAGCCTGAACTGGAAGCGCTGCTCGGTGCTCACCTTGATTTGACTGCCCTGATAATCGATGGTGACGGCAAGCTATTGTTTGCTGATCCCGGTCCGGTAGATATTCCGAAGGAGTTCCGCACAACCACAAACAACACCGTCTGGGAGTGGCGGGAGCAAGGGCAGATGTTCCGTGGCGTGACGGCACAAGCCGTTGTGACGGGACAAGAAAAACCGTTGACCGTTATTTTGATCTTTGATGTTACTCAGCATATGTCCTTTTTCGAAACGCTTGAACGATGGTTTTGGATAGGATTAGTGATCAGCGCGTTGGTCAGCGCTGCACTCGGCTGGATGGTAGCAAGCAGTGGCATGCGGCCTATTCACCAGGTCACGCGGGTCGCTGCGTCAATGTCAGCAAAATCACTCAAAGATCGCATCCCCTTAGCACCCGTTCCCAAAGAGCTTCAGCAAATGGTGCTTTCTTTTAACGCAATGTTGTCCAGGCTGGACGATGCATTTGTCCGTTTATCGAACTTTTCCGCAGACATTGCCCACGAGCTACGGACCCCTGTCAGCAATTTGATGACCCACACGGAAGTGGTGCTTTCAAGAAAAAGGAATATTGAAGACTACGAAGACAATCTGTATTCAAATCTTGATGACTTGAAGCGTATGAGTCGGATGATTGATGACATGCTTTTTTTGGCCAAATCTGACAATGGTCTGATCACACACGAGAACAAACCAATAGATCTCGTGGAAGTCGTAGAAAAACTGCTCGAATACTACCGTCTGTTGGCTGATGAGCGAGGGATTGAACTCACGGTTTCAGGAAGGGGCAGCGTCCGAGGCGATGTCCTTATGCTCCACAGAGCCATTTCTAATCTGCTCTCTAACGCGCTTCGCTACACCTCTGAAGGGAAGACGATCAGTGTCGAAATCCTCCAGAAGGAGATGTCGGTATTGGTCGTCGTGGAGAACCACGGAGAACCCATTGCCCCCGAACATCTTGAAAAGCTTTTCGATCGTTTTTATCGCGTAGACCCAGCGCGGCGAGAAGGGAGTCCAAGCAACGCAGGGCTAGGTCTGTCGATTACTCGATCAATTATTGAAGCGCATGATGGCAAGATCTGGTGTACGTCATGTGACGGGAAAACGGCCTTTCATCTAGAGTTTCCTCGTGTTGACTTGACGGTCAGCTGAGCAACGGCGCATTTGTGATCAACGGCGATTTCTCAGCCAGCGCTCAGCGTCCACTTTTGTTATTTTTGAATGAGTGAGAACCCTAGTATCGCGGACACGCGGTCTGGTCTTTATGTCTAGCTACGCCCGCCAATTCGAGGCCAAACACCCGCGTCAAGCTGACTGAAATGTAATCGAACAGTTTGCGTTCGTGTGGCATCGTGTTCTTGCACTGTGACGTTGGGGTCTAGTGAGTTTTTCGTGTTCAACCTGCCCTAGAACACGGAGGCTACTAGCTAATCATCAGTGGTTTTAACAAGAATCGAAAAGTAAAAACTAGAAATTCCCAAACAAACCTCGAATCAACAGCTCTTGCTGTGAGGAGTCTTGCATGTCATTCCTTAAAACTACGACCGTAGCTGTTGCACTTACCGCCGGTTTGCTTCTGAGTGCAGTTGCTCAAGCACATCCAAAGCTCCTTTCTTCCACTCCGGCAGAAGGCTCGAATGCGGCGGCCCCTTCGAAAATTGAACTGCACTTTTCTGAGAATCTCACCACTCAGTTTTCCGGTGCAAAACTGATCATGACCGATATGCCTGGCATGCCGAACTCCCCAATGGGTGTTAAGGCCGCCGTCGCTGGTGGCGGTGATCCGAAAACGATGGTGATTACACCGGCAGCACCTTTGACCACCGGTACCTACAAAGTCGAATGGCGTGCTGTCTCCTCGGACACTCACCCGATCACCGGCAACTTCTCATTTAAAGTGAAATGATTTATGAGCGACTCAATAAATATTGTGGTTCGCTTTGCTCTCTATTTCGACCTGATGTTGTTATTCGGATTGGCAATTTTCGGCTTGTACAGCCTCAGGGGAAAGGAAAGAGTATCGGGCACGGTCTTGAATTTTGAGTCGCTTCTTTACGGTACTTCTGTTGCAGGTGTAGCTCTATCCCTTGTCGCCATGTTGTTGCTTGCGAAAGCAATGAGCGGTGTGTCGGAGCTTATGGAGCTACATCACCATATTTTTGAAATGGTCCTCATGGGGACTGACGTCGGGTTGACCTGGATGGTCCGAATAGCTGCCTTGGTGATGGCAATTATTGGCGTCGCACTGAATAAGCGATTTCCGACACCCAGTCTCTGGATCGTCACCGTATGCGGAGCGATTGCGTTGGCGACGTTGGCTTGGACAGGGCACGGTGCCATGGATGAAGGCAGCCGACGCTACTGGCATTTCATCGCCGATATATTCCATCTTTTAGCCGCAGGTGGCTGGTTGGGGGCTCTACTGGCATTCGCTCTACTGCTGCGGTTGAAATCGCTAAAGGGCGAACAAGAAGCTCGAATTCTTGCACGGGTGCTAACTGGTTTTGAATCGGCCGGCGCTGTGATCGTAGTGATCATAAGCATCACAGGCGTAGTGAATTATCTGTTTGTCATCGGTCCAAATCTCGATGAAGTGATGCTCAGTACGTACGGTGTACTGCTGTTTTTGAAGATCCTGCTCTTTGCCGGGATGATCGTGTTAGCCACGCTGAACCGCTTTCACCTAAGTCCGGTATTGGAGCGGTCAGTTCGAAATGGAGAATACTCTGCCGCGGTCAATGCCTTGCGCCGCAGCATGACACTCGAATTTTTAATGGCAGTCATCATAATTTGTCTTGTCGCATGGTTAGGCACTTTAAGTCCGGAAATGGAAATGAGCGCGGGATAGAGGTTGGTGACAGCCGACTAAGGAGTCTAGAAGGTGAATTGTAAGGGCCATTTCCACCGGCTACACTCCAGCCCATGAAACGCTACCTACGGTTTTGCCTGATTTTCCTGATTAGCCTGGCGCTCCCCCTCAGCGGGATGGCGGGTGTTCAGGCGCCGACTGAGCCCTGCCCCATGAAAACCATGGGCATGGCGATGATGGACGGCATGGGTCAAGACTGCTGCCATGACATGGAAAGTCCCACCGAGCACGGCAAACCCTGTAAGTCAGGCCAGGAGTGCAAGACTGGTGGCATGCTGCAAGTCTCGATCATCAAGCCTCCTATCACCTTATCCAGCCCCCTCATACTGTCCTTCTCCCTAGATTCGCATCCAGTACAAACCCCATCAGGGGTATGGCGACCGCCCCGCACTTGATTCCTGTACCACACTGAGCCTCATTCCGCGTTAGCGGGATGGCATATCTGCGTGCATGTCTTATGACGCGCGCAGTGGATCATTACAGGAATCGTGAACATGAACTCCAAGTGCTATTGCACAGGGTGGTCCCTCGTGGCCGGCCTGGCGGCAAGCGTACTAGCATTGCCGAGTCTCGCTGCTGCATTGACACTCGATGAAGCTTTGCAGCTGGCTGAAAACAATGCGCCGTCGCTGACTGCACAAGACGCGAAAATTCAGGCCGCCAGTAGTGCGGCCATCCCCGCTGGTGAACTACCCGATCCCAAGTTGCTGCTAGGCGTACAGAACTACCCCATTGGGGGGCCGGATCGCTGGAGCATCGACCAGGACTTCATGACTATGCGAATGGTCGGAGTCAGTCAGGAGATGCCCAACAGCGCCAAGCGCAAAGCCCGAATCGAGGTCGCTGATGCGGCCATTGACCGCGCCGCCGCTGAGCGCCGGGTCGAACGTCTAAAGGTTCGTCAGGCCACGGCGTTGGCCTGGATCAACAGCTACTCCGTTGAGCGTAAAGACGCGCTCTTTCAGGACTTCTACAAAGAAAACCGTCTGCTGGCTGATACCGTCCGTGCACAAATTGCCGGCGGCCGCGCTCAACCTGCTGATGCAGTAACGCCCAAACAGGAAGCGGCACAACTGGAAGAGCAGCAGGACGATCTGATTCGCCAGAGAGCGCAGGCCCGAGCGGCCCTGAAGCGCTGGATTGGCCCGGCCGCCAACGACAAACCTGTGGGCAGCTTGCCTGAATGGCCTGTCGAAGCCTCTGGCTACTCTCATAAGCTGCAACATCACCCAGAATTGGCAGCGTTTGCGCCAATGACCCGCGAAGCGCAAGCGAAGGTCCGTGAAGCCGAAGCGGAAAAACAGTCGGATTGGAGCTGGGAAGTCGACTATCAGAATCGCGGCCGACAGTTCGGCGACATGGTCAGCGTGCAATTTTCATGGGATCTACCGCTGTTTCCTGACTCTCGGCAAAACCCAAAAATTGCGGCCAAGCACGCTGAACTCAACCAGCTTGAGGCTGAGCGTGAAGCCCTTTCACGCGAGCACACCCAGCAACTGGAGGACGAGCTGGCCGACTATGAACGCTTGAATCGTGCCGTACATCGAACCCAGGACAGTCTGTTGCCCTTGGCCAAGGAAAAGGTCGAGCTCAGTATGGCCAGCTACCGCGCCGGCAAAGGCGATTTGAGCTCCGTCGTGGCCGCTCGGCGCGAGCTCATCGAAGCCCGCCTCAAACAGATCGACGTGGAAGAGCAGCGAGCGCTGACCAGTGCGCGTCTGCATTTCGCTTACGGGGAGTCCAGCCAATGAACCTTAAAAAGTGGAACGGGGCATTGTTGGTAGGCCTCTCGCTGGTATTGGGTGTCACCGGTGGTTACTGGTTCGCTCTGCAGGGAATGAGCGAAGTACCTGGTGCAGCCCCGGAGCAGAGCCTCCCCTCTCTGGACGAACGCAAAGTGCTGTATTGGTACGACCCTATGTCCCCGCAGCAAAAGTTCGATAAGCCGGGTAAGTCGCCCTACATGGACATGCAGTTGGTCCCTCAGTACGCCGACATCAAAGGGGACAGCGCAGCCGTTCGCATTGATCCAAGCCTGACTCAGAATCTCGGTGTGCGACTGGCTACCGTCAGTCGAGGTGTGTTTGCTTCGAGTCTGGACGTGGTCGGTGTGTTGACCTTCAACGAGCGGGACGTCGCCGTAATCCAAGCCCGTACGGCGGGTTTCGTCGAGCGCGTGTATGCCCGTGCTCCTGGCGACGTGATCAAAGCCAATGCCGCCTTGGCGGATATTCTTGTACCTGAGTGGGCTGCCGCTCAGGAAGAGTTCCTCGCACTCAGGCGCAGTGGCGATGCGGGCTTGCTGGCAGCGGCTCGCCAGCGCTTGCGGCTCACCGGGATGCCGGCGGCATCAATTGCTCAAGTAGAGCGCAGTGGCAAAGTCCAACCAAACCTGACCCTCACCAGCCCTATTAGTGGTGTGCTGCAAGAGCTCAATGTGCGCGAGGGTATGACGGTGGCCGCCGGCGAGACACTGGCACGCGTTAATGGTTTGAGTAGCGTCTGGCTGGCCCTGGCCGTTCCCGAGACTGAATCTGGATCGATCCTCATGGGGCAAGCGGCAGAGGCGCGTTTACCCGCGTTCCCTGGGGTTGTGCTCAAGGGCGTAGTCAGCGCGATTCTTCCGGAAACCAATCCGGATAGCCGCACACTTCGCGTCCGCGTCGAGTTGCCCAACCCAGAAGGCCGACTCAGGCCGGGTATGACCGCACGAGTGAGCCTCAATCGTTCAACGGAGGAAAACGTGTTGTGGGTGCCGAGCGAGGCCGTCATTCGCACCGGTCGACGTGCCCTGGTGATGCTCGCTGAAGACGCTGGCCGCTATCGTCCTGTTGAAGTGTTGATCGGGCAGGAAAACGATGGCAAGACGGCGATATTGAAAGGTCTGGAAGAGGGCCAGAAGGTGGTTACCTCTGGCCAGTTCCTGCTCGACTCGGAGGCCAGTCTTAAGGGCATCGTTGCAAGCTTAGAGGAACAGTCACCCACCAACGCAGCAGCCTCCAGTTTTCATGAGGCGGATGGGCAGATCGTTGAGATCAACGACAAAGAAGTCACACTCGCCCATGGCCCCTTCAAAACGCTGGGCATGCCTGGCATGACGATGACTTTCCCGCTCGCCAATCCGGCTCTGATGCAGGGCCTCAAAACGGGCGACAAGGTCCGGATTGCAGTGAGCCAGACCGACGATGGCTTGCGTGTCGAGCGCCTGGCCAAATCGGGGGGCCAGCCATGATTGCTGCCCTGATTCGTTGGTCGGTGGCCAACCGATTCCTGGTGCTACTGGCGACACTGTTCGTCACGGTTTGGGGCATCTGGTCGGTGCAGAGCACGCCCATCGATGCGCTACCTGATCTCTCCGATGTTCAGGTGATCATCCGCACCCCGTATCCGGGACAGGCACCGCAGATCGTCGAGAACCAAGTGACCTATCCATTGGCGACCACCATGCTTTCGGTGCCTGGCGCCAAGACCGTGCGCGGCTACTCCTTCTTTGGTGACAGCTTCGTTTACGTGCTGTTCGAAGACGGCACTGACTTGTATTGGGCTCGCTCGCGGGTGTTGGAGTACCTGAGCCAAATACAAAGTCGCTTGCCGGCCAGCGCCAAACCAGCGTTGGGGCCGGATGCGACAGGCGTTGGCTGGATCTTCCAATATGCGCTGGTAGATCGCAGTGGCGGACACGATCTGGCGCAACTTCGTGCACTTCAGGACTGGTTCCTCAAGTTCGAACTCAAGACTCTGCCCAACGTTGCCGAGGTGGCTACGGTGGGAGGGATGGTCAAGCAGTACCAAGTGCAGCTTGATCCGCTCAAATTGGCCAGCCTCGGTATCACCCAGGCCGAGGTGACGGAAGCGATCGGCAAGGCTAATCAGGAAACCGGTGGCGCCGTCCTGGAGATGGCAGAGACCGAGTTCATTGTGCGGGCCTCCGGCTACTTGAAGACGCTCAATGACTTTCGGGCGATCCCACTCAAGCTGGGTTCGGGCGGTGTGCCGGTGACCCTTGGCGATGTTGCCGCGATCCAGTTGGGTCCGGAAATGCGGCGTGGCATCACCGAACTCGACGGCGAAGGCGAGACTGTTGGCGGCGTGGTAATTCTGCGCAGCGGCAAGAACGCTCGCGAAACCATTGCGGCGGTCAAGACCAAACTCGACGAGTTGAAAAGCAGCTTGCCGGCGGGGGTGGAAATCGTCACCACCTACGACCGCAGCAAACTAATCGACCGCGCGGTGGAAAATCTCAGCCACAAACTGCTCGAAGAGTTCATCGTCGTCGCGTTGGTGTGCGGCATCTTCCTCTGGCACCTGCGTTCATCTCTGGTGGCAATCATCTCCCTGCCGGTGGGGGTGCTGATCGCCTTCATCGTGATGCGCTATCAAGGGATCAACGCCAACATCATGTCCCTGGGCGGAATTGCCATCGCCATCGGTGCCATGGTCGACGCTGCCGTGGTGATGATTGAAAACGCGCACAAGAAGGTTGAGGCCTGGCACGTGGCCAATCCTGGGGAGGAACTGAAAGGTGAACGTCATTGGCACGTGATGACTGAAGCGGCAGCGGAGGTAGGACCAGCACTGTTCTTCTGTTTGTTGATCATTACCCTATCGTTCATTCCGGTGTTCACCCTGCAAGCGCAAGAGGGCCGGCTATTCGGCCCGCTGGCTTTCACCAAGACCTACGCCATGGCCGCAGCGGCGGGATTGTCAGTGACCTTGGTGCCGGTGTTGATGGGCTACTGGATTCGGGGACGAATTCCCAGTGAACAACAGAACCCGTTGAACCGCTGGCTGATCCGGATCTACCAGCCGGCTCTGGATGCAGTCTTGCGACGACCGAAGATCACGCTGCTGGTCGCGTTGCTGGTTTTTATCAGCGCACTATGGCCAATGTCGCGCTTGGGTGGCGAGTTTCTTCCACCTTTGGACGAGGGCGACCTGCTCTATATGCCTTCGGCTCTGCCGGGATTGTCGGCGCAGAAAGCGGCGCAACTGCTGCAACAGACCGACCGCCTGATCAAGACCGTGCCGGAGGTCGAACATGTCTTTGGTAAAGCCGGTCGTGCTGAAACTGCCACCGACCCGGCGCCGTTGGAGATGTTCGAAACCACGATCCAGTTCAAGCCACAGGAGCAATGGCGCCCAGGCATGACTCAGGAAAAACTGGTGGAAGAGCTGGATCGAGTGGTGCGAGTTCCTGGGCTGACCAATATCTGGATACCACCGATTCGCAACCGAATCGACATGCTGGCTACGGGGATCAAGAGTCCTATTGGGGTGAAAGTTGCTGGCACCAACCTGACGGAGATTGATGCCGCGACTCAGGCGGTCGAGCGAGTGGCCAAGGGCGTACCCGGTGTCAGTTCGGCTCTGGCCGAGCGACTGACCGGTGGCCG
This sequence comes from Pseudomonas svalbardensis, assembly GCF_030053115.1. Taxonomy (NCBI): domain Bacteria; kingdom Pseudomonadati; phylum Pseudomonadota; class Gammaproteobacteria; order Pseudomonadales; family Pseudomonadaceae; genus Pseudomonas; species Pseudomonas svalbardensis. Next base: position 6,310,339 of record NZ_CP125619.1, on the reverse strand, counting down.
CTATATCGACGTGGATATCGACCGCAAAGCCGCCGCCCGATATGGACTGAATATCGCCGATGTGCAATCCATCGTGGCCGGTGCTATCGGCGGTGAGAACGTCGGGGAGACCATTGAAGGGCTCGCACGTTTCCCGATCAACGTACGTTACCCTCGGGAGTGGCGTGACTCGCTCGGCGCCCTGGAGCAATTGCCGATCTACACCCCGCTAGGGAGCCAGATCACCCTCGGCACTGTGGCGAAGGTCAAGGTCAGTGACGGTCCGCCGATGCTCAAGAGCGAGAACGCACGGCCTTCTGGCTGGGTGTACATCGATGTGCGTGGTCGGGACATTGCTTCCGTGGTCGCCGATCTACGCCGGGTAGTCAACGAGCAGGTCAAATTGCAGCCCGGCATGAGTCTGAGCTACTCAGGACAGTTCGAATTTCTCGAAAGGGCCAACGCACGGCTCAAACTGGTGGTACCTGCCACTCTGTTGATCATCTTCGTGCTGCTCTATCTGACTTTCGCCCGCTTCGATGAGGCCCTGCTGATCATGGCCACTCTGCCATTCGCGCTGACTGGCGGGGCATGGTTCCTCTACCTGTTGGGGTTCAACCTGTCGGTCGCCACCGGTGTCGGCTTTATCGCACTGGCCGGGGTTTCTGCCGAGTTCGGCGTGATCATGCTGCTTTACCTGAAGAACGCCTGGACCGAACGTGAAGACCTCGGCGACAACACCGAGCATGGGCTGGTGGCGGCGATTCGTGAAGGCGCGGTGCAGCGCGTGCGACCCAAGGCGATGACCGTGGCGGTCATCATTGCTGGCCTGTTACCTATCCTGTTGGGTAGTGGTACCGGCAGCGAAGTAATGAGCCGCATCGCTGCGCCCATGGTCGGCGGCATGGTCACGGCACCCTTACTTTCTCTGTTTGTCATTCCGGCAGCCTATCGCCTGATGCGTCGCCGGCACCTCCAGGTTGTATCCACCAATCCTCAAGGAAAAGTTGTATGAAAATGACCCTGATTGCAGTTGCAAGCACCGTATTTGCGCTGTCTCTTTCCGTCCTGGCAGAGGACATGCCGGGCATGAAAATGGACGGTATGGAGGGCATGCAGATGAAGCAGGAAACAAAGCAGGCTCCAGTCGCCAACGCCGACGGAACGATCAAGTCTATCGATACTACGAAGCATACGGTGACCATCGCTCACGGCGCTGTTCCAGCTGTGCAATGGCCGCCAATGACCATGGCTTTTTCCGTTACGGAAGATCAACTGACAGGGCTGTCGATCGGAGACCGCGTATCGTTTTCCTTTCGGCTAGAGGGCGGCAAAGCCACTATTGTGTCTATTAAAAAGTGAAACAGCAGTAGTGAAGTTGGCCGGCACGCTTTGTCGTGCCGGCCATTATCACTAAATCCGCAGGTCAGAAAAAACGGTACACCTGTGATGTACTTGACTGGCTGCTTAGCCGACTACGGCCTTTCGTCTACAGCGGTTTTGAGTCGCTAGCAGTCGAGGTTCGGACTAGGTTGGATGGTGATTCCATCCAATGGAAAGTCACCAACTCGCGTTACTCTCGGCCAGCATGATCATGTCGCTTTGCGACGTTGGAACCATAAGTCCGGAAGAGCGCGACAGAATCATTCCACTCAAAACGCTCAAAATAAAACTGGTCAGCAATCAGCTCTTAACGGGGGATGAGAGCGATCGACTGTTCCGCTTTGCACACATTACCGCCATGGCCGAGGTGATCTTCGGGGAAGCAGGGAAGGCCAAACAATGGCTTTCCAAACCCAAATCCCGTTTTTCGGGCAAAAGTCCAACTGCAATGCTGACTACAACCCACGGCACACATCGGGTCGAAGAAATGCTGATTCAGGTAGCTGAGGGCATGTCATTTTGATCCAACTGCAGCTAAGTAGAACCATCACAAGCGGGTACGCGACCGCAACTATTCATTCAGCTAGCGTGCTCCGTTAAGCCGCTTACCCCCTGAATTCAATGAGCCGCTGGTGTCAAAATATTATGTTCGGCACCAGTCTCGACTTTAAATTGGCTCCTGCGGGTAGTGTCAATCTATGTTGTTATAAACTCATCCCGTCATTCGAATATCACCATGGGTTGTGTCAAGTTATGTGTCATCTGGGGAGCGCTAAAGGCCCTATAAATGACTGATTTTATTGATGTTCGTGTGTCAAGCTATGTTGTTGGGCACCAACATTAAAAATCGCAGCCAACGGTTGCGATTTTTTTTATCTGAATTGAGGACACGCCCATGGACCGATTCCAGGAAATGCAGGTCTTCGCTGCCGTCGCCCAAGACCAAGGCTTCTCGGCGGCGGCGCGGCGTTTGGGCCTGTCGGCCGCCAGCGTCACCCGCGCAGTGGCGGCGCTGGAGAAACGCATCGGTACGTTGCTGCTGACGCGCACTACCCGCAGTGTGCATTTGAGCGAGGCGGGTCAGCGTTACCTGGAAGACTGTCGGAGGATTCTCGCCGAGGTGCAGGAAGCCGAGGACTCGGCGGCGGGCAGCCACACCCAACCGCGTGGGCAATTGACGATTACTGCGCCGGTGTTGTTTGGTGAGCTGTTTGTCACGCCAGTGATGGTGAATTATCTGACGCAATTTCCAGAAGTCAGCATCAATGGGTTGCTGGTCGATCGAGTGGTCAGCATGGTCGAGGAGGGCATCGATGTCGCCGTGCGGATCGGTGAGTTGCCCGACAGTAATCAGCACGCGATTCGCGTGGGTGAGGTTCGGCGTGTGGTATGCGGCTCGCCGGAATTCCTGACGGCCCATGGTCGACCTCGACATCCTCAGGATCTGGCTCAGGCGCCGGTTATTGCGACGTCCTCTATCGGTCAGTCGAGAACCTGGCCGTTCCTCGAAGGGGGCGAGCCGCTGAGTGTTCGACCAGCGCCGCGCCTGGTGGTGACGGCCAATCAGGCGGCCATTACGGCGGCATGCCTGGGTTTGGGACTGACCCGGGTTCTGTCTTATCAGGTCGCGAGCAAAGTCGCCTCCGGTGAGCTGGAAATCGTTCTGGCTGACTTCGAACTGCCGCCCTTGCCTATCCATGTGGTCTATCAGGGGGGGCGCAAGGCCCCTGCGCGGATCCGCAGTTTTGTGGATTTTGCGGCGAGCGCGCTACGTGATCACCCGTCCTTGCAGGCGTGAGGGTTATTTCGCTGGGTGAAATAATGGATTGCGTTGGCTGGTTATTCTGTTGTTTTGGTTGCGGGTGGAAGATAGCTCCCCATCGGTGCTGAACACTGTCCAACAGCGCCACCACCCAGCGGAGTCGACCATGCAAGCCATCAAATTCTACAACTTCCCTCGTTCCGGCCACGCTCACCGTGTAGAGCTGATGCTGTCTCTGCTGCAACTACCGACCGAGCTGATCTTTGTCGATCTTGTCAAGGGCGCGCACAAACAGCCGGATTTCCTCGCGCTCAATGCGTTTGGTCAGGTGCCGGTCATCGATGATCAAGGCGTGGTGTTGGCTGACTCCAATGCGATCCTGGTCTACCTGGCACAGAAATATGGCAATGGCCGCTGGTTGCCAGCCGATCCGGTCGGCGCGGCGAAGGTTCAGCGTTGGTTGTCGATTGCCGCTGGGCCGATTGCCTTTGGTCCCGCCAGAGCGAGGCTGATCACGGTGTTTGGTGCGCCTTACAACGCTGAAGAGGTGGTCGCTTATTCCCACACCGTGCTCAAAGTGATCGATCAGGAACTGGCAGCAACGCCGTATCTGGCTGGCGCCGAGCCAACCATTGCTGACGTTTCGGCCTACAGCTACATCGCCCATGCGCCAGAAGGCAACGTGTCCTTGGAGGACTACGCCAACATCCGCGCCTGGCTGGCGCGGATCGAAGCCTTGCCAGGGTTTGTCGGCATGCCGCGCACCGTTGCCGGTTTGCAAAAAACCGCCTGATGCTTACGGCCCGACACTGTCGGGTCGTTCACACTGCGCCGATGGCGCAGGGGAGAAGCCGTTATGGACCGTTCACCCTGGCACGCCGGCGAGAAACAATTGCAGGCTCATGTGGGCATTGCCGAACGAATGGAGGTGCTCGGTCGTAAGGTGATTCGCAGTGAGATGCCGGATCAGCACCGCACGTTCTATGAGCAACTGCCGTTCATGCTGTACGGCGCGGTGGATGCCGACGGTAATCCCTGGGCCAGTATTCTTGAAGGGCCACCGGGCTTCGCTCACTCGCCCGAGCCGGGCACATTGCAATTTTGTAGCCTGCCGGGCGCGGATGATCCTGCGCAATTGACCGAGGGCGCGGCGATCGGCCTGCTGGGGATCGAACTGCACACCCGTCGCCGCAACCGCCTCAACGGCCGAGTCGGCGCGATGACGGCAAGCGGCTTCGATGTGACGGTGGAGCAGTCCTTCGGCAATTGCCCGCAGTACATTCAATTGCGGCAGTTTCGCTCGGTGCCGTTGGCGGATCCGTCGACTCGCATCGCGCAACACCTCAACGGGCTGGATGACGCGGCCAAAAACCTGATCGCGGGAGCCGATACGCTCTTTGTCGCCAGCTACGTGGATGTCGATGGTCAACGTTCGGTGGACGTTTCTCACCGCGGTGGCCAGGCCGGTTTCGTACAGGTAGAAGGCAATCGCCTGACCATTCCGGATTTCGCCGGCAACCTGTTTTTCAACACCTTGGGCAACCTGCTGCTCAATCCCCGGGCCGGTTTGCTGTTTATCGATTTCAGTTCGGGAGACCTGCTGCACCTCAGCGGTCGCACCGAAGTCATTCTTGAAGGCCCGCAGGTCGAGGCGTTTCAAGGGGCCGAGCGCTTGTGGACAGTCGAGGTCGAAAGCGTGGTGCGTCGGCCCGCCGCGCTTGCTCTGCGGTGGCGCTTCGACGGCGTGTCACCCACCAGTTTGCTGACCGGCACCTGGGCGCAGGCCAACGCCCGTCTGCAAGCCCAGGCCATGGGCGATCGTTGGCGGCCGCTGCGGGTGGCGCGCATCAAAGACGAAAGCCACAACATCCGCTCGATCTATCTGGAGCCTGCCGATGGCGCGGGGTTGCCAGTGTTTCAGGCCGGGCAGCATTTGCCGTTGCGCTTCAACATAGCCGGCGAGGTGCATATCCGCACGTATAGCCTGTCGAGCGCGCCGTCCGATGACTTTTTCCGCATCAGCGTGAAGCGTGAAGGCTTGGTGTCTTCGCACTTGCATGAACAGGTGCGCGTCGGTGATCTGTTGGAGGCCCGTGCGCCTCAAGGACATTTCACCGTGGCACCTAATGAACGTCGGCCGCTGGTGCTTCTGGCTGCCGGTGTCGGCATCACGCCGCTGCTGTCGATGCTGCGCGAAGTGGTTTACCAAGGCCTGCGCACCCGCCGCATCCGGCCGACCTGGTTCTTCCAGAGTTCGCGCACGCTGGCCGATCAAGTGTTTCGGCCTGAGCTGGATCGCTTGCTCGATGAGGCGGGTGATGCGGTCAGGGTATTGCGCCTGCTAAGCCAGCCGGAGGCAGAGGCCCGAGAGGGTGAAGACTTCGACCTGACCGGGCGGATCGACACCGCGCTGCTCAAGACCCTCCTTGCAGTGGAGGACTACGATCAGCTGGATTTCGTCCTCTGTGGTCCAAGCAGTTTTACCCAAGGGCTGTATGACAGCCTGCGGGAAATGGACATCCGCGATGCAAGGATTCACGCCGAAACCTTCGGCCCCTCGACTTTACGCCGGGTGCCGGACCCCGATGCGGTGATCATCGAGCAACCACCCGCTGCTACGACCTCGGTACCGGTGGTGTTTCAGCGCTCGGCAAAAGAGGCCCGTTGGCAACCGGACGGTGGCAGTTTGCTGGAGTTGGCGGAAAGCCGTGGGTTGCGCCCGGAATTTAGTTGCCGCGGCGGTTCCTGCGGGACCTGCAAGACTCGCCTGATCAGCGGTCTGGTGAATTATCCACAGCCGCCGGCCGAAGTGCCGGATGACGGACAGGTGCTGATTTGCTGTGCGATTCCGGCGCAGGGGTCGCAGCCTTTGGTCCTCGACTTGTAGCAGCTGCCGAGCCTGCGAGGCTGCGTTCGGCTCGGTCCGCGCTCGGGCGCAGCAGTCGTAAGATCAGACACAGCGGTCCTTCAGATACACCGTGCGCGTAGTATTGGCCCGAACGCAGCCTCGCAGGCTCGGCAGCTGCTACAAAGGATCTGATTCGGCTCAAGGGGCTTTATGTATTTTTTCGCTCGTCTGTCGGCGTTGATTGTCGCGGTGGCATTGCTCAACGGTTGCGAACGACAGGATGCGCCGCCGCTCGATCAGCAACTCTACGTCTGGCAACGACAATGGACACCGGCCCACGAATCAGCGCTGAGGGACAGCCGCGCTGACTTTTCCACCCTGCGGGTGCTGGCCTTGCAGGCATTCCCGGAGGCGGGTTGGAGCCGGGCGCGGATTGATCCGGCGCTGCTCAAGCGTGATGGTCGGCCGCTGATCGCGGTGATTCGTCTCGATGGCCAGCTCAAGTCGCTGGATCGGGACGCAGTCACCGCGCAGATCCAGCAGGTGCTCGGCGATTGGCAAGGGCAGGGCCTGAAGCTCTCCGGTGTGGAAATCGACCACGACGCCGGTAATGCTCGGCTACCGGCCTACCGCGAATTTCTTACGCAACTGCGCGCAGTTCTGCCGGCCACTATTGCGCTGAGCATCACCGCATTGCCGGCCTGGCTCGACAGTCCCGAATTACCGGCGTTGTTATCCACAGTCGATAGCAGCGTGTTGCAGGTGCACGCGGTGAGCGATCCGCGTCTTGGTTTGTTCGACCCGGATCAGGCCCGACAATGGACCAAGGCCTGGAGCCGCATTACTTCGAAACCTTTCTATCTGGCGCTGCCGGCCTATGGTGTGGCGTTGTTGCCGGGCGGCGGTGCGCCGGTAGTGGAAAGCGAAGTGCCGATCGAACGGGGCGGCAAACGCCGAGAATTGCTCGCCGATCCGCAGCAACTGAGCCGGCTTGGGACCGAGTTGCGCAACGATCCACCGGCGCATCTGGCGGGCCTGATCTGGTTCCGTTTGCCGCTGGCCAGCGACCGCCGAGCCTGGAGTCTTACTACCCTGAGCGCCGTGGCGCGTGGCGATGCACTCGATAGTCGACTGGCGCTGAAACTCTCAGTGCAGAACGACCTCTATGACATCAGCCTCAGCAATCAGGGCAACCTCGACAGCGCCTGGCCCGAACGCCTGACACTTGCGGTGCAGGGCTGTGACGGTGCCGATGCGCTGGCCGGTTATGCGTTGCAACAGCGTCCGGATCTGCTTACCTTCACCCGCCTGCGCGACGGTCGAATACCGGCCGGTGAGCAGCGCGCCATTGGTTGGGCTCGTTGCGCACATATTGATCAAGGAGGTTCGAATGTTGACCCGTAACTGGCCCCGCCATCTGCTTTGCCTGAGCCTCAGCCTGCCGCTGGGTTCGGCGCTGGCCTGTGGGCCGGATTTCCCTATGCGTCTGCTGGACAACCGCGGGCAGTCGCTGGCGGAACTGCCGGAAGGTAACTTCAGATTTGAAATCAGTCGCCTCGGGCATGCGGTCGCCGGGCTGAAGAACGTCACCGAAACCGTCTACAGCATGGATGCGCCCGACTACGCAGAACAGCGGGGTAAGGCTGAGCAATCCGGTTTGACGGCTGAACAGCAGGGGCTGGTGAAACAGTTACGCAGCCTGACTGATGCGCATGATGTCGAGATCCAGGGCACGAACCTGCCGGCTGAGCTCAAGCTTTATCTGGCCGGCGCTGTGGCATTCAATGCCGGTGATCATGGGCTAGCAGCCGAGTACTTCCAGAACGTGCTGGCATTGCCAGCGGAACAACGGGCGTTGCGCAGCACTTGGGCGGCTTATTCGTTAGGTCGGGCGCTGTTTGTCATGAGCGCGGAAGCGGACGCTGGTCCTGACCTGCTGGCTCAATCTCGAAAGGCTTTCGAGCAGACCCGTCAGCTGAGCATCGACGGTTTTAGCGATCCACTGGAACTGGGTGTCGCCAGTCTTGGCGAAGAGGCCCGCGTCGCCCGCACTGCCGGCGACTGGAACCGCGCCATCGAACTCTACGCCACGCAAAATCTTCAGGGTTCGGCGGTGGGTTACACCTCGCTGAAACTGTTGGTGGCCGACCTCGCGGCGATGCCTGACGATCAACTGGCCGTATTGCTCAACGGCAAACCGGTACAGCAACTGGTGACGGCCTCGTTGATCAGCCGACTGGGCTGGTCATTCGGCGATCAACCGCCGAACGAATTGAAACTGATCAAACTGCTGCAAAACAGCACCCGCGGTAGCCTCCATAACGCTGATCGGCTGGCGGCGGTGAATTATCAACAGGGTGATTACGCCAGCGCCAAGGCGTTCCTCGAACACGCCGGTGATGGCGGACTGGCGTGGTGGCTGCGGGCCAAACTGGCCGTGCGCGATGGCGATAAAAACGCGGCTGCCGCAGCGTATGCCAAGGCTGCCCAGGCCTTCCCGCAGAACGAGTCGTGGGGCGAGCGGCGCACGCCGGACTGGGACTTCGAAACGCTTCAGCCCAAATGCCGGGTCGAGGGTGAAAGCGCGATCCTGGCATTGCAACGCGGGGATTATCTGCAAGCGTTCGATCAGCTTTATCGCAGTAAAGATATCTACTGGTTCGACGCCGCCACGGTCGCCGAGCGGGTGTTGACCGTCGATGAACTCAAGCAATACGTCGACACTCAAGTACCGGCACCGCCACCTTTGACTCAGCAGGATCTGGATAACTACGTGCAGTTACCGGTGGCGGCGAAACTGCGCAATGTGCTCGGGCGGCGCTTGCTGCGCGAAGAGCGGTACGACGAAGCGCCAGCCTATTTCGATAACGCCGACTTACAGGCCAAGGCCAAGTGGTATGGGCAGTTGCGCCACGACGCTGAATCAAAATGGTGGCCGACCAAACGAGCATTTGCTTATTACCATGCCGCGACACTGGCCCGTTTCGATGGAATGGAGCTGTTGGGTTACGAGATGTCCCCGGATTACGCGACCTTCGGTGGCAACTACAGCTTCGAAAGCAGCGAACTCAAGGTCGGTTCATTGGTGGCTGAAGGTGAAGTCAAACGTCAACAAGCAAGCGCAGCCCAACCCGATCAGCGCTACCACTACCGTTTTGTCGCCACCGCATTAGCCAGTCGCGCAGCGGACAATTTGCCGCATACCAGTGCGGCCTTTGCGGCAGTGCTGTGTTCGGCGGCGGGTTGGAACACCAGCCTGGAAGAAGAAAGCGCCTTCTACCAACGCTATGTCAAAGATGGACCGTACGTGGATTGGGCGGTGAACTTCGGTCGCCAATGTCCTTACCCGGATTTCCCGAACGCGGACAAACGTTACGTAACCCAGGCATTGGACCCTGTTCGCTCGGCCTTGCGACCTTACAAAAAATGGCTGCAAGTGGGCGGCGTCGTGGTGTTTACAGCGATAGCGCTGGTGCTGATCAATCGCCGCAAGCGCAAGGCGCTGACGTAATCATGCCTGTTGCACAAAGGTCAGCCGCACGGCGAAGCCGATCAACAGGCTGCCAAACAGCCATTGCTGCAGGCGCTGGGCCGAAGGACTGCGTTGCAGCCAACGACCAAGCGCTGCGCCGGTCAGTGCGTAAGCACTGTCGAATAACAACCCAATGCCAACCAATACCACGCCCAGGGTCGCAAATTGTGCGAGCACTGGCCCGGCGTGTGGATCGATGAACTGCGGCAGCAGCACCGAGCAGAACAGCAATGCCTTGGGGTTGAGCAGGTTGGTCAGCAATCCGCGCTGGATCGCTGCGCGCCAGCGAGGTTTCTCGGTGGTGGCGTCTGTTCCGTTCAAGTTCGGCAGCATTGTGGTTCGCAGGCATTGAATGCCGATCCATAGCAGATACGCGGCCCCGGCCAGGCGTACCACGTCGAACGTCCAGGGCGCAGCCTTGAACAGCGCCGCCAACCCCAACGCTGCCAACGCTACATGGCAACCCCGGGCAAAACCCAAACCCACCGCAGTGGCCAGCGCCGCACCTTTCCCCTGACGAGCACCGGTCTGCAACAACAGGATCATGTCCGGGCCCGGCAACAGATAGACCACCGCCAGCGCCATGAAAAACACCCAGAGTCCTGCCACGTTGCACCCCATTCGTTGTCGATTCGGTACGGCCAGTCTAGGGCTGAAGGGCAGGGCAGGTGGTTGCGTAGTTCGCTTCTAAAATGCTTCTGGTTGGCATAACCTGCCACTCAATTGCGGGAAACCATCAGGATCTGCCAAACCATGAAACTCGACGCCTACGACCGCAAGATTCTCGCTGCGCTGCAACGGGACGGTCGCCTGAGCAATGTGCAACTGGCTGACGAGATCGGCCTGTCCGCCTCGCCTTGTTTGCGCCGGGTACGGATGCTCGAAGAAGCCGGGGTCATACGCGGTTACCAGGCCAATCTGGATCGCGACGAAGTAGGGCTTGGGCTGACGGTATTTGTCGGGGTCAAGGTCGAACGGCACAACGATGAGCAGGCCGAATCCTTTCGCCTGGCCGTGACCGCGTTGCCCGAAGTGATTTCGGCCTTTCTGGTGTCAGGGGAATCGGATTTTTTGCTGCAAGTAGTGGTGCCGGACCTGCGCGCCTATGACCGTTTTCTCACGGGGCGTTTGCTGAAATTGCCGGGCGTAAGTGACATTCGCAGCAACTTTGCGATTCATACGGTGAAGACGCCGGGGGCGTTGCCGTTGGAACATTTACCGGTCTGAGACCCAATCGCGAGCAAGCTCGCACACAGTAGTTTTGCGTCGATTACAAATCCCCCTGTGGGAGCGAGCCTGCTCGCGATAGCGGTAGACCAGCCGCCGCCAATCTCCAGCCTTACATCTGCGTCGCCATCCCCTCCACATTCATCGCCGCCTGACGCAAAGCCTCGGAGCGGGTCGGGTGTGGATGGCAGGTCAGGGCAATGTCTTCGGCAGAGGCGCTGAACTCCATGGCCACGCAATATTCGCCAATCATTTCACTGACGCTTGGTCCCACCAGGTGCACGCCGAGAATCTCGTCGGTGCGCTCATCGGCCAGTACTTTGGCGAAGCCTTCGGTCTCGTGATTGATCTTTGCCCGGCTGTTGGCGGTGAAGGGGAATTTGCCGACCTTGAAGGCACGACCTTCGGCCTTCAGTTGTTCTTCGGTCTTGCCGACGCTGGCCAGTTCGGGCTTGGTGTAGATCACGTTGGGGATCAGGTCGTAGTTGACCTCGGCCGCCTTGCCGACAATCTGCTCTATGCAGACCATGGCCTCGTCTTCGGCCTTGTGGGCGAGCATCGGCCCGGACGTGACATCGCCGATCACCCAGATGCCAGCGGCTTCGGTGCGATGACCCTTGTTGGCGAGCATGCCGCGTTTGTCCGCGGCGAGACCGACGTTTTCCAGCCCCAGGCCTTGGGTGTAAGGCCGGCGTCCGATGGATACCAGCACGTAATCCGCTTCAAGCAGTTCGGCGGTGCCACCAGCCGCGGGCTCGACGCTGAGCTGAACGCCGGTCGCCGAGGTTGTGGCGCTGGTGACTTTGGAGCTCAATTTGAAGTTGATGCCCTGTTTACTCAACGAACGTTGCAGGGTTTTACCGGCTTCACCATCCACACCAGGGCAAATCCGGTCGAGAAACTCGATCACCGTCACCTGCGCGCCCAAACGCCGCCACACCGAACCCAACTCCAGACCGATCACCCCGGCGCCGATCACCACCAGATGCTTGGGCACTTCAGTCAGCGACAGCGCGCCCGTTGAATCGAGGATGCGTTTGTTGTCGATGTCCACACCGGGCAGGGGAGTGGGCTCGGAACCGGTGGCGATGATGATGTCCTTGGCGCTCAGTTCGGTCTTGCCGCCCTGGCTGTCGGTCACCGTCACTTTGCCGGGCCCGTCGATGTGGCCCCAGCCCTTGACCCAATGGACTTTGTTTTTGCGAAACAGAAACTCGATGCCCTTGGTCAACCCGGCAACGCTTTCATCCTTTTGCTTCATCATTTGCGCGAGGTTGAGTGTGGGTTTGACTTCAATCCCCAGGTTGGCGAATTCCGCGCCCATGGCGGCGTCGTAGAGTTCGGAGGCGTGCAGCAGCGCTTTTGACGGCATGCAACCGACGTTCAGGCAGGTACCGCCGAGCGTGGCGCGTCCTTCTACGCAAACCGCTCTGAGGCCCAACTGACCGGCGCGGATCGCTGCGTTATAACCACCGGGGCCTCCGCCCAGAATCACGACGTCATAGATGCTCATGGTTGTACTCCTGGAGTGAACGGGGGTCGGAATGGGTAAACGTAGTTCTTGAGTAAAATTACGAACGTAATATGTGCGTTCCGCAGCATTTCGGTCAAGGCTTCAGCCAAGCGACAGGTTGAGCGCCTTTAGATACAGCATTTAAGAACGGAAATTTCACGGCTTTCGTTATATCGTAACGAACTGCGATATGAGCAACGATAAACACTGGGGTGGTATGCAAGTCGATCTCGATGTCGATGGGACGCAAGTAGCCGGGCTGCCGCGTTTCCAGCAGGCGGTTTTTCAAGGGCGACGATTGCGTCAGTTCGCAATCGGTCTGGGCGCTCTTGCGGCGACAGGTTGGTTGCTGGCGTTTTTCGTCGGGCTGTTTGCGCCGCAGTCGCTCTGGCCAGCATTGCTGGTCAATCAGAGCGCCGGTTTGCTGGTGCTGGTCGCCGGTTTGCAATCGGCCTGGTGGGTGACGCAGTGGCGCGTGCGGGCGTTGAACCCGGTCGTGCAGGTCGTCGTTGCTGACGAAGTCGTTGCCCCGGTGGGCTGGTACGAACGGCTGCTGGATCGGCTCAGCCAGCGATGGCTGCGAATGCTGGTGCAGATCGGCGCCCCGACACTGTGGCTCGCGGGTTGGTCGCTGTTGACGTTGTTGAGCATCGAACAAGTCTGGAACCTTGCACTGCCGCCGGCCGCACTGGGATTGTCGGCCAGTGTCGGTGCGGCGCTGTCGTTGTTGCTGGCCTTCGGTTTGCTGGTGCTGGAGCGTCAACTGGCGCAGGAAAACGTCGCGCAATGGCCCGAAGCAGCGTCGTTGGCGCAGCTGACACGGGTGGCGATCATTGGCCTGGTGCTTAGCGCTTTGTGCCTGTTGTTGGGTAGCGAAACCTCGGTATGGCCGGTGCGTTTGGCGGTACTGATTGGCTTGCTGCCAGGGTTGGTCGCCGCCGAGCTGCTGTTGCGCGCCCTGCTGTCGTTGTTCAGTCCGCAGCGCGAACAACTCGAACCTGCCTTGCTGGCACGCAGCTTCGTCGCCGACATGCTGCGCTGGCCGCCGCAACCTTTGTTGGCGTTGCAGCACGAATTGCACAACCGCTTCGGCATCGACCTGCGACAGATCTGGGCCTTCACCTACATGCGTCGGGCATTTTTGCCGGTGCTGGCCGTGGTCTCGATAGTGGGTTGGTCACTGACCGGCATTCACGAAATACCGCTGCAAGGGCGAGGCATCTACGAGCGATTCGGCAAACCGGTGGAGGTATTCGGTCCTGGTTTGCACGCAGGTTTGCCCTGGCCTCTGGGCCGAGTGTTGAGCGTCGAAAACGGCGTGGTCCACGAGTTGGCCACCAGTGTTGGCGACACACCGGCGCCGGTCGTGGCCGAACCCGCCGAAGGTCCGGCGCCCGCGATTGCCAATCGCTTGTGGGACGCCAGCCATGTGAACGACAAATCCCAAGTCATTGCCAGCAGCCGAGCCGACAAGCAGAGCTTCCAAATCGTCAACATGGACGTGCGTTTCGTCTACCGCATCGGCCTGAGTGATCAAGCGGCGTTGGCCGCGACCTATAACAGCGCTGACGTCCCGACGCTGATCCGCAGTACCGCCAGCCGGATTCTGGTCCACGATTTCGCCTCGCGAACCCTCGACGGTTTGCTTGGCGAGGACAGGGTAGGGCTCGCCGAAGAGATTGGTCGAGCGGTACAGGCCGACCTACATAAACTCGACAGCGGCGTGGAAATTCTCGCCACCGTGGTCGAGGCGATTCATCCACCGGCCGGTGCCGCCAATGCCTATCACGGCGTCCAGGCTGCGCAGATTGGCGCCCAGGCATTGATTTCCCGCGAGCGTGGGGCGGCGGCGGCGGCCACCAACCAGGCGCAATTGCAGGCCAGCATCGCACGCGATCAAGCGACGGCCAGCGCTCGTGAAATCAACGCCACCGCCCAAGCAGCGGATCTGCGGTTCAGCGCCGAACAAAAGGCCTATGCCAGCGCCGGCCAAGCCTTCGTGCTGGAGCAGTACTTCAGCCAACTGTCCCAAGGCCTGGCCAATGCCAAGTTGCTGGTGCTCGATCATCGCTTGGGCGGCAGCAGTAACGCGCCGACCATCGACCTCCGTACATTCACGCTGCCGGCTGACCCTGCGCCGGCGCGTAAAACCGCTCAGCCAGGAGCTGCCAATTGAGCCAGTCGCACACTCACGATCACGATGACCACACTGGCCACGATCACGGTCATGGCGGACATCATCACGGACATCACCATCATGGTGATCCCCAAGAAGCTGGCCCTTTCCCCTGGCGGCGAATGGGCTGGGCAGCGTTGCTGGTGGCGTTCGCCATTGCGGCAGCCAGCCTGGTGCAAGTGCGTTCGGGGGAGGCGACGGTGATCACGCGTTTCGGTAATCCGTCGCGGGTGTTGCTGGAACCAGGTCTTGGCTGGCGTTGGCCTGCTCCTTTTGAAGCGGCGATTCCTGTCGATCTGCGACTGCGTACCACCTCGAGTGGTTTGCAGGATGTGGGGACGCGGGACGGTTTGCGCATCATCGTTCAGGCTTATGTGGCCTGGCAGGTTCAGGGCGATCCGGACAACGTGCAACGCTTCATGCGTGCCGTACAAAATCAACCGGACGAAGCAGCGCGGCAGATTCGCACGTTTGTTGGCTCTGCTCTGGAAACCACGGCCAGCAGTTTTGATCTGGCTAACCTGGTTAACACCGACGCCAACAAAGTACACATCGCTGATTTTGAAGCGCAACTGCGTCAGCAAATCGATCAGCAGCTGCTCACCACTTATGGCGTGCGGGTGCTGCAAGTCGGTATCGAGCGTCTGACCTTGCCGTCGGTAACCCTCACCGCTACGGTCGATCGCATGCGTGCCGAGCGTGAAACAATTGCCACCGAACGCACGGCCATCGGTAAGCGCGAAGCGGCGCAAATCCGTTCCGCTGCCGAGCGTGACGCGCGCATCGTGCAGGCCGACGCCACGGTAAAAGCAGCGGACATCGAAGCACAATCGCGTGTCGAAGCCGCGCAAATTTATGGCCGCGCTTACGCCGGGTCGCCACAGCTCTACAACCTGCTGCGCTCGCTCGACACGCTAGGCACAATCGTCACACCCGGCACCAAACTGATTCTGCGCACCGACGCCGCGCCTTTCCGGGTGTTGGTTGACGGTCCGCCGAGCCTTGATAGCAAGCCCGGGTCGCAGCCATGAAATTAGTTCCACGTGGAACAAATGAGTTAAGCAGTCCCTGGATTCAGGCTGGGCGATTGGCTTTTTTGGCTCTTTACGCCGTGACGGTACTGGCCGCTTTGGTGTGGGCATTTTCCAATGTACGGCAGATCGATCCGCAAAATCGCGCGGTGGTTTTGCACTTCGGCGCGCTGGATCGCATCCAGAATGCTGGCCTGCTATTGGCTTGGCCCCGTCCGTTTGAGCAGGTTATTTTGTTGCCCGCGGCGGATCGGGTGATTGAACGTCGGGTGGAAAACCTGCTGCGCACCGATGCCGCGTTGCAGGCAGACCGAGTCGCGAGTTTCGCTACACCGATCAGCGATGCACTCGCCGGCTCCGGTTATTTGCTCACCGGTGACGCGGGCGTGGTGCAACTGGATGTGCGTGTTTTCTACAAAGTCACCGAGCCGTATGCGTTCGTTCTTCAAGGCGAACATGTGTTGCCAGCATTGGATCGATTGGTGACTCGCAGCGCGGTGGCGCTCACGGCAGCGCGAGATCTGGACACCATTCTAGTGGCGCGACCGGAACTCATCGGCGCCGATAAACAGGCTGCCGAAAGACGCGAACGTCTACGCGGTGATCTGGTGCAAGGCATCAATCAGCGGCTGGCTGACCTGACCGCAACCGGGCAGGGATTAGGAATAGAAGTGGCGCGGGTCGACGTGCAATCGAGTCTGCCCGGGCCAGCGGTCAACGCCTTCAACGCCGTTCTGACCGCCAGTCAACAAGCCGACAAAGCTGTGGCCAATGCGCGCACTGAAGCCGAGAAACTGACTCAGACTGCCAACGAACAAGCCGATCGCACGCTGCAAGTCGCTCACGCCCAAGCGAGCGAGCGTTTGGCCAAAGCCTCGGCTGACACGGCCACGGTATTGAGCCTGGCCAAGGCGCAACAACACGGGACCGACTCGCAAATGTTGCTGCGCATCTACCGCGAGCGGATGCCGAAAATTCTCGGTCAAGCCGGTTCGGTGACCACGGTCAACCCGAAAGACGATTCCCGCCTGATCATTCAGGGAGCTGCACAATGACCACCCAAACCGCCGCCGCACCGAGCATGTTGTCCTCGGCTGAACAACGTAGCGCCGCCCGGCAATTGACCCTGGCCATGCTCGCTTTGGGCTTGCTCGCACTCGGCCTGACCTGGCGCTGGTTGTCGCCGGAGCAGACGGGCGTCAGTCAATTGCTGCTGGGCTTTGCTTCGTTACTGGTGGCCGTGCCCGTGATGCGTTCCGCCTGGTACAGCCTGCGTTATCCGAGCCTGCACGGGATCACTGATCAATTGATCGCCCTGGCCATGCTGGGGGCGTGGGCCACGGGAGATCTGCTGACCGCGGCGTTGCTGCCGATCATCATGATCTTCGGCCACGTACTGGAAGAGCGCAGCGTGATCGGCTCGCAGGAGGCGATTCGCGCCCTCGGCAAACTGACTCGCAGCCATGCGCGTAAAGTTCAGGCCGACGGCTCCATCGTCGAAGTCGATAACGGCACACTCAAGGCCGGCGACCTCGTCGAGGTACGCGCGGGTGATCGGGTGCCAGCGGATGGTCGGGTGTTGTCTGGACAGGCGAGCCTGGACACCGCTTCGATTACTGGCGAATCGGTGCCGATGGAGGCGGGCGTCGGCATGCAAGTCTTTGGCGGCGCGATCAACCTCGACGGTCTGCTGCGTATTGAAGTGACTCGCACCGGCAATGAGTCGACCCTCGGCAAAGTCATTGCGCTGATGCAAAGTGCCGAACGTTCCAAACCACCGATCACGCGTCTGCTGGAACGCTACGCTGGCAGCTACATGGTGCTGGTGTTGCTGCTGGCCGCCGTGACCTGGTTCGTCACTAACGATGCTCAGGCCATGCTCGCGGTGTTGGTGGCGGCCTGTCCTTGCGCGCTGGTGTTGTCGGCACCGGCCACGGCGATTGCCGGCGTGGCGGTGGCGGCTCGTCACGGGATTCTGATTCGCAGCTCCGCGTTCCTCGAAGAGTTGGCAGACCTGACTTCGCTGGTGGTCGACAAGACCGGAACCCTGACCTTTGGCACCTTGCGTTTGCAATCCATCGACAGTCCGCTCGAGGATCGCAGCCACGTCCTTAAACTCGCGGCCAGCCTCGGTTCTGCCAGCAGTCATCCGGTCAGCCGCGCGCTCGCCGGGTTGGTCACCCAGGAACATTTTCTGCTGCTCTCCGACATCCACGAGCGTCAGGGGCTGGGCGTGGTGGCGATGACGGAGCAGGGCGAGGCGGCGCTCGGTCGTCCGGAGCTGTTCGCGCAGTTGGGCATCGCCACTTCAAGTGTCCCCGACCACGATGGCCCGATTGCCGGGTTGGCGCTCAACGGTGAATTTCTCGCCTGGCTGTTGCTGGCCGACAGCGTCAAACCTGAAGCTCGATTTGCCTTGAGCGAGCTACGTGAGTTGGGGTTGGGTCGGCAGTTGCTGCTGACAGGTGATCGGCAAAGCGTCGCGCACACATTGGCGCGAGATGTCGGGATCAGCGACGTTGAAGCTCAAGCGTTGCCCGAGGACAAACTCAATCGCGTGCTGAAGGAAATCGGCAGCGGCTTCCGGCCGATGGTCGTGGGAGATGGGATCAACGATTCACTGGCGCTCAAGGCCGGTGTGGTCGGCGTGGCGATGGGCGCGGGCGGGGCGGACATCGCGCTAGCCTCGGCCGACATCGTCCTGATCGGCAGCGACCTGCGTCGACTCGGTACATGTGTGCGTTTGAGTCGCCAATGCCGGCACACGTTGCAGGTTAACGTGATCATCGGTCTGGGCTGGACGCTGGCGATTGTAGCTTTCGCCGCCTTCGGCTGGCTTGGTGCTGCGGGCGCGATGATTGCTGCGCTGTTGCACAACTTCAGCACGTTGCTGGTGTTGGGTAACGCCGGACGTTTACTGCGTTTTCAGGAACCATTGCTCAAGCTTAAGGATGAGGATTGAGTACACCGAGTGAATGCTCTAAACAGCGCGATCACGGACGATTTCAAGTTTGCAGAACTGTATGACGAATTCGCAGTCATCTAGGTGAGGGCAATCACTTTTGTGAATTCGCGACGGTGGGTTCGAGCGTTACGAATCATAGAAAAGGGTTATTAATTCGATAGCCAGCTATTTTTCAAGGATGGACTACCCTCACATCAGACGTCTGAAACAAGAGGGTCTATCCATGCTCGCGCACCTTCCTCCGGCCTTACAGAATCTGCAGTTACCGTTACGCCTGCGACTCTGGGACGGCCATGAATTCAATCTGGGGCCGACGCCCAGCGTCACAATTGTGGTCAAGGACCCACAAATGGTTACCCAGTTCACTCACCCAAGCCTGGACACGCTCGGAGCGGCGTTTGTCGAAGGTAAACTTGAGCTGGAAGGTTCCATCAGCGAGGTGATTCGCGTCTGTGATGAATGGAGCCAGGCGTTGCTCGGAGACCAGGATAGTCAGCCAGTGCGCACCGCTCACGACAAGGAGACCGACGCGAAGGCTATTTCCTACCACTACGACCTTTCCAACGCGTTTTATCAGCTGTGGCTCGACAGTGACATGGCGTATTCCTGCGCTTATTTCGAGACCGGCAGTGAAACGCTGGAGCAAGCCCAGCAAGCCAAATTCCGCCACCTGTGCCGCAAGCTGCGGCTGCAACCAGGGGAGTATCTGCTGGATGTCGGCTGCGGTTGGGGCGGACTGGCACGGTATGCGGCTCGGGAGTTTGGCGCAAAGGTGTTCGGGATCACACTCAGTAAAGAGCAACTGGCACTTGCCCGTGAACGGGTGACTGCCGAAGGCCTGGAAGATCTGGTCGAACTGCAACTGCTCGACTACCGCGACCTGCCTCAGGACGGTCGCTTCGACAAAGTGGTCAGTGTCGGCATGTTCGAACACGTTGGCCACGCCAATCTGGCCGAGTACTGCAAGACCTTGTTCGGTGCGGTGAAAGAGGGTGGCCTGGTGATGAACCACGGGATCACCGCCAAGCACACCGACGGCCGTCCGGTGGGGCGCGGTGTCGGCGAATTCATCGAGAAGTATGTGTTCCCCAATGGCGAGCTGCCGCATCTGTCGATGATCGCTGCCGAGATCAGCGAAGCAGGGCTGGAGATCGTCGACGTCGAGAGTCTGCGCCTGCATTACGCGCGTACGCTGGACCATTGGAGCGAACGCCTGGAAGACAATCTGGAAGCGGCTTCCAGGCTGGTGCCAGAGCAGGCCTTACGGATCTGGCGGTTGTACTTGGCGGGATGCGCTTACGCGTTCGCCAAGGGCTGGATCAATCTGCACCAGATTCTCGCGGTGAAAGCTCACCCCGACGGCAGCCATGAACTGCCATGGACGCGAGACGATATCTACAACCCTTAAAGTATCGGTGAAATAAGCCGGGCGACCCGCATGCCGACCTGTTGCAGGCGGCGGGTCTCCCGGCTTTCTTCTTTGGCGATCTCGTGGGCCTGGGCGAAGTCATCGTTGAGCATCTGTTCTACTTCGGCGGCAAACGCGCTGTCGACCGTCAACAACATCACTTCAAAATTCAGCCGGAACGAGCGGTTGTCCAGATTGGCACTGCCAATGGCGCTGATTTCGCTGTCGATCAACACCACTTTCTGATGCAGAAAGCCAGGCTCATAGCGGAACACCCGCACGCCGGCGCGTACCGCTTCGAAGGCGTACAGGCTGGAGGCGGCGTAGACGATTCGGTGGTCCGGTCGTGAGGGCAGCAGCAGCCGCACATCCACTCCTCGCAGAACCGCCAGCCTTAACGCCGCGAACACAGCTTCGTCAGGGATGAAATAAGGGCTGGTGATCCACACCCGCTCGGTTGCCGCATGGATGGCTTCGACGAAGAATAACGAACAGGTTTCGTAGGAATCTGCCGGGCCGCTCGCCAGCAATTGGCAGAGCACTCCGTCGTCCGGGTAAACGTCCGGCAGGATTAGTGGAGGCAACGAACGGGCGGCCCAAAACCAGTCTTCAGCGAAAGATTCCTGCATGCAGGCCACCACCGGCCCGCGTACTTGCACATGGGTATCGCGCCACGGGGCGAGGGGTGGTTTCTCGCCCATATACTCGTCGCCGACGTTGTGCCCACCGACGAAACCCAGCACTCCATCGACCACCACAATCTTGCGGTGGTTGCGGAAGTTGACCTGGAAGCGGTTGAGCCAGCCGCTGCGGGAGGCAAAGGCTTTGACCTCGACGCCGGCATCGCGCAGCGGCTGCACGTAACTGTGAGGCAGGGAGTGGCTGCCGATGCGGTCGTACAATAAATAAACCGCCACACCTTCAGCGGCTTTCTTCAACAGCAAGGTTTGCAGCTGTTGGCCAAGGCGATCGTCATGGATGATGAAAAACTGAATCAGCACTGCTTCTTTCGCATTGCCGATGGCGTCAAAAATGGCGTTGAAGGTGGCTTGGCCGTCGATCAGCAAACGCACTTCATTGTTCGCCAGGCACGGCATGCGCCCCAGTTTTGGCATGGCCCTCAAGGACGCGTAAGCATTTGAGGCACGAGCGGTCAGCGCCTCTTCTACCCAAGGGCGCCAGTTCAGCTCGGAGATCGCCGTGCGCATTTCTTCGTTGGCCTGGCGCCGAGCCTTGATGTAGCCATCGAAGGTACTGCGGCCGAAGACCAGATAGGGGATGAGCGTGAGGTAGGGAATAAACACCAACGACAGGGCCCAGGCGATCGATCCCTGGGCGGTCCGGACGGTGAGCACGGCGTGGATGGCAGCGATCAGGCCCAGCGTGTGAAGCAGTGCAATCATGTAGCCGAAAATATGCGGTCCAAAGTAATCCATGGGGGCAGCCTTGCTCCTGAAGATTCAATGCTTAACAGACCATGTTCCGTGCAGAATGTCGCTATTTAATTGGCCCATGAACCGAAGCCACTCGCTGACGTCTAACGGCCACTACTGATCAGGAGTTACTCGATGAACGTTCGTCTGCTGGGTTTGGCCATGGCTGTTGGTTTGTCACTTCCTGTGGCCGCTCAGGCGCAGATGTTGCAGCCCGGTTTGTGGGAAATGACCACAAGCAACATGAAGGTCGATGACCAGAATCTCCCGGATTTGCAGCTGATCCTTGGCCAGATACAGAGCCAGATGACCCCTCAACAACGCGCGCAGCTCGAAAAGCAGGGCATCACTATGGGCGGCAAAGGGATTCGGGCTTGCTTGACACCGGAACAAGTGAAGACCAACGACATTCCGCTGACCGATCCACAGTCGGGCTGCAAGCAGGAAATCACCGACCGCACCGGTAATCAGTGGAAATTCCGCTTCAGCTGTCCGAAAGCGCAGGGCACCGGTGTCGCCACTTTCCTCAGTGATCGTGAGTTCACCACTAAGGTTAACGGCACCTTCAATGCTACCGGCATTCAGCAGAAGGGCAGCCTCGATAGCCGCGCCGTGTGGTTGGGGCAGGATTGCGGGACCGTTAAGCCAAGAGCTTAAAGCCCGCCAGCAGGCCCGCGCCCTACATGACTGTGTGGGGGCGGGCCTGACTCAACCACTCACACACCGTCTCAACACCCATCCTCCCGAAGTCTTCACCTGTGCGGCTGCGCACACTGACAAACCCACCTTCTTTTTCTTTCTCCCCGATCACCACCAGATACGGCACGTGCTGACTGTGCTCGCGAATTTTTTGGCGGACTTTCTCGTGACGCAGATCTGCGCGGGCGCGCACGCCACTTCTGCGCAATGCCTCGGTCACCGACTGCGCGTAATCTGCCTGACGTTCGTCCATGCTGACGATCATGACGTGCGACGGAGTCCGCCAGTTATCAAGCTCCTGTTGGCAGGACCAGCACGTGCCGTAAATCCGTTGCTGCAACGTACCGCTGATGTGGTCGAGGGTGAACGCTTGCAGCACTCTGGTCGCGGGGACATGCGGGCCAGCGGTCGTAGATTCGAAACTCCCCAGGCGGTACAGCGATGTCTTTCCTTGACGGCGAATCGAATGATTAGTCGCCGCCAAAGCCTGCATGCGGGCTTCGATCAGTGGCAGGTCTGCGGGCGTTAAGGATCGCTCGACAGAAAACTCATGAAAGAACCCGTCGCCCAGCGCCGTTCCTGCGTGCAGTTGCACCTGTGGATGGAGTTGTTTGACGGCCATGGCCAGCATCAGTGCACAGGAGCGTCGCAGGATCTCCAGTCCATCGGGCTCTTGAGGCGTGACGATGCTGACCCTGGCATCGGCTTCGATCATGAACTCACAGTCCACCAAGATGCCATTCACTCGGCCGGCCACCGCCGCTTTTGCCAGTCCGGGTCCGATACTCGCGGCGAGCTCGTACACCGACAGTGGCTGGTCGTATTCACGCAATGAACCATCGCTCAGGGTGATGTGAATCATGTCGGTGCTCTCGAGTGCTAGCGCATAAACCGTAGTGGTAAACCCTGACAGTTGTCATTAAGACGTTTGTCGTGCCAGGCAATTTGCCCCGACACGATTGTCGTGCTGACGCTGTGGCGAAAACGCTGTCGGGCAAAAGGTGTCCAGCCGCATTGAGACAGGATCGGCTGCTGAGAAACGGTGACGCCGCCGGGTTCGGGTTTGATCAGAACGAGGTCGGCCCAATAGCCTTCGCGCAGATAACCGCGATCGGGAATGGCGAACAGATCGGCGACCCGGTGACTGGTTTTTGCGACGAGCGTAGTGATCGGCAACACTTCATCCGCAACCAGTTCCAGCAACGCGGGCAGGGCGTGTTGCACCAATGGCAATCCGGAAGGCGCCTGACTGTACGGCCGCTGTTTTTCAGCCCAGGTGTGTGGCGCGTGATCGCTGCCGATCACGTCGAGTCGATGGCTCAGCAACGCTTCGCGCAAGGCATCGCGGTCGGCCTGGGTTTTGATCGCCGGGTTGCACTTGATCAGGTTGCCGAGGCTCGGGTAATCCCGGTCATCGAACAGCAAGTGGTGCAGGCAGACTTCGGCTGTGATGCGTTTCTGGGCGAGCGGCTTGTCTTCGAACAACGCCAGTTCGCGGGCGGTGGTCAGGTGCAGAACATGCAGTCGGGTGCCGTGACGTCTGGCGAGGTCCACGGCCATTGAGGAGGAGCGAAAGCAGGCCTCGGCGTTGCGGATCAGCGGGTGGGCCGCCGCTGGAATGTGTTCGCCGAACAAGTCGCGCAGGTTCGCGGCGTTGGCGTCGATACTGGGCGTGTGTTCGCAGTGGGCCAACAGAATGGTCGGCACCTCGGCGAATAGCCGTTCCAGAATCTGTGGGTCATCGACCAGCATGTTGCCGGTCGAAGCGCCCATGAACACTTTGACGCCGGCTACTTCACAGGGGTTGAGCCTGGCGACGGTATCGAGATTGTCGTTGCTCACGCCGAAATGAAAGCCGTAATTGGCGACAGAGTTGATCGCCGCTCGGCGCTTTTTGTTGGCCAGTGCGCTGAGGTTCAGGGTCGCCGGATTAGTGTTGGGCATGTCCATGAAGCTGGTGATGCCACCGGCCACCGCCGCCCGGGATTCGGTGTAAAGGCTACCCTTGTCTGGCGAGCCTGGATCGCGGAAGTGCACTTGGTCGTCGATCATTCCGGGCAGCAGCCATTGCCCTTGTGCATCGATTTCCACGTCAGCATTTTCACCGTGGATGCTGCTGGCGATCTTCACGATTCGGCCGTTGCTCACCAGCAAATCACCCTCAAACTCGCGATCTTCGTTCACCAACCGGGCATTGCGAATCAGCACGCTGCTCATGGTCAGAACTCGTTCTGCAGGGCTTTGTAGCCGCGCACCAGATCGACGTTGGTACGCGCCACGTCCTCGGAAAACTCCGAGGCGCTGACGCTCACCGGTGGGAACTGCGACAGATCTGTCTTCGGGCCAATGCGGGTGGTGGAGGGCACGTAGAAGTCTTCGGGCAAGTCGCGACCATCGACCACCGAGTTGTGCCGAACCACGCAACCGTCACCGACGACGCAGTTGAACAGCACGCTGTTGAACCCGATAAACACTCGATCGCCAACCTTGCACGGACCATGAACGATCGAGCGGTGGGCGATGGAACTGAACTCGCCGATGGTCACTGCCGCGCCGGACTTGGAGTGGATCACCACGCCATCCTGGATGTTCGAGTTGGCGCCGATGGTGATCGGCTCCATCTCGCCTGAGGCATCCACTTCGTCAGCGCGTATCACCGCGTAAGGACCGACGAAGACGTTCTCGCCGATCACCACTTTGCCGCAGATGATGGCGGTTTTATCCACGTAGGCAGATTCGGCTATCACCGGCAAATCACCGGAAGGATTCTTGCGGATCATGGCTTGCTCAACGCGTTGTACAGGGTGTTGAGGTTGTACTCGAACAACCCGACAAAGGTGCTGGCCGGCCCGGTCGCCGCGAGCGCATCGGAGTACAACGTGCCACCGATGTGCGCGCCGCTTTCATCGGCAATCTGCTTGAGCAGGCGTGCATCCTTGATATTTTCCATGAACACCGCTTTGACCTTGGCCTGGCGAATCTGAGTGATCAATGCAGCGACTTCAGCGGCTGACGGTTCGCGCTCAGTGGACAGGCCTTGAGGGGCCATGAAGTCGATGCCGTAAGCCTGACCGAGATAACCGAAGGCGTCATGGGACGTCACGATTTTGCGATTGCCCGGTGGCAGCGAGCCGAGTTTGGCCTTGGCTTCGGCGAGCAGCGCGTAGATCTTTTTCAGGTAGGCCTGACTGTTGCGTTCGTAGTCGGCTTTGTTCGTCGGGTCGGCGGCGATCAGTGCCTTGGTGATGTTGCTGATATACAGCTCAGCGTTCGCCAGGTTGTGCCAAGCGTGCGGGTCGGGAATCGTCTCGCCATCTTCATCCAGGGAGCGCGGGATGATACCGTGGCTCGCGCTGATCACTGGCGCTTTGGTCTCGGTGCTGGTCACCAGGCGGTCCAGCCATGGCTCGAAACCCAAGCCGTTTTTGATGATGAGTTTGGCTTTGAGCAACGCCTTGGCGTCGTCAGGTGTCGGCTCGTACGTGTGAGCATCTGCGTCCGCGCCGACCATGTTGGTGATCTGGATATGGTCGCCGCCGACTTGGTGGGTCATGTCGGCGAGGATGCTGAAACTGGTGACTACCTGAAGTTTTTCCGCAGCAGACAGCGACATCGACAGCAGCAAACTGAACAGCACGAGTAAAGCGCGCATCGGGTAACACCTCATTGGGATGTGAGCAAAGGCGGGCGGCGCAGCAAACCGTGCACCGGTCCGAACACCACGGACAGCAGATACAAACCGCCAGCCACCAGCACGATCGCCGGCCCACTGGGGAGCGAGTAGTAGAACGACAGCAACAGTCCGAGCCACACCGAGAGGCAGCCGAGCAGGGCGGCGATGGCCATCAACGTCGGCAAGCGACGACTCCAGAAGCGCGACGCGGCGGCGGGCAGCATCATCAAACCGACGACCATCAACGCGCCGATGGCTTGAAAACCGATCACCAGATTCAGCACCACCAGAGTTAGAAATACGCCGTGTGCTAGGGGACCGAGTCGGCTGACGGTTTGCAGAAAGAGTGGGTCGAGGGTGTCCAGCAACAGCGGTTTGTAGATGAACGCCATGGCGATCAAGCTGAAGCCGGAGACCCAGAGCATGCCCGTCAACGTCGGGCCATCGACCGCCAGTGCCGAGCCAAACAACAGGTGCAACAGGTCCAGACGTTTGCCGGCGATGCCGAGGATCAGCACACCGCAGGCAAGGGAGATCGGGTAGATCGCAGCGAGGCTGGCGTCTTCTCGCAGGCCGGTGCGACGGGTGATCCAGGCAGCAAGTCCGGCCATGCCGAGACCGGCACCGAGGCCTCCGACGGTCAGTGCCGTCAGACTCAATCCGGCGAACCAGAAGCCCAATGCGGCCCCCGGCAGAATGCCGTGAGCCACCGCGTCGCCGATGAGGCTCATCCGTCGCAGGATCAGAAACACGCCCAACGGTGCGGTGCTGCACGCCAGGACCAATCCACCAAGCAGCGCTCGGCGCATGAACACGAACTCGTGGAACGGTTGCCAAAGATGAGTGGCCGCGAGCATCAGGCCACCCGCGCTTGTGGTTGTTGGTGGATCAGATCAACGCTCGATCCGAGGACGCAGCCGGTGCTTTTGATCAGCAACGTTTGAGGAATGTGTTGGCGAACGGCGGCCAGGTCATGGCATACGATCAGCTGGGTTCGGCCTTCGGCATGCCAGGCGTGAATGTGTTTCCAGAGCAGTGCCTGACCGAACTCGTCGAGGGCGGCGTGGGGTTCGTCGAGCAATAGCAATGGTGCGTCGGCGAGGCTCAAACGGGCGAGCAGGGCACGCTGTAATTCGCCGCCGGACAAGGCCATCAACGGGCGCTGTTCCAGTCCGCTCAGACACCAGTTTTCCAGCACGGCTTTGAGACGTTGTCTGCGTATCTCGGGAGACTGCGTGCTACCCCAGAAACCAGCGGCTACTAACTCTTGCAAGCTGATGGGGAATTGGCGATCCAGGTGTTGTTGCTGCGGAAGGAACGAGAGTTTGCCCTTGCGTGAAACATCCAAGATGACTTTGCCGGTCAGCGGTTTTTGCAAACCAGCGATGACTTTCAGGAGGCTGCTTTTACCCGAGCCATTGGCACCGATCACGGCGGTCAAACTGCCCTTAGGCAGTTCGAAATCTACGGAAGGCGTGAGCGGTTGACTGGGTGCGCCCCAACGCAAGGCTTGGCAACGGATCATGCGGCCTCCCAATTCCAACGGCTTTCGGCGACGGCATCATGGGCGTGGAGGCTTTCCGCGTGGACGACTCGTATGTGGAAGGCGTTGATTCCGGGGGAGCGTTTCAGCGCCAGGTTCAAACGTCGGGCGGCGTCTTCGCAGAACATCAGGTTCTGACCGTTGGCCAACGCGAAGGCTTGTTCGTCGGCGCGTTTTACGGCGGTTTGTACGGCGGTGCCAAGGGCCGCTTCGGCGTCGTTGATGATCGCGATCAGCGGCAGGTCATCCAGATAGTCGTCCACTCGAAGCCGCAATTTCGCATTGCTCCGTTGGCTGTGAGGCGTTGCGACGATGCCTTTTGTGGAGCCGAGCCAAGCCAAAACATCGGCATGTTGTAACGGCTTGTTGGCGAAGTCATCGACGAATTGCTGCTGAATCAGTTGTCGGGAAAGCGCGGCCGAACACGGACAGGTCGAGGAATAAGGCACGTCGATTTTTAGTTCCACGTGGAACATCGCGTTTTTCAAACGTGCTTCGATGCTCACTGGATAGGTTTTCCAGCCGGCCAACGGACTGACCAGCGCCGGTCTTTTGAGCAGTAAATCGGTGTGGATTTTTAAGTACGCGCTGTTGGACAGTCCTTCATGAGTCTTGAGGAAACTTTGCAAAACTTTCCGCAACAAGGCTGGCGTCAGGTTTTCTTGCTCGAGCATTTCAAGCGCCAAGTACAGCCGCGACATATGAATCCCGCGCGCCTCTCCATCATCGAGGCTAACGCCGGCGTCGGCTTTCGCACTCAGTCGTTGGCCATCGAACAAAACAGGAAGAGCAATGCCGCACATGCCCACCCACTCAAGTGGCAGGGCTTGGCGTGAGGCCTGCGCGGCGATATCCGGCAGAGTCAGCGCATTCATGAGCAGGTCCATCGTGGGAGTCGATTCCGTATGTTATGTTATTACATTAAAATCAACCATGCCTTTTTTATGAACAGGCTTTCATCATGCACAGACGTCACTTGCTCAACCTGATCATGGCCAGCGCGGCCTTCGCTTTACCGTTTGGCGTCTCGGCCACACAGATTCGCAATGCGCGGCTCTGGCGTTCGGATGACAAGTTGCGATTGGTGTTTGATCTGAGCGGGCCGGTGCAATACAAAACGTTTTCCCTGAGCGCTCCCGAACGGCTGATCATCGATCTGAGTGGCGCCAACCTCAGTGGCGACTTCCGTCAGATGGCGCTCAGCAACACCGTGATTCGCTCTATCCGCTCCGGACAATTTGGCGTTGGTGATACGCGAATCGTCCTCGACCTCAGCGGCCCAGTGCAGCTCGCCAGTTTTTTAATGCCGCCACAGGACGGTCAGGGACATCGACTGGTACTCGATCTGAAGACGGCTGTGTCGTTACAAATGACGGCTGCGCCCGAGCCGCCCGTCGACAAGTCTCACCCCAAGCGCGACATCATCGTCGTGTTCGACCCTAGTCATGGCGGCAAAGATCCGGGAGCGGTCGGAGCCAAAAAAAAATCCGCCGATCGATAGCTACATCGCCTGGCTAAAGGGTCAGAAAAAAGTTGGTTGAACTTTCGCATTAATGTGAACACTTGTTGTAGAAACTAAAGAGGAATAAAAAATCGACTCTGATATTAAAATGGTCTAAAAGCTGCTTGTGACCTGTCATATCTGACAGTAGACGGTGCTTGAGCGACGATGCTTAATTATAGGTGTTAATAGATCGAGAATATTTATCCTAAGTTACATTCTGGAGGGGCTGGTGATGCAAGTTGAAAAGTATGTTGAGGATTTTGATTCTCTCGAAGCACGCAGGTATGAGACCGGAGAAATGCTGGTTACCCCACACATGACATTCATTACAACCTCATGGAGTCATGAGTTAGGGATGAGTATCGGAGACGTCCGTTCCGAGGGAGGCTTTAGCGGTAAAGGTCTACATTCAGACGCTAGTGGTCATTTTGGACACGGAAACTTGATAGTTACGTTCAAACATCCAAGGATTAAACGTTTCGAGTTTTTGTATCACGGAACTAACGCCAATGATCGTGTTTGTCGTTGTTTTGATCAAGGCGGATCGCTTATCGAGGAACTAAAACTGCAAAGCGATGTAGCCCAAGTAGTTAAGTATGGCCGTGGGGAAGCAGGTTCCATATCACGACTCGAGATTGACTTCGGCTCTGACGGACAATATATGGCGGTTGACCGTTTCATCATCGAACAAGAAGAGTAACTTGGCAGTAAGAGCGGACGAGTTGTTGAGACCTGTTGAGTAAGTGCGCGAAGTCACGCAATGACTTGTTGTAGGCTCAGCAGCCTGTAATCCGGCTACACGTGAACTTGGCGCTGCTGTCGCCGGAACTGGAAAACCGGTTGATGGTTGTCCAGCCAACCCGGCGGTTGTAGCCGACCCAGGCTTCGCCATCGGATGCGAGACCGGTAAAGAACGTCAGTTGCCCGTAGCGGTTGTTGGTTTGCGCCCAATAGCGTTTGCCGGCCACTTCGAAGCCGCGCAAATAGATCGTGCTACCGACGGTATTGACGCTGTAGGCATTGCCGTCGCCATCCACGCAGGACAGCAGATTGGCGCTTCGGGTGCATTTGGCCAGGCTCGGGATTTGCGCCCAGGCGTCGACAGCAATCAGCAACGAAACGCTCATCAGCGTTATTTTCAGGGCTACACGCATAGGATTTCTCACGGACCGAACGGGCTTAAGCATCGTGCCCTTTGCCATCATGGGCAAGAGGGGAGTGGCTTGATTGTGTTGTTATACTATAACATCAAGTTAAGCCCGACACTGCGACCGGGCATCTCTATGAGGAATACCTGATGCCCAATCGTCTCCCCGTCACCGTCCTGTCGGGCTTTCTCGGCGCGGGCAAAAGCACGCTGCTCAACTACGTGCTGCGCAATCGCGACAACCTGCGCGTCGCCGTGATCGTCAATGATATGAGCGAAATCAACATTGATGGCGGTGAAGTTCAGCGCGATGTCACCCTGAATCGTGCGGAAGAAAAACTGGTGGAGATGAGCAATGGCTGCATTTGCTGCACCTTGCGCGAAGACTTGTTGGAAGAGGTGAGCAAACTCGCCAAGGAGGGTCGCTTTGATTATTTATTGATCGAATCCACCGGCATTTCCGAGCCACTGCCCGTGGCGGAAACCTTCACCTTCCGCGATGAAGAAGGGCAGAGCCTGGCCGACATCGCCCGGCTCGACACCATGGTCACCGTGGTCGATGGCATGAACTTCCTGCTCGACTATCAGGCCGCCGAAAGCCTCGCCTCCCGTGGTGAAACCTTGGGTGAAGAGGACGAACGCTCGATCACCGACCTGTTGATCGAGCAGATCGAATTCGCCGACGTGATTCTGATCAGCAAGATCGACTTGATCAGCAGCAGCGAACGCCAGGAGCTGATCGCGATCCTTGAGCGGCTTAACGCCCAGGCGGAAATCATCCCGATGGTCATGGGCGAAATTCCCTTGGCGAAGATCCTGAATACCGGCCGTTTCGACTTCGAGAAGGCCGCTCAGGCGCCGGGCTGGTTACAGGAACTGCGTGGCGAACACGTGCCCGAAACCGAGGAATATGGCATCGCCTCGACAGCCTACCGAGCACGCCGACCGTTTCATCCGCAGCGCTTTTTCAGCTTCATCGACCGTCCGTGGGTGAACGGCAAACTGCTGCGCTCCAAGGGTTTCTTCTGGCTGGCCAGCAAGCACATGGACGCCGGGAGCTGGTCCCAGGCCGGCGGACTGATGCGCCATGGTTTCGCCGGGCGCTGGTGGCGTTTCGTGCCGAAAACCCAGTGGCCGCAGGACGAAGAAAGCACCGCCGGGATCATGGAAAACTGGACCGCAGCCAGCGGCGATTGCCGCCAGGAGCTGGTGTTCATCGGCCAGAACATCGACTTCGCGCAACTCACCAGCGAACTCGACAATTGCCTGCTGACCGACGATGAAATGGCGTTAGGCATCGAGGGCTGGCGACTACTGCCAGATCCATTTGGCCCGTGGCATGAAGAGGCGGCAGCCTGATGTTGGCACCCAGTCTGACACTGCGGCCGATCATTTATCAGGTTCAAGGTGAGACGCCGCAAGCGCTCACCCGAATACTGGATGACGGCGTAAACCTCGCCGTTTGGCAGCGCCAATTGCCGGCGCACATCGCTGATTTCGGCAGTTTGCTGCTGTCCCTGAACGAGCCGTTGGCCGAGTCGCTGGTTCTGGAACTGCCCAGCGATGACACCGAACCCAATCTTCACGGATTAGCCTCAGGTTTCAGCGATCTCGAAGGTTACGAAGGTTTCATCGCCGACGTCTCCTGGCTGGTCAGTGCTTTCGCCTGTTTGATGGGCGCCAAGCGTATCGGCCTGCGCTTGCGGGTCCTGGACAAGGCCATGTGCCCGCGTTTCCACGTCGATCATGTGCCGGTGCGGCTGATCACCACGTATTGCGGTATCGGCAGCCAGTGGTTGAAGGAAGGTGCGATGGATCGCCGACAACTGGGCAACGCCGAAGCCGAAACCCAGGACGGTCCGCTGATCGAGCAGATCGCCAGCGGTGAAGTCGCGTTGCTCAAAGGCGAGAAATGGCATGGCAACGAAGGTTTCGGCCTTATTCACCGGTCGCCACAGCTTGCGTCCGGTGAGCGGCGGCTGATCCTGACGCTCGACTGGCTGAGCTAGCGGCTCACGGCTTGAGCCAGGTTCCCTGGCTCTGGGTTTCGCAAAACGGCTTCAAATACGCCGCATCCGTGGCTACGCCGTAATAGTGAATATCCTGCCGGTAAGGCATATTGGCGACTTGGGCGTTGTTGCACACGCCGAACGCGCCAGAGGGGCATTGGTCGACGTACTGCACCTCAACTTTCTGGTCAGGAAGGTTCGGCTGGCAGAAACCATCGGCGAACAGTTTTTCCGGAATGTTGCGGTTCTGCTGGCAGACTTTCACGTCGAGTCGCGCAGCCGTGCTATGTACCACGCAGGCTTGAGCCAGCGCCTCACCTGAAGTGAGCGCCAGGAGCAACGACAATCCCATCAACCGCATCCTTACCTCCTCAGAAACTTTCGACCATGTTGCAGAACATTCCCACTCATGTCATTGCTGGCCCCTTGGGTGCCGGCAAGACCAGCCTGATCAAGCACTTGCTGGCGCAGCGGCCAGCGAATGAGCGTTGGGCAGTGCTGATCAACGAGTTCGGTCAGATCGGCCTCGACGCTGCATTGCTGACTCAGGACGCCGATGGTATCGCACTGGGTGAAGTGGCCGGGGGCTGTTTGTGTTGCGTGAATGGTGCGCCGTTTCAGATCGGCCTCGGGCGTTTGCTGCGCAAGGCGCGGCCGGATCGACTGTTTATCGAGCCCTCCGGGCTGGGGCATCCGGCGCAATTGCTCAGGCAATTGAGTGAGGTGCCGTGGCAAGGTGTGTTGGCTGTTCAACCCTGCGTGCTGGTGCTGGACGCCCAGGCACTTGCTGCCGGCAAACCGCTGCCGGTGGCGCAACAGGAAGCGCTCAAGAGCGCCGGGTTGTTGCTGATGAATAAAGCCGAAAATATCGACGATGCTGATCGTCAGCGAATCACCGCACAGTTGCCGGCGCGTCCGTTGTACTGGACGCAGCAAGCCGCGTTGCCATTGAGTGAGTTACCAGGGCTTGGGGTTCAGGCTGTAGCGGCTGTGGATAACTTCGTTGCGCCCAAAGGATTGGCACAGCTGCCAGCCATCTGGACCGATCCTGCGCTGCCAATTTGCTTGAGCCAGGAGCAGGAGGGCGGCTGGAGCGTTGGGTGGCGTTGGCATCCCAGTCAGGCTTTCGACGCGACGCTCGTTGGCCGTTGGCTTGAAAGCCTTGCCTGGCGGCGGGCGAAGCTGGTTATCCACAGCATCGACGGTTGGGTTTCGGCGAATGCGCTGGAAAACTCGGTGCTGGATTGGCAGCCCAGCGAATGGCGGCGTGATTCGCGTATCGAGCTGATTTTCAGTGAGCCGCAGGATGTTGATTCATTGCAAAGAGCTCTAGCCGACTGCCGGTCGAGCCCGACTTGAATCAAGGACGCCATTTAGTGTGTTCTTGCCGCCACTGGCTCATCTCGATCACCTCAGCGCGCGGTTTCACTACATCGGTCACCGCAGGTGTGTCGTCGAACGGCATCGGGTAGGGCGCCAGCTCAATCTGTGCACTGTGGGCGCCGAACTGGGTGATGGTGCCGTTGTGACGGCTTTCACCGGTCACGGTGAATTCGAAGTTATACACACGGGCGAGGCGCCGCCGGCCGTTGGCGTCTTTAATGAATGCGATCTTCTTCAAGGCCACGTTGCCGTCCAGCAGCTCGATTCCGAGCTTTGCGCAATGCAGCTTGACCCGCTCCAGCGCGCGCTCGCGCAAGCCATGGTTGTGCCATAACCACGCGCCACCGGTGGCAAGCAGCATCAGGACGAAGATATTTCCAAGGGTCAGCATCAACACGTTGCTCCAACAAGATAGTGTCAGCTTAACTGCGTCGCCGGTCTGTCGTACAGGCTGCGTTTAGTCGCATACTGCGCGGCTTGAATTTCAATCGTTTGACGGAAAACCCACCGCATGAAACGTACGCCCCATCTGCTCGCCATCCAGTCCCACGTGGTGTTCGGCCACGCTGGCAACAGCGCCGCGGTTTTCCCGATGCAGCGGGTCGGGGTGAATGTCTGGCCGCTCAATACGGTGCAGTTCTCCAACCACACCCAGTACGGCCAGTGGGCCGGTGAAGTGCTGGCGCCGCATCAGATTCCCGACCTGGTCGAAGGCATCGCGGCGATTGGCGAACTGGGCAACTGCGACGCCGTGCTGTCTGGCTATCTCGGCAGTGCTGCCCAGGGTCGGGCGATCCTGACGGGGGTGGCGCGGATCAAGTCGATGAATCCCAAGGCACTGTATCTGTGTGACCCGGTGATGGGCCATCCGGAGAAGGGTTGCAGCGTGCCCGCGGAAGTCAGCGATTTTCTGCTGGAGGAGGCGGCTGCCGTGGCGGACTTCATGTGCCCGAACCAGCTGGAGCTGGACAGCTTTTCGGGGCGCAAGCCGCAATCGTTGTTCGATTGCCTGGCCATGGCGCGAGCGCTGCTGACGCGCGGTCCGAAGGCTGTGCTGGTCAAGCATCTGGACTATCCCGGTAAACTGGCGGATGTTTTCGAGATGTTGTTGGTGACGGCCGAAGGCAGCTGGCATTTGCGCCGTCCGCTGCTGGCGTTCCCGCGTCAGCCGGTGGGCGTCGGCGACCTGACCTCCGGACTGTTTCTGGCTCGCGTGCTGTTGGGCGATAGCCTGGTGGCGGCTTTCGAATTCGCAGCGTCGGCGGTGCATGAAGTGCTGCTGGAAACCCAGGCTTGCTCCAGCTATGAGCTGGAACTGGTGCGGGCTCAGGACCGGATTGCCCACCCGCGAGTGCGGTTTGAAGCGACACCGATCAGTTTGTAACAACATTCGCGGAAAAAAATCGCAGCCTTTGCGCTGGCTGCGACTTTGTCGATATCAGGCGTCGCCCTTGATGTCCTGATAACGCTTTTCCAGCTCCTGACGAATCTGCCGACGTTGCTGGGCCTGCATGAAGCGGCGTTTGTCTTCGCTGTTCTGCGGTTGCAGTGGCGGGACAACAGCCGGTTTGCGGTCGTCATCCACTGCGACCATGGTGAAGAAGCAGCTGTTGGTGTGGCGCACCGAGCGCTCGCGGATGTTTTCGGTCACTACCTTGATGCCCACCTCCATGGAGGTGTTGCCGGTGTAATTGACCGAGGCCAGAAAGGTCACCAGTTCGCCGACATGGATCGGTTCACGAAAAATCACCTGGTCCACCGACAGGGTCACCACGTAGCGGCCGGCATAACGGCTGGCGCACGCGTAAGCCACTTCGTCGAGGTATTTGAGCAAGGTACCGCCGTGGACATTGCCAGAGAAGTTGGCCATGTCGGGGGTCATCAATACCGTCATCGACAGTTGTGCGTTTCCGGGTTCCATAGCGTTCTCACGGTTCAAGGCAGAATTTCGGGAGGGCGGCACCTCTGCGGGCGCCTCGTCAGCTTTTTCAAACCAACAGTTATCGGGACGCCGGGCAGGTGGCTGCCGTCACGCCTGGATCGATCTGTTTCCATATATTGCACCGCCTTTCTGCCGGAAGTCGCGGTGTTAACCTTCAAAAGCCCCTTCTCAAGGGTAATTCCCACGCGGAAAGTGGATTTTTACCTTGTTCGAACAGACCTTTCCCACGTCTGTCGCTTGAGCAATGTCACCCAAGGAGCCCCACACCATGCACGCCATCAGTTTTATTCAGGACCTGGCAGTGATCATGTTGATCGCGGGTGTGGTGACCGTGCTGTTTCATCGCTTCAAACAACCGGTGGTACTCGGCTACATCGTCGCCGGCTTCATCATCGGCCCGCACACCCCGCCGTTCAGCCTGATCCACGATGAAGAAACCATCAAAACCCTCGCCGAACTCGGGGTGATTTTCCTGATGTTCTGCCTGGGCCTGGAGTTCAGCCTGCGCAAGCTGTTCAAGGTCGGCGCCACGGCGTTCATTGCGGCGTATTTGGAAATCGTGCTGATGATCTGGATCGGCTACGAAATTGGTCGCTGGTTTGACTGGAACTCCATGGACTCGCTGTTCCTTGGCGCGATCCTGGCGATTTCGTCCACCACCATCATCGTCAAGGCGCTCAACGACCTGAAGATGAAGAATGAGCGCTTCGCGCAGCTGATTTTCGGCGTGCTGATCGTTGAAGACATCCTTGGCATCGGCATCATCGCCTTGTTGTCGAGCATCGCGGTCAGCGGCACGGTCAGTTCTGGCGAAGTGTTTTCCACGGTCGGCAAGCTCTCGCTGTTCATGATTGTCGCACTGGTGATCGGCATCCTGCTGGTGCCGCGATTGCTGGCTTACGTGGCGAAGTTCGAAAGCAATGAAATGCTGCTGATCACGGTGTTAGGCCTGTGTTTCGGCTTCTGTTTGCTGGTGGTCAAACTTGAGTACAGCATGGTGCTCGGTGCCTTCCTGATTGGCGCGATCATGGCTGAGTCCCGGCAATTGCTGAAAATCGAGCGCTTGATCGAACCGGTTCGCGATCTGTTCAGTGCGATCTTCTTTGTCGCCATCGGGCTGATGCTCGATCCGATGATCCTGCTGCAATACGCGTGGCCGATTGCGGTGATCACCGTGGCTGTGGTGCTGGGCAAGATGTTTTCTTGCGGTCTTGGCGCCTTTATCGCTGGCAATGATGGACGCACCTCACTTCGCGTCGGGATGGGGCTTTCGCAGATTGGCGAATTTTCTTTCATCATCGCCGCGCTTGGCATGACGTTGCAGGTCACCAGCAACTTCCTTTACCCGGTCGCCGTTGCCGTCTCGGTGATCACCACGTTGCTGACGCCCTACCTGATCCGCGCGGCTGATCCGCTGTCGATCAAGCTCGCCGCGGTGATGCCGAAGCGACTGGGCAGGGTATTGGGGATGTACGGCGAATGGCTGCGCAGCATCCAGCCTCAGGGCGAGGGCGCGCTGTTGGCGTCGATGATTCGGCGGATTCTGTTGCAGGTGGGAGTCAATCTGGCGCTGGTGATTGCGATCTTCTTCTCGGGTGCTTTTTTCGCCGAGCGCATGTCCGCTTACCTGCAAGACTGGATCAGCGACCCGAGCTGGCAGAAAGCGTTGATTTGGGGCGGGGCGTTGCTGTTGTCGCTACCGTTCCTGATCGCCGCCTATCGCAAGCTCAAGGCGCTCTCGATGCTGTTGGCGGAGATGGGCGTGAAGCCGGAGAAGGCCGGCCGCCAGACGCAGCGAGTGCGTCGGGTGATCGCCGAAGTGATCCCGATCCTCTCGCTGCTGGTGATTTTTCTGCTGCTGGCAGCCTTGTCGGCCAGTATTCTGCCGACCAACAAGTTGCTGGTGCTGATCGTCGTCGTCGCGGCCGCTGTAGCGGCGCTGCTCTGGCGCTGGTTCATCCGCGTACACACGCGGATGCAGGTGGCGTTGCTCGAAACACTGGACAACCACAAGGACTCCTCAAGCCACTGAGACCTCTGTAGCAGCTGCCGAAGGCTGCGTTCGACTGCGTAGCAGTCGCAAGTCAGGCAATGAGGAGTTTCAGGGTAATCGAGTCGCAGGGTCTACGACTGCTTCGTCCGAATGCGGCCCGAACCGAGCGCAGGCTGCGCCAGCTGCTATGGCTACAAGTCGAGCTCAATCAGCTTTCCAGCCAGACGTCCCGCGCCCAGTGCCACACCGATTCCCAGGTTTCTTCGGCGATCAGCTCTTCTTCGGCCAACCACAGCACCACGGTGCCGTCTTCTTCGACCAGGTAGTAGTTGTCACCGTCCTGGCAGATCGGAATCATGCTGCGATCAACACCCGCATCCCAGGCGTTGGCGGCAACGTCCGGCAGGTAGGTGTGGGATTGCGGGTCGGTAACGGTTACCGGCTCCAGGCTGCCGTAGACGACGTCGCTGACGGTCAGCAAAAATTCTCTGAAGACAAATGGAATGTCGATGAACAGCTGTTCTTCGATTTCTACCAGTTGATCTTCGTCGGGTAACTCCAAGGGGACCGGTACCGGTTCGTTGGCTTCACGCAGTTGTTCGATGATTTCTTCCACGTCCGGGATCCTCTTGCTTGATGGCGCGGTTTAGTTGGGGCGGTTTATACAGTAGCTCGCTATAGATGCAACCGCGAAATAGAAAACCCCAGCCGAGGCTGGGGTTTTTATTACAGCATGCTTAACGCGGGAGGGATCAGCCGTTCTGGCGGATACCGGCGACCAGCCAAGGCTGGTTCTCGCCCTGCGGACGTTCCATGTTCCAGCTTTCGCTGAACACTTCGCCCTGGTCGAAACGCGAGCTCTTCGACACACCGGTGAAGGTCAGGGTGGCGATGGTCTTGTCGGCACGGTCATCCACGCCGTCCAGTTGAACATTGAGGTTATCAATGTAGGTGGACTGGAAATCGTCGCCCAGATCGGCACGTTCGCGCTTGAGGAACTCCAGCAGTTGCGGGGTCACGAACTCGGCGATCTTGTCCATTTCGTTGGCGTCCCAGTGTTGCTGCAGGGACTGGAAGTGGTTGCGGGCCGCTTCAATGAAATTATTTTCATTGAACCAGGCCGGAGCATTGATTACCGGACGAGCGGCAACCGGTGCTGCCGAGCCGCCGAAGATCGAACCCATGGCCGTTGGCTTCTGCTCGAACACTTCACGCTGCATCGGAGCGCCAGCTGGAGCCATGTGCTCCTGTTGCTTGCGACGACGAGCGGCGATGAAACGGAAGACCAGGAAGGCGATGACCGCCATGATCAGGATGTCGAAGATCTGCATGCCCTGGAAGCCGCCGCCCATGAACATGGAGGCCAACAGGCCACCGGCCGCGATACCGGCCAGAGGGCCGAGCCAGCGCGAAGCACCGCCGGCCTTGGCGGCAGCGCCAGCAGCACCGGCCGCGCCCGCAGTGGCGGCAGCACCACCTGCGGCAGAAGAAGGAGCCATTTGGCTGGTCTGGTGAGTCGGTGCAGCGCCGGAGCTCTTGCCGCCACCAAAGCGCTTGGCGGCATTGGCGTCGAGGCTCATCGTCAGGCCGATGCACAACGCCATGGCGATGCTAAGAAAACGTTTCATAAAGGGAATTCCCATTTGTGGATGGCACGCACGCCATGTTGCACAGCTGAAGTGTTACTGGCTAGCGGCAGAGTGTTTCGGGCTTTTGCCTGACAGGTTGTATTCAGCTTCAGTCAGCGCAATAAGGCCTGTTAACTTTGGTCTGTAAGACGAGTGGATAAGTTCTGTAGGAATGCCCGCAGCGAGTGCAGCGCAGATAGATCGTTCCCATGCAGAGCGTGGGAACGATCATCGGAACCTAAATAGCTTCCAGCTTCGCATAACCCAACATCAGCCACTTGCTGCCTTCGCTAAAGTTCACCTGCACCCGAGCCTGAGCCCCGGCACCTTCGAAGTTCAGGATCACGCCGTCGCCGAACACCGAATGCCGCACGGCCTGGCCAAGGCTGAACCCGGTGTCCGGGATCTCGCTACCGCCAAACAGGCTGCTGGAGCTCTGCTGCTGGCCACCGCCGAACGGACGGCTGACGCTGTTGGACAGCCGCACTTCCTGGATCAGGCCTTTCGGCACTTCACGTACGAAACGCGACACCTTGTTGTAAGTCTCGCTGCCGTACAGGCGTCGGGTTTCAGCATAGGTCATCACCAGGTTCTGCATGGCCCGGGTGATACCGACGTAGGCCAAACGGCGCTCCTCTTCAAGACGACCCGGTTCTTCAAGGCTCATCTTGTGCGGGAACAGGCCTTCTTCCATGCCCACCAGGAACACGTAAGGGAATTCCAGACCCTTGGCGCTGTGCAAAGTCATCAACTGAATGCTGTCTTCGTGCTCGTCGGCCTGAGTATCTCCGGCCTCCAGTGACGCGTGACCGAGGAACGCCGCCAATGGCGTCAGATCTTCGTCTTCTTCAGCGTTTTCGAAGTTGCGTGCGGCGCTGACCAGTTCCTCAAGGTTTTCTACCCGAGCCTGGCCTTTTTCGCCTTTTTCCGCTTCGTGGTAGGCAATCAGCCCGGACTGCTCGATGACAGTCTGGGTCATCAGGTGCAGTGGCATGTCCATGCACTTGGCGGCGAGGTTCTCGATCAGCTCGATAAATGCGCCAAGAGCACCGGCCGCGCGACCGGTCAGGCCTTTATTGGCGACCAGCAGGCGCATGGCTTCCCACATCGACACATCGCTGTGACGGGCATGGTCGCGAATCGCTTCGACGGTTTTCTCACCGATACCACGGGCCGGGACGTTGATCACCCGCTCCAGTGCTGCATCGTTGCCGCGACCTTCCAGCAAGCGCAGGTAGGCCATGGCGTTTTTGATTTCTGCCCGCTCGAAGAAGCGCTGACCGCCATAGATGCGGTACGGAATGCGCTCACGCAGCAAGGCTTCTTCCAAAACGCGTGATTGGGCGTTGGAGCGGTACAAAATCGCGATATCACTGCGAGCCAAGCCGGTTTTCAGCGCGCTTTCGATGGTTTCCACCACGTAGCGTGCTTCATCGTGTTCGTTGAACGCGGCGTACAGGTTGATCGCTTCGCCTTCGCCACCGTCGGTCCACAGCTCTTTGCCCATGCGTCCCGTGTTGTTGGCGATCAGGGCGTTGGCTGCTTTAAGGATACCGGCGGTGGAGCGGTAGTTTTGCTCCAGACGAATGGTTTCAGCATCCGGAAAATCGTCGGAATACTGATAAATGTTTTCGATTTTCGCGCCGCGCCAGCCGTAGATCGACTGATCGTCGTCGCCGACCACCATCAGGCTGTCACCGCCCTTGGCCAGCAGTCGCAACCAGGCGTACTGCACGGCGTTGGTGTCCTGGAACTCGTCCACCAAAATGTGCCGGAAGCGCTTCTGGTAGTGCGCCAGCAGGCCCGGATGATCGCGCCACAGATCGAGGGCACGCAGCAGCAGTTCGGAGAAATCGATCACGCCAGCGCGCAGGCACGCAGCCTCATAGGCTTCATAAATGCTGCGCATGGTCGCCAGGAACAGATCGCCGCTGGCTTGAATGTGTTGCGGACGCAGACCTTCGTCTTTCTGCCCGTTGATGAACCATTGGGCCTGACGGGCCGGCCAGCGTTGCTCGTCCAGACCCAGCTCGCGGATCACTCGCTTGACCAGTCGTTGCTGGTCGTCGCTGTCGAGAATCTGGAAAGTCTGGCTCAGGCCGGCTTCCTGCCAGTGCGCCCGCAGCAAGCGGTGCGCCAGGCCGTGGAAGGTGCCGACCCACATGCCGGCCGGGCTGATACCCATCAGCTGCTCGATGCGATGACGCATCTCGGCAGCGGCCTTATTGGTGAAGGTCACCGACAGGATGGAGTGGGGCGAGGCGTTTTCGACCTGGATCAACCAGGCGATACGGTGCACCAGCACTCGGGTTTTACCGGAACCAGCACCGGCCAGGACCAACTGACGACCCACGGAGGCAGCTACGGCCTGGCGTTGGGCATCGTTGAGGGAGTTCAGCAGAAGGGAGAGATCATCGCGCATCGGGGCATTCTAGGGTGCGCCGTCACACCGGGCAAACCGAGCTTTGCATTAGCCGATGAAAGAAGCACGGATGACGACCGGTCGGTCACTGGCTTGCAGGCGTTGGCGGGGCTCGCTCCAAGGCTTTTCAGGGGGTAAAGGGGGCTGCAGTTTTTGTCGATTTTATGACCTGGGGCAGTTTGGTCCGGGCATTTGCTTGTGTATGCTCCGTCGACGTTTCGGGCTCATGCTCACCATTATAAGAACAAGAACATTGCCTATGACCCTCAGCACCGACCTGTCGGGCCCCGTTGTGGAGCCCCGGGTTATCCGCAAACAGTACGCCATGGAAATGGCGGTCGAACGCACGCGTCTGCTTTATCAGGGCTCGTTGCTGCCCACGTTATTCATGTTGATCAACGGTCTGGTCTGCGCTGGCTTGCTTTGGAGTCCGCAACGTTACTTTCTGGTCAGCGTCTGGCTGGTGTGGCTGTTGTCGCTGGTGGCGTTGCGGGTAATTCAAGTCGCGGCCTTCGATTCGGCGATACCCAATCGTCAGGCCCATCCGATCTGGCGCCGCATGTTTTTGCTGGGTTCGGCCATGACCGG
Organism: Pseudomonas svalbardensis; assembly: GCF_030053115.1. NCBI lineage: Bacteria > Pseudomonadati > Pseudomonadota > Gammaproteobacteria > Pseudomonadales > Pseudomonadaceae > Pseudomonas > Pseudomonas svalbardensis. The sequence goes on along the minus strand of NZ_CP125619.1, from coordinate 6,268,551 downwards.
CCTGACCCTGGCCGGCGCCGGCATTGCGCTGGTACCGGCCGATAACTTCATGCAGCAAGCCTGGGTGTTTGGCCTGATCGGCGCCGCAGCGCTTTCGGCCAGTGTTGCCTACGCGGTCAGCCTGCCGGCGTTCCTGTCCTTTACCTTGCCCTGTCTGTTGCCGGCCATCGGCTATCTGTTCTTGGGCGGCGATGAGCAAGATCAGGGATGGGGCTGGTTCGGGCTGATTTTACTGGGTGCGTTGAGTGTGGTTGCCTGGCAGGTCAATCGGCTCATCGATAGCGGACTGTTGCGGCGCTTCCAGAATCAGGCACTGATCGAGCACTTGCAGCAGGCGCAAAGCTGCAGCGACCAGCTCAATCAAAAGCTGGCCAAGGAAATCGACCAGCGCCGTCGTGCCGAAGACGAGCTGCGGCAAATTCAGATCGAGCTGGAAAGCCGAGTTGCCCAGCGCAGCCTGGAGCTGGACGCCGCCAATCAGGCCCTGAGCAAGAGTGAAGCGCGTCTGGCGCTGGCGTTGAAGGCCAGTGAGCTCGGGTTGTGGGACTGGAACCTGCAAACCGACGAAGTCCATCACACCCACCTTCAGGAGCTGTTCGGCCTGGAACCGGAACTCGTAACGGCGATGCTCCGCCACCTCAAGCCGCGCTTGCACCCTGATGACTTGCCGTCGCTCAAGCGCGCGCTGGTCGAGCATTTGAAGGGCCGCAGCGAGGACTACCAAATCGAGTACCGCGTGCGCCACGGCGATGGCCATTGGGTCTGGATCGAGGACCGTGGCCGGGCCGTTGAGCGTGGGGAAAATGGCCGAGTGATCCGCATGGTCGGCACCCGTCGCGACATCAGCGTCAGCAAAGGCTTGGAAGAGCAGCGGCAATTGGCCGCGACGGTGTTCGAGGCCGCCAGCGAAGGTATCGTGATTTTCGATCCGAATTACGCGCTGATCGCGGTCAATCAGGCCTTCAGCCGAGTCACCGGCTACGACATTGAAGACATGATCGGACGCAACGTGGTCGAGTTGCCGTGCAGTCGCGACGCCCGCCGGCACTACGCGGCGATTCATCAGGCACTGGAGCAGCACGGCAGTTGGCAGGGCGAGCTGGTAGAAACCCGCAAGAATGGCGAGGTGTATCCGCAATGGTTGCAACTCAATGCTGTGCGCGATGCTCGGGGAAATGTGAGCCATATCGTGGGCTTCTTCGCCGATCTATCGGCTCGCCGCGAATCCGAAGAACGCATGCGTTACCTGACCCATTACGATGAATTGACTGGGCTGGCCAACCGTTCACTGTTCCGCGAACGGCTAAGCGAGGCCCATCAGCGGGTGCGCCAGGGCGGCTACCGCAGTCTGGCGTTGCTGCACATCAATCTGGATCGCTTCAAGCTGCTCAACGACAGCCTTGGCCATGAAATCGCCGACCAGCTCTTGCAGAAAATGGCCCGGCGGCTGGTCAACGCGTTGCCTGAGGCGGACACCATCGCTCGCTTATCCGGCGATGAATTTGCCGTGTTGTTCAATGCCTACGGCAACCTGTCGAGTCTGGCGCGGGTGGCGACCCGACTGTCGACCAAACTGCGTTTGCCAATCACTGTCGATGGCCATGAGTTGGTGGTCAGCGCATCCATGGGCATCAGCATGTTGCCGGACAACGCGCGAGAAATTTCCGCGCTGGTCCATCAGTCAAATATGGCCATGCAGCACGCCAAGCATCTGGGCGGAAATAACTTCCAGTTCTACACGGACAGCCTGCAAGCCAGCACGCTGGAGCGCTTGCAGCTGGAAAATCAGCTGCGTAAAGCCATCGAAGAGAAGCAGCTGAAGGTGTTTTACCAACCGAAGCTGTGCCTCGCTACGGGCCGGTTGAATGCCGCCGAGGCACTGGTGCGCTGGGATCATCCGACCATGGGCCGTGTGCCGCCGGGGGACTTCATCGGCCTGGCCGAGGAGACCGGGTTGATCGGCCCTATTGGCGAGTTCGTGTTGCGTCAGGCCTGCTGGCAAGCCTGTGAGTGGCAGCGCCAGGGGCTTGCGCCGATTCGGGTGTCGGTCAATCTGTCGGTGCATCAACTGCGTCAGGGCAAGCTGGTCAGCCTTGTCCGCCAGGTGCTGGAAGAAACCGGCCTGGCGCCGCACTACCTCGAACTGGAACTCACCGAAAGTCAGCTGCTGGACAGCGTCGAGCACATCATCGCGACCTTCCAGCAACTGCGGGATTTGGGGGTCAAGTTGGCGATAGATGACTTTGGCACCGGGTATTCGTCCCTGAGCTACCTCAAGCGCATCCCGGTGGATTACGTGAAGATCGATCAGGCGTTTATCCGCGGTCTGGGGGAGGGCAGCGAGGACGCGGCGATCACCCGGGCGATCATTGCCATGGCGCACGGCTTGTCGTTGAAAGTAGTGGCTGAAGGGGTGGAGCGGCAGGAGCAGCTTGAGTTTTTGAAAACCGAGCACTGCGATGAAGTGCAGGGGTATTTGATCAGCCGCCCGGTCGAGGCCGATGGCCTGGCCGAGCTGTTGCGTGCGGACGCGAAACCCTTGTAGGGGCTACATGGAGCGCATGTGGCGTGAAATGGGGACATCGAGTTACGCATTGAGCAGGCAAAAAGCCGATTCTTGTAGTATAACTACAAGCGCGCTACATCCCCGGCACTGCCAATAACAAAGAGTCCAGCCCTTTGAATCTGCTGCAACACATCGCCCAGTCACGCCACCTCTTACGCAAGTCGGAGCTCAAGGTCGCAGACCACGTGCTGCTTGATCCTGCGGCGGTGATGCACAGCTCCATGGCCGACCTGGCCCACAACGTGGGCATCAGCGAACCGACCATCGTGCGCTTTTGCCGCGCCATCGGTTGTTCCGGTTTCCAGGATTTGAAGCTGAAGCTGGCGCAGAGTCTTGCTGCCGGCGCGAGCTTCGGGCAGTTCGCGATCCATGAAGATGATTCGGTCGCTGACTACAGCCTGAAAATCTTCGACACCACGCTGCACACCCTGATGGAGGTTCGCGAGAAGCTCGATCCGGTGGAGTTGCAGCGTGCTGTGTCGCTCATGTCTCAGGCTCAGCGGGTCGAGTTCTATGGCTTTGGCGCGTCGGGTGCAGTGGCGGCCGATGCCCAGCACAAGTTCTTCCGTTTGTTGCTGACGGCGGCGGCGTATTCCGACCCGCACATGCAGGCGATGTCGGCGGTCACGTTGAAACCGACCGATGTGGCAATCTGTATTTCCCAGTCCGGGCGTTCCAAAGATTTGTTGATCACCGCCAACCTGGTGCGCGAAAGCGGCGCTTCGCTGATTACCTTGTGCCCGAGCCAGACACCGTTGGCCGAGCTGTCGACCGTCAACCTGGCGATCGATGTGCACGAAGACACTGAGATCTATACACCGCTGACCTCGCGCATCGCCCACCTGGTGGTGATCGACGTGTTGGCGATGGGCGTGGCCATGGCGCGTGGGCCGAGCCTGGTCAATCACCTCAAGAGCGTCAAACGCAGCCTGCGCAGCTTGCGGCTGTCGCCTAAATCGGTAAAAGCGCTGGACGATTGAGCTTGATCTGAAATGGCTGGAAGGTCGTTCCGACCTTATCGCGAGCAGGCTCGCTCCCACATTATTTGATCGCGTTCTCCTGTGGGAGCGAGCCTGCTCGCGAAACCGTCCTAGAAAGCGCCGAAAATTCACATCCCTGTAACCCTCCCGCCGCCAAACCGTCATCCCTCGAGCCTATCTTGAAACTCCCGTAATCGCCTTGGGAGACTCGAAATGGCCCAGCCCTACGAAGAACGCAACAGCGCCGCCAGAACCCGTCGTCAGCAGGAAGACCAGCGCCGCATGGAGTTTCGTCGCGCTATCGAAGATCGCTGCGATCGTCGCCAACTGCTGGCCGAGATCGGTGATTGCCCTGAGCTGGAGCTCAACTACTGGCAGGCGGCACCGGCAACTTCCCGTCGAAACGCTCAACCAGCGCGCTGATCTGCACCCGCTCGCTGCGAATAAACGCAAGGAACGCGTGCGCCACCGGTGACAGCCGTTTCGCCTTGGCTTGCACCAGGCACCAGCTGCGGTACAACGGCAGCTCTTCGACTGGCAGCTCTATGAGTGCGCCGGTCGCCAACTCAAGGTTCAGGGCGTGGCGCGTCAACAGCGCCAGGCCCAGACCCGCCCGTACGCATTCACGCTGGGCTTCGGCCGACGCCACCTCTTGGGTCTGCGTGAAGTGCACGCGCTTCTCCTTGAAATACTCCTCGCAAGCCAGTCGCGTACCGGAGCCCGGTTCGCGCAACAGCAGCGTATAAGGCTCCAGATCCTGCAAGCGCAGCTGTCCCATATGGGACAGCGGATGATCCGGCGGCGCCACGGCCACGATTGGATTGTTGAGAAACGGCAGAAACTCCAACCCCATGTCTTGCGGCACCATCGACATAATCACCAAATCATCGCGATTGTCCGAAAGGCGTCGAATCACTTGTCCGCGGTTAACCACCGTCAGGTGCAGGTTCACTTCCGGATGCTGGCGCTTGAACGCGGCAAACAGGTGCGGCACGAAATACTTGGCGCTGGATTCCACCGCCAGTTTCAGCTGTCCTTGCAGCGATCCCTGCATGTCAGAAAGCTGCATGTCGAGGTTTTCCAGGCGCCCGAAAATGTCCCGGCTGGCGCGTTGAAGGGCTTCGGCTGCCTCGGTCATGTAGAGCTTTTTGCCGACGTAATCGAACAAAGGTTGACCAATCAGCTCCTCAAGTTGACGAATCTGTAGGCTCACGGCAGGTTGTGTGAGAGACATTTCATCGGCTGCGCGGCTGTAGGACCGCAAATCACAGACCTCATTGAAGATCTGTAATTGACGTAATGTCATACGCATCAAGGACTTACGCATTTTATAGACGCTCTCACCGCAGGCTGATGCGTCAACTATAAGTCTTTACTTATGGCTGACCCAATAATTAATCATTTTTGTTAATCCCTTCTGGGGGCTAGTGTGGGGCTGCGACTGAATCGAAACATTTGGTCACGCGTCGACCTGGTCTAGCAGGTCGTGGGTACCACCGGCTCAAGGGAACCTCCAAGTGATAAAAAAGATCCTGATCGCCAACCGTGGTGAGATTGCCGTACGAATCGTACGTGCCTGCGCCGAGATGGGCATTCGCTCGGTCGCGATCTATTCCGACGCCGACCGCCATGCCTTGCATGTGAAACGCGCGGACGAGGCCCACAGCATCGGTGCCGAGCCACTGGCCGGTTACCTGAATGCGCGCAAGCTGGTGAATCTGGCGGTAGAAACCGGTTGCGATGCGCTGCACCCCGGCTACGGTTTCCTCTCGGAAAACGCCGAACTGGCAGACATCTGCGCTGAACGCGGCATCAAATTCATCGGTCCATCGGCTGAAGTGATTCGCCGCATGGGCGACAAGACTGAAGCCCGTCGCAGCATGATCAAGGCTGGCGTACCCGTCACCCCGGGAACCGAAGGCAACGTCGCGGATATCGCGGAAGCTTTGATCGAAGGCGACCGCATCGGTTATCCGGTGATGCTCAAGGCGACTTCCGGTGGTGGTGGCCGTGGTATCCGTCGCTGCGACAGCCGGGAAGAACTTGAACAAGCATTCCCTCGGGTCATTTCCGAAGCGACCAAGGCCTTTGGTTCGGCGGAAGTGTTCCTGGAAAAATGCATCGTCAATCCGAAACACATCGAAGCGCAGATCCTCGGCGACAGTTTTGGCAACGTGGTGCACCTGTTCGAGCGTGACTGCTCGATCCAGCGCCGTAACCAGAAGCTCATCGAGATCGCCCCAAGCCCGCAGCTGACTCCGGAACAGCGCGCCTACATCGGCGACCTGTCGGTGCGCGCAGCCAAGGCCGTAGGTTACGAGAACGCCGGCACCGTGGAGTTCCTGCTCGCCGAAGGCGAGGTGTACTTCATGGAGATGAACACCCGGGTGCAAGTGGAACACACGATCACCGAAGAAATCACCGGCATCGACATCGTTCGCGAGCAGATCCGCATCGCCTCCGGTTTGCCGCTTTCGGTGAAACAGGAAGACATCCAGCACCGCGGTTTCGCGCTGCAATTCCGAATCAACGCCGAAGACCCGAAAAACAACTTCCTGCCGAGCTTCGGCAAGATCACCCGTTACTACGCACCCGGCGGTCCCGGCGTACGTACCGACACCGCGATCTACACCGGCTACACCATTCCGCCGTTCTACGACTCCATGTGCCTGAAACTGGTGGTCTGGGCGCTGACCTGGGAAGAGGCGATGGACCGTGGCTTGCGCGCCCTCGACGACATGCGTCTGCAAGGGGTCAAGACCACCGCCGCGTACTACCAGGAAATCCTGCGTAACCCGGAATTCCGTAGCGGCCAGTTCAATACCAGCTTCGTTGAAAGCCACCCTGAACTGACCAACTACTCGATCAAGCGCAAACCCGAAGAGCTGGCCCTGGCCATCGCCGCCGCCATCGCCGCCCACGCAGGCCTGTGAGGAATACTCCAATGACTAACTCTTTACCTACAAAGCGTATCCACGTAACCGACACAATCCTGCGCGACGCCCACCAATCGCTGCTCGCGACTCGCATGCGCACCGAAGACATGCTGCCGATCTGCGACAAGCTCGACAAAGTCGGCTACTGGTCGCTGGAAGTCTGGGGCGGCGCGACCTTCGACGCCTGCGTTCGCTTCCTGAAAGAAGACCCGTGGGAGCGTCTGCGCCAACTGCGCGCTGCGCTGCCTAACACTCGCCTGCAAATGCTCCTGCGTGGCCAGAACCTGCTGGGCTACCGCCACTACAGCGACGACGTGGTCAAAGCCTTCGTCGCCAAAGCCGCGGTCAACGGCATCGATGTGTTCCGCATCTTCGACGCCATGAACGACGTGCGTAACCTGCGAGTCGCCATCGAAGCGGTGAAAGCGGCTGGCAAACACGCTCAAGGCACCATCGCATACACCACCAGCCCGGTGCACACCATCGAGGCATTCGTGGCGCAAGCCAAGCAGATGGAAGCCATGGGTTGCGACTCGGTGGCGATCAAGGACATGGCCGGCCTGCTGACGCCGTACGCCACCGGCGAACTGGTCAAAGCGTTGAAGTCCGAGCAATCGCTGCCCGTGTTCATTCACTCGCACGATACCGCGGGCATGGCAACGATGTGCCAACTGAAGGCCATCGAGAACGGCGCCGATCACATCGACACCGCGATCTCCAGCTTCGCCTCGGGCACCAGCCATCCGGGCACCGAATCGATGGTCGCCGCCCTTAAAGGCAGCGAGTTCGACACCGGCCTGAACCTGGAACTGCTGCAAGAGATTGGCTTGTACTTCTACGCCGTGCGCAAGAAGTACCACCAGTTCGAAAGCGAGTTCACCGCCGTCGATACCCGCGTTCAAGTCAACCAGGTCCCGGGCGGGATGATTTCCAACCTGGCCAACCAGTTGAAAGAGCAGGGCGCCCTGAACCGCATGGCCGAAGTGCTGGCCGAAATCCCGCGCGTTCGTGAAGACCTCGGCTTCCCGCCGCTGGTGACCCCGACCTCGCAGATCGTCGGCACCCAGGCGTTCTTCAACGTGCTGGCCGGCGAGCGCTACAAGACCATCACCAACGAAGTGAAGCTTTACCTGCAGGGCGGCTACGGCAAGGCGCCAGGCACCGTGAACGAAAAACTGCGTCGCCAGGCCATCGGCAGCGAAGAAGTGATCGACGTGCGCCCGGCCGACCTGCTCAAGCCGGAGATGACCAAACTGCGTGCCGAAATCGGCACCGTGGCCAAGTCTGAAGAAGACGTGCTGACCTACGCCATGTTCCCGGACATCGGTCGCAAGTTCCTCGAAGAACGCGCCGCCGGCACCCTGACGCCTGAAGTGCTGCTACCGATTCCTGAAGCCGGCGGTGTGACCTCTGCCGGTGGCGAAGGCGTGCCGACCGAGTTCGTCATCGACGTCCACGGCGAAACCTACCGCGTCGACATCACCGGTGTCGGCGTCAAGGCTGAAGGCAAGCGTCACTTCTACCTGTCCATCGACGGCATGCCGGAAGAAGTGGTGTTCGAACCGCTCAACGAATTCGTCAGCGGCGGCAGCAGCAAGCGCAAGCAAGCCACTGCGCCGGGCCACGTCAGCACCACCATGCCGGGCAACATCGTCGACGTGCTGGTCAAGGAAGGCGACACCGTGAAAGCCGGTCAGGCCGTACTGATCACCGAAGCGATGAAGATGGAAACCGAAGTCCAGGCGGCCATCGCCGGCAAAGTCACCGCCATCCACGTGGCCAAGGGCGACCGGGTGAATCCGGGCGAAATCCTGATCGAGATCGAAGGCTGAGTTAACAGCCTCGATATACCGCTTTAAACCTCGGGGGGGCACGTGCTCCCCTTTTTTTCGCCCCGGGTTTGTGGCTGTTAGAAACTCATTCGCCACTGACCCGTGACACCGTGGTTTCGGCTGTCGGTGCCGATCTCGCCAGTGAGGCCGACGCCCAGGGTGTGTTTTGCTGACAATCCAAAGTCCAGCCCTGCATCGACCAGCAGACTGTCACGATCCAGCGGCGCGCCGGAAACGGTGAAGTTTTTTCCGCCCGCAACCAATCGTTGGCGGGTATCGCTGTAGACGTCCCCGTAAGTGTGTTTCCAGCCGGCACTGAACCGCGGCGTCAGTTGCATGCCGTTATCCAGCGTGTTGAGCTTCGCCAGCCGCAGGCCGAATGTGCTGTTCAAATTGTTCTGCGTTTGACCGTGGACCTTCAGTGCCGCTGCGCCACCTTTTTCTGTGTAAGTGTCGCGCTGATAGCGTTGGTAGCCCAGGCTGGCAAACGGTTCGATGCTGACGTTCGCCCGGCCCAGGTTGTAACCCAATTCCGCAAAGGCCTGCTGGGTGTTGGCATCGTAACGGCCTTCGGGGCGGTCGCTGAAACCTTTGAAGGCAACCCGGCGTTTAGTGCTGCCGTCGTGGTTGCTATAGGTCGCGCCCAGGCGCAGGGACATTGGTCCGTTTTGACGTAGGGCATAAGCTCCCAAATGCCAGCTGTCGAGATCGCCGTCGAGTCCGCGGCTGTCCAGGCGCGTTTCGGATTTGCCGCCCATCACCCCGATGCGCCATTCCTCATCGATGCCCCAGTCCGCTCCCAGTACCAGGCCGTGGGTTGTGTGTTTCAGAGCGTCGTAATCGCGATCCAGCGTCCCACCGTGACCCAATGCTTGAAGCCAGACTCGGCCATTGTCCTCGCTGCCGGCGGCCAGGCGTGGTGCATTGCGCTTGGTGGAATTGGCGTAGCTACTGGCGCTGTCCAGCTGACGCATGGCTGAGAGCATGGTCGCGCTGATTGGGCTGTCACTGTTCAGGGTCGCTTTCGCAAGGTTGGCATTCTGGCTGCCGTCCAGTTGGTCGATGGCCTGGGAGGCTGTTTCGGTGGTGGAGGCGAGCAGGGCCGTGACAGCGGTGTTCGCGGTATTGGGAGGTGTCTGCGCCGTCGGACTGGCTTTGGGCTCTTCAATACTGCGGGCGAGTTCCCGACCGTTTTCGTTGGTCGCGAGATTCTCGAAAAGCACTTCGTTGCGAGCGTAGGTCAGGCGAACGGCCTTTTTGTCGCTGTAGTCCGGGGTAGCCGTCATGAACGCCAGGTTGCTGCTGACTCGACTGAATGTTCCTTCGACCTGATCTGCGGAAATTACCGTGTAATTAGTGGTTTGTGCGTAGTCACCGGGCAGAGCGGTAACCAGTAAAGACGCGCCACCAAGCTTGGCGATTCCCTCGACGTAAATAATCTCTGAAGTATCAGCCTTATCCGTTACTTCGTAGGCGAGTGTGGCGCTTTCGCTAAGCGTAAGATCTCCTCTAATGGAAGGAGCCCCCAAATTTTTACTGACCAGCAACTGACCGTCCACGTGCAAGCCGCCTACTTTACCGTAGCCGCCGTAGGTGCCTCCGCTATCAACGTACACAGTGCCTTTTATAGCGCCTAGGTTAAATAGCGTAGCGTCTTTCCTTACATCGGCACCTTCATGGAAGTCGTTGCTGCCATTTAATGTCCATGCACCTTTCGCGACGCGCAGGGCAGCAAAATTGGTTGTGTCTCCTACTGTGCCGCCGTCTACGGAATTAAGGAGTAGCCCGTTGACTCCGTTGCCGCCATCAAGTTCTCCATCCCATCGGGCGCCTCTGTTGATGACCAGGAGGTCATCCGCGTTGCCCAATACCAGCGAGACGCCGTCGATGTTTTGGAGTGGCTCTGAGATGAGGGTGTGTTGAGTGGTGTAGTCGTTCTGGAAATGAGCGAACGGGTCTACCTCCGCAGGAGCGGATGCTACTTCGGAATCGGTGGGCTCGGGAAAGTTAAGAGACTCATAGAAGGCGTCATCGAAGTCGACTGCAACGGTGGCAAGCGGTTCAGCTGTCACTGGCCGAACTGTCTGCCCTTCATCCGACCCGTTTGTGGCCTGGGCAGCATTTTCACGTGGACCGATGAACTCCTTGATCGCGAAAAGATCATCGAAGCGCTCATTGGGCTTGGGGGTTTTTTTACGAGGTTTGGTGGTCGGCGCCTCGGAATTGACTTGAGGCTCCGGTTGCTGCGCCATGGAGACTTCTATGCAACCCACTGCAAGCGCAACGGCCAGCGCCAGATGTTTTGGTCGGTATTTGTGTTGAACGGGCATCGAGTACGGCCTCTTTTGAAAGGAGGCCAACTCTAAGAGGGAGGCTATAGGCGCCGATGTCAGCTGCTTCCGACGGGCTTGCGGGGGTTGTCAGAAGGTTGTGTAGAAAATTACCGGCCTCCTGAGGAAGGCTGTTTTTACCCGTTCGGACTGACGCTTTTTCTTACAACAAATCGAGACATGGTCGGCTATCGCAACTCGGAAACTCATCTTCCTTTCGCTAACTACGGCTCAAATACGCCTTCCCATAATGCCGCTCCATCCGCGCCTGAATCAGCTCCAACCCAATCGACATCACCCAATAAATCACCGCAGCCGTCGTCAGCATCTCGATGTAGCGATAGCTCGAGCGCCCATATGATTGCGCCAGAAACATCACCTCCCAAACCCCCATCACCGAGATCAGCGACGAGTCTTTGAGCATCGAGATGAATTGGTTAGTGGTCGGCGGGATGATGGTGCGCATGGCCTGGGGCAGGGTGACGCGCCAGAAGATCACGGTTTCGCGCATGCCCAGCGCCAGGGATGCTTCGCGTTGGCCGTGGGCGACGCCGAGGATGCCGGCGCGGAAGATTTCGCTGAGGTACGCGCCGTAGTTCAGCGACAGGGCAATGATGCCGGCGGCGATGGCGCCCGGGACGATGCCGAGTTGTGGCAGGCCGAGGTAGATCAGCAGGATCTGGATCAGTAGCGGTGTGCCGCGAAAGAACGAGGCATAGAAGCTCGCGATGCCGAACGCCACCGCGCTTTTCGACAGCCGCGCCAGGGCGGTGATGAAGCCCAGCAGCGAGGAGGTCACGATTGAACACAGGCACAGAAACAGCGTCAGCGCCGCACCCTGCAAAAAGCCGTTGGGCGCCAGGTGCAGGCCGATCAGGTTCGGCAGTTTGTCGAGGATGATCGAGAACTTCAGGTCGAAGCTCAGGAAGAAACTGGCGAACAACCCGAGCATCGCTGCCCAGGTCAGGTACAGCCGCGTGCGGAAACCGAAGATCCGTTGTAGCAGCGACTCAGCCACCGGTTGTGGTGGCTGAGGGGGTTTGGGGAAAGAAGTCATTTGCTGATGTCGGCACCGATCCATTTTTGCGAAAGCTTGCTCAGGGTGCCGTCCTGTTTCAACTGAGCGAAGACGTCGCGCACTTTGGCGTCCCACTGTGCGTCGCCTTTTTCAATGGCCACCGAGTTTGGCTCCGAGTACAGCGGCTCGCCGGCGAGCTTGAAGCGTTTGTCTTCGGTCAGGCGCGGTTGGGCGGTGACAAGGTTGGTGAGGATCGCATCCAGCCGCACGCCAGCGCCCAGGCCAAGGTCCTGGAATGCCACGTTGTCAGTGTCATACGGCGCGATCTGCACGTCCTCGAACGGGTACTGCAATTGAGTGTCTTCAGCGCCTTCGATCACCAGGTTCTTGTTCAGGTAGCTTTCGTAACTGGAAGCGCTGGTGAGGCCGACTTTTTTGCCGCTCAGGTCTTTGGCGCTATGGATGCTGTCGTCCTTGGCGTTGACCACGATCACCGCTGGTGAGGCGTAGTACTCGACCGGGAAGTCGAAGACTTCGGCGCGGGCCTTGCTCGGGGTCATGGAGCAGATGCAGATGTCATAGCGTCCGCTCCAGCGGCCAGCGGCGATCACGTCCCAGGACGGGGTTTCAAGACGCAGTTTGACGCCCAGTTTGTCTGCCACGGCCTTGGCCACGTCGACATCGAATCCATCGAGCTGGTTCTGATCATTGAGGAACGAGAAGGGTGGATAGCTTTCCATCAACACGCCCACCAGTTCTTTCTTTTTTTCGACGCGATCCAGCGTGGCGCCGCCAAAGGCTTGGGTAGAGGCAGCCAGAATCGTCAGGCCCAGGGCCAGGAGTGGTTGGAATTTCACAGTCGATCCCTGATAAAAAAGAGGTTGTTATTAACCGGATGGTGCGTATTAAATAGTTATAAGAACGACTCTGATAGTGAGTTATTTTCATAAGCTTATGAGTGAAAAGCATATGGGCGCAGCAAGCACAGTAATTCTGGATGGCGGCATGGGTCGTGAGTTGCAGCGTCGAGGCGCGCCGTTCAGACAGCCCGAGTGGTCGGCGCTGGCCTTGAGCGAAGCGCCGCAAGCGGTAGAGGCGGTGCACACGGCTTATATCGAAAGCGGTGCGAACGTGATCACCAGCAACAGTTACGCGGTGGTGCCGTTTCACATTGGCGAAGAGCGTTTTGCAACAGAAGGGCAGGCGCTCGCGGCGTTGGCCGGTGAGCTGGCTCGGCGCGCTGTAGAGGCTTCGGGCAAACCCGTGCGTGTAGCCGGTTCATTGCCGCCGCTGTTCGGTTCCTATCGTCCGGACCTTTTCGACGCTGCTCGGGCGGCCGAATTGTTGGCGCCGCTGGTGAAGGGTCTGGCACCTCATGTCGATCTGTGGCTGGCGGAAACCCAGAGTTCGATTGTTGAAGCGCGAGCGATCCATGCTGGTCTGCCGAAGGACGGCAAGCCGTTTTGGCTGTCGTTTACCTTGAAGGATGAGGACACGGACGAAGTGCCGCGCTTGCGTTCGGGTGAGCCGGTGGCTGAAGCCGCAGCAGTGGCGGCTGAGCTGGGCGTCGAGACGTTGCTGTTCAACTGCAGCCAGCCGGAAGTGATCGGTGCTGCGATTGATGCCGCGTGGGAAACCTTCGAGCGTTTGGGTGTGAAGATTTACATCGGCGCCTACGCCAATGCCTTCCCGCCGCAACCGAAAGAGGCCACGGCCAACGACGGCCTGGACCCGTTGCGTGAAGACCTTGATCCGCCGGGTTATTTGCAGTGGGCGGCTGATTGGCAGAAGCGCGGAGCCAGTCATTTGGGGGGGTGTTGCGGGATCGGGCCGGAGCACATCGCAGTGTTGGCCCAGAAACTCGCCTAAAAGCATCGCGGGCAAGCCATGCTCCTACAGGTTTGGTGGCGTCCACAGATAGTGTGTCCGACCCAAATCTTGTAGGAGCAAAGCTTGCTCGCGATGGCGTCAGTCCAGGCGCTACCGAACTACCCGCGGCACTCCGCTAACGTTTTCACCTGCCCCGAATCCGTCTGGTTCTCATCGGACAGCCAGCGCTCAAACCCCGCCCCGATTGCCGGCCATTCCGAGTCCAGAATCGAATACCACGCCGTATCCCGGTTCTGACCCTTGACCACCATGTGCTGGCGAAACACGCCTTCAAAACTGAACCCCAGCCGTTCGGCCGCGTATTTGGAGCGGGCGTTGCCGTTGTTGCACTTCCACTCCAGGCGCCGGTAACCCAAGGAAAACGACTCTTTGGCGAGCAAATAAACCGCCTCGGTACTTTTCGGCGAACGCTGCATCGGCGCGCCAAACGTTACATGGCCGATCTCGATTCGCCCTTGTGAAGGAACAATCGACATCAAACTGAGGATGCCTTGCACATCGCCGCTGGCACGGTCGATCACGCTGAAGAAGTACGGGTCACTGTTGGCCGCATGATTGTTCAGCCAATCGTTGAACGCGCTGCGCTCCGGGAAAGGACCGTATGGCAAATAGTCCCAGAGTTTCGGGTCGGCACCCGGTCCTTGCAGGGCTTTCCACAAACCGTCGGCGTGACGCGCCGGGTCGAGTTTTTCCAGGCGGATGAAACGCCCTTCGATGGTTTGAACCGACGGTGCCGGGACGCCTTTCCAGTCGGCGAGTGAAGTCGACATGCTGCTCTCCTTGAACCTTAAATGGCTTTGCGAAACTGGATGAAACCGGGGCGTTCGGCGATGCGCTCATAAAGCTGAATCGCGGTGGCGTTGGTTTCGTGGGTCAGCCAGTGGACCTTGCAGCAACCGTCCTCTTTGGCTGTGGCGTAAACGAATTCGATCAACTGCCGGCCGACGCCAGTGCCGCGGATTTCAGGCGTTACCAACAGGTCTTGCAGGTAGCAGGAGTTTTCGATGCTCCAGTTCGAACGATGGTAGATGAAGTGCACCATGCCCACCGCTTTGCCATCGGCCCAGGCCAACGCGGCATGGGTCGGTTCGCTCGGGTCGAGCAGGCGCTGCCACGTGCTTTGGGTGACGGCCTCAGGCAGTTCGGTGTTGTAGAAACGCAGGTACGCTTGCCACAAGGGTAACCAGGCGGCGTGGTCGTCGGCGGTGACCTGGCGGATGTCGATCTGACTCATGTTCGTTCCTTAACGCATCAAGTGGGCGAGGGCCTGGTCGTGCACATCAGGGCTGGCGGCAAGCCCCTCGCGCACACCGGCGATGTCTGCAGCGTTGCGGTTCTGGCTGAGCTTGCGCTTGCCATGCAGGCGCTGGATCGGCAAGGCAAAACCGACGATGGCCTTGAGCATCCCGTCAATGTAGTCGGCGGGGGCATCGGCGACTTTCCATGGACTGGCGCGACCCGCTTCATGACGATCAGTCAGCGCGCTGACCAGCGTGCGCAGGCGATCGGCGTCGGTGAACACTTCGGCCGTGCCGTACGCGTGCACGGCAACGTAGTTCCAGGTCGGCACCACTTTGCCGTGCTCGGCTTTGCTCGGGTAAAACCCCGGGCTGACGTAAGCGTCGGCACCGGCAAAAATCACCAGCGCTTCGGCACCGTTCTGCAGTTCCTTCCATTGCGGATTGGCCTTGGCGAAGTGTCCATAAAGGGTGCCATTCGGGCCCTGGTCTGAACTCAACAGCAGCGGCAAATGGCTGGCTTGCAGACCTTGTTCCCCGTGTGTGACCAACACAGCGAGGCGGGTGCCGAGTATCTGCTGGTGCAGTTCATGCAAATCATCTATGGCAAAGCTGCTTGGCGTGTACATGGAGATTTTCCTTGGCGAATGCCTGCATCCTAGGCAGGCTATTGGTCTGTTGTAAGAGCCATTAACGACCAATTTCATAGGTCCATTGCCATGACCAGCGAGCCACTGTCCTTGTCATTCAACCCGGCGGGTATCGAACTCGATCGCCGGCAGGGTTTGAGTCGTCAGCTCTATCAAGCCTTGACAGTGCGAGTGCTCGACGGTCGTCTGGCCAGCGGTACGCGATTACCGGCCAGTCGCGATCTGGCGGCGGCGTTGTCGATTTCCCGAAACAGCGTGGTCCGGGCCTACGATCAGCTCTACGCCGAGGGCTTTATTGAAGGGCGTGTGGGTGACGGGACGTATGTCGCGCAATTGCCTCAATCAGTGTTGCCGGTGAAAAAACTATCCACAAAAGTATCCACAGGGTTGTCAACAGGGTTACCCACAGCCTTATCCACAAATTGGCTGGATTTACCTGTGGTTTCATCCAGCAAAGTTATCCACAGCGGCGCATTGGGGCGGGTTGAAAGGAACCATTTGGCCCTGCCTCCCGTCGGTCCACCCCGCGCATTTCGCGTGGGTGTTCCGGCTTTCGACCTGTTCCCTTTCGAGGTCTGGGCCAAGCTGAATGCGGCTTTCTGGCGCAAACCGGATCTCCAGCAACTGTGTTACGGCGATCCAGCAGGCGATGCGCGCTTGCGCGGTCTGATTGCCGCGTATTTGCGCAGCTCCCGGGGGATGCAGTGCACGGCTGAGCAAATAGTGATCACCAGTGGCGCACAGCAGGGGATTAGCCTTTGTGCACAGCTGCTGGTAGAGCCGGGCGATGGTGTGGCGATCGAGAATCCGGGGTATCGGGCGGCGGGTCATGCGTTCGCCGTGGCCGGTGCGCGATTGCACGGGGTGGCGGTGGACAGCGACGGTATCGACTGCACCGAATTGAACGGGCTCAACGATTGTCGATTGGCCTATGTCACGCCGTCGCATCAATACCCGACCGGGGTGGTGATGAGTCTGGCGCGGCGGCTGGAGTTGTTAGCCTGGGCCGAGCGAACCGAGGGTTGGATCGTCGAGGATGATTACGACGGCGAATATCGTTACAGCGGCGCGCCACTGGCACCGCTGGCTGCGCTTGATCGTCACGGGCGGGTGCTCTACGTCGGCACTTTCGGCAAAGTGGCTTTCCCGGCATTGCGCCTGGGCTATCTGGTGCTGCCACCGGCATTGGTGGACGCTTTCGCCCAGCGTCGCGCGGTCGATGTTCGGCATTCCGAGGTGAGTACCCAGGCCGTCATGGCCGAGTTCATGGCGGCCGGGCATTTCCAGCGGCATATCCGCCGCATGCGCCGCGCCGCGTTGAGTCGCCGCAATACACTTCTGGCCAACTGGCCCTCGGATATTCCCGGGGTTGGCAGCCTGCCGAGTGTGGCGGCAGGGCTGCACCTGACGGTGGCGGTCGACACTCAAGCCCGCGAACGCGAACTGATTGAAGCCGCCGCCAGCGTCGATGTCGAGATCAATGGCCTGAGCAGTTACTGGTTGCCGGATTCGAGCACTCCGGCGGATCAGCGAGCGGGGTTGGTGCTGGGTTTTGCGGCGGTGCCGGGAGCGGCCATCGAATCAGCGCTTGCGCGTTTGCGCAGTGCCTGGCGTCGGTAAAAGGCTGGTCGGCAGAACAGCCCTTCTACGGGTCACCGGGGCTCGAGTATCAGGAACAGTGACTGGGTGGACGCACTGGTGATTCGACGCAGTACGTAATCAATCGGTTGAAGAGTGGCCAGCTGTTGTCGAAGCTCGGTCTCCAGCGTCGCCAGGTATTTTTCAGATACTTTCAGGTGAGCTGCGGTGGGTTGAGTGGCGTTGCTCCCGACTGTTTCGTAGTGGAAATGCGCAACCCACAGTTCCTGGTCATTGTCGGTGATGTCGAGAATCCGGTACTCCTGAAAGTAATCCTTGCGCCCCTTGGTTCTGATCCTGCCTTGCTCGTTGCGGACGATTTTGATCTGTTGGTTTTCGTTTAACCATTGAAAGTACGCCTGCCTGGGCTTGCGCTTCTTGAGCATTTTTGTGCGGGTGCGGATGCCCTCCTTGCGAAGCCTGATGGCCGCTTCACGCATTTCCTGGCTTTGGCCTGATATGGGAGGAGGTTGTTTACCGGCGCTTCTGATGTTGCTCATCGCCCTGTCGAGGTTTGTCGCAGACTCTTCCAGTTTGAGCGCCTGTTGATCGAACAGATCCTGCACATCGGCAGGGATTCGGTTCGCACGTTCGGCATCCCGGTTGGTGCGTCTGATGAAATCGCTTACGTCCAGGTTGAGGCCCAGGGCGGCAGCGATGGTATCGATATCATCCAGGGCGGGTCTGGCTGGCGGAGCGCTTTTGGGGGCGAGCCTCTGGAACGCCTCCTCTTCTTTCGCCTGCTTGGGTGTTTGGGGTGTTTCGTTTTCCACGACGCGTGGACGGGTCTTGGTGACTTTGACCTTGGGCTGCGACGGCCCTGCAACAACAGGTTGGGGAGGTTTCTGGAGAAAAGATTCTTCGGCCTCGGGAAGCAGGTCGTCGAGCTGGGTCAGCGTGAGTGCCTGAAATTCCGAGATCAATGCTTGAAGGTGGTCGAGAGGCGATTGGCGGACCATCCCGGGATATAGGGTTGGCAGGTCCTGGATGCGCTGATGGGTATCGGCATAGATGTCGGCCAGTCTGGACAGTTTTTTGATGCGCTCCTCGGGCGGCTCGGCCACGCTCGGCTGTTTCATCATCTCAGCGACTTCATGGCTGGCGTCGGCGGCATCGACCACAATGCTGGCGGTTGCTGCTCGAGCCTGGGACATGGTCTCGTCAGATGTCTCTTGAATGCATAGTTCGTAGGCCATACCGATTTCGTTGGCCTTGAAGTCCAGTCGGGTGAGTTTTGGCAGGAGCCTGGCGATGCTCTGGGTCTCGGTGAGCCCTGCGCGGCCCAATACCTTGAGGCCAGTCAGGGTGGCTTTTGACAGCTCAAGCCGTTCGATGAGGGCGTTGCCCAGTGCGGTTGCCTGCTGGATGTCGGTCAGGTTCCCGCGCACGGGTTCAGCACTGTTGTAAGGAGCTTGCGCCACCAGTTTTTGCGTGAACTGAGCGTATTGGTTTTTCTTCACCGTGAACCAGAGTGACAGGAACTTTTCCTGCTCGGTGGTGAGGCGCAACAGGTCGTAGGCGTAACCGGTTTCACCGCCCAGCGAGCGCCATTCGCGTAGCTGTTCGAGGGCCTCTCCATAGCTTTTGATCCGCTCATCGAGCTTGTCGGTGTAAAGCCTGGATGTTGTTTCGAGGTTCTTGTCGGTAGCCTTGAGCATAGCGTTCTGGAGGCGATCGAGTGCTTCCTGATGGGTTTTCTCCTGGCCCTTGAATGTCTCTAACTGAGTGTTCAGTTCGTGTTTGCGGTTCTCCTTTGCTTGTTTCAAAGCTTTCAAACGGCTTTTTGGACCACCTCCGCGCAGCCGCAAGCGTGTATCCACAGACCACTTGCCGTGCTGATCATGAGTCAGCAACGGACCGGGGCGCATGGGTTCTTTTGGATTGAAGAGCTGTACTTCCTCGTCGTCGTCGATGCTGACCTGGAACCAGCGCTCGCCGACCTGCGCGTAGTGCATATTGTTGAGCTGATACAGATGGGGCGGTTTCTCATTCAGTGTGTTCAGCTCGGTGCTGTTCAAGTCCGGCGCGCTGACTTTGAGCGTGTCCAGAAAGGCGTCCAGTGTCGGGCCTGAGCGACGAGGGACCGATACGCCGATTTCCAGTGAAGAGGCATGGCGTGCGGACAGTTCAAATACCAGGGGATCCATGGAAATCGTCGCAGGTACAGGCTCGGGTAATGGACGTGGTGCTGGCAGTGGTAGCCGTTTGCGTGCTGGCTTCTTGCGCAAATACCCAGTCCACGTGCTATGACGCTGCTCGTAAGCGCGGTGCGTCAGCACAATAGCAAGTGTCACCAGCACATCACCCAATGAACTCCACTCGACCAGCGTGTCGCCTTGTTCATGAGCATCGAGCGCTTGCTGGATCTCGCTGATGCTTTGCCACACCCAGACGGCGGTCCCCACAGGCCCGCTCAAGAAGGTTGAGGCAACGTTGAATATCGCCCAGGCACTGTCCTTCAAGAGCGCCCAGCGTCTTTCGCCATTGGACAGTGACTGCCGATCCGCCTCCTCGACCATCGTGCTGGCGTTGCTGTTAAACAGTGCAGACAGTATGTCGCCGGTGATTTCTTCGGTTCCCAGGTCAATAGGCCCGACCAGGTCCAGAGTGAGTAACGTATCGATACCGGACTCAGTCACCAGCCATGGTGAAGGCAGCCCCACGGGAAAGACGTATTGCGCATATTCGAAGCTAAGCGCCGGGGTCGGGAGCCAGGCCAGTACGCAATCGCGCAGCTCACCCGGTTGGTGCAGGGCGTAAACCAGGTTTGCCTGCGAGGCAAACTGCAATATAGGTTGCTCAAGCAGTGGCCGGTAGAGCAGGCAGGGAGCGTCTGTTTTTTGCCGCGGGCCGACTATGAACATGTTTGTAACGGTGTCACCGCCAAACAGCAGGCGATGCCGAGGAGTGAACGTGAGGGGGCGAATCACGATATCGAGATTGCCTTGTCGCGGTTTTCCGAGTGCGACGTCCATTAACTCGCAGATGTAGCGATAGCCAGTTTCATCGACCCCGCCTTCCTGTTGAAGCATGCACTCCAGCGCATTGAGCCGCAGCAAGTCGGGCAGTTGATTGATGTAGCGCTGTTTCTGGAGCGCGGCTTGCGCCGAATCATCAATCAGTTTGTTCCTGAGCAACTGCGGGTAGATCCTGCCGATGTTGACCTGGGCGGCCATGGCAATCAGATAATCAACAGTCAACCATTGGGGGACGGGATCGTTGTTTTTGAAATGCAGTTCTGCCAGGTAGGGCGCGGTATTTTGCAGGGCGAAATCACCCAGGCTTTCGATATGCCGGTCATACGGGTTGGGCAAGGTGAACCCGCCGACGATGAAGCTGTTGGTGACAGTGATTTGCAGGTCATCAAGCGGCAGCTGCGCGGCCCCTTCGCTGGCTTTGTCCGTGACGATGGCTTCACGCATTTTGGTTTGCGCGTACGCACCGATCAGCGGGATATCGTTCAGGCCTGAGGCGTTTCGCAGTTTTCCCAGGCGGGAGAGGCCGTGGCTGTAGTCTTGCAGGTGGCTGGCCGAGGCGTTTGATAACCAATCGGGTATGGCCGCCTCAAGCTGCTCGATGCGGCTCTTGTCGGCGGAGCTGAAATGTCCTGCCGGGGTGACTGCCGTGCGCAAGCCAGGGGTTGTTCCGGTCCCGGCGGTCGAGACCGAGGGGATGAGTGCGTTGATGGCGTCCATTTGAGAGGCGATCAGCGCCCAGGCCATGTGATCGAAAATGTTGCCTGCTGGCTCGACCAGATGCCACTTGAGCGTGCGACCTGCCAGGTCCATGTCGATCCGGGCGGGCAGCGACGCGCCCAGTTGCTCCAGAGAATCGAAGGCCTCGTAGCCGCCTTCTATCGTGTACAGCATGATCTGTTCGCGCTGTTTATAAGTTGCCTTCAGGGCAATTGCACCTCCCAGCATGAGATGGGCGGTGTTGGTGGTTTCGCTGTTGTCCACGTCGATCAGGCAGGCTTTGATGCCGGGGATTTCAGTGTTTTTCAACGCCCGTTCGGTTTTGTCCGGATAGTCGTACACCGCACGGGCCAGGGCGCATTGATCGGCGTTCCAGCCCTTTGTCTGTTGGACATTAAACGCGTTTCTCAGCGTCTCGCAGAGCCCATGCCAGCGGGGTTGACCGTTGACCGCCTCATTCCAGAAAGCCAGTTCGCGCTGTTGAAACTCCACGGATAGCAGGGAGGCGTGATCGTTCAGCAGTTGGGCAATGTCTTCGACACTGACAGCGAGATGAACGGGAGACCTGGTAAGGGGATTGTGCGTCAGGAAGTGCTCACCTTCGATGAAGTTCGCGACACCTGCGCTCCAGCTCAGATACACCAGCGCTTGGGTCAATGTCTCCACGTATGGCGAGTCGGCACTCAAGGTTCCATCCTCCATGCGCCATCCTGGAGTGACGATCAGTGTTTGGTTGGGGTCGATGTCGAGCTGCGGATAAAGTTGTTTCAGTGCTTCGCGTAGCACCTGCGAGCTGACGTCGTTGAGGGTGGGGCCCTGACTGGTCAGGCTGACCAGATTACTTCTGTCCAGCAGCAGTGTTGCGTTGCTTGGGGGTGTTGTTGTGGATGCTTGTGTCATGGTCATTTTCCTTTTTGACCGGAGTAAAGGGCGGCCGCCAGCACCCGATAATGGGCGTAACAGCCGGTGAGGCGGTGGTCGATGACCGCGGTTAAAAAGACCCACCGGCAGGTGGGTCTGTGATAACGGTCAGGTGGGCGCGGGTGCCTGAGAGAAGAACAGCGATCGGGCCAGCTGAGGGCTGATCGCGCTGCGATAGATCTCGATCGCTTCCTGGTTGCTGGTGCTCGCTCCTATATCGACACGGCCAAGCAGCCGTTGCTCGCGGGTTTTCAGGTGAGCGGCGGTATAGGACTGGACGCCATCCTTGAGCTGGGCGTAGTGAAAGTGGGCGTACCACAGCACACGGGCGGTGGTGGCCTCACGCACTTCGTATTCCTGCAGATAATCCCGGCGCGGCCCTTTGAGTCGACGTCGGTCTCCCACGCGCACGATGTCGACTTCACCTTTACTGTGTAACCACTCGACGCGTGCGGCGGTAGGCGGTTGTCGTTTGGTCATCTCAAGCCGCAGGCGATGGCCTTCGGCATAGAGCCGGGTGGTTTGTTTGGCCAGTTGTGCCAACACCGGACGTGCGTCGTTCGCATGGTTTTGAGTGACATTGCTCTGGATGAGCGTTGCGTTGATCGCTTTGATGGCGTCTTCAAGACGGGTGGCCTGATGGTGGAACGCTTCTTCTATCTCTACCGGGATCTGCCTGGACTGTTTTGCGTCGGCCTCGGTGCGTTGAGTAAAAGCGGGCAGAGCATCTAGCAGGGCTTGCCCAGCCGTTATGCGTGCTCCCGGGTCAGGCCGGCGCTCTTTGGGAGTCTCCGGTTTCTTCGTCAACCGTTCGACCCAGACCCCAGGTGTTTTTTCGTGGAAGGTGGCGATCACCTTGCCGGTCATCGGCGCGGTGACATCCACGAGGACCGGGTGGCCGGGCGCGGTTTTGCGGGTTTGGCCGATCACGGTGCCTTTGAAGCGCGTCTTGATGACTCTCTTGTTTGACGCCGATGAGGTGCGTGACGGTCCGGGTGTGGGCTCCTGGAGTCGCTGCTCGCGCAGCAGGTCCGCCAGATGCCCGACGGTCTGCTGATTGAACTCGTCAACGCGGCCCTGCAGTCGCTCAAGTTGTTTTTTGACAATCTGCTCCGGGTACGTACCGGCGAAGCTCCGCAGGCGCTGTTCAATAGCGGCGAACTGGTCGACCAGGTTGTTCAAGGCCTCGATCCGGTCACCCGTGCTCAGCACCTGCTCATCACGTATCAACTCCATCGCACTATTCACCGTCAGATCGGCATCTTCGACAATCTGCTCGATGGAAGCTTTGGCTGCGGACAGTTCGGGCGTTTCGCCAGGTTTGAGGCACAGCTCGCGGGCGAGAGTAACCTGAAGGGCTCTGAGGTCCTGGAGGTCGAACTTTGGTAGTTTTTCTCGATACTCAAGGGACAACTGCTCGGCGTTTTTGCCCAGACGCGTCAATTCCTGGAAGCGGGACTGAGCGAACTCAACCTTCTGAATAATGCCCTGAGTCAGGTCTGACATGGTTTCAAACGTGCCGGCGGGAGGAGGGGGGCCGCTGTTTTCTTCGGCATCGAGATGTTCCATGTTCAGACGCAGGGCCTCGACGAATGTCGGGTATTTCTGGTCGATCCAGGTTTGGTTGAAAAACAGTTGAGTTCCCAGCATTTCGATCATTGCGTGACGATAGTTAGGCACTTCCTCGACCAGATTGAGCGATTTGACTTTCTCGATCGTGGTTTCATATTCGTCAGTGCGTGCCTCCAGTTTTTCGAGAAATGTTTGTCGAGTGGCATCGATTGCGTCTGCGGGGGCATTTTTCATGGCGTTGTAGGCGTCGGTAATACTTTTTCGTTTGGACGCCATCTGCGCATCGAAGACGGCCAGATGAGTATTGATGTCGGCGATTCTGGTTGCGTTCGCTTGTTGTAATGCCTTGAGCCTGCTGTTCTTGCCGCCGCCACGCAGCCGCAGCCTGATATCAATGAACCATTCGCCTTTGGAATTGTTGATCAACAACGGTCCGGTGATGGACGGTTCCTGGCGGGTATCAATGATCTGAACGACTCCATCGTCGTTCATGAAGACCTCGAACCATCGTTCGCCAACCGGGGCATAGTATTTGGACTGATGTTCATAGAGGTGTTTGTGCAAGCCTTCGGTACTGGCCGCCCCGAGTCCTTGCGGTTTGGGGATTTTGTACCGGTCCAGGGTTGGCCCCAGCCCTTGCCTGCTGCTATTGAGTACGGTTGTGGGATGAAGTGCGGTCTGGTGTTCGACTGGCAGATAATCGGCAGCAATATCAGGCAAATGTATGCTGGCCGGGGTCTGGGCCGGAGGGCCTTTCCCCGCGCTGACAATGATGGGTGTTTCGGTCTGCGATACGCGGTCTCGCGCGGGTTGGCGTCGGGCGATCGCGTGGTGAGCCAGCACCATGCCCAGGGTCAGGAACAAGTCGGTCAGGGCGGACCATTGTGCCGTCGTATCCTGGTTTTCCCGGGTGTCGATGCCTTCTTGCAGGTCGTCCAGAATCTGCCAGATCCACGCAGCTGTACCAGCGGTGCGACCGAGAAACGGCAACACGGCGCTGAATATCATCCAGGCGTGTTGTTTGAAGCTGGCCCAGCGGCTTTCGGCATCGGACACCGAGTCTCGCTCACCTTTGATGACCATCGCGTTGGCGTTGGCCTTGAACAGAGTCGCCAGGCGGTCGTGTTCGATCACTCTCTGCCCGAACAACACCGGTCCGCTCATCTGCAAGGAAATGGTTGGGTCGACCAGCAGTTGTGACAACGTCCAGACCGAAGGCAATTCCCCCGGGAAGACATACTGCGAATAGTTGAACCGAACGTTGGCCGGCAACCACGCCAGGGTTGATGCCCGTAGCTCTTTGGAGTGTTTGATCGCGTACAGCAGGTTGGCGGCCGCGGGGTACTGCGCCAACGGTTGCTCAAGTAGGGGACGGTAGAGAATACAGGGGCCCTTGTCCATGTCCCGTGGCCCGATCACATACATGTTGGTAACTTCGTCAGGGGTTTTATCACCCCTTTGGCTGGGGATGAACGCCAGCGGGCGAATGACGATCTCTTGCCCGTCCACCCACCGTTTGGCATTCAGCACATTCATCACCGCCACAATGTAGCGATAGCCCCGTTCGTCGATACCGTGTTTGCCAAGGATCTTGCTTTGCAATGCTTGCAGCGCCAGCTGGATGCGCAGGTTACTGGCGTAGAGTCGTTGACGCCGCAGCGATTCCAGCGGGTCATCCAGTAGCTTGCCCTTGACCCACGCTGAGTAGGTCGCACCGATATCGACGGCGCTGATGGCCGTCTTAAGATAGTCGGGTGTCATCCAGGCCGGCACCGCTGTGCCGTCTTTGTACTGGACCGACTGGTCACCCAGAGGGAGGGCGATGAGGTTTTCGAGCGCCAGTTCGGCAAGGTCCAGGCGTTTGGTCTCGCTCATGCCGGGGGCCGTGAATGCTCCCCACACCACTTGACTGACAATAACGATCTCGACGTTCTCAAGCTTCATGAGGGCAACGTCACTGTGGCTTTTGAGCATGTGGGCTCGAAGCGCATCCAGCGCGAACGTCTTGATCGGAGCAATATCGTCGTCGAAGGATTTGCCGCTGTTTCGCAGTTGTAGCAGCGCCAGATCAAACAGGTGTCGGCTGTAGCAACCCAGATCGAATGGCGAAGCGTTGTTCAGCCATTCGGGGATCAGTCGCTGCACCTTTTCGAAGTGCGAATCCTGCTCGGCCTGAGTCGTTCCGGTCACCTCTGCTACGGGACGGGAGTGGGTGGTGATCGCCGGCCTGCTGGCCCGTTTTGCAAATTCCAGGCTGGCAATGGCATCAGCCTGGAGTGCAATCAGTGCGGTGGCCTGATGATCAAAGAAATTCCCGGAGGGTTCGAACAGGCGCCATTGAAGCGTGGCCTCGGGGGGCAGTTTTTCAACGTAACTGGGCAGGATCTCGCCCAGTTTCTCCAGCGACTCATAGGTCAGGAAGCCCGTAGCGATGGCGTGGGTCAGAATGATCGTGCGTGTCCCGACGGAGCCGATCACGACCGTCAAATCCGTACGATTGAGGTGGCTGGACACTGTGCCATCGAGCCGGTCGAAGTCGATCAGGCAGACCCGGGTCTTGTAGGTGTCGTGGGGGCCTCGCAACGTCGCATCGGGATAATTGAAGACACTGCGCGCAATGGCCAGCTGGTGCACATCCCAGCCCTCAACTTTTTCTACATTCCAGATCTGGCGCAATGACTGCGACAACTTCTGCCAACGCAAGGTTGTGCCATTGGTGGGTTGGTCCCAGTATTCAAGTTGTTGTTCCTGGCAAGCCACCAACAGGAGGGGGGACAGCTTATTGATCAGGCGCCCGATCGCATCGATCTTGACCGGAAGGTGGATGGGCGTGATCGCACTGGGATTCAGGCTCAGGAAGTGTTCACCGTCGAGGTAGGTCACTGACTCGCCTGAGCCGGAGTGTCGCAATAGCGCGTCCGTCAATGACTCGAATCTCAATGACCCGGGCTGGACCGTCCCGGCGATGATTTCCCAGCTCGGTGTGACGACCATCGCCATCCCGGGATCGATTTTCAATTGTGGATAAAGCGCTTTCAGGTCGTGTTGAAGAATACGGGTGGCGACTTCCCTGATCGAGGGGCCGGTGATCAGTTGGGTGAGCAGATCACTTAGATTGCTGGATGCCGGATCGGCTTCGACAGCATTCGTTTCGGTAGTGGACATGTGCATTCCTTTCTGAGGGACTGGGACGTGCGCGCAAACGCGCCGGCAGGTTCGGAAAGTAGCGGGGTGTGGGATCGGTCGGGCGGTACTTAATTATCGTCAGGTAAAAAAAGACCCGCACGGGGCGGGTCTTCAATGGTGCGTAAACGATGGGTTGTTCAGGTCCCGGACTTGATCTTGGTCCAGGCCCGGGTCCGCGCCCGTTCGGCATCGCGGGGCAGCGGTTGCAGGGTGTAAAGCGTGCTCATCGCCGTTTCGGTCGGGTACAGATTCGGGTTGTTGCGGATCGCCGGGTCGACCAATTCTGTGGCGTCCTTGTTCGGGTTCGGGTAGCCGACGAAGTCGCTGACCGGTGCAATCACCTGCGGCTGCAACAAGTAGTTGATAAAGGTGTAGGCGTCTTCCGGGTTCTTCGCGCCTTTCGGGATCGAAAGCATGTCGAACCAGATCGGCGCGCCTTCTTTCGGCAGGCGCATGTCGACGATCACGCCGTTCTTGGCTTCCTTGGCGCGGTTGGCCGCCTGGGAGAAGCTGCCGGAATAACCGACCGCGACGCAGATGTCACCGTTGGCGATGTCGGCCATGTACTTCGAAGAATGGAAGTAGGTGACGTACGGACGAATCTTCATCAACAGCGCCTCAGCCTTTTCGTAGTCCGCCGGCTTCTTGCTGTTGGGGTCCAGACCCAAGTGATGCAAGGCCAGTGGCAGGATCTCCGACGGTGAGTCGAGCAGGGCCACGCCGCACTGCTTGAGCTTGCTGATGTTCTCTTCCTTGAAGATCAGGTCCCAGCTGTCCACCGGTGCGTTGTCACCCAATGCTGCCTTGATCTTGTCCGGGTTGAAGCCGATCAGGATGGTGCCGTACATGTACGGCACGGCAAATTTGTTGCCCGGATCGTTGGCTTCGATCAGCTTCATCAGCTTGGGATCGAGGTGGTTCCAGTTCGGCAGTTTGCTGCGATCCAGTGGCTGGAAAACGCCGGCCTCGATCTGCTTGGCGAGGAACACGTTGGACGGCACGACCACGTCATAACCGGAGTTGCCGGTTAGCAACTTGGCCTCCAGTGCTTCGTTGGTGTCGAAGATGTCGTAGACCAGTTTGGTCTGGGTGTTCTGGGCCTTGAAGTCTTCCAGCGCTTTGGGGGTGATGTAGTCGAACCAGTTGTAGACGCGCAACGTTCGCTCTTCAGCGTGAACGGTGCCACTGAGCACTGTGGCGCACAGCACTGTGGGGAAGAGTGCGGGCGCGATAAAACGCTTGAGACTGATCATTGTTCTAATTCCTCATTGGGCGCTTTCAAAACCTTCGAGAACGTTCACGGCATTGATGCCGATTTCTTCTACCGCGTAGCCGCCTTCCATCACGAACAGCGTCGGCTTGCCGAGTCTGGCGATGCGTGCGCCCATGGCCAGGTAATCCGGGCTGTCGAGCTTGAACTGGGAGATCGGATCGTCCTTGAACGTATCGACGCCCAGGGAGACAACAACGATGTCAGCACCGTATTTTTCGATTTCTTTGCAGGCTTGTTCCAGCGCGGCGCTCCAACTGTCCCAACCGCTGCCAGCCGGCAAAGGGTAGTTGAAGTTGAAGCCTTCGCCGGCCCCTTCACCCAGCTCATCTTCATAGCCGAGGAAGAATGGGAACTCGGCTTCCGGATGACCGTGGATCGAAGTGAACAGCACGTCGCTGCGCTCATAGAAAATCGATTGAGTACCGTTGCCGTGGTGGTAGTCGACGTCGAGGATCGCGACTTTTTTGTGGCCCTGGTCAAGGAAGGCTTGAGCGGCGATGGCGGCGTTGTTGAGGTAGCAATAACCGCCCATCAAATCGCTGGCGGCGTGGTGTCCCGGTGGACGGCACAAGGCGAAGGCACTGCGAGCGCCGCGTTGAATGACGGCTTGAGCGGTCAACGCGACTTGCGCCGCGCTGTACGCCGCTTGCCAGGTACCGGCGGTAATCGGTGCGCCACCGTCGAAGCTGTAATAGCCGAGCTGACCGTGCAGGCTGGTGGGCATGATCCGGCGCAGGGTGCGGGCCGGCCAGGTGTAGGGCAGCAAGTCGCCGTCGGTACCGAATTCGGTCCAGCGCGCCCAGGCACCTTTGAAGAAGTCGAGGTAGTCGCGGCTGTGGACGCGCGCGATCGGGTCGAGGCCGAAATCCTGCGGCGCTTCGACCGGGCCGAGGTCGCGGTACTGCACGCGCTGCAGAACATGGTCGGCTCGCGAAGGCATTTCGAAGCAGGGCATCAGTTGCCCGTCCATCAATTCACAACGGCCGTGGTGCAGGTGGTGATCGTCCGAGTAGATCGTCAGCATTTCTTGTTCTCCGCAGGCTGATTCGGTTGAACACAGTCTTGCGGCGCGCAGCGTTTGAGAGAACGGCAGGAAAGGCCAAAAGGGGATCGATATGGCCAAAAGAATTGACCGGAATTCGCCCCTTGTTGGCGCGGCGGTGCCCCACCTCAGAGCATGGTGAATTTAGACAATAAAAACCGTCTGAGAACAATAAAAGCAGTCTCAGAGGTTTGGAGCTTCCTAGTGTGCTGTCTCACAAATAAAGCTCCTCATGCCTGTGAGGCCATTGCCTCACGGGCTCGCTGTATCTTGTTCAAAATATCTTCCCCCTTGGCGTTCCAGACGTAGCGAGTCGGCTGTGCATTTCGCAGTGCCAGGAACGTGGTGATTGAGCTTTCCAGTTCGCGAACCGAACTGAAACTGCCGTCACGCAGGTACACCGTGATATCGCGAAAGAAGCGTTCAACCATGTTCATCCACGAACTGGAGGTCGGGGTGAAATTCATGTGGAAGCGTTTGTGCTTCTCAAGCCACGCCTTCACTTTTGGATGCTTGTGCGTGGCATAGTTGTCGACGATCAAATGCAGCTGAAGATGCTTGGGCGTTTCTCGATTGATCTTCTTGAGAAACTCCAGCCACTCCTGATGCCGATGTTAGCGCTCAATGCTGCTGATCAAATGCCCCTGAAGATAATCCAGCGCGGTGAACAAGGTAACGGTGCCATGGCGGACATAATCGTGCGATTGCGTGCGGATATGTCCGATTCCCAAAGGCAGTCCAGGCTGCGTGCGCTCGAGGGCCTGAACCTGGCTTTTTTCATCGCAACAGAGCACCAGTGCCTTATCCGGCGGATCCAGATACAGCTCAATGACGTCCCAAAATTTCTCTTCGAAGTTTGGATCGTTGGACAGTTTGAAGGTGCCTGTCAGGTGCGGTTTTATGTCGTTGGCGGCCCATATACGCTGGACGCTGGCCGGTGAGATGCCTGCGACTCGCGCCATGCTTCGACAGCTCCAGCGAGGCTGACCGATACGCGGCTGAGTGACTTGCTCAAGGGTCCGTTTCAACGCTTCGGCCGGCAGGGATGGCTTGCGACCTCGTCCGGGCAGATCCACCAGGCCTTGTAGACGCAGCTCTTGAAAACGCTTGCACCAGCGGGTGACTGAAACAACGGAGAGACCGGTCAACTGGGCAATTTTCGTTACGAGAACAACCTCGAGCGGCTAGCAAAATCACCCGCGCCCGACGCCCGTCGCGCTGACTGATCGTGGCTGATCTTATGCGCCGACTCAGTTCAATTTGTTCGTCTTCACTGAGCACGATGTCCTGAGAGTTCATGTGATCACTCCAAGCACTGACTGACCACAGAAGCATAGCCCAGGCTAGAAATTTATTTCAGAGACAGCACACTAGAGCCTCCAACCTCTGCGACAGATGCCCATATTTAATTTAAAGTACTGAATCAGAATTTTGTGCTGCTTCGGAAAGCGTTCATTGCCCTATCAAGCTTGCAGGGGACAGATCATTGATCTGACACCTTGCAAGCGTTAGATTCCCATTGTATTAGAAACAGCCCCTTACGAACTCATAGCCTGAGCTGGTGATTGAGGGGCGATTTAATGGCCGTGAATCTGTAAAAGCAGACTAAAGGGATTGGGTGTCTGGTCAATGCAGAGGATGGCAGATGGAGCTTGTGAGGGCTACGCAAGATTTTGTGATTGCTGGGCAACCCTACCCGGGATTCCCCATTCTTCTGTGGGATTCGATGGAGAGTTGTATCCCCGCCAATCATTTCTTCCGCTACTACTTGCTTCGCGGGGATATCGGGTCTAATCGTTCCTGGCCCAGTACTGGGCGCGCTCTTTACGATTTTTTCAGCTTCCTCCAAGCCCATGAGTTGGACTGGCGTGACGTTGATCGTGGCGAGGCAAAAAGCCTTGTGGCGGCCTATCGGGACTACTGCCTTGTGACGTGCGAACTGGCACCGAACACCACGCGCCAGCGCCTGACTTACATCTGCAAGTTCTACGAATGCGCGCTGAAGGAGGGGCGGTTGAAGCGCCTGCCCTTCGCCTATGAAGAACGGAACGTAAAGCGTGAAGCGAGCATCCTTGTGCATGTCGATGCCAGTGGCGGCAAGACCATGGCAAACGATGTGATGCCGCGCAGCCATAAGGCCCTGCCCTAGTTTCTGAGCATGGGCGAGATCAAATCGCTCCTGACCGCAGCGGAGCCCCCCCACCACCGGATGATGATGCGCCTGGCGCTGCATACGGGTCCGCGCCGCGAGGAGATCGCTGCCTTCCCGCTGGTCTATGTTTTCGACACGGACAAGGCTGGACGAACCGAACGCAACATCCGCATTCGGCTCGATCCGTTTGACGGCAGCGGCATGGTGACCAAGGGCAGTAAGCCGCGAGATATTTCCGTCAGTCGCCAGTTCCTGACCGAACTCTATCGTTATGTGACGATGTGCGGCGTTGTGATGCTTCGAGGCGGTTAAAGGCTCCAGAACCCAAGGTGTCCTAAGCTGGCGGCCATTTTCAGGCGAGTTACTTGCCAGCGGTTCAACGCACTAATGTGTTGTTGTTCTGCCGTTGCATAAGCCGTCAATGCGTTCAGCAGTTCAATCATGCTGCCGACGCCGGAGCGATAGCGGCCTTGTTCAACTTGCAATGCCTGTTGGGCCTGATCCACCCACTCAGTGGTTTTTTCCAGGGCGCCTGTTTCGATATTCAATGTTTGGTAGTGGCTCCAGAGCTCCAGTGATACTTGCTGCTCGATATTCCAGAGCTCCGCTTCCCTGGCTTCTCGTTGCGCATGAGCACCTCGCAGTTGATAGTTCCGCTCGAAACCTTCGAATAACGGAATGTTCAATTGCAGGCCTAGGCTGTTGTCACGTGCATGGTTGTCGCCATTGACTTGGTGGTTTTGCATATCGCCAATGTTGGCGACCAGTGACAGCGTCGGTCGACCGGCGGCGCGGCTTTCGTCGATGAGTGCGTTTGCCGCTTCCACTTTGGCCTTGGCGGCGATGAGCGAGGGGTGATCCTGTCGGGCCAGTTCAAGCAGCTCGTCAATGCTCTTGATAAAGTGGGTATCTGGACGCCGTTCCAGATTCCCGGACAACTGGACATCTGTATTCGGCGAAAATCCCATGCGCAGGGCGATAAGGCCTTTGCTGTTGCGCAATGCGCCTTTGGCGCGTACTTCAGCAAGGCTCGCTTGTGAATAGGCTGTTTGCGCTTGCAGGCGGTCGGACTGCGCCGCAGCGCCCGCTGCAAATTTGGCGCTTGCCGCTTTAAGGTTTTCCGCCGCCAATGCAATAACTTGGCTCGCCGCTACCGCGCTACGTTGGGCGGCCAGGGCGTCATAGTACAACTCTGCGGCTAACTCGAAGGTTTGCTGCAGTTGTCTGTTTTGATTGGCGTTTGCGGCGATAAGCAGTTGACGTGCGTTGCGCACTGCGGTTTCTCGCTGGCCGAAGTCGAACAGAACCCAACTGAGGTTCAGACGATTGTCGAACTGACGCTTATGGCCACTACTGGAGTATTCATCCTGCTGTTCATAGGTCGTGGTACTGCGGCCGCTGCTGATACTTGAACTTGCATTTAATTTGGGCAGGTATGCTGCTTGCTTCACGCCAACCAAAGCCGCTTGGGCTTTGGCAATGGCCCAAGCCTCCCGAGTTTGCGGGTCATGACACAGCACCCTTTCTATCATGTCTTCTAAGGTCAACGAATTGGGAAGGGGCTGCGGATCACATGGCAAGGCCACTCCGTCGATATTGATCGCAGCGGGTGAGACATCTCGTGCTGTGGCAAAGGGGTCAACCAGTGCAGCCATGCTCCATTTTGGCGACAGGCAGAGACACACCGTCAGGGTGGTGGCCAAGACGTTTCTCATCACGCTACGACTTCTGCGCGGGATGGCAGGCTGCCAGAGGAGCTCGACTGATCCACCGCGATCCTACCAGCGTCAAGCACTACGACGCGGTCCGCCGAGGCGATTGTTTCTGCCCTGTGGGCAACAATGACGCGCGTTATTGCAAGTTCACGTACCGCCTTATTCACCATCTGCTCGCAGATGACATCCAAGTGGCTGGTAGCTTCGTCAAGGATCAGGATATCAGGCTTTTTGTATAGCGCCCTAGCCAGCAGCACGCGCTGTTTTTGCCCACCTGAGAGCACCGTACCCATGTCACCTACCAAAGTGTTGTAACCCATGGGCATAGCTAGGATGTCAGTGTGAATCGATGCCTTGCGTGCACACTCCATCACCCACTCCAGATCGGGGCGGGGCTCAAAAAAGGCGATGTTCTCTGCCAGGGAACCAGCGAACAAGCAGTCATCCTGCATTACCGTGGCAATCCTGCTACGAAAGGTCTCCGTACCCAGTTGCTGCAGGTCGCTACCGGCGATGTGAATCTGGCCATGGGTGGGTGCGACGATGCCCAGCAAGAGGCTGACCAGCGTACTCTTTCCACTGCCTGATGCGCCGGCAATTGCCACCGACTCCCCATGCGCAATGTGCAGGTCGATCCCATCCAGCACGAAGGGCTCCTCGTCGGAATAGCGATATTTCAATCCCTTGATATCGATGTCCATCGGGCCAGCGGGCCAGTTCGCGGTAATCGGTCTGGCCGCTATGTCTTCGGGGGGATGCAGGACAATGTCGGCGAGACGTTCGCCGTGCAAGCTCAGCATATGCAACGCGAACATATGATCGATCAGGCTGGCGACGCGACTGACAAATTGGCTTTTGTAAGCAATGAACGCCATCAGCACACCGATGCTGAACTGGTTGCTCATTACTAGGGATGCCCCCAATCCGAGCGCCAGCAGATTCTCCAGTCCGAAAATCAGGCCGTTGAGTTGTGTGTAGATCAGTTCCAGCTTCTGGGTTCGCAAGCCAGCGTTGATCTGCCCCACAAGCAGCCCCAGCCAGGCGGCGCGTCGCTCGCTCTGACGCTGGAAAAGTTTCAGGGTGCGTATGCCGCGCATCGTTTCCAGGAAATGACTTTCCTGTCGTGCTGCATGAATGATGGTTTCCTCGCTTGCCAGACGTAAAGGGCGGTACCACGCCCAGCGAAGCAGGGTATACAGAGCCATGGACGTCAAAGCGATAGCGGCCAGCATAGGGCTGTAGGCGAACATCAGGGCCAGCGTCGCGAAGCTTGCGAGGCCATCGAGGACTGTGGAAAAAAAGGCGGCTGTGAGTGTCTTCTGAATTTCGCCGATAGCGCCGAATCGTGAGACGACATCACCCAGGTGGCGTTTTTCGAAATAATGAATGGGCAAGCGCAGCAGATGAGCAAACACGTTGGCCTGCCACTGCACACTTAGTAGTGTGCTCAAGTGCATCATCACCCAAGCCCGCGTGGCGCTTACTACCTGCTGCATCAACAAAAGCATGCCGAAGCCGGTCAGCAGCGTTGCCAGAAGGTCGTAATCCTGCGTAACCAGAACGTTATCCAGAACCCACTGCAGCAGGTACGGGCTGACCAGGGCGAACACTTCAAGAGCCAAGGCAAGTGAAAGCACCTGAACCAAACCGCGGTGAAGGCCACTGACCTTTCCCAGCATGCTTGTCAATTTGAGCTTGGGCTTGGCCTGCTGTTTTTCAAAGTCACTGCCTGGCCACACCTCAAGAGCGACCCCGGTGAACGATTTGCTGGTCTCGTCCAGACTCAGTCGGCGAATGCCGTAGGCCGGGTCGTGCACGGTAAGCCACTGGCCTTCGACGGACTTGAGCACGACGAAATGGTTGAGATTCCAATGCAGTATGCAAGGCAGCGCGAGTTTGTTTAGCTCATCCAGTTCGACCCTGATCGGCCGAGTACCGAAGTTCAACTGATCAGCAGTCATGATCAGTTGCTTGAGGGTAATGCCTTTGAGAGAAACACTGAACCGGCGGCGTAGTTCAATGAGGGTCGTATGGTGGCCGTGGTAGCCCGCGATCATTGCCAGGCAGGCCAATCCACATTCCGTCGCTTCGGTCTGCAAAGTCAGCGGCAAATGTCGGCCCAGGCGCAAGCTGATGGCGTCAAGATAATTCATGGCTTCGTTCCTAGAGCTTGCCTGTCAGGCTGTAGAGCGGTTCGAGAGCCCACTCATATAGATGGCGGGTCTCCTGCAGGATGTCTGCATCAACCAGCATTCCCGTCTGCAGCGGTCTTTGTTCTCCGTAGGCCAGCACTGATTGCGCCTCGAGATTGACGCGGATGCGATAGATCTGCTCACCGTCCAGGGCAAGCCCCGGTACGCTCCCGGTCCTATTTCCCAAGTCGCCAGCTGATAGGGTTGCTTGGGAAACTGATATCACGGTACCCAGGTGTTGGCCGAATTTCTGGTAGGGGTAAGCCTGATAACGAATCCTTACTGAATCGCCCGTACGAACGAATCCTATGGCTTTGCTAGGCGCATACAACTCTGCTTGCAGCCGCGAACCGGCAGGTACGATGCTCATCATCGTACGAGAACTATCGACGGTTTGGCCTGGCTCAACCAGGATGGCGGTTGCCACGCCATCTT
The DNA here is from genome assembly GCF_030053115.1 of Pseudomonas svalbardensis. Classification (NCBI taxonomy): domain Bacteria; kingdom Pseudomonadati; phylum Pseudomonadota; class Gammaproteobacteria; order Pseudomonadales; family Pseudomonadaceae; genus Pseudomonas; species Pseudomonas svalbardensis. The sequence continues at coordinate 6,233,290 of NZ_CP125619.1, read as the reverse complement.
GAGGGGCGGTAATGATCAGGGTGCGCTTGGCTTCGCTTTCGATGAGCTCCTGCTGAACTGTTGAAATTGATCGCTGAATGCTCGCTAGTTGGTTTGCGTGGCGGGAGGCAAGTCCAGACAGCTCGTGTCGGCGCTCGACCAGTTGTTGTTGCAGGGTAGTTGTTTCACGAGCTAACCCTTGCAAGGTCAGGCGCTGACCCAGCAGCTCGGCTTGGCGTTGCTGAAGTTGGTCCATGGATATGTAGCCTTGGTCCATCAACCCCTGATAACGAACGGCGGCATTGCTTGCTAGTTGTACAAGCTGTTCCTGGCTGGCAGTTTGCCGATCCAGCGTCTTCAGCTCCTGATGCAGACTTTTCAGCTTGCTCAGAAGGCTTTCTTGTTCCTGGGTCTGAAGCTGTTTTTGTTTCTCCAATTCGTCCTTCAGAGATTGGTGTCGTTGCAACAGTTGCTCACTCACCTCCGCCTGCACAGCCCCTGAATCACCTGCAGTGCGTTCACTGGAAATACGAAAAAGGTGCGCTCCTTGCTTGACCTGTTGCCCCTCCTCGACGAACCGCTCAAGCACCAGGCCATATTGCGGGGAGTGGATTCTGAGCTGGCCTGCGGCTGGTACTAGTTGGCCAATAACGGTACTGCGTTTGGTGTAGCTGCCAAATACCAGAAATGTCACCACGGTAGTGGCGAGTGCAAGCGCAAGCAGTGTCAGAACCGTGAAGGAAACGGGCCTTACCAATATGATTTCGCCAAGCCAGTCAACCTGCCGCGAGGCAATTGACTCGGGTCGAAACAGCGGAGATTTCGGTGTCACACATCTTTCCTTAGAGTGTTATGCGGTCAGCCACTGCGGAGATTCCTGGACTCTGCCAGTCCTTTGGCGTTCGCTGTGGGGCGGAGGGGTAAATTTATTGCCTGGCTATTCGTATTGTTCCCAGTTGTCTTGTATTCCACCGCTGCTGGAGCATCATGGTCGGTGGCCGGCAATTGAATGTGCGGACGCTGACAGACTGAGTTGGAGCGAAGCTTGAGAAGTACCAGAATAGAGAGCGCAATGTTACGCGCCTGTTGATAAATGGATTTACCAAGAAACAAAATTAACCAGTAACTGTCCGTAATAATACTGTTTCTTATCAAGAAATGCTCATGTAAATTAGCTTTTTTCTCACGCTGGCGACAATGAGTAGTTGAGCCTAATTAATTGTTGTTTCTAGCGCCGAGTACCACCCTCAAGTGTAGGGTGGAGTTTTTTCGCTATTTGCTTTAAGGTTGTGGATAGCAATAGCCATCTTACCACTTGCGGGTAACACGGTTTTTGGGCGAGGTTCGTCCCTGGGTTGAAATGGAAATCATCTGGTGTTATGGAAGGGAATCAATTGGCTGATTTGCATCAAACGTTTGTAAATTTCGATACTAAAATTATCGACGAGTGCAGCATTGTTTACCTGAACGACTCGAGAACGGGCAGGCAGTGTTCACGCGACATCCTCCGAGATTTCACCTATAGGGTGGAACACCGCATCGGAGGGCTACCGAGACGTGCCGGTGAAAACCTTTAAAGCCGAGCGCGGGCTATTGATCAGATCTCCTGCGTACGCAGAACGCCGACTACTCAGTCGCACTGTATCGGGCAGGATTATATGACTGATGTAACGAGCCAGTTAGTTCGATCAGAATAGACGTCACTACTATATGAGAACGGATACCAGTAACGCAGTTGTGCGAACGCCTGCAGTTAAACGAGACGGGTGAGTAAGCGAAAAAAGCTTGTTCGTGTTTTTTATTGCGATCTAAATTGGATATGTAGTAGCTTTAATTGCCGAGCACTGGGAGGTGAATAGATTTCATAAACTGGTGCTGATAATTACAGCTGTAAGTATTCCTTTTTGGTTGGTTAACAGAAAAAGAAGGTGACTGACTTTGGAAATAATGTCAGTTAAGCAATTGTGCTAACGCGTGCGGTAATGCGAGAAGGATGAGTATCTTGAAACGCCTTTTATTCGTGTGTTTAATTTCGGTGTCAATTGGTATCGCGGTCGGTTCAGTTGCCGAATATTGGGATGTTAATAGGTACATTAAATTAGCGCTGATAGCTATAGCTGTGAATATTTCCATTTGGTTATTGAACAGCAAAAAAAAGTGTGACCAACCCGGTTGAATTCTTCAATAGGGATTCAATTCAATTGAAAGTAATTAAGGAAGCAAGATGAGAAATCTAACGGACAAAGAACTGCTGATGATTTCCGGCGCAGGAGGGGGATTTACTGTCTCGCCAGAGACGTTAGGAGGCGCAATTGGTGGGACTATCGGGGGTATGGTAGGCGGGCCAATTGGCGGCGGAATCGGTGTTGTCATAGGCGGTGGGGCGGCTAACCACCTGGCAAACGGAACACGTGCCCCTGGCTCGGTGAGCGGCAGTGGTATTCCTTCGGGGGCCTCAATGGGCGGCCCTTATAATCCCGCGGACGCAAAATGACGGGTATGACCTGAATCCAGTCGTATCTGACTGAGTTGCCGAGCAAACCGTTCCTGCGGGGCCATACAGCCTCCGCAGGAACCAGTTCTTGGCGTAATTTCTAGCATGGATTTGCACCGCGTAATGGACTTATGAACACAGACCACATTCACAGTGGAAAAATGGCAAGTCGAATGCAGGCGGTTGGTCAACACAAATACAACTAGCTGGTCAGTCCATGCAATTACGCTAGTTACTAATTTCTTCAACTCGATGAAGCAAATCAAGAATAGAAAGTCGAATTGAGTCAGTAGACTTGCGAGGTGATCGCGTTACTGCATGACCGCTTCCATTCTTGCGCGCAGGCTGCGATTATTTTTACACGCCGATACTCTTAATTTTTTGACCCTGAAAAGGCCGAGCGGTAAAGATCGTTATTCCTCTCGCGCAGGAGGGAACCCACGGTGGGTTCTGGGTGCGCAAACGCAGTATTGGCGTTAATTCACGACATCAAACCCCACGGCTGGGGGGTGGGTGTTGTAATAAAAAGCGCAATGAAAAGTGCGCTGTTAATAAGTGCTAATTACTTACTATAAAAGCCAGAGATAAAGAAGCGATGATTGATGAGAAAAAGTTGCCTGAAATTCCAACTAGAGTTTTTTTAAGAAAAACCTTTAGCATATTGGTTTTATATTGGAAGGGCGAAGAAAAGGTATTTGCCTGGGTGGCGACAATAAGCCTTGTTTTGTTGGCGCTCTCGGGAGTAGCAACAGCGCTGGCTTTTAATGAATGGTATAAACACTTTTATAATGCGATTCAAGAGCTGAATGGAGATCGGTTTTACTATTTGGTTTGGGTTTTTTTTGGGGTGGTAAGCTTTTCGGTACTAAGGTCAGTATTAATTTCTTACCTTGTAAATTTTCTTGCGTTAAAATGGCGAAAGTGGCTGACTAATTATTATATTGATTTGTGGGCCTTGCAAACGAACATGCCAAGTAAAGTGGCAAAGTTAGTTGATAACCCAGACCAGCGAATTGCAGAAGACATTAATAAGTTTACGTACGAATCAGTGGATTTAACTTGTGGATTGATCTACACGCTTGCTAGTGTGGTTTCATTTAGTGTTGTGCTTATCGGGATATCGGGCGAAGCCAATTTGTTTGGCTATAATATACCCTACTATATGTTTTGGGCCGCTATATTTTATGCCGTTATAGGGACGTATATAAGTCAAAAAATTGGATTTGTATTGGTGTCTCTTAGTAATAAGCAACAAAAGTCCGAGGCGGACTTTCGGTTTGATCTTATAAAGCTTAGGGGGAATGATGAGAATAGTCCTGAGGTAGCGAATAGCAATAAGTTGCATGTCATGACTGGGCGAAAACTGGATTCGTGCATTGCTAATATGAAAAATATTATAGCTGTAAAAATGCGACTTTCTATATTTACAGAAAGCTACGCTCAGCTTTCTTTGGTTTGCAGTAGCTTACTAGCTGCTCCACGTTTTTTTGCCGGAAAAATAACGTTTGGCGAATTAATGCAAGTAAATTCAGCGTTTGGCAACTTATATGAAAATTTGAGTTGGTTTATTAATGCCTATCATACGTTAGCTGACTGGAAAGCCACGACTGATCGACTGATTGCATTTGATAGGGCGTTAGCTTCACTTTCAAAAACAAAATGCTTTCCGTTGATCGATGGTTTTACGAGTATTGAACCGTCTCATAGAAATGATGCCGTCATGGACCGCTCACTTTAAAACTTAAACGTCATTTCATTTTTATATGGAATGAAGCATTTGATTGGATTATCACTATCAAACAGTCCCTAACGCGCCCTCAAGTTATCAATATTTAATGGTTTTATTTATAGTTTAACATTAACCTGCGCGGCATAAAAAATGAAAGCAAAAAGCCTAGAATGCCTCCCAGAGGTATTTGTTAACATTGACGTCTATAAAGTTCATAGCTCTAGCGTTGTTTTATATAATAAGTTACATGTTGATAATTCCAGCAATCTGACTGAGGCGGAAATTTTAGAAAGGTACAGTTATAGTACGAAGATTTCCGAGGCGAAGGGGAGCGAATCGACGATTCATAAAAAAAAGTTTTATGCGGAAAGATACGGCGGCGATCAAATTTCAAAAAATGGCGGTGGCGGTCGTTGCGGGTTCGATGGACTTTTTCAAATTAAGGGAATAGGCAGAACTCCACTAGTCGGCCTTAATACGGACGATGTACATTCTAACGGGATGTTAGATCTGGAGTCGGCAATTTATGAGGCTATCTGGGGAGAAATTATTAACTTGATTTTGCCACATGGAGCGGTACGGTCACTGGCAGTAATATGCCTCGATAGTACTTTTTCGTTGGATGGAAGGGTTCACCAGCAAGCGCTGCTCGTACGAGAAGCCGTTATAAGACCTGCGCACTTCGAAAGAGCCATTTATTTCAACGAACCTATCATCCCTGGAAAATTGTGCAACGATGCGCGCCGCGTTCGTGACTCAATTCAAAAAATAAATGAGTTCCTTCCACGCCCGCAGAAATCATGTTTTCAGCAAACAAACACAACTTCAATCTTATCGTTTAAAGAGGGGGTAATCGAACTTTCGAGAAAGTATGCAGAGCAATTTGCCGTCGCCCGCTCAAAAAATATAATGCATATGATGATGTCCTCTTCGAATATCGCCATAACGGGTGCCTGGCTGGATCTTAATAGCGTGACGGTAGTTTCCCATAAGTCAGTGAACGAAAAGAGGCTATATCAAACGTTCAATACAGAATATGCTTCAGTGTTAAATAGCTTGAAAAGCATTTGTTTTAATGCTGAAAAATACATGCAGGTTACCAAAAAACAATCCGCAGAAATAACAGATAGCGCATTGTCAAATTTTTCAACTGCATATGATTGCGAACTTAGAAAGTTTCTAATAATCCGCTCTGGCTTTCCACCCTGTGTAGTCGAATGGATGGTGCCGACTGTAGAATTTCAAGTTTATTCTAACAAACTTTTGAGTTTGATGGAGGACCAAGATTACGCGCTTCAAGATGAACAATTATTTGGTTGTTACAGATTTCATAATATAAAAGGGCTTCCGCACGTGGTCATTGAGGAGGTAGAAAATAGAGTTGATCATGATGTTGTCATAGAGTGGGATACAGACAATCTGTTTCTAAAAAATGAATTAGAAAATGCGTTCGAGAGCTTTTATCTGTTAGTAGTGTCAAATGTCAACATTAGCAAGCAGGCTCTAAATCGGCTGATTTGCATAAATTTAACGAGACGTTCTAAAACCCCAGCCCTTTTGCAGAATTTTAAGCTTTATCAATTGATTCTAGAGTGTATTAAGAAAAATAACGCTGGACCGAGATTGAAGCAGGATATCGAATTGCTTTCTCAAGAAGCATATGACACGGCCAGTATCTGCTTAGGGACAGACGAAGGCTATAATAGTTTGCTCTGGAAAGAAGGAGATAACACAATTGAGTATGATGGCTTGCTAGACGCATTTCGAATAATTCATGACCATCAAGAAATAATTCTGAGTTGGAAGGAAATGACATCTTCACTCGATAACCTACCGATAGTAAAAAACTGCGAACTGTTTTATGAAAATATAAAGGGGGTCTTGTTTGATGTATGATATAGCCACAGAGTGTCCATCTGAAGAGATTCGTAAGCAAGCGACCATGGTAGGGTTCGCGACTATGGTGCTTTTACAATCTCAAAAGTATTCATTGTTTCATATTTTAACGATAAAAATATGGCTTGAACAAGCAATCATGCTGGATCAGATTAAGTTTTATTTTGACTGGAATGGGCATCCAATAGGCTATGTTACTTGGGCTTACTTGGCTGGGGATGTCGAAAAACGTTTAGTCGAAGACCCTGATTTTGTTCTGCACTATTCAGAGTGGAATGAAGGTGGAAATGCATGGGTCATAGACTGTTGCATGCCAACCGGAAACGCGAAAGAAGGATTGCGTTATTTTTTTGAACACATTAGTGAAACCTACTCCGGATCGCTCTCATGGGCACGGCGAGGAAGCAATAATAAAGTTAGAAAGGTTAGTAGTATCGACATAAAAACCAGAAATTACACTTCAAAATGCGTATAGCTAATGTATCTAGGGTGTTGCCGCTGACCGAAAACTGCCCCAGTAAAGGCTGTTCTGCCGACTGAAAACTGACCCGGGTGCTCAACTACTTCTGCTCACTTTCCGAGCAGGAGAACACATGGTGATCAGCATGGAAATGTTGGGAAAAATTCGGAGGATGTACTTTCGCGACAAGCTGTCGTTGCACCAGATCGCCACGCACTTGAACGCCTGCCGATGGCTTCCTCGGTTGAGGATTACGAAGTTCTTCTGCCGTGGAACTGCTCGCCCGCATCGGTTACAACTGGATTCGACCCCATCAATTCAACGGTGGACTGGCGCCAGCTCGGGCCGAAGAAAAACTTAACGTCGTGTCCGGGATTAGTTGACCACTACACTCGTTGAAAGCCGGCGGCGAGCAAATCTATACGGCGTCTCACTCGCAATGCTTGACGAAACTCAGCACATAACCGGCTCCGGCGCATCAAAGGTAACTGACATTCTGTTGACGATGGCTGCTATCGGTCTTCCAGTAATATTCGTTTCTAACTACAGCCTCGTGCATAAGCTAATTCGCCGAAATAGCGAAGATAAACAGAGGCTCCTCTCGGAGCCTCGTATCATGCTGCCTGATCATCCTGAGAGCCAAGACTGGAAAGATTATGTAAGCGAGTGCATTCGGGTCTGCAATGGTCACATTCAGGTTGGGATTGATGACCTAACAACAGAGCTTTATCGTTCTACTTTTGGGATTAAGCGGCTTGCTGTACAGCTCCTTAAGATTGCTTACATAGAGTGCCGCAGCGCTGGCAGGAAATCTATAAAGCACGCCGATGTGAGTAAGGCATTCGTTCTAGTGCGTATTCAAGCAATTCGCAGGATGTCCAACAGCTACAGCTTCAGTCGCTGCAGCCTCGTATCACCGGCACCCATTTGGATCTGCGATGTCCATTCGATCTTCCAGTTGATAGAAATTCCAATGTCGTGAGTTTCGCTCGTGAGGATCGAAACAATCGCGTGAACGCAGTGGTCTTCGACTCAGCACTGAATGAAAAAGAGCGATTGGCAATGAAGCACATTGGGCTGTTACCAGGTGACGTTGCACGATCTAGCAAGCAAAACCGCCCTCCGCCGGTACCTAAGGTTTGAGATGAAGAAATGACAAAATCCTTTTTCGAAATCGTCGGCTCCTTAAAGCAGACAACGAAGCCGAGCAAACCTCGATGAAGGCGCCATCGCGAAACCGCGAGTCCAAATAGGATGGAGCGGAAGGAAGAGTAGAGATGCTCCATGAAAAAATCCTTTGATTTCAATTAGATGGCGCTGCGAGACAGTTTTTATTCCCTAGAGCTTCATGAACAAGTAGCTTTTCGGGTGGTTGAGACAGTTTTGCAGCGTTGTTTTTTCGTCCTGCGAACCGCGGAATGCGGGGCTTCGCAGGACAGTTTTTATTATCTAAATTCAATGGAGTGCTGAGCCGGTTCGCTCCCACAGGGGCTATCCGTGTGGCCTGAATTGACTTGGCGCCACACCGCTCCAGCGCACGAACGCATGACGGAAACTCGCGGTCTCGCTGAAACCCAATGCTTCGGCGATTTGATAGATCGCCAGTTGGTCCTCGCAGAGCATGCGTTTGGCCTGCTCGAACCGCAGCTCATCAAGCAATTCCTGATAGCTGCAGCCCAGATCCTTCAGGTGGCGACGCAAGGTGCGCGCCGAGCAATTCATCTGCTCGGCCAAACCTTCGAGGCCGGGCGCCGCATTCAACTGCGCGCTGAGTAGCTGGCGGATTCGTCCCAGCCACACCTGGCGTCCCGTGAACTCGGTGTTCTGTTTGCGGCAGCGTTCGGCCATGGCCTGATGGGTGATGGCGTCGGCCAGCGGCAGGGGGTGCTCCAGCCAGGCTTTGTCGAAGGCAAAGGCGTTGGACGCAGCGTCGAACTGCAAGGGGCAATCGAAACGTTCGGTGTAGCGTGCCTGATAGTCCGGTGCCGGGTATTCGAAGCGGGCGCCAAGCAGCGGCAACGGTTGGCCGAGCAGGTCTTCGCAAGTGACCTTCATCGAAACCAGGCAAAACTCGACATTGAATGGCGCCAGCGCAGGGTTTTCCCGATAGTCGCCAGCGGTGAGCCAGATGCGCTCGTTATCCTCTTCCAGGCTCAACTCGAACAGTGTTCCTAATAGCGCCGGATAGTGCAGTGCCAGCCGCAAGGCGTCACCTAAAGTGGCGCTGGTGAGTAAGGCGTACCCGAGCATGCCGTAGGACGAAACATGCATTCGCCGGCCCAGTTCCAGGCCGATATCACGCTTGAGCGCGACGGCATTGGCGCAGACCTGCATCTCCTGATTGGTGGTGATGCGCGTGTCCGCCCGGCTCAGATCCGCCGCGCTGATGCCGCTGCCGGCCAGCAGCGCTTCGCTGGACAAGCCCTCGGCCTTGAAGGTGTTGAGCACCAGGGAGACAGCGTTGAGGGTGGTGAGGTGGGAGTGCAACATGGGGTGTTCCAGCCTTGGGATGCTGGAACGCAGCAAGTTGTATGCCTGATGGAGATCCTGTGGGAGCGAGCCTGCTCGCGATGGCGGTGTGTCAGTCAGCATCATTGTTGGATGGACGACCGCTATCGCGAGCAGGCTCGCTCCCACAGGGTATTGCAGGGTGTCAGCTGAGTTCGCCGCACAGGTCGAGCTCTACAAGACGACGCACTTCAGCGTTATCCAGATTTGCACCCAGCAACGCGTGAAACTTGCCGAACACCGCTTCCCGCGTCATCCCACCACCGGACAACACACCGACACCACGCAGACGACTGCCAGCCTCGTAAACATCCAGCTCGACGCCACCTTCATGGCATTGGGTGACGGCTACAACCACAACACCCTTGTCCCGCGCCCGTTCCAGGCTGGCGAGAAACTCTGGAGTGTCGCTCGGCCCGGTACCGCTGCCGTAGCACTCCAGCACCAGGCCTTGAATGCCGCTGTCGAGCAGGCTGTCCAGTATCTCGGCGCCGATGCCGGGGAACAGCGGCAGCACAGCGACTTTCGCCAATTGCTTGGGCTGGTTGTAGGTCAGCGATGCCGGTATTGAAGTAGCCCTCTCACCGCCACCCTGACGCTCAAGACGCTTGAACGGATGGCGACCGAAACTGCGCACCTTCGCGCAACGGGTCGGGTCCAGCAGTTCGCCGTGGAAGTACAGATGAACGCCCGGCGCAAGGCCGTGACCCAAAGCAACCAGCGCGCCGCTGAGGTTTTCCCAGGCATCGCTGTCGGCTACGCCGGCCGGCAGCATGGAACCGGTGAACACCACGCGGGCATGCAGGCCGAGCAATTGAAAACTCATGGCCGCCGCGCTGTAAGCGAGGGTGTCGGTGCCATGCAGGATCAGCACGCTGTCGCAACCCTGGACATCGACAGCATCAACCACCGCTTCACGCAGTTGCTGCCAGTAAGCCGGGCTCATGTTGGCGCTATCGATCAGCGGCGACATCTCGCGAAAGCGCCACTGCGGCACGATAAGGTCAGGCTGGCTGTGCAGATATTCGCGCATCCGTGCTTCGAAACCGGACGCCGGGGCCAGGCCATGAGCGCTGGCTTGCATACCGATGGTGCCACCGGTGTAGAGCACCATGACGTGCTGGGCGGCAGGGTAGGTCGAGGAATTCATGGAGACTCTCCGAGAATAATGACTTCCCCTGTGGGAGCGAGTCTGCTCGCGAAAGCGGTATTTCAGCCGACATCAATGCCGTCTGACATTCCCTCTTCGCGAGCAGGCTCGCTCCCACATGGGATTGCGCACTTTAACCGATCAGCGTTGCGCTGCGGGTACGCCTTGCGGCTCAGCTTCAGCCTTGGTGGCGGCCGCTGGCGGATTGGCTGGCCAGGCTTTCAAGTCCAGGTCCAGATCCGGGAATTTGCTCGAATCGAACACGGGCGTCTTGATGCCGGCCGCGCGCTGGTCATCGTAGTCACGCAGGATGCGCATGCCGACTTTGAACAGCAGGAACAGCGCGATCAGGTTCACGAACGCCAGCAGGGTCATGGTGATGTCGGCGAACGCGAACACCGTACCCAGGTTCTCGATCGCACCCCAGTAGATCAACACCAGTACCAGTGCGCGGTAGCCGATCAGCGCCTTGCGGTTTTCACCGATCAGGAACCGCAGGTTGTTCTCGCCCAGGTAGTAGTTGTAGAGAATCGAGGTGAACACGAACAACGACAGGGCCACGGAAATGAAACTCCGGCCCCAGTCACCGACGACGGCGGCGAGCGAATTCTGGGTCAGGGCAATGCCGTCGCCTTCGAAGCCTGGTGTGTAAAAGCCCGAGAGCAGGATCAGCAACGCGGTGCAGGTGCAGATCACAAAGGTGTCGAGGAACACGCTGAACGCCTGAACCACACCTTGCGAAACCGGGTGCTCGACCGAGGCCACAGCGGCCACGTTTGGCGCACTGCCCAGGCCCGCTTCGTTGGCGAACACGCCACGCTTCACGCCCATGACGATGGCACTGCCGATCAGGCCGCCGAAGGCCTGGTCGAGACCAAAGGCGCTTTTGACGATGGTCATCAACATGCCCGGAACGTGGTCGAATTGCAGCACGATCACGTAGATGGTCACGCCGATGTACACCAGGGTTTTCACCGGCACCAACAGGTCAGCGACCTTGGCGATCCGCTTGATACCACCGATGAACACCAGACCCAGCAACACCGCCAGGGCCAGGCCCGTGTAAGTGGGGTCGAGGTCGAAAGCGTTTTTCAGCGAGTGGGTCACGGCGTGGGATTGCAGACCGTTGAAGGCGAAGCCGAAGGTGATCAGCAGCAGAAACGCCATGATCATGCCCAGCCAGCGTTTCTGCAGGCCGTGCTGGATGTAATAGGACGGGCCGCCACGGTACGTGCCGTCGGAATCGCAGCGCTTGTAGAGCTGGCCGAGGGAGCATTCGAAGAAGCTGCTGGACATACCGACCAACGCGGTCACCCACATCCAGAACACCGCACCCGGACCACCCAGAGTTACCGCGATGCCGACACCGGCGATGTTGCCCGCACCGACGCGGCCGGCGAGGCTGAGCATCAATGCCTGGAACGAACTGAGTTGACCGGCGCTGCTTTTCAGGCTGTCGCGGAACACCGCGAACATGTGGAAAAAGTGGCGCAATTGAACGAAACGCGAGCGGATCGTGAAGTAGCTACCGAGCCCGACAATGAGCACGATCAGTACTTTCCCTGAGAGGAAGTCGTTAATGACTTCGAGCATGGATTATTCCTCGCTGTTTTTTGTTTAGGCAAATGCTGGAGGGGCAGAAATATCGCGTTACACCGGCTTGCGCGTGGCACAACAGGTGAGGCGAAGATTCGTCCCGGTTCCATATCGCAGGTTGTTATTAGTTCGGGTTTCGCATGGGTTTGGGCCTCGTTACCGACGACCGCTCACGCGAAGAGGGGCGGCACTATACCTATGAGCGTGCCGTCCGTCTGCACGGTTGTGGTGCAAGCGACGAAACGAGGTCCCTTTCTTTTGTCGAAGCATGGCTTGCCAGCGATGGCGATCTTGAAGGCGCCATCGCCGGCAAGCCGTGCTCCTACAGAAGTCGAGCCAGGCACGACCTATACGGTCGGGCCTGCAAATCATTAAAAAAAAGGGCTTGGGGAATGAATCCCCAAGCCCTCAAAAGGTGAGAGGTGTCTAGTCCCTCGACCTGGTGAGCGTGGCGCTTCGTGCTCTTCGTTAAAAGAGCAAGCGCCGGCGTTGCGTTCGGTTAAGCCTTCAGAGGTACCAGACGCGGAGCAATCATGTTTTCCGGGCGCAGGATGTCGGCGAGCATTTCGTCGTCGAGCAAGCCTTCTTCGCGCACCAGTTCCAGCACGCCGCGGCCGCTTTCGAGGGCGATACGGGCGATACGGGTGGCGTTTTCATAGCCGATGTACGGGTTCAGCGCGGTGACCAGGCCGATCGAGTGCTCGACCAGTTCGCGGCAGCGCTCTTCGTTGGCGGTGATGCCGACGATGCAGTGCTCGCGCAGCATGTCCATGGCGCGTTGCAGCAGGCGGATCGAGTCGAAGATCTTGAATGCGATCAGCGGCTCCATCACGTTCAGTTGCAGTTGGCCGCCTTCGGCTGCGATGGTCAGGGCCAGGTCGTTTCCGATGATCTGGAACGCCACCTGGTTAACCGCTTCCGGGATAACCGGGTTGACCTTGCCTGGCATGATCGAGCTGCCTGGCTGACGCGCCGGCAGGTTGATTTCATTGATGCCGGTGCGTGGGCCGCTGGACAGCAGGCGCAGGTCGTTGCAGATCTTCGACAGCTTGACCGCGGTGCGCTTGAGCATGCCGGAGAACAGCACGAAGGCGCCCATGTCGGAGGTGGCTTCGATCAGGTCGGCGGCCGGAACCAGCGGTTGACCGCTGATCAGGGCCAGACGCTGAACGGCCAAGAGTTGGTAGCGCGGGTCGGCGTTGATGCCGGTGCCAATCGCGGTGCCGCCCAGGTTCACTTCGGTCAGCAGCTCAGGGGCCAGTGTCTTCAGACGCGCCAGGTCTTCGCTCAATGTGGTGGCGAAGGCGCGGAATTCCTGGCCGAGGGTCATCGGCACGGCGTCTTGCAGCTGGGTACGGCCCATCTTCAATACGTGGCTGAACTCCTGGCCCTTGGCGGCGAACGCCTGGATCAGGCTGTCGAGGCTGGCCAGCAGCGCGTCGTGACCCAGCAGCAGACCCAGACGGATCGCGGTCGGGTAGGCGTCGTTGGTCGACTGCGCCATGTTCACGTCGTTGTTCGGGTGCAGGTATTGGTATTCGCCCTTCTGGTGACCCATGGCCTCCAGCGCGATGTTGGCGATGACTTCGTTGGCATTCATGTTGGTTGAAGTGCCAGCGCCGCCTTGAATCATGTCCACCACGAACTCTTCGTGGAAATCGCCGCGGATCAAACGTGCACAGGCTTCGCTGATGGCAGCGTGCTTGGCTTCGCTCAGGTGACCCAGCTCGCGGTTGGCGTCAGCGGCGGCCTGTTTGACCATCGCCAGACCAACGACCAGTTTCGGGTAATGCGAAATCGGAACGCCGGAGAGACGGAAGTTGTTCACCGCTCGCAGGGTCTGGATGCCGTAATACGCTTGAGCAGGTACTTCGAGTACGCCAAGCAGGTCTTTTTCTGTGCGGAAAGATGCAGCGGAAGACATGATAGAAATCATCTCGATAGGGACCCGGTCTGTGCCGGAACACTGCAAATGCTAGGCTTGTGGAGAATTTTGGGCCAATGCTGTTAAACACTAGCCTATGCACATTCGGCATAATGCCCGTGTGACGCCGTGTCTGCGGCGAGCGTGTGACCTAAATTGGTGCGTGTCCGGGAGGCCGTGATGAACCTTGAAAGTAAATGGCTTGAGGACTTTAGTGCTCTGGCCGCCACCCGCAGCTTCTCCCAGGCTGCCGAACGACGCTTCGTGACTCAGCCGGCGTTCAGTCGACGGATCCGCAGCCTTGAAGCCGCGCTGGGGCTGACCCTGGTCAATCGCTCGCGCACGCCGATCGAGCTGACAGCGGCGGGGCAGCTGTTTCTGGTCACCGCGCGGACGGTGGTCGAGCAGCTCGGTGAAGTGTTGCGTCACCTTCATCACCTGGAAGGCGGGCAGGGCGAGGTGATGCAGGTTTCTGCTGCTCACTCCCTGGCGCTGGGTTTCTTCCCGCGCTGGATCGCGCAGCTGCGTAATGAAGGCCTGAACATCGCGACGCGCCTGGTGGCAACCAACGTCGGTGATGCCGTGCATGCCCTGCGTGAAGGCGGTTGCGATCTGATGTTGGCGTTCTACGACCCGGATGCCGCGATGCAGATGGACCCGGAAATCTTCCCGTCGCTGCACCTTGGCGACACCGAAATGCTCCCGGTCTGCGCGGCTGATGCCGACGGTAAGCCACTGTTCGATCTGGAAGGCGAAGGCAGTGTGCCGCTGCTCGCCTACAGCGCCGGTGCATTTCTCGGGCGTTCGGTGAACATGCTGCTGCGCCAGCGCGCGTTGCGCTTCACCACCATCTACGAAACCGCCATGGCCGACAGTCTTAAAAGCATGGCGCTGGAAGGATTGGGCATTGCCTGGGTGCCGAAGCTCAGCGTGCGCGCCGAACTGGCTCGGGGTGAACTGGTGGTTTGCGGCGGCCCGCAGTGGCATGTGCCGCTGGAGATTCGCCTGTACCGCTGCGCCTTGGTGCGCAAGGCGAATGTGCGGTTGTTGTGGCGCAAGCTCGAGGGCGGAGCAGCAAGTGGCAATCAGTAAGCTGGTGAAGGCAGAGGCATGCTTTTTTGTGCCTCTGCCCATATCAGAGTTGGAGCATCAAGCTCTGTGATTCAGATAATTTTTTATGTTTTGTCGGTTAGTCGGGCTGAAGTTATAGCAAATGGATCGGAGTACATTTCGCTGTGGTGTCATATACGTTTCGCACCACCAACCGTTGTATTGAACTTTCGAGTCTTCATGTTTGGCGCCTAATAAATGGCCGATCTCATGACCCACTGTTATGAAACTGGTCGTTGATGCAATTGCAAAGGTTCCAGCGCCAAATGGGGGCCAGAGAAGTGCAGCACCTCCAGTCTTGTCATTCAAATGATCTTTAGTGACCAAAATAACCTTGGTCAATGAGTTTGTCTGGAAACCTTCTTTTCTAGCCTCGTCCAGAAATTTTATACCCAGGGCCTCCCAGCGCCTCAGGGTCTGCATTTCGTCATCGCCCTTGTAATTGAAGTTGCTGTAGGGCGAGCCGCCACCAAAGACAATGTTGACCCTCAGGTCGGTGAAGCTTTCCAGCTCTTTTACAAAAGGTTGGAAATGATCGGCATAAATCGTCTCTTTCGTTGAAGCGGGTACGTCTTCGTGAATCATAGCGAAAATCATAAGATCTTTTATCTGTGACGGCTTGGTAGTTGGAGTCATCCTTGAATCCTTATTAAAAAACATCTCGGTTCTGATTAGGTTCGAGAGATTTCTTGTTGTGTTTGTTAGTTGTGTTGGTTGGTGGTTACGATAGTCAAACTAACTAGGGTGCGGCGCTTTGGCGAGTTAATCTATATGTCACTTTATTGCGATATGACTAGCCGCTACCAATAACCTTAGTTGTAATTTCGTGGAGTAGAGGTTGTGCGTTGGGATATCTTAATAAGCCTATGGGGGCAGGCTGAATCGACTGACTTTTGAGTCAATAAACTTGCCGCATTGAATCAATTGACAGATGGTCGCTATGGGGGCTGTTTATCTGCTTCATTGAGGTATACTGCGCGGCCTTCGGCCGGTTCGCCCGGCCATAATTCATACAATCAAGCCACGCATTTTGCGTGGCTTGTTTGTTTTTTGACGCGCCTGCGGGCGCCCAGAGAGAAGAGGCACGACGATGAGTGCACTGGTTGGCGTGATCATGGGCTCCAAGTCCGATTGGTCCACCCTTAGCCACACCGCCGATATGCTGGAAAAGCTCGGCATTCCTTACGAGGTGAAAGTGGTCTCTGCCCACCGCACCCCGGACCTGCTCTTCCAGTACGCCGAAGAGGCTGAGGCGCGTGGCATCGAGGTGATCATCGCCGGTGCCGGCGGCGCGGCCCACTTGCCAGGCATGTGTGCGGCCAAGACCCACCTGCCGGTGCTGGGCGTGCCGGTGCAGTCGTCGATGCTCTCGGGCGTCGATTCGCTGCTGTCTATCGTGCAGATGCCCGCGGGCATTCCGGTCGCCACCCTGGCCATCGGCAAGGCCGGCGCGATCAACGCAGCGTTGCTGTCGGCGAGCATCCTCGGCGCCAAGCACCCGCAGTTCCACGCGGTGCTGAAAAAATTCCGCGCTGAGCAGACAGACAGCGTCCTGGAAAATCCAGACCCACGCATCGCCTGAGGTTGTTGACGATGAAGATCGGTGTAATCGGTGGCGGCCAGTTGGGTCGCATGTTGGCGCTGGCGGGCACTCCGCTGGGCATGAACTTCGCTTTCCTGGACCCCGCGCCGGATGCTTGCGCAGCCGCGTTGGGCGAGCACCTGCGGGCCGATTACGGCGATCAGGATCACCTGCGTCAGCTGGCCGATGAAGTCGATCTGGTGACTTTCGAGTTCGAAAGCGTCCCGGCCGAAACCGTGGCCTTCCTGTCGCAGTTCGTCCCGGTCTACCCGAGCGCCGAAGCCCTGCGCATCGCCCGTGATCGCTGGTTCGAGAAGAGCATGTTCAAGGACCTGGGGATTCCTACCCCGGCGTTCGCTGACATTCAGTCACAAGCTGATCTGGACGCCGCCGTGGTTTCTATTGGTCTGCCGGCCGTGCTGAAAACCCGCACCCTGGGTTACGACGGCAAGGGCCAGAAAGTCCTGCGCAAGCCTGAAGACGTGGTCGGTACGTTCGCCGAACTGGGCAGCGTGGCCTGCCTGCTGGAAGGTTTCGTGCCGTTCACCGGTGAAGTCTCGTTGATCGCCGTGCGCGCTCGCGATGGCGAAACCAGGTTCTATCCGCTGGTTCACAACACCCACGACAGCGGCATCCTCAAACTGTCCGTGGCCAGCACCGACCACCCGCTGCAAGCCTTGGCGGAAGACTATTCCAGCCGCGTGCTCAAGCAACTGAATTACGTTGGCGTGATGGCGTTCGAGTTCTTTGAAGTCGACGGTGGCCTCAAGGCCAACGAGATCGCCCCGCGTGTGCATAACTCGGGGCACTGGACCACTGAAGGTGCCGAGTGCAGCCAATTCGAAAACCACCTGCGGGCCGTTGCCGGTCTGCCGCTGGGTTCGACGGCCAAGGTCGGCGAGAGCGCGATGCTCAACTTCATCGGTAAAGTGCCGGAGACCGAGAAAGTTCTGGCCATTGCCGATTGCCACCTGCATCACTATGGCAAGGCGTTCAAGGTCGGCCGCAAGGTCGGTCACGCCAATCTGCGCTGTGCAGACCGTGATACGTTGGCTGCGCAGATCCTCAAGGTCGAAGCGCTCATCGCCGAATAGTTTCATGCGGCAGCGGCGGAACCATTCAGGGGCCGCCGTTCTCTCATGGCAGGATGCCAAAGTCTGACTAGGCTTTCGCATAGCCAAACCAATCAGAGGGAAATGCCATGGGAATTATCGGAACCATCTTTATCGGCTTGATCGTCGGCCTGCTGGCTCGGTTCTTGAAACCGGGCGACGACGGCATGGGCTGGATCATGACCATCCTGCTCGGTATCGGCGGTTCGCTGGCGGCCACATACGGCGGCCAGGCCCTGGGTATCTACCGCGCTGGCGAAGGCGCAGGTTTCATCGGTGCGCTGGTGGGCGCGGTGGTATTGCTGGTGATCTACGGCCTGATCAAAAAAAGGACCTGATTGAAGTGACAAAGCCCTCTCTGCGCCATCGCCGGAGAGGGCTAGAATGCTCGGCGTTACACCGTCCTTTCCTTTGCCGAGCACTTTCATGCGCCGTCTTCTATTGACTATTCTATTCTTGGGCAGTGGTTTGGCCCACGCCGGCGAAATGCCGGAAACCGACTGGCTCGAACTGATGCCCAAGTCGGACCAGAAAGCCCTCGAGGCCATGCCCGAAATCGACCACAACTCCCCCGAAGCCAATGGCACCTTTACCCAAAAGGGTGGCATGAAGCAGAGCAAGGGCTTGCCGGCGGTGATGTATTCGACCAAAACCGTGCCGTCGATGAACGACAAGAACATCCGCATCGGTGGTTATCCGGTGCCGCTGGAGTCCGACGCCAAGGGCCGCAGCACACTGTTCTTCCTCGTGCCGTATCCGGGCGCCTGCATCCACGTGCCGCCGCCGCCACCTAATCAATTGGTGTTGGTGCGTTATCCGAAAGGTTTGAAGCTGAATGACATCTATACACCGCTGTGGGTGACCGGCACGCTGAAGGTCGAGAAGGTCAACAACGACCTGGCTGATGCAGCGTATGCGCTGGATGCGTCGAAGGTGCAGGTGGTGCAGGAGTCGGATTTGTAGGAGATCCAAATGTGGGAGCGGGTTTGGGTGATGCTTATAAAGGTGCGCTGCCGATGCTCACGCCCAGCGTGTGACTGGCACCCGGTGCCAATGTCACCACATCATCCATCACATTCGCCGTTTCGATGCACAGCATCCGCTGCCAGCCATCGTCAGCCATGTCACTGAACGCCGCAGCGCGATCAATCCACGGATTCCAGATCACCGCCGAGCGTGAACCGCTGCTGGTCAGCTCGATGCGCCGTTCCCAGGCCGGATCGACAATGCTCAGCTTCGTCGGGGTATTGAGATAGATACGATCGGTCTCGCCGACAAAACGCAGATCGCCGGTCTGAGTGACGGTTTTCCAGTCGTCCAGGGTTTCGATGTAACTCAAGCCATCCAGCCCTTCGACATGCACTTGGCGTACATCGCTGACCGCGAAATAGCTGTGCAGCGCCTGGCTGATGGTGACTTTGTCAGCGCCCTGGTTATGGCTGGTCAGGCTGATGTGCAGTTGCTCATCCAGACGAATGCTCAGCTTCAAATCCACCTGATGCGGCCAGCCCGGTAAACCGCCCTCAGGGTAGGGCAGAACAAACTCCACCTTGAGGCTTTCGCCCTCGGTTTCAATGCCGCCCAGTTCCCAGTCCATCGCCCTTACCAGCCCGTGGGCGGTCGGCGCTTCGTTACTGACGCGCATCGCCTGAACGCTCTGCGGGTTGCGCGGCAGATTGCCGAACCACGGCCAGCACACCGGAACCCCGGCGCGGATGCTCTTGCCAGTCTTGAACACGGCCTCGTCGTTGAGCCAGATCAGCGGCGGTTGCCCGGCCACTTGATAACTGAGGATGTGCGCGCCTTGCTGGGCGACCAGCAATTCGGCCTGACCGTGGCGAATGCGCCAGCAGTTCAGTTCATCCAGTTTCACGGCTTCAACGTTGGGCGTGCTCATGGGGCAACTCTCGATCAGGAACAATGACTGCAATGGACCGCAGAAAGGTCGCAGTGTTTAACGAGCTCTAGGCGGAACCGAACGGGTGCGACCGCTGCCGTCGATGGCGACGAACACAAACACGGCTTCCGTCACTTTACGCCATTCGCTGGACAGCGGATCGTCACTCCAGACTTCGACCATCATCTGAATCGAGCTGCGGCCGATTTCCAGCGCCTGGGTATAGAAGGAGAGCTGAGCACCCACCGCTACCGGAACCAGAAACGCCATGCGGTCGATCGCAACCGTGGCCACGCGACCACCCGCGACTTTGCTGGCCATTGCGGTGCCGGCCAAATCCATCTGCGACACCAGCCAACCGCCGAAAATATCGCCAAAGCCGTTGGTTTCGCGAGGAAGCGCGGTAATTTGCAGGGCAAGGTCGCCTTGCGGGATTGGATCTTCTTGTTCGAGCTCTATCATGCCGGGGGTGCCTCTGACCCGTGACTCTCATTGGTACTTCAGGTGAATAGCCGTCTCAAGGAAAAACGATTCAGCCCCGAACATACTACGTTCGTCACGTTTTTCGTAAGGCGCCTAAAGGGAAACTCTGCGAAATCGGCTGACGGCTGCCAACGACGTTTTCGCACAGCAACCCCTTACAAGCAGGTGCAGGATTGCGAGTATATCGGTCGGTAGACTCCGAGACGACCGTCCGGTTCTCATTTCGACCGTCAAATACGCACCTCTATGTGCTTTTTCGAACAATTTGTTATCGTGCCGGACCTGCCCAAGCCTCGGCCAGCGTTGTTGAGGTTGCAGATCCGACTATAAGAGAAGCCTTGCCATGACCACAGCGCCCTCGAGCATCGCGCAGTCCACTCAATCCGCACGTCCGCTGACCCGCAGCGATTACAAGACTTTGTCGCTGTCTGCCCTGGGCGGTGCGCTGGAGTTTTACGATTTCATCATCTTCGTGTTCTTCGCCACGGTGGTCGGCAAGCTGTTCTTCCCGGCCGACATGCCCGAGTGGCTGCGCTTGATGCAGACCTTCGGGATCTTTGCCGCCGGCTACCTGGCGCGGCCACTGGGCGGCATTGTTATGGCGCACTTCGGCGACCTGTTGGGACGCAAGAAGATGTTCACTCTTAGCATTTTCATGATGGCGGTGCCGACCCTGATCATGGGCCTGTTGCCGACTTACGCGCAGATCGGCATGTGGGCGCCGATCCTGCTGCTGCTGATGCGGGTGATTCAGGGCGCGGCAATTGGCGGTGAAGTGCCGGGCGCGTGGGTATTCGTTTCCGAACACGTGCCGCAGCGTCATATCGGTTATGCCTGCGGCACCCTGACCAGCGGGCTGACGGCTGGCATCCTGCTGGGCTCGCTGGTCGCCACCGCGATCAACAGCATTTATACCCCGGTCGAAGTCTCGGATTACGCCTGGCGGATTCCGTTCCTGCTGGGTGGCGTGTTCGGCCTGTTCTCGGTTTACCTGCGCCGCTGGTTGCACGAAACCCCTGTATTCGCCGAGCTGCAACTGCGCAAGGCCCTGGCAGAAGAAGTGCCGCTGCGCGCCGTGTTGCGTGACCATCGCGGGGCGATCCTGATTTCCATGCTGCTGACCTGGCTGCTGTCTGCCGGCATCATCGTGATCATTCTGATGACCCCGACCGTGCTGCAGACCGTCTACCACTTCTCGCCAACCACCGCATTGCAGGCCAACAGCCTGGCGATCGTGTTTCTGAGCCTGGGCTGCGTCGCCTCCGGTGCACTGGCTGACCGCTTCGGCGCGGGTCGTGTCTTCGTGTTCGGCAGTGCCGCGTTGCTGATCAGTTCGTGGACCTTCTACCACAGCCTGTTCAACCACCCGGACTGGCTGTTCCCGATGTACGCCTTGACCGGCTTGCTGGTCGGCACTATCGGTGCAGTGCCGTATGTGATGGTCAAAGCCTTCCCGGCGGTGGTGCGCTTCAGCGGGCTGTCGTTCTCCTACAACCTGGCCTACGCCATCTTCGGCGGCCTGACCCCGATGGTTGTCACCCTGCTGCTGAAGGAAAGCCCGATGGGGCCTGCCTATTACGTAGCGATCATTTGCGGTGTCGGGATTCTGGTGGGCGCGTACCTCTGGAAGAAGGGTCGCTAAGCCGAGCCTTTCATCGACTGTACTGGCCCTTTCGCGAGCAGGCTCGCTCCCACAGGTTGAACGCGGACCACTGTGGGAGCGAGCCTGCTCGCGAAGGGGGCAACGCAAATCACCCGGCAAACAATCGAATGCTGGCCTTTCATCTAATTGTCATATTTCAGCCATAGAGTGTTCACACGGCCTGCTGATACTTGGCCCCGACTTAACACACCTATCTGCTAGGAGTAAGGCATGAAACTGAAGCGTTTGATGGCGGCAATGACTTTTGTCGCTGCTGGCGTTGCGACTGCCAACGCGGTTGCCGCTGTTGACCCTGCTATCCCGAGCTACACCAAGACCACTGGTGTGTCGGGCAACCTGTCCAGCGTCGGCTCCGATACCCTGGCTAACCTCATGACCCTGTGGGCTGAGAACTACAAAAAAGAATACCCGAACGTAAATATCCAGATTCAGGCCGCCGGTTCTTCTACCGCGCCACCTGCGCTGACTGAAGGCACCGCTAACCTGGGCCCGATGAGCCGCAAGATGAAGGATAACGAGCTGCAAGCCTTCGAAACCAAATACGGCTACAAGCCAACTGCTATCCCGGTTGCCGTGGATGCCCTGGCTGTGTTCGTGCACAAGGACAACCCGATCCAGCACCTGACCATGGAACAGGTCGACGCGATCTTCTCCTCGACTCGTCTGTGCGGCGCCAAAGCTGACGTGAAAACCTGGGGTGACCTGGGTGTGACCGGCGACCTGGCCAACAAGCCAGTGCAACTGTTCGGTCGTAACTCGGTATCCGGCACTTATGGCTACTTCAAAGAAGAAGCCCTGTGCAAAGGCGACTACAAGCCAAACGTCAACGAACAACCAGGCTCGGCTTCGGTCGTGCAATCGATCAGCTCCTCGCTGAACGGCGTTGGTTACTCGGGCATTGGCTACAAAACCGCTAGCGTGAAAACGGTAGCTCTGGCCAAGAAAGGCAGCACCGAGTTCGTCGAAGACACCGAAGAAAACGCCCTGAACGGCAAGTACCCGCTGTCGCGCTTCCTCTACGTTTACGTCAACAAAGCCCCGAACAAGCCTCTGGCCCCGCTGGAAGCCGAGTTCGTGAAGCTGATCCTGTCCAAACAGGGTCAAGAAGTTGTGGTGAAAGACGGCTACATCCCACTGCCGGCCAAGGTTGCTGCAAAAGCACTGGCTGACCTGGGTCTGCAAGAAGGCGGCAACGTCGCAAAAAAGTAAAACCTTGAGTCCGGGGTAAACCTGGACTCTGTAGGAGCTGTCGAGGGAACCGAGGCTGCGATCTTTTGATCAGGCTTCTAACCGCAAGATCAAAAGATCGCAGCCTCGTTTCCCTCGACAGCTCCTACAACCCCCAAATTTTCGGTCCGCTGCCAGTTCCCACAGGCGGCGGATTTGTTGCGTCACTGCATTGTCATCTTTCTGTCATACAGGTTCGCTAGGGTGTGCGCATGAATGATCTGGCCAATTCCACCATGACTACTAATCCTCCCAAGCGAATTGATTTCAATACGCCTGAGCTGCAACGCAAGCGCCGCATCCGCGCGCTCAAAGATCGCCTGACCCGCTGGTACGTCCTCGTGGGCGGCCTTGCCGTTCTTGGCGCGATCACGCTGATCTTTTTCTTCCTCGCTTACATTGTCGCGCCCCTGTTTCAGGGGGCCGACCTGACCTCCAAGGACGCCATCACGCCGGCCTGGATGCAAGACGCCGGCAAGCCGTTGATGATCTCCCTGGAAGAACAGAACCAGGTCGCCATGCGGGTTTCCGACAAGGGCCAGGCGCTGTTCTTCGATATCGACAGTGGCGCCGAACTCAAACGCGTCGATCTGAAGGTTCCGGCCGGCGTCAGCGTGACTTCTATCGGTGAAGACCAGCCAGGTCATCCACTGGTAGCGGTGGGCCTGTCCAACGGTCAGGCACTGGTGTTCCGTCATACCTATAAAGTCAGCTACCCAGACGGCAAGAAGACCATTACGCCAGCCGTCGAGTATCCGTACGGTGAAACGCCGATCGCACTGAACGAGACGGGCGGCGCGCTAGAGCACGTCAGCCTTAACGCGACCGATTCGACCCTGATGCTGGTCGGCTCCACCGGTTCACAACTCAATGTTTTGTCGCTGACCAGCGAAGAAAACATGATGACCGGCGAAATCACCAACGAGCAGAAGCGCATCGATCTGCCGCAGATGACTGAGCCGGTGAAAAACATCTTCGTCGACCCACGTCAGCAGTGGCTGTACGTGATTAACGGTCGGGCCCAGGCCGATGTGTTCAGCCTGCGCGACAAGAGCCTCAATGGTCGCTACAAGCTGCTCGAAAACGGCGATGCCGAGATTACCGCCAGCACCCAGCTGGTGGGCGGCATCTCGCTGATCCTCGGTGACTCCAAAGGTGGTCTGGCCCAGTGGTTCATGGCGCGCGACCCGGACGGCGAGCTGCGTCTGAAGCAGATTCGTACCTTCCAGATGGGCACCGCGCCGATTGTTGAAATCACCGCCGAAGAACGTCGCAAAGGCTTCGTTGCCCTCGACGCGTCCGGCAAGCTCGGCGTCTTCCACAGTACCGCTCACCGCACGTTGCTGGTCGATCAGGTGGTGGAAGGCCAAGGCATTTTCGGTCTGTCGCCGCGTGCCAACCGCATCATCGTCGAGGCCAACGGTAAGGTGCAGCCACTGTTGCTGGAGAACCCGCACCCGGAAGTATCGTGGAGCGCGTTGTGGAGCAAGGTCTGGTACGAGAACTACGACGAGCCTAAATACGTCTGGCAATCGACCGCGGCCAACACCGACTTCGAACCGAAAATGAGCCTGTCTCCGCTGACCTTCGGTACCTTGAAGGCCGCGTTCTACGCCATGCTGTTGGCCGCGCCGCTGGCCGTCGCTGCGGCGATCTACACCGCATACTTCATGGCCCCAAGCTTGCGCCGCAAGGTCAAACCGGTGATCGAGTTGATGGAAGCGATGCCGACGGTGATCCTCGGCTTCTTCGCCGGCTTGTTCCTGGCACCGTATGTTGAAGGGCATTTGCCGGGCATCTTCAGTCTGCTGATGCTCCTGCCCATCGGCATTCTGGTGGCTGGTTTCGTCTTCAGTCGCCTGCCTGAATCGATCCGCCTGAAAGTGCCGGACGGTTGGGAAAGCGCGATCCTGATCCCTGTGATTCTGTTTGTAGGCTGGCTCTCGCTGTACATGAGCCCGTACATGGAAACCTGGTTCTTCGGCGGCGACATGCGCATGTGGATCTCCCACGACCTGGGCATCACCTACGACCAGCGCAATGCACTGGTGGTCGGTCTGGCCATGGGCTTCGCGGTGATCCCGAACATCTACTCCATCGCCGAAGACGCCGTGTTCAGCGTGCCACGTGGCTTGACCCTCGGCTCCCTGGCGCTCGGTGCCACGCCGTGGCAGACCATGACTCGCGTGGTGATCCTCACCGCCAGCCCGGGCATTTTCTCGGCGCTGATGATCGGCATGGGCCGTGCGGTCGGCGAAACCATGATCGTACTGATGGCCACCGGTAACACGCCGGTCATGGAAATGAACCTGTTCGAAGGTCTGCGCACACTGGCCGCCAACGTCGCGGTGGAAATGCCCGAATCGGAAGTCGGCGGCAGCCACTACCGCGTGCTGTTCCTCTCGGCGCTGGTGCTGCTGATGTTCACCTTCGTCATGAACACCCTCGCGGAACTGATTCGTCAGCGTCTGCGCAAGAAATACTCGTCGCTTTAAGAAAGGTAGAAGTCTGTGAAACAGAACTCCCTGAAAGGATGGTTCAAGAGCGGCGCCCCCGGCGTCTGGATCAGCGGTGGCGCGGTGTCCATCGCGGTCATCATGACCATTGGCTTGTTGGCAGTGATTGCCGTGCGCGGTCTGGGCCATTTCTGGCCGGCGGACCTGGTGCACGCCAGTTACGACGTGCCGGGCCAGGCCAATCACCTCGTCATCGGCGAAGTGGTGCAGAAAGAAGAAGTGCCGCGCGAGCGCCTGAAAAGCGCTGGCCTGCCGGTGCCCGACCAGGGCCCGGAGTTCATGACCCGCGAGCTGATCAAAGTCGGCAACCGTGACCTGAACGGCAACGACTTCACCTGGATCGTCGGCGAGTGGCTGACTAACCAGAAGACGCCGCCAGAGCTGATGGCCATCGAGCGTCGTGAGTGGGGCAACTTCTACGGCTACCTGGTCAACGTCAAACAGGACGGCAAGGTCATCGCTGAAGGCGAAGCGGCGTGGCCTGAGTTGCAAGCGCGTGTGGAACGCGTCAACAAGCTCGCCGCGCAGCTCAAGATCCTTGAAAAGGTCGACATCGGCGCGATCAACGCAGGGCTGGAGCGTGTGCGTCTGCACGGTCGCAAACTGGAGTTGGCAGGCAAGCTCGACGCTGCTGCACAAGCGGACATGGAATCCGAGCGCGCTGAGCTCAATGCGCGCTATCAGGACATCGAAGCCCGTCTGAATGACCTGCACGCCCAATTCAACCGCGACAGCCTGACGGCCCGCGATGCGAACGGCAAAGAAATCGAAATCAGCATCGGTAAAGTGGTACACGCCTACCAGCCGAACGCGATGGGCACCGTTACCAAGGTCGGCTTCTACTTCAGCAAGATCTGGGAATTCCTGTCGGACGACCCGCGTGAAGCGAACACCGAGGGCGGGATCTTCCCGGCGATTTTCGGCACCGTGATGATGACGCTGATCATGGCGATGATCGTTACTCCGTTCGGCGTGCTGGCGGCGGTGTACCTGCGTGAATACGCCAAGCAGAACACCCTGACCCGGATCATCCGTATCGCGGTGAACAATCTCGCGGGTGTTCCGGCAATCGTTTACGGCGTGTTCGGTTTGGGCTTCTTCGTTTACGTGTTAGGTGGCTCGGTTGACCGCCTGTTCTTCCCGGAAGCGCTGCCGGCACCGACCTTCGGTACGCCGGGTTTGCTCTGGGCTTCGCTGACCCTGGCGCTGCTGGCGGTGCCGGTGGTGATCGTGGCGACCGAAGAAGGTCTTGCACGGATTCCTCGCACCGTACGTGAAGGCTCGTTGGCCCTCGGCGCGACCAAGGCTGAGACCTTGTGGAAGATCGTCATCCCGATGGCCAGCCCGGCGATGATGACCGGCATGATCCTCGCGGTGGCCCGTGCCGCCGGTGAAGTAGCGCCGCTGATGCTGGTGGGTGTAGTGAAACTGGCGCCGTCGCTGCCGGTGGATGGCAACTATCCATACCTGCACCTGGACCAGAAGATCATGCACCTTGGCTTCCACATTTATGACGTCGGCTTCCAGAGCCCGAACGTCGAAGCGGCACGCCCACTGGTGTACGCCACGGCGCTGTTGCTGGTGCTGGTGATCGCGACGTTGAACCTGTCGGCCGTTTATATCCGTAACCACCTGCGCGAAAAATACAAAGCGCTGGATAGCTGATTTCATGCAGCACTGATTTCTATGTGGGAGCGAGCTTGCTCGCGATGGCATCACCGCGGTTTCAGAGTTAAACCGCATTGCCTGAATCGCGAGCAGGCTCGCTCCCACAAAAACCGAACCGAATTTGTTAGCACAGGGAGCCTCCCATGCAGCACGAAGCACATACCCACGGCATCAACATGTCGGCGCTGGGTCGCGATAAACAGAGCTTGAGCCTCGAGCAGGAAACCGTCGCGATCGAAGTACCAGGCCTGAACCTGTTCTACGGCGACAAACAAGCGCTGTACGACGTCAGCCTGAACATCCCGAAACAGCGCGTGACCGCCTTCATCGGCCCGTCCGGCTGCGGCAAGTCCACACTGCTGCGTACGTTCAACCGCATGAACGACCTGGTGGATGGCTGTCGTGTCGAAGGCGCGATCAACCTCTACGGCAACAACATCTACCGCAAGGGCGAAGACGTGGCCGAGTTGCGTCGTCGCGTTGGCATGGTGTTCCAGAAGCCGAACCCGTTTCCGAAAACCATCTACGAGAACGTGGTCTACGGCCTGCGCATCCAGGGCATCAACAAGAAGCGCATCCTCGACGAAGCCGTCGAGTGGGCGTTGAAAGGCGCGGCACTGTGGGACGAAGTCAAAGACCGTCTGCACGAATCGGCACTCGGCCTGTCCGGTGGTCAGCAACAACGTCTGGTGATCGCTCGCACCATCGCCGTGGAGCCGGAGGTGCTGCTGCTCGACGAACCGTGCTCGGCACTCGACCCGATCTCCACGCTGAAAGTCGAAGAGCTGATCTACGAACTGAAATCGAAGTTCACCATCGTCATCGTGACCCACAACATGCAACAGGCCGCGCGGGTTTCTGACTACACGGCGTTCATGTACATGGGCAAACTGGTGGAATTCGGCGACACCGACACCCTGTTCACCAATCCGGCGAAGAAGCAGACCGAAGACTACATCACTGGTCGCTACGGCTAGGAAGCTGTTGTTGCTCACTGAACTGACGCTGCGGTCCACCGCACCTTACCGGACGCTCCAAGGACGCCAACATGATTAGTAAAGAAGGCCTTACCCATCACATCTCCGCGCAGTTCAACGCTGAGCTCGAGGAAGTGCGCAGCCACCTCCTGGCCATGGGCGGCCTGGTCGAGAAGCAGGTCAACGACGCGGTGACCGCGCTGATCGAGGCTGACTCTGGCCTGGCCCAGCAGGTTCGCGAGATCGACGACCAGATCAACCAGATGGAACGCAACATCGACGAAGAATGCCTGCGCATTCTGGCTCGCCGTCAGCCGGCAGCGTCGGACTTGCGTTTGATCATCAGCATCTCCAAGTCGGTAATCGACCTGGAGCGCATCGGTGACGAAGCGACCAAGATTGCCCGTCGTGCCATCCAGTTGTGCGAAGAAGGCGAAGCCCCGCGGGGTTACGTCGAGGTTCGCCACATTGGCGACCAGGTGCGCAACATGGTTCGCGATGCACTGGACGCTTTTGCCCGCTTCGACGCCGACCTGGCGTTGTCGGTGGCCCAGTACGACAAGATCATCGACCGCGAATACAAAACCGCGCTGCGCGAACTCGCCACCTACATGATGGAAGACCCGCGCTCTATCTCGCGGGTCTTGAGCATTATCTGGGTGCTGCGTTCGCTGGAACGGATCGGCGACCACGCGCGCAATATCGCGGAGCTGGTGATTTACCTGGTGCGTGGCACCGACGTGCGGCACTTGGGCCTCAAGCGCATGAAAGAAGAAGTTGAAGGTACAAGTGGCGAAACCGCTAATGTTCCGGGCAAAGCTGACGATAAGTAAGATTGCCTGAGAAAAGCGCCCGGCCTTTTGGCCGGGCGTTTTTGTTTGTGGTTTATGAATTTGAAAGCAGCACCCGCGAACGAAAAGTCCCGGCGTGACTGAAGGTTTTTGGCAATGTGCCATCAGCAAAGCGGTATGCTTGCCGGGATTTTTTAAAGGGGTGATGGATGAGTAAGGTCAGTGTGTTGGTCGTGGACGACGCGTCGTTCATTCGTGACCTGGTGAAGAAGTGCTTGCGCAACTACTTCCCGGGTATCCGGATCGAAGATGCGGTCAACGGCAAGAAGGCTCAGGCCTTGCTGGCGCGGGAAGCGTTCGACCTGGTCCTGTGCGACTGGGAAATGCCGGAAATGTCCGGCCTGGAATTGCTGACCTGGTGCCGCGAGCAGGACAACCTCAAGACCATGCCGTTTGTGATGGTGACCAGCCGAGGCGATAAAGAGAACGTCGTTCAGGCGATCCAGGCCGGGGTTTCGGGTTACGTCAGCAAGCCGTTCACCAACGAGCAACTGCTGACCAAGGTCAAGCAGGCCCTGAACAAGGTGGGCAAGCTCGACACCTTGATGAACAGTGCTCCGACCAAAATGAACTCGGCGTTCGGCAACGACTCCCTGAGCGCATTGACCGGCGGCAAGGCTGCCGTGGTCGCACCCGCCGCGGCGCCGGTCAACCCGTTCGCCAAACCTGTCGCCGCCGCGCCGGCCCCGGCGGCTGCTCCGTCTCGCGGTCTGCTCAACAGCCCGCCGATCAAGCCTCCAGCGTCCTCCGCAGCGCCAACGGGCGGTCGTGGCCAGGGCCAATTGCGCCTGCCGAACGGCATTCAGCAATGTGTGATCAAGGCCTTGAGTCTCAAGGAAGCCTTGCTGGTGGTGAAACGCACCGACACCCTGCCGCAAGTGCTCGACAGCGCCGTGCTCGACCTGGAGCAGGGCGATAACGCCGAAACCGCCCGTCTGAACGGCTACCTGCACGCCATCGTCGCCCACGAGCCGAAGCCCGACAGCGACTGGCTGCAACTGACCTTCCGCTTCGTCGACCAGGATGCGCAGAAGCTCGATTACATCTCGCGGTTGATAGCACGGGGTACGGCGCAGAAGCATTTCATACCCGGCGCTTAAGTTCGGTATCGTCTGTTAGGCCGCGAGCAGGTCGTATCGTCGCACCGTCGCTCCCACATTTGAAATGCATTCCAATGTGGGAGCGAGCCTGCTCGCGAAGGGGCCATCAAATTCACCGCACATCCGCTGAACGGCCCATTTTGAAACATCTGCCGACTACCCGGGTCCATTGCAGCTGCTAGGCTCCTACCCAGGCCTTACTCGACAGAATTTTGCCCATGCTCGCGCGCCTGCTGTTTTTCTGCGGTCTGTTCATGGCATCCGCCTCGGCGATGGCCATGACGATCTACAAGTCCACCGACACCAATGGCGTGGTCTCCTACAGCGACCGCCCCACGACAGGCTCCAAGGTGTTCGTTTTTCGTGATCGCATGGTCGAGAATCTTGAGCGCCAGGTGTACGTCGTCATCACGAAGAAGAAGGGCGTAGACAGCGTTTACGTGCGCAATGACCTGTATGCGCCGGTAGAAATCGAGTTGAGCTTCGGCGGGCTGAAAAACGTCAGTGGTGCGCCGAGCCGACCGATCCGCCGGGTGATGCCGGCACGCAGCAGTATTCGTCTGGCGCTGCTCACAGCCACGCGGCCCGAAAGACCGCTCGCGTACACCCCAAAATTTGAATACTCCCTGGGCGACCCCTCAGGGGCCGCCATGGCCTATCGATACCCGTTGCCCTGGCGCGGTGGACCGTTTCGGCTGAGTCAGGGCGCCAACGGTCAATACAGCCACTTCGGTCCAAAGAACCGCTACGCCATGGACATCGCCATGCCCGAAGGCACGCCGATCATCGCGGCGCGTGGCGGTGTGGTGGTGAAAACCGAGAATACCCAGACCGGGCGCGGCACCGATCCGTCGGGCAATTTCGTGCGGGTGCTGCACAATGACGGGACCATGGGCGTGTACCTGCACCTTAAGCAAGGTTCGGTGAGCGTTCGAGAGGGGCAACGAGTGTCGGTGGGGAGTCCGCTGGCCTTGTCGGGCAATACCGGCAACAGCAGCGGGCCGCACCTGCATTTCGTGGTGCAGCGCAATACCGGGTTGGGGCTGGTGTCGATCCCGTACCAGTTCAATCAACCGGTGGGCAGCCTGCCGAACTTTGCGCTCGGTAAACAGTGAGGTGTTGCCTGTTCTGACGCCTTCGCGAGCAAGCCCGCTCCCACAAGGTCTGTGCAAAACCTGTGGGAGCGAGCCTGCTCGCGAAGGGATCGACGCAGTTCTGGATCTGCCTGTTAATCCAGCATCAACACCTTGGCCAGAATAATCTTCGGCCCTTTCATCTTCTTGATGATGATCCGCAAGCCTTCGACTTCCAGCACCTCTTCCTCTTCCGGCACCCGTTTCAGGGTTTCGTAGACCAGCCCGGCGAGGGTTTCGGCTTCGATGTGGTCCAGGTCGATGCCCAGCAGGCGTTCGACCTTGAACAGCGGCGTATCACCACGCACCAGCAGCTTGCCCGGCTGGTACGCGAGGATCCCGCGCTCAGCCTTGCGGTGTTCGTCCTGAATGTCGCCGACCAGTACCTCCAACACGTCTTCCATGGTCAGGTAGCCGATGATGTTGCCGTCGGCTTCTTCGACCAGGGCGAAGTGCGAGCCGCCCTTGCGGAACTGCTCCAGCAATTGCGACAGCGGCATATGGCGCGAAACGCGCTCCAGCGGCCGGGTCAGTTCGGCGAGGTTGAACGACTCGGGAATGTGGTCCAGGGCTGCCAGTTCCAGCAGCAGATCCTTGATGTGCAGCAGGCCGACAAACTCCTGGGTATCGCTGTCGTATACCGGATAACGGCTGAACTTGTGGCGACGGAACATCGCCAGGATTTCCTTCAGCGGCGCATTGAACTCCAGGGTCACCAGGTCTTCCCGGGAGTTGGCCCAGTCGACCACTTCCAGTTCGCCCATTTCCACCGCCGAGGCCAAAACGCGCATGCCTTGGTCGCTCGGGTCCTGGCCACGGCTGGAGTGCAGGATCAGTTTCAGTTCTTCACGGCTGTAATGGTGCTCGTGATGAGGGCCGGGTTCACCTTGGCCGGCGATCCGCAGGATCGTGTTGGCGCTGGCGTTGAGCAGGTAAATGGCCGGGTACATGGCCCAGTAGAACAGGTACAGCGGCACGGCGGTCCAGAGCGATAGCAACTCGGGTTTGCGGATGGCCCAGGATTTCGGGGCCAGTTCGCCGACCACGATGTGCAGGTACGAAATGATAAAGAACGCCGTGAAGAACGACACGCCTTTGATCACTTCGGCGGACTCTACGCCGACAGCGCTCAGTACCGGCTCGAGAATATGGGCGAACGCCGGCTCACCGACCCAGCCAAGGCCCAGGGAGGCGAGGGTGATACCCAGCTGGCACGCTGACAGGTAAGCATCGAGCTGACTGTGAACGGTGCGCAGGATGTGTCCGCGCCAGCCGTTTTTTTCAGCGATGGCTTCGACCCGGGTCGAGCGCAATTTGACCATGGCAAATTCCGCCGCAACGAAAAAGCCGTTGAGCAAAACCAGGATCAGAGCAAAAAGAATCATGCCGAAATCGGCGAAGAGTGTCGCGAGGGTCAAGCCAGGGGAAGGGTCCATGATGGAGTTTTGCGGGTTCCGTATATTCGAAAGGAAAGAAAAAAGTGCGCCTGAAGGGCAGGCACAAGTCAGCCAATGTAGCGGCTGACCAAGTGATTGACCAGTGGCGCGTGCCGGCCGGTATCAGTCGGTGGCGCTGATGACCCGGGATTTTGTGACCTGGGCCGGCGCAAAATGGCAGGTAAAGGTGCTGCCATGGCCCGGCATACTGCTGATTTCCATCCGCGCGCGGTGGCGCAGCAGCACGTGTTTGACGATTGCCAGGCCGAGCCCCGTACCGCCGGTGTTGGAATTGCGGCTGGAGTCGACGCGATAGAAGCGTTCGGTCAGGCGCGGCAAGTGCTTGCTGTCGATGCCGATGCCGGAGTCCTGCACACTCAAGTGTGCGCCTTGCTCATCACCCCACCAGCGAATGCGGATATTGCCCTCGGCCGGGGTGTATTTCACCGCGTTGAACACCAGATTGGAAAACGCGCTGCGCAACTCGGCTTCGCTGCCCTTGAGCAGAATCGTCGGGTCGGCTTCCAGGGTGATCTTCTGATTGCGCTGAGCAGACAACTGCTGAGCGTCGCTCTTGATCGATTGCAGTAAGCCGTCGATGGCCACCGGCTGGTTGTCCGACGGGTAATCGGTGGCTTCCAGTTTGGCTAACAGCAGCAAGTCGTTGAGCAGCGTTTGCATGCGTCCGCCTTGCTGCTGCATCTGTTGCAGGGCACGGGACCAGCGCGGGTTCACGTCCTCGACGTTGTCGAGCAGGGTTTCCAGGTAGCCGCAGATCACCGTCAACGGCGTACGCAGTTCATGGGAGACGTTGGCGATGAAGTCTTTGCGCATCTGTTCCAGTTGATGGATGCGCGTCACGTCGCGCACCAGCATCAAGTGTTCGTTGTTGCCGTAGCGGGTGATGTACAGCTGAATGCGCAGACGATCATTGATCGGTGACGGAATTTCCAGCGGCTCGGCGTAGCTGTCCTGTTCGAAGTATTCCTTGAAGCGTGGATGGCGTACGAGATTGGTCACCGGTTGGCCGCTGTCTTGCGGGGTTTTGAGGCCGAGCAGAGTTTCGGCGGCGCGGTTCCACCATTCGAGGTTGCCGTCGCTGTCGAGCATGATCACTGCGTCTTTCAGCGCGGCAGTCGACTCCTGGACCCGGTCGATTACTGCTTGCAGGCGCCCACGCACACGTTGGTCGCGACGTTGCAGGTGGTAGATGCTGTCGAACACTTCGCCCCACAGACCATAGCCATCGGGCGGTGCTTCCTCGGGTTTGTGCAGGCGCAGCCATTCGTGCAGTCGCAGCAATTGCTTGAGGGTCCAGGCCAGGTAAAGGCCCAGGCCCGCGGCGAGGCTCCAGCCGTAGTAGCCGGTAATCAGGCCGATCACCAGGCAACCGGTCACCAGCAAAAGCATGTGGCGGATCAGGGTGCCATGCCAGTTTTGGTTCACTTGAGCGCGCGTCCTTGTCAGCTTGTCGTGCGGGAAAGGTCCGGATCAGGCCTTGGTGGAGAACCGGTAGCCGGTGCCGCGCACGGTTTGTACCAGATTTTCGTAAGCATCGCCGAGGGCTTTGCGCAGGCGGCGGATGTGCACGTCGACGGTGCGCTCTTCGACATAAACGTTGCCGCCCCAGACCTGATCCAGCAACTGGCCGCGGGTGTAGGCACGTTCCTGGTGGGTCATGAAGAATTGCAGCAGGCGGTATTCGGTCGGGCCCATCTCGGCGGGTTTGCCGTCGATGGTCACGCGGTGGCTGATCGGATCCAGCAGCAGACCACCGACTTCGATCGGCGTCTCGCCATCGGTAGGGCCGGCGCGGCGCAGCACGGCCTTCAGGCGCGCCACCAGCTCACGTGGGGAAAAAGGCTTGGTGATGTAGTCATCGGCGCCGACTTCCAGGCCCTGGATCTTGTTGTCCTCTTCACCCTTGGCGGTGAGCATGATGATCGGGATGTCCCCGGTCAGCTCATCGCGCTTGAGGCGTCGGGCCAGCTCGATGCCGGAGGTGCCGGGCAGCATCCAGTCGAGCAGGATCAGGTCCGGCTTGCGGTCGACAATGATGGCGTGGGCCTGCTGCGAGTTCTCAGCCTCCAGGCAGTCATAGCCGGCCATTTCCAACGCAACGGCGATCATTTCGCGAATGGGCGCTTCGTCGTCGACGATCAGAATGCTCCTGCCAACCATGCCTTTAATCCTCTTGTCATTTAACTGTCTTGCGCCGCATTAGATAACGGAATTATTGCAGTCGTGTGACAGTATTTTAGTCGCCCTGCGATTGTTGTGATCCTGAACTAAGCTTTAATTCCGAATCCTGACAACCACAAAAGGAAGGTTTCCATGAAGCGATACTCGCAATCCATCAAGGCTCTGATGCTGACGGCGGCCCTGGCGTTGCCATCGATGGCCTTCGCGGCTGAGCCAGCAATGATGAAAGACGGGATGATGGTCGATCATAAGGGTATGACGGTGTACACGTTCGACAAGGATGCTGGCGGCAAGTCAATGTGTAACGATGATTGTGCCAAGAACTGGCCGCCAATGATGGCTCCGGCGGGTGCAAAGGCCGAAGGCAAGTGGAGCGTTATCAAGCGCGATGACGGCACGAGTCAATATGCCTACGACGGTAAACCGCTTTACACGTTCGTGAATGACAAAAAACCCGGTGACATGGTAGGCGACAAAATGAAGGACGTCTGGCACGTCATCACCAATACCGGACCGAAGAAGTAAGCGAGTCCAGAAACCGCAAACCTGCCCCCATGCCGGGAGCAGGTTTGATTCAACGCAACCCGTAATCCAGCACAATCCCGACAAAAATCGCCAACCCGGCCCAGTGGTTGTGCAAAAAAGCCTTGAAGCAACGCATCCGGTCCTTGCCGCGGGTGTACCAGAACTCCCACGCAAAACAGCCCGCCGCCGCCAGCAATCCCAAGTGAAACCAGCCGCCGAGCTCGAATTTCGACCCGGCCAGCAGCAGGCAACCCAGCGCCAGCCCTTGCAGGATCAGGATGATCACCCGGTCCGCCTCGCCAAACAGAATCGCCGTGGATTTCACGCCGATCTTCAAATCGTCGTCGCGGTCGGTCATCGCGTAATAAGTGTCGTAGCCGACGGTCCACAGCAGATTGGCGATCCACAGCAACCACGCCGCCGCCGGGAGTTCACCGGTCTCGGCGGTGAACGCCATCGGCATGCCCCAGGAGAACGCCGCGCCCAGCACCACTTGCGGGTAATAGGTGTAGCGCTTCATGAACGGGTAAGTGAAGGCCAGTGCCAAACCGCCGAACGACAGCCAGACCGTTGCTGCATTGGTGCACAACACCAACAGGAAACTCACGCCCATCAGCAGCGCGAAGAACACCAGCGCTTCTTTGGAGCTGATCTTGCCGCTCACCAATGGCCGCTGTTCGGTGCGTTTCACGTAGCCGTCGACCTTGCGGTCCGCCCAGTCGTTGATCACGCAGCCGCCAGCGCGGGTCAGCACCACACCGAGGACGAAAATCACCACGTTGGCCAATGACGGTGAACCTTTGCCGGCGATCCACAGTGCCCACAACGTCGGCCACAGCAGCAGATAAATGCCGATCGGTTTGTCCATGCGCGTCAACTGAATGAAATCCCAGGCCCGGGGATTCAAGCGATTCAGGGACTTGAGCAGGCTCTGGTACATCAGCAATTCTCCGGATGGGCGCGGGTGGCGTTCCACAGGGTCGGCAAGAAAATTTCGGCCACCAGCACGCTCAAGGCGCCGCGGTCGAAACGCGAGCGACGGCCCCACAATTCAGGTGTCCG
This sequence comes from Pseudomonas svalbardensis, assembly GCF_030053115.1. NCBI lineage: Bacteria > Pseudomonadati > Pseudomonadota > Gammaproteobacteria > Pseudomonadales > Pseudomonadaceae > Pseudomonas > Pseudomonas svalbardensis. The sequence goes on along the minus strand of NZ_CP125619.1, from coordinate 6,197,010 downwards.
GGACTCCATCGGTAGCCATTCCTGAGGATAGTGACAAACCTCAATGACGCGACGTTGAAATGCCTGATCGCAAAACAGCAATTCGCCCAGGGAGCGGCTGCCCAATTCGTCCATGTGCAATCCGTCGCCCTGCAACGCACTGCGCGCCGCCACGCTGCGCGCAAATACCCAGGCTTCGCCGTGGCCGCGCAGATACACCTCGCGAACCCAGCCCTCGCTGCCTTCGGCCAGCTCCAGCGCAGCACATTCGTCGGCGCGCAGCGATTGCCAGCCTTCGAGCAGCGGCGTGACGCTGAAGCCATCATTCGACAGGCGGATCAAGCGCCGGGTCAGCGACCCTTTATCGAACAGCCAATCGAGCGTAGTCGTGTCGGGGAGGGGCGTCAGTTGGCTTAGAGAGAGCCAAAGTGGGGTCGCGGCGGGGGATTTTGAGTGCGGCACAGTGAGTCATTATTGGCAGCAAATGAGGCGGCGAGCTTACCATGTCAGCCTGCGATTTTGATTGATCCGGCCGGCCATTGCGTCGAACAGGCTTGCATCTGCCGGGCCCGATCAGTACAAAACGCCCCTGAGCCGGACGGCAGCGCTCCAACCATCGACCGTTCGCGCCGGCAAAAGCCTGAATCCTGAGGATGTATGTGAATGAAAAAGTGGCAATGTGTGGTCTGCGGCCTGATTTATAACGAAGCCGACGGCTGGCCGGATGACGGCATTTCGCCGGGCACCCTATGGCAGGACGTGCCGGAAGACTGGCTGTGCCCGGACTGCGGCGTGGGCAAGATGGATTTCGAAATGATCGAAATTAACTAAGACATTTGAAGGAGTAGGGAATGAACGCACCTGTCGTGATCGTCGGCACCGGGTTGGCTGGCTACAACCTGGCTCGGGAGTTTCGCAAACTCGATGGCGAAACCCCGCTGCTGCTGATTACCGCAGATGACGGACGCTCCTACTCCAAGCCGATGCTCTCCACCGGCTTCGGCAAAAACAAAGACGCCGACGGCCTGAGCATGGCCGAACCCGGCACCATGGCCGAGCAGTTGAAGGCCGAAGTGCGTACGCACACGCGCATCAGCGGCATCGACCCTGGCCACAAGCGCTTGTGGATCGGTGAGGAAGCGGTGTTTTACCGTGACCTGATCCTCGCCTGGGGCGCGGAAACCGTGCGAGTGCCGGTCGAAGGCGATGCGGCTGACGCAGTCTTCCCGATCAACGATCTGGAAGACTACGCGCGCTTTCGCGCAGCGGCGGCCGGCAAACGTCGGGTGTTGCTGCTCGGCGCCGGCCTGATCGGCTGCGAGTTCGCCAACGACCTGATCCTTGGCGGCTACGAGGTGCAACTGGTTGCACCGTGCGAGCAGGTCATGCCGACCCTGTTGCACCCGGCGGCGGCCGCTGCGGTTCAGGCCGGGCTGGAAAGCCTGGGCGCACGCTTCCACCTCGGGCCGGTGCTCAATCGCTTGCAGCGCGTTGCTGACGGACTGGAAGCGCATCTGTCCGATGGCCAGGTGATCCCTTGCGACGTGGTGGTGTCGGCCATTGGTCTGCGTCCGCGCATCGATCTGGCGGCTGCGGCCGGTGTGCAGGTCAATCGCGGCGTGGTGGTCGATCGCCACCTGAAAACCTCCCACGCCAACATCTATGCCTTGGGCGACTGCGCCGAAGTCGATGGGCTGAATCTGTTGTACGTCATGCCCCTCATGAGCTGTGCGAGAGCGCTGGCTCAGACCCTCGCCGGAAACCCGACGGCGGTGAGTTATGGCCCGATGCCCATCACCGTTAAAACGCCAGTCTGCCCCTTGGTGGTTTCACCGCCACCACGGGGTTTGGAGGGCGTTTGGACAGTCGAAGGGCAGGGCGCGGACATCAAGGTATTGTGCCGCGATGCCAGCGGCAAACTGCTGGGTTATGCCCTGACAGGCGCGGCGGTGATGGAAAAACTGGCCCTGAACAAAGAGCTTCCGGCACTGCTGGCGTAAATACTGGTCGTTCTGTCGGAATCACCCCTCTTTTGCCCATACAAAGGTCGCGCCGAGACTGGCGCGGCTCTTCGCTGCGTGCCATCCTCACTCCCGTCTGCCGCAGAGTAGAGCACCTGCGGCGCTTTGGGCGCTGTTCCAACGAGAACAGCACGGACATAACAACAAAAAACCGTCAAAGGGGCTTCACTAATGCGTAAACCAGAACTCGCCGCTGCAATTGCTGAAAAAGCAGACCTCACCAAAGAGCAGGCCAACCGCGTTCTCAACGCCGTTCTCGAAGAAATCACCGGCGCTCTGCACCGCAAGGACAGCGTTACGCTGGTGGGCTTCGGTACCTTCCTGCAACGCCATCGCGGTGCCCGCACCGGCAAAAACCCGCAAACCGGTGAGCCCGTCAAAATCAAGGCCAGCAACACCGTTGCGTTCAAGCCAGGCAAATCGTTGAAAGACAGCGTCAATCCGTAACACGCACCGACTTCCCGCGTAGCGGGTGAGCGGGATAAAAAATGGGCACGCCAACTGGGTTGGGTGCCCATTTTTTTATGCCTGACGAATCAGCTGACTCGATTTTGTTGCTTGGCGAAAATCGCCGCCATCTCGGGTTCATCCAGATGATCCAGCGCTCGCTCCACCAACAAATGCACGCCGTCGGCCATGCGGCTGAGCGCCAGGGCTACGGAGCGGCGTGAGCCTTCCACATCGTCGGCGAGGTTGGCGGCGATGGCGCTGATGGACAGCAGATCTTCCGAGGCATTGGCGAGAAGGGTTTCAGGGTGGATGCCCGAGCAGACGCTGAAGAGCTGGCCGTTGCGTTTTGGTGGTTTGGGGTCGGCTGGCGGGAAGTGATGGTCGAGGGCGCGCTCGGCGGCTTCGTTGAGTTTGTTCGAATCGGGGCTTTCGTAGGGAGAGACCGGATCGGTGTCTGGTGGGTTGGGTGTGACCTTGAACATGATCTTCAATTCCTTGAATGATGCTGACAACACTTCGCCGACTAAACGAAGGGGTGGCAGCTGTACGCAGGTTAGTCGGACCGGGGAATTGAAGAAGCCGGCGCACCCGAAGGTGCCCTACGCACAGCCACCATCAACTGCAGGTAGGAAATACCTGTCTGACAGAAGCTTGTGCAACTTCAATTACCAGCGAGCGACTAAACCCGATCACTGATGGGCAGTGACAGGAACCAAGTTACCGGCCGACCCCAAGGCGCACAAGCCGGCGGATTCTGGCGTAGCCGTAGGCAACGACGCAAGGTGTTGTAGCTTGCAGGAAGTAACCTTGAGGCGTTTTAAACAAGCGCCGTCGAGCGGTGTTTAACCATCCTAAATGTTGGCACTCCTTAAAACCCGATATGAAATTTCCGCGATACCGAAAGTTCCAATATGGGACTTTGTTTTGTGTATGAGGTGCCATCATTGTGATGGCACTTTTCATACGGGCTGTTGTCGCTCCAATTTGTTGAAAGATGACAGCGCCTTTCGGAAGCCTCCTACATTTAATAATTTTTATTTTTGTCATGATTCAGATGCGTGCCAGCGATTCAATCGGCAGCGACCGCGGGTGATTGACAGCGATGCCTCTAAGTCGGTGCTTTCCGATCGATACGTCAGGCGAGGAAACATTAAACTGATATCAGGGAATCCCTTGCGATATATAAGGAATTCTCCTACGTGCAATAGACACACTTCGTCTTGTTGTTTAATCAGATGCTTGCTAGTGGCCATCATCGTGAGTACGATGCGCGCACTTGAAAGAGCACGAACTCAATTGGATGAGATTCACCGCAGCTCTTTGATTCTGTCCCGCGTCGTTGGAACTCCAATAGACGTATGACTGTAATCCTAATTAAAGGCCATGGATGTCCTACTCAAGCAAACTTTCCGCTCATTACCTCGAACTCGCAAAAGCCTCTGTTTCCCAAGAGAATTTCGCGGGCGAGGACGTTCGCTTTTCGAGCGAATATGAGGCGCTGGAAAGCGAGCTGGGCAAAGCCCAATCCATGCACGAAAGCGGCCAGATCGACTGGCTGAAAATCCGCGAAAACAGTGAAAACCTGCTGCGCACCCAGTCCAAGGATTTGCGGGTTGGTGCCTGGCTGACCTGGGCCCTGTACCAGCGCGAATCCTTTCAAGGGCTGCTGGCCGGCCTCGGTTTGCTGCACTACCTGTGCGAAAGCCACTGGGCCGAAGTCCACCCGAACAAGGCCCGCACCCGCTCCGCTGCCGTCAGTTGGTTGGTTCCGCGTCTTGAGCAGGTGCTGACTGAAAACGTCGCGATCAAAGAGCAGTTGCCGATGTTCCGGCGGCTGGTCGAGCACCTTGAAGGTCTCGATGCTGCTTGCACCGAGCATTTGGGGGATGACGCTCCGCTGCTGCTGCCGATCTCCCGTCGCCTGAAGAACATGGTCCAGCGTGCCGCCGACAATCAGCCGGAACCTGGCGTCGTCGGGGCGGCGGTGGCTCAGGTCAAACAAGCCGCCACGCAATTGTTCACCCCCGGCGCACCGATCGATAACGAAAAAGAAGCCCACAAGGCCCTGCGTGCCCAGCAGGAAAGCGCGCGGCCGTTGTGTGCCTGGTGGCTCAAGCAGAAAGCCACCGACCTGCGCGCCTTGCGCCTCAATCGCACACTGTTGTGGTTGCCCATCGACGCGGTGCCCGAGCGCAACGCCGAGCAGATCACCGTTCTGCGCGGGTTGCCAGCCGACAAGCTCAAGGCCTACCAGGACCGTTACGACCAGGCCAAATACGCCGATCTGCTGGTGGAACTGGAGGCGAGCCTGGCGAAGGCGCCGTTCTGGTTCGATGGCCAGCGAATGGTTTGGGAGTGCCTCCAGGGGCTCAACGCCGAGATGGCAATGCGCGAAGTGGAAATCCACTTCGCGCTTTTGATTCAGCGCCTGCCCGGCATCGTCGAATTGCGTTTCCATGACGGCGCCCCGTTTGCCGATCCGGCCACCCGTGCCTGGGTCAGCGCCCACGTCATGCCGCACCTGCAAAGCGCCAGTGCGCCGCGCAAGGTCGAAGTCGCCGACAGCCAGCCGGCCTGGGAAGTGGCCCTGGAAGAAGTCTTGCCGATCCTGCGCAAAGACGGCCTCAAGGCCGCCGTGCAGATCCTCAAGCAAGGCCTGCAAAGCGCCCACGGTGGACGCGTCCGATTCTTCTGGCAGTTCGCCCTCGCGCGGCTGTGCTTCATGGCCAAGAAATACGAACTGGCCAGGACCCAACTCGAAACACTCGACCAAACATTACAGGACTCAGGCCTGAACGCCTGGGAGCCCGATCTTGCGCTGGAAGTGCTGCATTTACTGCATAGCTGCTGCGAGTTGTTACCGCAGAACCATGCTGTACGTGAACGCAAGGAAGAGATTTATCGCAGGCTGTGCCACCTCGATCTCGAAGTGGTACTCGAATAGGCCCCAGGGCCACAACCGCAAGGAGAATAGCCATGGCCAAAGAAGGCTCGGTAGCCCCCAAGGAACGCATCAACGTCACTTTCAAACCTGCCACCGGTGGTGCTCAGGAAGAGATTGAACTGCCGTTGAAACTACTGGCAATCGGTGACTACACCCACCGCAAGGACGAACGTAAAGTCGAAGATCGCAAGCCGATCAGCATCGACAAGATGACCTTCGACGAAGTGCTGGCCAAGCAAGAGCTGCAGCTGACGTTGAGCGTACCGAACCGTCTTCAGGAAGAAGGCGACACTGAAGAATTGGCCGTGAAACTGCGCGTCAACTCGATGAAGGACTTCAACCCGGCCAGCCTGGTCGAGCAAGTGCCTGAGCTGAAAAAACTGATGGAACTGCGCGACGCGCTGGTGGCCCTCAAAGGCCCGCTGGGTAACGCGCCTGCGTTCCGCAAAGCCATCGAAGGCGTTCTCGCCGACGACGAATCCCGCGGTCGCGTACTGGGTGAGCTGGGCTTGAACGCCGCAGCCCAGGACGCCTGAGTCTCCATCAGCCAAGGAAGCCAACACCATGAGCACTAGCGCAGCACAGCAAAAGAGCAAAGAGAACGGCGAATACAGCATTCTCGACAGCATCATCGCCGAAACCCGCCTGACGCCGGACGACGAAGCCTACGACATCGCCAAGCGCGGTGTGTCGGCCTTCATCGAAGAGCTGCTCAAGCCGCAGAACAACGGTGAGCCAGTCAAGAAGGCCATGGTTGACCGCATGATCGCCGAGATCGATGCCAAGCTCAGCCGCCAGATGGACGAAATCCTGCACCACCCTGACTTCCAGTCCCTGGAGTCGTCGTGGCGTGGTCTGCAGTTGCTGGTCGACCGCACCAACTTCCGCGAAAACATCAAGATCGAAATCCTCAACGTCTCCAAAGAAGACCTGCTGGACGATTTCGAAGATTCGCCGGAAGTGATGCAGGCTGGCCTGTACAAACACATCTACACCGCTGAATACGGTCAGTTCGGTGGTCAGCCGGTTGGCGCGATCATCGCCAACTACTTCATGTCCCCAAGCTCGCCGGACGTGAAACTGATGCAGTACGTGTCCAGCGTTGCCTGCATGTCCCACGCGCCGTTCATCGCCGCGGCCGGCCCGAAATTCTTCGGCCTGGAAAGCTTCACCGGTCTGCCGGACCTGAAGGATCTGAAAGATCACTTCGAAGGCCCGCAATTCGCCAAATGGCAGAGCTTCCGCCAGTCGGAAGACTCCCGTTACGTTGGCCTGACCGTGCCGCGTTTCCTGCTGCGTAACCCGTACGACCCGGAAGAAAACCCGGTCAAATCGTTCGTGTACAAAGAAACCGTCGCCAACAGCCACGAGCACTACCTGTGGGGCAACACTGCCTACGCGTTCGGCACCAAGCTGACCGACAGTTTCGCCAAATTCCGCTGGTGCCCGAACATCATCGGCCCGCAGAGCGGTGGCGCGGTTGAAGACCTGCCGTTGCACCACTTCGAAAGCATGGGCGAAATCGAAACCAAGATTCCTACCGAGGTTCTGGTTAGCGACCGTCGTGAATACGAACTGGCCGAGGAAGGCTTCATCTCCCTGACCATGCGCAAAGGCTCCGACAACGCGGCGTTCTTCTCCGCAAGCTCGGTGCAGAAGCCGAAGTTCTTCGGCATCAGCGCAGAAGGCAAGGCAGCAGAGCTGAACTACAAGCTCGGCACCCAACTGCCGTACATGATGATCGTCAACCGCCTGGCTCACTACTTGAAAGTGCTGCAGCGCGAGCAACTCGGTTCGTGGAAAGAACGCACCGACCTCGAGCTGGAACTGAACAAGTGGATCCGCCAGTACGTGGCCGACCAGGAAAACCCAAGTGCCGAAGTCCGTGGCCGTCGTCCACTGCGCGCTGCCCAGATCATCGTCAGCGATGTTGAAGGCGAGCCTGGCTGGTACCGCGTCAGCCTGAACGTGCGCCCGCACTTCAAGTACATGGGTGCCGATTTCACCCTGTCGCTGGTTGGCAAGCTGGACAAAGAGTAAACGGAGCTAACTCATGACTGGATACGGCAGCCTTTTCGAACGCCTGGGTGGCGACGCGGACAAACGCGTCGGCTGGAGCCGCGAGGTCTCCGCCATGGCGTCCGTGGCTGCCCATCTGGCCAAGATGCTCAGCACCCGTGCGGGCAGCGTGCAAACGCTGTCCGATTACGGGCTACCCGATCTCAATGACATGCGTCTGAGCCTGCACGACTCCCTGAGTCAGGCCCGTTTGGCCATCGAAAATTTCATCGAAGCCTACGAGCCACGCCTGAGCAATGTGCGTGTCATTTCCCTGCCGCGTGACCACGATCAGCTTCGCCTGTCCTTCAGCATCGAAGGCCTGCTGGAAGTTGATGGTTTCAAGCGTCAGGTCAGTTTCGCCGCGCGCCTGGATGGCAGCGGTCAGGTCAAGGTCAACTAAGGAGATTCGTATGTCCGGCAAACCCGCAGCACGTGTATCCGACCCCACCGCTTGCCCGCTCCCCGGTCACGGCACCAACCCGATTGTCGCCGGTTCCGGCGACGTGTTCTTCGACGGCCTCGCGGCCGCCCGCCAAGGCGATGCCTCGGCGTGTGGTGGTGCGATGTCGGGCGGGTTGGCGACGACGGTTTTGATCAACGGGAAACCGGCTGCGACGGTGGATTCCGTCGGGACCCATGGCAACAAGGTTACGGCCGGGTCCGGGACGGTGATTATCGGGAATTCGCATTCGGCGGTGCCGTTTGTTCCGCCGATTCCACTAATGCTTTTTTCTCATTGCCAGCATGTTGTGATGAAGGACCAGGACGGTAATCCATTACAGGGTATTCCGTATCACATCAAGAATGCCAAGGGAGAAGTTGTTTCGGGGCAAACAGATGCGATGGGAAGAACGCAAATGGTTGGAGGTAAGGAAGGCGAGAGCTTTGATTTTCATCCGGCTATCGACGGGGTTTTGCTATGACCGCGGAAGTTCTCTCAAGTTTGTATGTCTCCTCGGTGGCTTTAACTCCAAAAGCTGACCCTCTTGGAAAAGAAGTAGTTTTAAAGGTCTTTTGGCCAACTACGACCTTGTGGTCAGAAGTTGAAATTGCAGCCTATCAGAATGAAGCTCCGATGATTGCGGAAAGGCTGATTAATGAGAGGTATTGGAATAAAGACGGTGAGGTAAGTGATTACAGGTTTACCTGTGAAGATTTTGCGATACGCGTTTTGGTGGAATTTTCCAGTAAGCGGGGGCTGCCGGTAAAACTTAAAACCGGAGTCAGAACTTATAAGAATATGGAAAGCTATAGCCCGGCGGTGCATGACCGATATGCCTCGAATATGTATGGTTTCGCAGAAATGGTTATGTTTACCTACGGTGCCCGTGAGATGCAAAACACGGTAGAAAACACCACGGCAGTAGCAAGTGTCGACGATCTGAAGCCTGGCGACATCCTTGCTCAAGCGCTTGACCGACCGATGATGACAACTGCCCACCATATTCAAATGGCAGTGTCCGTAACCGGTGACCGCATAGATATATGCCAGGGAAATACTGATGCAGCTATTGTGTGGCCGTTTACTTGGGCGGTGAGATTCAAAGGAGAGAATATGGCCGATCCCCAAAGTGGTGGATACGTAGGCCTTCCTATTGAAAAAGGCTACTTCACCAAGGATGTATCTGGCTGGACTTACTATAATCCAGGCAGAGGAGTCGTCAGAGCAGATTTTCTCAAGGCGTTTGAGTTTTATCGCTGGAATTTTGTCGGCTTTAATAAGGAGTGAGCATGGAAGGCTACTTTGCTGGAATGGTGGATAATAATTATTTTGGTTTGTTGGCGATTTTCTGTTTTGTAGTTGGAATTGTCGGGCTTGTTCCAAGTGTTAGGGCTAGAAAATACTATAAAGTTTTGAATTTTTTATGTGTTATGGCGATCCCGGTAATGTACCTGCTGGGTTTGTATTACTTGACGCACCCTAGGGTCTAATGATTGTACTTAAACGTCGCAGGTACGGAGTGTAAAAGTGGGCGCTCGACCCGTTGTTAGTTTCATTGCGAATAAATACACGATGCTTGCCGCTGCATTGGTTGTTAGGCCGCTGGAGCTGTCCCATGACTCCAACTACGACGACCAGCCTCGCCGCTTCACGTTGGGTCCAGGCGAGCGCCGTTCCATCGCCAACTACACGTCGGCAGGAAAGGACGTTGCGGGGCAGATAAGCGGTGGGTACAGCTTGTCGATCAAAACCACCAGCGCCGTCAAAACCATTGATGCGCAGACGTTGCGGGCGGCGTTGGCGAGGGTTGAGAAGGTCGAAGACAACACAGTACGTGCATGGACGATTGAAGACCGTTCGTTTTGCCCAAACGGGGCATCGCAGTGATCTGGGTAAAACGCTTCCTCATGGTGGTGGGATTTCTGGCCTGCATCGCCAGTGTGTTGGTGGTTTTCCGGATGGATTTTTCAAAGGATGAGCCCCGGGTTTTGAGCGAGTACCCCAACGCGAAATGGCGCGGCAAGGTGCTGAGTGCCGACAGGGCCAAGGCTGAACAGACGCGGTGCTGATGAATTTTTTTACAGGATGAAAGGGAAGAGGGATTTTGAGTGATTGATCGTAGCGAAGAATTGTGTGGCGGCGCTTGAGCATGAATAGCCAACGACTGATCGGGTTGGTCGTCCATGGGATGGCCTGCGTGCTCTATATCGTCATGAATGGCTATGCCGTGCCTGTCTACAAACAGCTCGTCGGCGGGCTGACGTCTCGTGGTGTCGCCATCGGCATGGGCATGTACTTTATTTTTTACTTTTTCGTTTTTTTGAATTTTGTTTTGGTCTTCATCCGTCGCCTGGCCATCAAGTTTGGCGTGGCGATTTTCATGATGCTGTCGATCCTGTTTTACATGCTGCCGCAGTATCCCGTTCGCGGCATGGCGTATTGCGCGCTTGCGGGTGGTTTGACAGTTTCCGCGATCCTGGTAACACGCGCCATCGACGCAGCCTTCACCCGCTGGCGTGGGAAACAGGGAGTGGCCAGGTCGTGATCCACATCAAACAGCCTCTGAGCAAAGTGCTGGCTGTGCTCCTGTCGGCAGTCGCGCTTCTTGCCTGGACGACGCCTGTGTTTTCCAGCGCACTGATGTTGCTTATGGACCGGGAGAATTTCATCCCGGCGCAGTCGTCGATCTGGACCTTCGAACCTTATGAAATCAACCAGAGCTCCTCGTCGTATTGGCTCTACGGTGAGGACCGGTCCAACTATTACTACTTCGCCTACACCCCCGAAACACCTTACCGGCTGATCGCCAAAGACAATCAGTGCGCAGGCTTCGACAAGCGGGATGTGCGTACATGGTGCACACCATGATGCCGTGGTTGCGGGTGTGGAAATGGCTCAATCATCTGCTGAGCCTGATCGGTGCGTTGGCCGTCATCGTGGTCGTGACGTTCTGGATCGGTTCGAGCTGGGGCAACTCGACGCCGGTATTGCCCGATCACCCCGATGCGGTGTGGCGCGGTGCGCAGGATGGCGGCTACTTCATCGAGATCACCCAGTCGATGCCGCCGGACTACTTCGTCCAGGTGCGGTACGAGAGCGGCAGTCTCCTCAGAGAAGGCTGGACTCGCTTCTCTACCCCTGACGACAAGCCGTTGACGATGAATCGGGTGAGCGGCGCCGACAGCGATTACCTGTTCATCGATTCATTCGTGCCGATCACCGCGAGCAAGGGAGGGCGTGTTCAGTGAAAATTCGCGCTCGCATGACCCTCAAGGATGGAGCCTTTTGCCCATGATCGATGTATCGGACGAGATGCGCATGTACCTGATGTTCATCGCCGACAGCAATCTGTTCGGCGGCATCGCGATCTTGAGTTTTCTGCTGATTGTTACGGCAATCAGCAAGCGACTGCGCCAATCATGGCTGCATCGCGCGCTGACTTTCATGGTCCTGATATCGCTGGTGGCCATCGAAATCGCCGGCAGTTGCTACTCATCGGTGCCTCCCGCATGAACATGCCGGCGCGCATCATCTGCTGCCTGTTGATCCACAGTGTTTTCTGTGTGGGTTACACGTTTCTGAATAACTTCGCGGCCGACTGGTACATCTCGACCTACGGCGGCTTGACCTCCCGTGGCGTGAACATTCGTCTTGCCAGCAAATTCCTCTACGAGTTTTTTCTCGTCTTCAACGCGGTGCTGGCGCTGATTCCTGTGCTACGTGTGAAGTTGATCCTGTGGGCGATCTGGGTGGGGCTGATTCTCTTGTGGATGCTGCCGGATCATCCGTTGCGGGCGCTGCTCTATGGCATTGGCCAAGGGACATTCACCTTGACGGCGATCCTTCTCGGCACCGGGCTGGATGGCTGGTACAAGCGCAAGTTTGCAGGCGCCAAAGCCTCGAAGCTCGCGTCGGGGGCCGACCATGCTTAGCCGCGCGCAACTGAGTTTCTTCATGGTTGCCTTGTGGTGGCCATTGCTGGCGGTGCTGGCGATTTTTTCCTATGGCCTGTGGATTGGCGAGTACTCCACGTTCGATTCATCCGAGACTCATTGGGTGTACCTGTTGTGGTGGGGCATCCCCGGGCTGTTGATGTTTTCGCTGTGGACTTCTCGATCCGCCAAGAGCCGAAACGAGCAACAAGCGCTGCGGATGGTCTGGTTGGCGCCGTTGAAGTTCATTCCGTTCTACGCCGTGCCATGGATGCTTTATGGCTTGTTCAGTCTGGTCGCCGGGCAGCTCAGTGACTCTTACATGGCCTACGGCTGGATCCTGATCGTGCCGTACCTCCTGATCGGCGGCTACGTCTGTGCGGGTCTGACGGTTGCGCTCTACAGGACGTTTTTTTCATGAGATTCAATACCAGGCAGGTAACCCGTGTCGTTTAACCACTACTACCAAAGCGAACTCACCGCACTTCGCCAGTTAGGTCGTCGATTCGCCGAGCGTAGCCCGGCGCTGGCGCCTTTCCTGGGTCAGGCCGGGCGGGATCCGGACGTGGAGCGGTTGCTGGAAGGCTTTGCGTTCCTGACCGGCCGCTTGCGTCAGAAGCTCGACGACGAGTTGCCGGAGCTCAGCCATTCGCTGATGCATTTGCTGTGGCCCAACTACATGCGCCCGCTGCCGGCGTTCAGCATTTTGCAATTCGATCCGTTGAAGCGTTCCGGGCCTGCGTTGATGGTCGAGCGTGACACGCCGGTTGAGAGTGTGCCGATCGATGACGTGCGTTGCCGTTTCCGTACCTGCTACCCGACCGAAGTTTTGCCGCTGGATCTGGCTGCACTGACGTATTCGGTGAAAGGCGACGGTTCGCTGTTGAGCCTGCGTCTGGAGATGAGCGCTGACGGTCACCTCGGTGAACTGGAGCTGAGTCGTCTGCGTCTGCACTTCGCCGGTGAGCGCTACATCAGCCAGATGCTTTACCTGAGCCTGTTGCGCAACCTGGAAGGCATCGAGCTGATCCCGCTGGACGGCGCCGGCAAGCCCATCAACGGCGTCAACGGCACGCCAATGGCCTTCAAGATGCCCGGCGACCGCGTGCAGCCGGTGGGTTTCGCCGAAGAAGAAGCGTTGATCCCGTATCCGCTGAACACCTTCCGTGGCTACCGCTACTTGCAGGAATATTTCGCCTTCCAGGACAAATTCCTGTTCGTCGACGTCAACGGTCTGGACATTCTCAAGGCGTTGCCGGAAGACACGCTCAAGCAGATGCGCGGCCTCGAATTGCGCTTCGATATTCGCAAGAGCGGCATTCAGCGCCTGCGCCCGACGCTGGACAACGTGAAGCTCTACTGCACGCCCATCGTCAACCTGTTCAAGCACGATGCACTGCCGATCCGCCTCGACGGAAAACAGGACGAATACCTGCTGCTGCCAGCCGAATACGACCTGGAAAACTGCGGTGTGTTTTCGGTGGAAACCGTCACCGGCTGGAAGCCCGGCGGCCTTGGTTATCAGGAGTACGTGCCGTTCGAATCGTTTGAGCACGACCCGAGTTTCGACGTGCCCAACAGCCGTCCGCACTACAGCATTCGCCAGCGTTCGTCCTCGTTGCACGACGGCCTCGACACTTATCTCAGCTTCGGCATCCGTCACACCGAAGCCCATGAAACCCTGTCGATCGAGCTGATGTGCACCAACCAGAACCTGCCGCGCAAGCTCAAGCTCGGCGACATCTGCATGGCCTGCGAAGAGACGCCGGAGTTCCTCAGTTTCCGCAACATCACCCCGGCCACGCCCAGTTATGCGCCGCCGCTGAACCGTGACTTCCTCTGGAAGCTGATCAGCAACATGTCGCTTAACTATCTGTCGCTGGCCGACGTCAATGCGTTGAAGGTGATTCTCGAAACCTACGACCTGCCGCGCTACTACGACCAACACGCTGAAAAAGTCAGCAAGCGCCTGTTGGGTGGGCTCAAGTCGATCAAACACCAACACGTCGATCGCTTGCACCGAGGGTTGCCGGTACGCGGGTTGCGCACCGAGCTGACCATCGATCCGGAAGGGTATATCGGCGAGGGCGACCTGTTCGTTTTCGCTTCAGTTCTTAACGAGTTTTTCGCGCTTTACGCCAGTCTCAATTCGTACCACGAGCTGCGGGTAAAAAGCACACAGGGAGAGGTGTACCAATGGACACCACGTATGGGTCTGCAACCCCTGCTTTAAGCGGGCTGACCCGGGTAATACGCGAGTACTCGCTGTTTCAGGCCGTGCTGCTGGTGGTTGACCGGCTGCGCGAGGCGCACCCGTACCTGAGCGAAGACGATCTGTATGACCAGCTGGAATTCCAGGCCAATCCGAGCCTGGGTTTCCCCGGCAGTGACGTCGATCGCGTGGAGTTTTTCGAAGAGCACGGGCAGATGCGCGCGCGTCTGCGTTTCAACCTGATCGGCCTGGTCGGTTCCGGTTCGCCGCTGCCGGCGTTCTACGGCGAACAGGCCCTGGGCGATAGCGAAGACGGCAACCCGACCCGCAACTTTCTCGACCTGTTCCACCATCGCCTGCAACGGCTGATGCTGCCGATCTGGAAAAAATACCGCTACCGCGCAAGCTTCCAGAGCGGCGCCCTCGACCCGTTTTCGTCGCAGTTGTTTGCGTTGATCGGCCTCGGTGGCGAAGAGATCCGCCGGGCCCAGGAACTGAACTGGAAACGCCTGCTGCCGTACCTCGGCCTGCTCAGCTTGCGGGCGCACTCGGCGGCACTGATCGAAGCGGTGCTGCGTTACTACTTCAAGCACGCCGAGCTGACCATCGAGCAGTGCATCGAGCGCCGCGTCGAAATCCTCGACGAGCAGCGCAATCGCTTGGGCCGCGCCAACAGCCTGCTCGGCGAAGACCTGGTGCTGGGCGAACACGTGCGTGACCGCAGCGGCAAATTTCGCATTCACATCCGCGAACTCGACTGGCAACGCTTCCACGAATTCCTGCCGATCGGTTTCGGCTACCAACCGCTCTGCGCGTTGGTGCGGTTCACCCTGCGTGACCCGCTCGATTACGACATTCGCCTGGTGCTGCGCCAGGAAGAAATCCGCGAACTGCGCATCGGTGAGCAGAACGCCTGTCGCCTGGGATGGACCAGTTGGCTCGGCCGCGAAAAAGCGGACGGCGTGGTGACCCTGGGCAGCAAAATTCATTAAGGACAGATGACCTATGATCAACGTAGACCTGCAACAACTTATCCAGGCGCTGGACGCCGAAACCCGTCGTGACCTGGAAAGTTCGGCCGAACGCTGCGTCGCCCGTGGCGGCAGCAAGATCCTCGTCGAAGACTTGCTGCTGGGCTTGCTGGAGCGCCCGCAAGGCTTGCTCGCACGCGCGCTGCAAGACGCCGAAGTGGATGCCGGTGAGCTCAGCGCCGCGTTGCAATCGCGGGTCGAGCACAGCGCTTCGCGCAACCCGGTGTTCGCCCCGGAACTGGTGCAGTGGCTGCAAGACGCGTTGTTGGTGGCCAACCTTGAACTGGGCCAAAGCCAGGTCGAGCAAGCCGCGTTGATTCTCGCGCTGTTGCGCAACCCGATGCGCTACGCCGGCAGCCGCTATCAATCGTTGCTGGCCAAACTGAACATCGAACGCCTGAAAGAATTCGCCCTGTCGCAGAAAGAACAACCGGCCACCGGTAAACCCGCTGTGCCGGGCGAATCGCTGCTGCAGCGCTTCACCCACAACCTGACCCAACAGGCCCGCGACGGCAAACTCGACCCGGTGTTGTGTCGCGATGGCGCGATCCGTCAGATGGTCGACATCCTCGCCCGTCGCCGCAAGAACAACCCGATTGTGGTCGGTGAAGCCGGCGTCGGTAAAACCGCCATCGTCGAAGGCCTGGCCTCGCGCATCGCGGCTGGTGAAGTGCCGCAAGTCTTGAAAGGCGTCGAGCTGCTGTCGCTGGACATGGGCCTGTTGCAGGCGGGCGCCAGCGTCAAAGGTGAGTTCGAACGCCGCCTCAAAGGCGTGATCGACGAAGTCAAAGCCTCGCCGAAACCGATCATCCTGTTCATCGACGAAGCTCACACACTGATCGGCGCGGGCGGTAATGCCGGCGGTTCCGACGCGGCCAACCTGCTCAAGCCAGCCCTGGCCCGTGGCGAGTTGCGCACCATCGCCGCCACCACCTGGGCGGAGTACAAGAAGTACTTCGAAAAAGACCCGGCCCTGGCCCGTCGTTTCCAACCGGTGCAACTGCACGAACCGACCGTCAACGAAGCGGTGACCATCCTCCGTGGCCTGGCTCAGGTCTACGAGAAGAGCCACGGCATCTACCTGCGCGATGACGCGGTGGTTGCGGCGGCCGAGTTGTCTGCTCGCTATCTCGCTGGCCGTCAGCTGCCGGACAAAGCCGTCGACGTGCTCGACACCGCGTGCGCCCGCGTGCGAATCAGCCTCGCCGCTGCCCCGGAAAGCCTCGAACGCCTGCGTGGCGAACTGGCCGAAGGTGGCCGTCAGCGTCAGGCCCTGCGCCGTGATGCCGAGGCCGGTCTGCTGATCGATCACGAAGCGCTGGAGGCTTTGGAAGATCGCCTGGCTGCCGCCGACGACGAAAGGGTCGCGCTGGAAACCCTTTGGACCGAGCAGAAAGAACTGGCAGAGCGCCTGCTGGACCTGCGTCAGCAATTGGCCAAGGCCCGCGAAGCTGCCGCAGTCGAGCCCACTGTCACGGTTGAAGAAGATGCCGAAGGCACCGTGATCGAAACGCTACCAGTGGACGAAGCGCAAAGCGTTGAAACCCTGGAAGCCGCGCTCAACGAAACTCACAAAGCCCTGACCGAACTTCAGATCAAAGAACGTCTGGTGAGTTTTGAAGTCTGCCCGCGTCTGGTCGCCGAAGTGATCAGCGCCTGGACCGGCGTGCCGCTGGCGCAACTGGCCCGTGAGCACAACGCCAAGGTCGCGAGCTTCGCCACCGACTTGCGCACGCGCATCCGTGGTCAGGAACAAGCCGTTCACGCACTGGACCGCTCGATGCGCGCCACCGCTGCCGGCCTGAACAAACCTGATGCGCCGGTCGGCGTGTTCCTGCTGGTCGGCCCGAGCGGCGTCGGCAAGACCGAAACTGCGCTGGCCCTGGCGGACTTGCTGTACGGCGGTGATCGTTTCATCACCACCATCAACATGTCCGAGTTCCAGGAGAAACACACCGTCTCGCGCCTGATCGGTGCGCCGCCGGGCTACGTCGGTTATGGCGAGGGCGGCATGCTCACCGAAGCCGTGCGCCAGAAACCGTACTCGGTGGTGCTGCTCGATGAAGTCGAGAAAGCCGACCCGGACGTGCTCAACCTGTTCTACCAAATCTTCGACAAAGGCGTGGCCAACGACGGCGAAGGGCGCGAGATCGACTTCCGCAACACGTTGATCCTGATGACCTCAAACCTGGGCAGCGACCGCATCGCCGAGCTCTGTGAAAACGGCGCGCGGCCGTCGGCCGAAGTACTCGAAGAAACCATCCGCCCGGTGCTGAGCAAACACTTCAAACCGGCGCTGCTGGCGCGCATGCGCGTGGTGCCTTACTACCCGGTCGGTGGCCCGGTGCTGCGCGAGCTGATCGAAATCAAACTCGGCCGTTTGGGCGAGCGCCTGAACCGTCGTCAACTGGATTTCACTTACTCGCAAGACCTCGTCGATCACTTGGCCGAACGCTGCACCCAAAGCGACAGCGGCGCGCGCCTGATCGACCATTTGCTCGACCTGCACGTGCTGCCGCTGGTGGCCGACCGCTTGCTCGATGCGATGGCCACCGGCGAAAGCCTCAAGCGTGTCCACGCGACGCTCGACGGCAACGCCAGCGTGACGTGCGAGTTCGCCTGAGGTGGGTGTGATGTTCACTCAAGTGCCGCAACCGCTGGTCTATGCCGAAGCCTTGCTGGCGCAGTTCGCCAGCTTGTCGCGCGCGGCGGACGGTGCTGCGCTGCTGGGTGACTTCGTGCGCGGCTTGGCCGAGCTCAGCGGTTGTGAGTTGACGCAGCTGTACCTGCTGGACGCGACTCACACGTGCCTGGGGATGAACGCCGAATGCCTCAACGGCATCCTGCAACCCCGGGAATCGGCGAGCCTGCCGGCGGATTACAACGGTGAACAACTGCTGCAATTCGCCCTGTGCCAGAACCGCGTGGTGTGCCTCAGCGAGCTGAGCGGCAGCCTGCACGAAACCAGTTTCCTGCCGCCTCAGGCCATGCCTTGGCAGTCGCTGTTGTGTGTGCCGCTGGTCAATCAGCAGAAAGCCGTCGAAGGCTTGCTGCTGTGCGCCAGTCGCCGGCACATCGACCTGCAAGGCTTTGCCGATTCCCTTGGTCAACTCGGTTCGTTCGTGCTCGGCCAATTGCATTTGCTGCAACGTCTGCGTCAGCCAACCGTTGATGCGCGGCCAGTGAAGGCCAGCGTCCCGAGCGCCAGCGGCTACGGTTTGATCGGCAAGAGTTCGGCCATGCGCCAGACCTATTCGCTGATCAGCAAAGTCCTGCACAGCCCATATACCGTGCTGCTGCGCGGTGAAACCGGCACCGGCAAGGAAGTGGTGGCGCGGGCGATTCACGATTGCGGGCCGCGCCGTTCTCAGGCGTTCATCGTGCAGAACTGCGCGGCGTTCCCCGAGAACCTGCTGGAAAGCGAACTGTTCGGCTACCGCAAAGGTGCGTTCACCGGTGCTGATCGCGACCGTGCCGGGCTGTTCGATGCGGCCAACGGCGGCACCTTGCTGCTCGATGAAATCGGCGACATGCCGTTGTCCCTGCAGGCCAAGCTGTTGCGGGTTCTGCAGGAGGGCGAGATTCGCCCATTGGGTTCCAACGACACCCACAAGATCGACGTGCGCATCATCGCCGCGACTCACCGGGATTTGTCGGTGCTGGTCAGCGAAGGCAAATTCCGCGAGGACTTGTACTACCGCCTCGCGCAGTTCCCGATCGAGTTGCCGGCCCTGCGTCAGCGCGAAGGCGACATCCTCGACCTGGCCCGGCACTTCGCCGACAAGGCGTGCTCGTTCTTGCAGCGTGATGCGGTGTGCTGGTCCGATGCGGCGCTGGATCACCTGTCCGGTTACACCTTCCCCGGCAACGTGCGTGAACTCAAAGGCCTGGTCGAACGCGCGGTGCTGTTGTGCGAGGGCGGTGAGTTACTGGCCGAACATTTTTCCCTGCGCATGGAAGCCATGCCGGAAGACAGCAGTGGCCTGAACCTGCGCGAACGCCTGGAGCAGGTCGAGCGCAGTCTGTTGCTCGATTGCCTGCGCAAAAACGACGGCAACCAAACCCTTGCGGCCCGCGAACTTGGGCTGCCGCGCCGCACGCTGCTGTATCGCCTCGGGCGCCTGAATATCAACCTGGGTGATTTCGATGGCTAGGCAAACAACCGTCGACTTCACCTCATCCGCTTCCAATAGCGCCGCCCAAACGGGTCGGCGCTTTGTACTTTGTCTACCCCTGGAGACCCTCTGATGTCTGTTCGTCACTGGCAAGCCGTCCTGCTGACCCTCGTCGTTCTATGCGGCCTCGGCGGCTGTAGCGGCAATTACAAATACAACGACAACACCTATCGCCCATTGGGTGATCCGCAGGCGGTCAATCGCGGCAAGTGACCGCAAGGAGTATCACCATGGAACTGGTTTTCGAAATGCTGAACACCAAGCAGTTCGTGCCCACGGATTTGTGCCAGAAGACCTTCAAACAGGCCGGTGGCGTGATCGGTCGGGGCGAGGATTGCGACTGGATCATCCCGGACCGCAAGCGTCACCTGTCCAACCACCACGCGTTGATCAGCTACCGCGAAGGCACGTTTTTCCTGACCGATACCAGCAGCAACGGTATCCAGGACAGCGAAAGCGGCGCGCGCCTGCGCAAGGGCGAAGCGATGCGCATCGAGCACGGCAGCGTCTACGTGCTGGGTGACTTCGAGATCCGTGCGCGGCTGGTGCGCGACCCGGCGACCTTCGACGTTGAAGTCGGCCGTCCGCAAGCGGCAGGCAGCATCATCCCTGATGACGCGTTTCTCGATCTCGACCCACTCAATGCCCTCGATCAGCAAGAGCGCGTGTACTCGGAAATCGACGAGCTGATCTCCCCGAGCACGACCATCGAGGACACCCGTCAGCGCGCCGACTATGCGCGCATCGACATGGAAAGCCTGATGGTGCCGGAGCTGATCAACGCCCCGGCAGAGCCAGCCCCCGCGCCACCGCCGAAAGCGGTCGAGCGTCAGAGTGAAGGTTTCTGGGAGCACTTCGGTGCGGCGCTGGGCGTGGACCTCAAAGGCCTCGACCACGATGCCCGCGAAGCCCTGGCGCTGAACGCTGCACGCCTGCTCAAGCAAAGCGTCGGCGGTTTGCAGCAGAGCCTGCGCACCCGCAGCGAACTGAAAAACGAACTGCGTCTGGCCCAGACCACCGTGCAAGGCACGAACAAAAACCCACTGAAATTTGCCGTCGATGCCGGTGAAGCGCTGGGCATTTTGTTGCAGGGTAACAAGCCGGGTCAGTTGCCGGCCGAGCAGGCGGTCTCCCGTGCGTTCCGCGATTTGCAGGCGCATCAGGTGGCCTTGCTGACGGCCAGCCGCGCCGCTGTTCGCGGCACGCTTGAACACTTCTCGCCACAGCAATTGACCCTGCGTTTCGAGCGCGACAACAAGCCTTTGCTGGCCACGTCCGGCAGTCGCTGGAGAGCTTACGGTCGTTATCACCAGGCCCTGCGTCAGGACGATGACTGGAGCGAGCGCCTGCTGGCCCGCGACTTCGCTCAGGCCTACGAAGAACAGATCCGCCTGATTTCCACCCTTCACACCGACCACCAAGGATGATGCGCATGTCTCGCTGCTCGACCGCTTTTTTCAAGACGCTGACGGCGTTCGCGGCCCTGGTGCTGCTGGCCGGCTGCTCGTCGCTGTCGCCGTATTCCCACGTCACCAAACTCAACCTGAAGCTGACCGCCAGCGATCAGCTGAACCCGGACCTCAACGGGCGTCCGTCGCCGATCGTTGTCCGTCTGTTCGAGCTTAAGCATCCGGTGACGTTCGAGAACGCTGATTTCTTCAGCCTGTACGAGCGCGCCAAGGAATCCCTGGCCCCGGACCTGGTGGCCAGCGAAGAAATTGAACTGCGTCCAGGTGAAACCGTGGAGATGAAACTCAGCGTGGAGGAGGGCAGTCGTTACGTCGGCATCCTCGCCGCCTACCGCGATCTGCCGGAAACCAAATGGCGCTACACGGTGCAAGTCACCCCGGTGGAAGTCACCGACGCTGATCTGACCCTCGACCAGGCCGGCATCCGCAACAGCAACGAAACGCTCGCCAAGGCGGATGACTGATCATGAATTCCCATAAAGTGATTTGGCAGGAAGGCATGCTGCTGCGCCCGCAGCACTTCCAGCACAACGATCGCTACTACGACCACCAGATGAAGACCCGCACGCAGTTGCTGGGCAGCTACACCTGGGGCTTCCTGAACCTGGACATCGACTTGCAGTTCCTCAACATGGGCAAACTGGTGATCAGCCAGGCCTCGGGGATTCTGCCGGACGGCAGCCTGTTTGAACTCGGCGGCAACACTGAGCCGTTGGCCCTCGACGTGCCGCCGAACACCGGTCATACGCCGATCTACCTGGCGCTGCCATTGGTCACCGGCAACCACATCGAGTCGCGTCGTCCGGAGCAATCCGACGTGCTGGCGCGCTACACCGCGTACGAAGCGGAAGTCGCCGATTCCAACGCCGGCGACGATTCCGCCAGCCAGGTCAGCTGCGGCCGTCCGGACTTCAAACTGTTGCTCGGCGAGCAGCAGAGCGACCAGGCCTACGTGAAACTGAAGATCTGCGAAGTGCTCGACACCACGCCCGACGGCGTGATCAGCCTCGACCCGGACTTCGTGCCGACCTACATTCAGGCGCATTCGTCCAGCTACCTGCTGTCGTGCCTGAAAGAAGTGATCAGCATGCTCGGCCACCGGGGCGACACCATCGCCGAGCGGATCCGCTCCAACGGCAAAGTAGGCGGTGCGGAAGTCGGCGACTTCATGATGCTGCAACTGATCAACCGCACCGAACTGCTGCTGCGCCACTACCTCGGCCTGGAGCAGGTTCACCCGGAAGAGTTGTACCGCACGCTGCTGACCATGCTCGGCGATCTGGCGACCTTCTCCAGCGACAGCAAACGCCCGCGCCTGGACAGCCGTTACCAGCACAGCGACCAGGGCGCGAGCTTCCGCAAGCTGATGGAAGCGATTCGTCAGGTGCTGTCGATGGTGCTCGAACAGCACGCCATCGAACTGGTCCTGCAAGCGCGCCAATACGGGATCATCGTCTCGCCGTTGCACGACCACAAACTGCTGGGCTCGGCCTCGTTCGTGCTCGCCGCCAGTGCCAACTGCGACTCCGAAGAACTGCGCCATCGCTTGCCCGCGCACCTCAAGGTCGGCCCGGTGGAGCGTATTCGCCAACTGGTCAACCTGCATCTGCCTGGCATCAAGGTCAAACCGTTGCCGGTGGCCCCGCGGCAGATCGCGTTCCACTCCAACAAAACCTATTTCATTCTCGAACTCAGTTCCGAAGACCTGGCACAACTCGAGCGCTCCGGCGGCTTCGCGTTCCACGTGTCCGGCGAATTCGCCGAGCTTGAACTGAAATTCTGGGCCATCAGGAACTGACCGACATGATCAAGGACATGGAACATACCCAGGACGATAAAACCGTCCTGCTCGACCGCCAGGGCCACGGCCCTGCTTCGAGCCCGCTGACAGATTTCGCCGCACCGCCGCGTTTCGAACAGCTCGAAGAACGGATGATCTACGCCGCACGCTTGCGCCCGGCTGAAGCGTTCAACATCAGCCTCAATTCGCTGGTCGCAGCCGCCTCCGACCTGTTGTCGGAAGTGGTGCGACTCAAGCACAGCGACACCCGCGAAGACATGTACGCGCTCAACGAGCGACTGACCGCCGGGCTGAAACTGTTTGAAGTGCGTGCGCTGCACAACGGCGCCGAAAGCAGCCAGGTGATGGCCGCGCGTTACGTGCTCTGCACCGTGGTCGACGAAGCCGTCGTGACCACGCCGTGGGGCAACGAAAGCGAGTGGTCGCAGATGAGCCTGCTCAGCAGCTTCCACAACGAAACCTTCGGCGGCGAGAAGTTCTTCCAACTGCTGGATCGCCTGTCGAAAAACCCGGTCAAGCACCTGCCGATGCTGGAGCTGATGTACCTGTGCCTGTCGCTGGGCTTCGAAGGCAAGTACCGGGTGCAAGCCCGCGGCATGCTCGAGCTCGAAGGCATCCGCGACGCCTTGTATCGCCAGATTCGCCAACTTCGCGGCGACGTGCCGCGCGAACTGTCGCCGCATTGGGAAGGCTTGAATGATCAGCGCCGCAGCCTGGTGCGCATCGTGCCAGCGTGGATGGTGGTGTTGTTCACCGTGGTTTGCCTGGTGGTGATGTATTCGGGCTTCGCCTGGGTACTGGGCGAGCAACGCGAAACCGTTCTGCAACCTTATCAGCAGCTTGATCCGGCCGCGGTCCAGCCGCAGTCGCAGCCGTAAACAGGGACGTGTGATGAAAAAGTTTTTCAAGAAAGTCGGCGCATTCTTGCGTCAGACCTGGGTCTGGACCTTGTTGCTGGTGCTGTTCGTCGCGCTGCTGGTGTGGTTCGTCGGGCCACTGCTGGCGGTCAATGACTACAAGTTCTGGGAAGGTTCGACCTCCCGCCTGCTGACCATCAGTGTGCTGTTCCTGATCTGGGGCCTGACCATGGTCTTCGTCAGCTGGCGCGCTGGCGTACGCAAGAAAGCCATCGAAGACACCGAAGACGGCCAGGATCGTATCCGCCGTGAAGAGCTGATCGACGAAGAGCAGAAAGAGCTTCGCGTACGCTTCAAGGATGCGTTGAAAACCCTGAAGACCTCGAGCCTCTATCGCGGTCGCAGCGAACGCTGGCGCAGCGATTTGCCTTGGTACTTGCTGATCGGCCCACAGGGCAGCGGCAAGACCAGCCTGCTGGACTTCTCGGGCCTTGAGTTTCCGATCAACAAGATCGACCGCAAGCTGACCCGCGACACCCTCGGCACCCGTCATTGCGACTGGTACTTCGCCGATCACGGTGTGCTGATCGACACCGCCGGGCGTTACCTGACCCAGCCGGATGCCGAAGTCGATGGCAGCGCCTGGAGCACCTTGCTCGACCTGCTGCGCAAGCGTCGCCGCAACCGTCCGTTGAACGGTGTGCTGGTGACCATTCCGGTGGAAACCCTGCTGGGCGGCAGCGAGCAAGACCTCGACACCCTGGCTCGCCAGGTGCGTGCCCGCCTTCAAGATGTGCATCAGAAACTGCACGTCGATGTGCCGATTTATCTGGTGCTGAGCAAGGCTGACAAGCTGCTCGGTTTCGACGAGTTCTTCGATCAGCTGACCCGCGAAGAAAGCGATCAGGTGCTCGGCACCAGCTTCCGCAAAGAGCAGAGCGGCACCGACGTCGCCGTCCTGCGCGCCGAGTTCGAAGAGCTGCTGCGTCGCCTGAACAGCCAAGTGATCATGCGCATGCACCAGGAGCGCGACACCCAGCGCCGTGGCCGCATCCTCGACTTCCCGCATCAACTGGGGCAGATCGGCGAGCGTCTGTGCCTGTTCGTCGACATGGCGTTCACCGGCAACCGCTACCAGCGTGTCAGCCAGTTGCGCGGTTTTTACCTGACCAGCGCACCGCACCTGACTCAAGAAATGGACCAGACCACCGCCGGCATCGGCGCCAATCTGGGCCTGAACGCTGGCGTGCTGCCAACCTTGCGCAGCGGCCGTTCGCGCTTCATTCACCACTTGCTCAGCCGGGTTATTTTCCCCGAGGCCGATCTGGCCGGTCTGGACAAACGCGAACGCAGCCGCATCCATTGGGGCCAGCGCGCGTTGTACGTGGGCGCATTGTCCGCGCTGGCACTGTTCGGCATGCTGTGGGCGGGCGGATTCTCGGCCAACTACGAGCGTCTGGAAAACCTGCGTAACCTGGCTACCAACTGGACGCAACAGCGCTCGGCCCTGACCGCGCGTGATGATTCCATGGCAGTGCTCAAGCCCCTCGACACCAGTTACGCGGCGACTCAGGTCTTCCCGAAAAAAGGTGACGTGTCGTACCACGAACGTGGCGGCCTGTACCAAGGCGAAGAGGTCAATCCGGTGGTCAAGGAGGCCTACGAGCGGGAGCTTGAAGCGCAACTGCTGCCGAAGGTTGCGACCCTGCTGGAAGGGCAGATCCGCGCCAACATGAAGGACCGCGAACGCCTGCTCAACAGCCTGCGTGCGTACCTGATGTTGAACATGAAAGACCGTCGCGACGGCCCGTGGCTCAAGGATTGGGTTGCCACCGAATGGTCCCAGCGTTACGCCGGCAACACCGCCGTGCAGAACGGTTTGAACACGCACTTCGAGCGTTTGCTGAAGCAGCCGTTTATCTACCCGCTGAACGATCAGCTGGTGGCTCAGGCGCGCCAGGTGTTGCGCAGCGAGTCGCTGGCCAACGTGGTTTACCGGATGCTGCGCGAGCAGGCCCGCAACCTGCCCGAATATCGCCTCAGCCAACACTTGGGCCCACAAGGTGCGCTGTTTGTCGGCACCGAATACGTGATCCCGGGTTTCTACACCCAACAGGGTTATCAGCAGTACTTCTCGGTTCAGGGCAGTGCGCTGGTCACCGATATCCTGCGTGACAACTGGGTGCTGGGCGAAGGCTCGGGCATCAGCGGCATGGACTTGCGTCGCCTGATGGTCGAACTGGAGCAACTGTACTTCCGCGACTACGCCAACTTCTGGAGCGAAGCGGTCGGGCAGGTTGCCTTGCCACCGATCAACGACGCCGGTGAAGGCGCCGAGCAACTGGCTGGCCTGACCTCGGCCAACTCCCCGGTGCTGCAACTGCTGGTGGAAGTGCGCGAGAACACCCGTTTCCCGGCAGAAGCCGAACCGGTTGATCAAGCGGCTGATGCCGCTGCAGCGCTGGGAGAGCAGAAAGGCAAGTTGGGCAAGCTGGGCAAACTGGCGTCTGCCGCAGCAGACCAGGCTTCGGACATGGCAGCGATCAAAAACCTGCCGGACACCGCGAAGAAATCCCTGCAACGCCGCTTCGAACCGCTGCACCGTTTGCTGGATGACAACAACGGCCCGGCCGCTGATTTGACCCCGGCCCTGACGGCGCTCAACGACCTGCAACTGCAACTAGCGAGCCTCGCTCGTGCCAGTGCGCCGGAACAGGCTGCGTTCGAAATGGCCAAGACCCGCATGAGCGGTCAGCGTGATGCGCTGAGCAACTTGCGCAATGCCTCCAACCGTCTGCCGCGTCCGGTCAGCGTGTGGTTCAACGTACTGGCTGAAGACACCTGGCGTCTGGTGCTGAACGACTCCTACCAGTACCTGAACCAGCGTTATCAGAGCGAGCTGTATAGCTTCTATGGCAAGGCGATCAACAAGCGTTATCCGTTCACCGCCCACAGCACCAGCGACGTTGCGATCAGCGACTTCCGCGAGTTCTTCAAGGCGCAGGGCATCAACGATCGCTTCTTTGATACCTACATGCGTCCGTTCGTGAGTGGCGATCCAGGCAACTACCGCCTGCGCAGCATCGACGGTCACAGCATGCCGATCTCCAAGGTCTACCTCGACCAGATGGCCGCGGCACAAGTGATTCGCCAGAGCTTCTTCTCGATCAATCCGGCCGAGCCACAAGTGCAGTTCAAACTGGAGCCGTACACCCTCGACCCGGCCGTCAGCCGTTCCGAGTTCAAGTTTGGCGACAAGACCATCGAATACCGCCACGGCCCAATCGTGCCGGTGTCGTTCAAATGGCCGACCGACGCTGAAGACGGTCGCACCAGCCTGGTCCTCGACAAAATGGCCGGTCGCCCGATCGGCATCGAGAAGAACACCGGCCCATGGTCGCTGTTCCGTCTGTTCGACCTGATGCAGACCGAGTACCTGAGCGGTCGCGATGTGCTGGTGCTCAAAGCTGACGTAGGCGGCCTGCGCGCCAATTACCTGCTTAGCAGCCAGCGCACACCGAACCCGTTCGACATGGGCGTGCTGCGTACCTTCCGTATGCCGGTGCAGCTCTGATGCTGGTTGCCAGTCCCTGGCGCAGCGCTGCGCGTACCGATCCGGGCAAGGTTCGGGCGCGTAACGAAGATGCTTTCCTGGACTGCCCACAGCAGGGGCTGTGGGTGGTCGCGGATGGCATGGGCGGTCATCAGGGTGGCGACATCGCCAGCCAGTTGATCGTCGCCAGCCTGGCGGAATTGCCGGTGCAGCACGACTTCGACGAACGACTCAAAGGTATTCGCCAGTGCCTGCACTGGCTCAACCGCCGCTTGGGTCAGGAGTTGACCGTCACGGCCGGGCGCCACGACAGCATCATGGGCAGCACCGTGGTGGCGCTGCTGGTGGAAGGTAATCGCGCGGCCTGCATCTGGGCCGGCGACAGCCGTTGCTACCTGTGGCGTGGCCAGCGTTTGTATCAGCTGTCCAAGGACCATTCGCTGCAACAACAACTCATCGACGAGCAACAGATGAGCATCGAGGACGCCCGTGCGCATCCTTCGGCCCATGCCCTGACCCGTGCGGTTGGGGCAGCCGATGTGCTGACTCTGGACGTGCTCGAACTCGAGGTTTACCCCGGCGATACGTTTCTGTTGTGCAGCGATGGTTTGTACCAAGGGCTGAGCACCGATGCCTTGGGCAACGCCCTGAGCCTGACCGCGCCGCACGTTGCGCTGGAGCGTCTGTTTGACGGCGCCCTGCGTGGCTCGGCTCGGGACAATCTGACTGCCGTGGTGATCCGAAAATGACTGAACTCATGCCGCCGCTCGACGACCTGCTGGTGACCGACGAGGAAGCCAATAACCTGACCTACTTTGCGTTCGCCAAATCGCACAAAGCAGAGCCTGCGCTGGCGCCGATCAAGGCCAGCATCGGCGAAATGCCGGACGTACTCGCAGGCCGTTACCGCATCGAGCGCCTGCTCGGTGCCGGCGGCATGGGCGCGGTTTACCGCGCACGGGACTTGCTGAGCGAGCAGTTCGGCGATCCCGACCCTTACATCGCGCTGAAAATCCTCAGCGAAGAATTTGCCGAATCGCCGGACGCCAGTGCCTTGCTCTACAGCGAGTTCGCCCTGACCCGACGACTGCGCCACGACAACGTGCTGCGTTTGCACAGCTTTGAAGTGGACACCGATTGCCAGCGCGCCTTCATCACCATGGAACTCATGCGTGGGCTGACCCTGGACAAATTACTCTGCGAGCGGCCGCTGGGCCTGCCGTGGAAAGAACTGCGCGACATCGCGCTGCCGCTGCTCGACGCGCTGGCCTTCGCCCACGCTCGCGGCGTGCTGCACGGTGACATGAAACCGAGCAACGTCATGCTCAGCGAAGAAGGCGTGCGCCTGTTCGACTTCGGTCTGGGCCAGGCCGAGGAGGGCATCTTGCCCGGCCTGCCACACCTGAGCCGCAACCGCTTCAACGCCTGGACCCCCGGCTACGCCGCCCCCGAACTGCTCGAAGGCCAGCCGCTGTCGGCCAGTGCGGATGTCTATGGCGTGGCCTGCGTGCTCTACGAATTGGCGGGCGGCAAACACCCGTTCCGCCGCTTGCCCTCGACCGAAGCCCGCGACGGCCACCTCGAACGCGAGCTGCACGCCCCCAGGAATTTACCGAAACACTGCTGGCCAGCCCTGCGAACGGCGCTGGCTTTCGATGCGGCCAAACGCACCATCACCGCCGCACAACTGCGTGACGCCTTGGGCGCCACTTCGTCTTTGCTGCAGCGCCTGCGACTGCGGGCGTAACGGATGACTACCGAACAGGGAGCAAGCAATGTTCAACCCAGCTAACGAAACCCACTTCAGCCTGACCGTTGAAGACTACGTCGGCGACCTGCAAGTGCTGTCGTTCACCGGCACCGAAGGCATTAGCCAGCCGTATCGCTTCGACCTGGAACTGGTCAGCGAAAACCCCGATCTGGACCTGGAAAAGCTTCTGCACAAACAGGCGTTCCTGGCGTTCGATCCACAGGGTTCCGGCATCCACGGCCAGATCTACCGCGTCGCCCAAGGCGATGCCGGCAAACGCCTGACCCGCTACAAAATCTCGCTGGTGCCGCACCTGCAATACCTGCACCACCGCACCAACCAGCGCATCTACCAGCAGATGTCCGCGCCGAAAATCATCGCGCTGATCCTCGATGAACACGGGATCAAGGGCAACGCCTACAAATTCCAGTTAAGCCAACCCTGCCCGGACCGCGACTACTGCGTGCAGTACGACGAAACCGACCTGCATTTCGTCCAGCGCCTGTGCGAAGAAGAAGGCATTCACTACCACTTCCAGCACAGCGAAAAAGCCCACCTGCTGGTGTTCGGCGACGACCAGACCGTGTTCCCCAAACTCGGCCAGCCAACGGCGTACGTGCAAGGCAGCGGCATGGTCGCCGATGAGCCGGTGATCAAAGGCTTCAAGCTGCGCCTGGAAACCCGCACCGGCCGCGTCACCCGCCGCGACTACGACTTCGAAAAACCACGCCTGCAACTCGAGTCCGCCTACAAACCCGAGGCGCAAAGCGACGCGCCGGACCTCGAAGACTACGACTACCCCGGCCGCTTCATCGACCGTGCGCGCGGTAAATTCCTCAGCCAACGCGCCCTCGAACGCCACCGCGCCGACTACCGCCAGGCCGAAGGCAAAAGCGATCAGACCACCCTGGTCAGCGGCCACTTCCTGGAAATGTCCGACCACCCGCGCACCGAGTGGAACGACCTCTGGCTGCTCACCGAAATCTTCCACGAAGGCAAACAGCCGCAAGTCCTCGAAGAGTCCGTGACCAGCGACACCACCGACCACAAGGACGACTTCCACCAGGGCTACCGCAACCGCTTCCTCGCCACCCCGTGGGACGTCTTCTACCGCCCCGCGCTGGAACACCCAAAGCCCCGCGTCCTCGGCAGTCAGACCGCCATGGTCACTGGCCCTAAAGGCGAAGAAATCCATTGCGACCAATACGGCCGCATCAAAGTGCAATTCCACTGGGACCGCGAAGGGTTGGCTGATGACAAAACCAGCTGCTGGATGCGCGTTTCTTCGAGCTGGGCTGGCGACCGTTATGGCGCCATCGCCATTCCGCGGATCGGTATGGAAGTGTTGGTGACCTTCCTCGAAGGTGATCCCGATCAGCCGCTGGTGACTGGGTGCCTGTATCACAAGGAAAACCAGGTTCCGTACGATTTGCCGGCGAACAAAACCCGGACCGTGTTCAAAACCCTCAGCTCACCGGGGGGCGGCGGGTTTAATGAACTGCGGATTGAGGACAAGAAAGGCGCGGAGCAGATCTTTATTCATTCCCAGCGCGATTGGGATGAAAACATTGAGCATGACCAGAAGATAAGAGTCGGCAATGAGCGGCATGACACGGTGGAGAAGAACACTTACACCGAGCTCAAAGCTGAAGAACATCGCACCACGATTGCGGATCGCAAGACTGAAGCGCGGCTGGATGACCACCTGACAATTGGGCAGAACCAGCATGTGAAGCTGGGGACTGCGCAGCTGACTAGCGTTGGGAAAGAGATTCATCTGAAGGCTGGGGACAAGATTGTCATCGAAGCCGGGATGGAGCTGACAGTAAAAGCAGGTGGCAGCTTCATCAAGCTCGACGCCGGCGGGATTACCGTGGTTGGGCCGGTGATCAAAATCAACGCTGGCGGTTCGGCGGGGAGTGGGACAGGGATTGGGATTAAACCGCCGGTGCTGCCGGGGGCTGCGGATAAGGATAAGGCGGGGAGTTTGATGGATCAGGCGTTGGGGAATGCGTCTGAGGAACTCAAACCAAAAACGAAATACCTGTTATCGCTGTGAAGCCAGCGTTCGATGGATCTGAAAATTTATTAAATATGGATCACACCTATGTTGATTAGCCCTCCGTTTATTCCAACTCCCAGCGCTGGAGAGGACGACGAAGCATTTCTGAATCGAGCGATGCTATGTGGAGCTCCTGGAGATGGTTTTTTTCCTATCAGTTTTGATCTGAACTGGCATGGTGGAACACACCTAAAAGCACCAACAGAAGCGGGTCACGTCCTGCCTGTACGTGCGATTGCCGACGGGACGCTAGCCTATTTTCGCGAGCCCGCCCCTGTGGATACAAATGCTGACGCCCCATTGAATTACAGTGGTTGGACAGACAATGGCTGCATTGTCTTGCGTCACGAAACCGAGATCGGTGAAGGTGCAAATTCGAAGGTGGTCTTTTTTTCGATTTATATGCATCTTTCAAAATTAACGGTGAAAGATCTGAAGAAAGGAATGCAGATTTACCGTAAGGAAGCGCTCGGCGAGGCAGGAAAAATTTACGGTTCTGCTAATAAAATTCATTTTGAAATTATTGCGGATGACAACCAGGTTGCAAACCTGACAGGTCGATCAGAGCGAGAGCTTGAATATCAGACGAAGTCTGGTCGTAAAGCGAGCTGTTGGGGAGATATGTATTTTTGTTTGCCTCCAGAAGTTGTTGGTTACACGGATCACCCTAGTTCATGGGCGGACTCAAACAATGTATCGAGTCGAGCGGTTCGTCCGACAGAAGATCTATTCGTGCGCATAAGCTATAGCCAAGGGCAATGTGTGCTTCGTACCTATACACTTGATGGTAACTGTATTGGTGAGCAAGAAGAGGAAAAGGATTTTGAGTACGATCTTTATCAGGAGGCGACTAAGCGTTATCCAAGTTGTGCAAGCGCGGGTTACGAACTACTTCGCTTTGGTCGAGTGCTCGGGCCTGATGCGCTAGCACCGGCCAATGCTGCTCATTGGAGGAAAGTCGCTCTACCTGGTGGGGTTGCGTGGTTTAACCTAAACGGCACTACTGTTACCTGTTTTAGTGATGCTGACTTTCCTCATTGGCAAGGCTGGAAACTGATTTCCGATGATACCGATGAAGATAGTCATTGTCAGTCTCCATACTTGAGAATGCTTTTGAAATTGGATGAGGATCCTCTATATCCACCTTCAAGAAGTTTGCTGGAAATATCCAAAAATCCTGACCTTAAATATGCGCCACCAAAACCCGAAGAGGAGAGTGTTTACAGTAAGAGTTATCGGATCAAGCAGCATAATAAAGCGATCCTCGAGAAGGAGAGTTCACAACAAAAGCTCAAGCGTTGCATCTTTAAGTTTCCAAGTGAGTGGGGAAAAAGTGACTTCGATACCCGCTACAGTTGGTTGCAGCAAGAGTCAGAGTTGGGTCCGCCTATGCCAAAAGGCGACTATGAAAAACTCAAGGCACACCAAGAAGCTATGGCTTTTTGGGAAGAGGCTGGTTTAACGGATATCGGAATTAAACATTGGCATTTCCCACCGAAAGAGTTTATCGGAGCGTTCAGGAAATGCTCATGGCTAAGCACGAATGAGTTGATTCAATGTATTCCTCGGTCATTTATTGGTGAGGATCATAATAGTAAAACATTATATCGGGCGAGCATTCCGTATTCTGGTGCTTCTCGCAGGGCTGCAAGAATCAAAGTGTCACTTAATGAGGTTATGCGAAAATATCTGGTAGTGACGAAACAACGTATGAGTCAGTTCATGGCGAACGGCTTGGTAGAGTCAGGCTTTTTTTCCTTGTTTTCGGAGCTCGGAGAAGGTAAAGGAAAAAGCTATGGTGATTGGTATGGTAGGGGGATCATTCAGGTAACGCATAAAGACAATTATATTAAGTATTTTAAGCATCGAGGTAGGCAAGTAAATAATGAAGCTCAGAACGTAGCGTGGAGAAATGCAGTTGGATCAGAATCATATGACCAAGCAGAAAGCGCTGGTTTTTGGTGGGCGAAAAATAGGGCCAATAAAACAAGCGATCCTGTAGCTATGAATGTCGCATGGCGGGTTGAGGTGTGTGAGGACTTTAACTGGAAGACACACCAATGTAGCGTTTCTCTCAGTGCTGAGAGTAGACTGAGCAATCCAACGCTAGATCTAGTTGGGCGTCATGTGAATACAGGTAAGCCAACTACAACTATACGTATGAATGGATTACCTGAAAGAAGGGATGCCTTTACTAACGTACAGGCTATACTGTCGGATTTATTGTATTCAAGTCCGGTGCCTGGAGAGTTACCTGCATCAATTCCTTCATTTATTAAGAGGCAGAAACAGTGATTAAGGTCGCGGCTTTGTATTTGTTGTCCTCGTTTTTGCTGGCGTACGCTGGAGAGGATCTAGTTGTTGAAAGCAATGGTTGTGTGATGAAGGTAAAAGATTTCACTGGTTTCTCAGCTGGGAAAACTAGTGAAGGCGAGACCATTGTCAAATACAAATATAAAGACGGTAGGGTGCGGGATATCAAGGTCGGCTGCGAAGATATGACTCTGGCGGATGCAATAGCTGGCGATTATGTGCAGGAGAAAGATGGATTGAAAGTTGGGACTGGATCGCATCCGCTATCAAAAGCAAGACTGTACTCTGGTAGCAATTGGTCTGGAGTAGAGGGCGTATATTTTTTAGGTGCCGTCTGTTTTACCACATCATTTGAGGCAGGCAAGAATCATGTTTTTTTTATAGAGACATGTGGCGAGGAAAAGGACACGAATGAGGTGAGGGGAAGCTTTCTGTCGTTGCTTAAACACGCTGAGACTTATTACGTTGAACCTGGTAATAAATAACAGTTAGATAGAGGGGTAAATTTGTTTTTGTAGTTGGGGATAAAATAAGCCTGTCCACTTTGTCTCTGAAGCAATTTTGAGAGCTACATCCGTAGCGCCGAAGATTCGATAAAAACAAAAAAAATGGGACAGATTTATTTGTGAGACTAGGTATGGCCATAAATAAATCTGTCCCATTTTTCTGCCCGTTTTTTCTTTTGCCCATTTTTAGATGCTGGGCTTTTGAGGCTGCGGCCATCGCTTTTCTATACGAAGTTGATGAAAGTAAAGCCGATCATCTGATCAATCCAAGAGATCTGGTTGAGTACGCTAGAAACTATACTGGATCGACAGCCGTGCAGATGGATCAATCCGGAAACAAAGCAATATGAGTTCAAATA
This sequence comes from Pseudomonas svalbardensis, assembly GCF_030053115.1. Lineage (NCBI taxonomy): Bacteria > Pseudomonadati > Pseudomonadota > Gammaproteobacteria > Pseudomonadales > Pseudomonadaceae > Pseudomonas > Pseudomonas svalbardensis. Next base: position 6,163,093 of record NZ_CP125619.1, on the reverse strand, counting down.
ATTTAGTTGTAATGAAGGTAGGTGCTGTAGGTATTTGCCTTGCGTTAGCTATCCTGGTTTCCGGTACCGCTAGTGCGAAAGCATTAAGCGCATGCGGTGTTTCAATCCCGGAAGTGCCAGGGTTTAGTCTGGAGATCAGGGCTGAGAATAATATTTGTTATGGTGAGTTTGCGTCGAAGATAAAATTGAATCCGGATATTTTGACAGAAGAAAACGTTTTTATTATCGAGCCTGTACCATTTGAAACGCGACTTAAAGATACGGCACGATTTGACGGGAAGGGAAATTACATTTACAGCTACGCCGTAGATGATGTGATACGACAGAGCAACGAAGAAGGGAAAGTTAGCCTTGAACAATTGACTGCGTCCGGAACTGCATCGCTTCGAGTAGTAATGTCGCCTTTTATGCTATGGAGTTCGGAAGAGGACATTAGTGCAGCCAGGGAAAAATTTTCGATTGCCAGTTCTGGATTGAGATTTGACTGCTTTTACGGTTTGGCGGGTGTAGGCAAATCAACTGTGACGTTTTCCGTTTGTGTTCCTCGATCAACTGATATTGGTGATCCTAAGCTTTCTGATATTAAAGAAGCTTTTCAGGCTATAAAGCTGGATGTGGCGAATGATTAGGTACTTGTTTCGCCAGCTTCTCTGAACGAAAAGTGAACAGATTTATTTGTGCGCTTCTGCAAATAAAGTCTTCAATGCAACTCGGTGAGGTAATTAAGTGCGGTTTAAAAATCTTGTGATGCCATTGCTTGTGTTGTTATGGAGTGCTTCAGCTTATGCCGAAGTAACGACTTTCAATCCAGTTAAAAAAGTCGAAGCAACTCTTGTGTTGGACGGTTTAACTTTAACGATCGGCGTTAAAGGTGATACCCATGCCGAATCCAGGACAATCGATTTTGAGGCGATTAAAGATCTACATGTTCAGATAGACGATTTTAATTTCGATGGTATGAAGGATTTTGCTGTTTGGCAGATCGATGATGGGATGGGCACCTATACCATTCACCGGATTTTTGTGTATCAGCCGGAAGCTGTTTTTTTCAAGGAAATACTTCCTGATTGTGGTGATGGCTTTGTCAATCTCCGTATAGAGAGCAGGCAGAAAGCTCTTGTCAGCACTTACTGGGAAATGAATGAGGCTAAATCGTGCATGACCACATTTCCTCAACGTTAATGCAGGAAAGGGGACGCCAAGTCCCCTTTTTCGATTCGCGGTTTTTCTACACCTTAGCCCGATGCTCCGCCGGATTCGGCGAATCAATGTGATCCAACGCTCGTTCCACTAACAGATGTACGCCGTCCGCCATCCTGCTGAGTGCCAAGGCAACTGAACGTCGTGAACCTTCCACACCGTCGGCCAAGTCGGCGGCGATGGCGCTGATGGCCAGCAGGTCTTCTGAGGCGTTGGCCAGGAGGGTTTCGGTGTGGAGGTCGGGAGCTACGATGAAGAGGTAGCCTTTGCGACGTTTTTGTTTTTCGTCGGGAGGTGGCGCGAAGTGATGGTCGAGGGCGCGTTCGGCGGCTTCGTGAAGCTTTTTGGAATCGAAGGATTCGTAGGGGGATGTGGCTGAGTCTTCTGGCGGATTAGGTGTTGGCTTGATCATAGATGTATCTCCTGGAATTAAGAGACTGACACCGTTTCGCTTTGCACTTCGAAAGAGGTGGCAGCTGTGCGTTGGTGTGCAAGACCGATCCAGGAACCGGCAGACCCGAAGGCCTCCGACGCACAGCCGCCATAACGACCCGCGAGCATAGAAAAACGCTCGACGAATAGCCATAAGCAATTGCGCACCTGGATTCGGACTTGCACGTCCGAGTCACCATTTTTGCGGTGACGAACAGAGGTTATAGGTGAACTCAAATCACGCCTAGTTCACGAACACCCCCGCGTATTGAAGGAAATGTCCGAGGATGTCGAAGTCAGTGTCAGCGGATGAACAGGTATTTTTAAACACGACACCTGAGCAGGTTAAACGAAGGTTTCTGAGTGATTGACATGGATTGTTTTTTGAAGAGAAGCGGCTACCCGACGGCGCTGATGGTCGGTGTTGTGCTGAGCGTGCTCCTGGGTGGCGCGGATACGTTCGCTGAGGATCAACCTTGCCCGTTCGACGTGCCTCAAACAGAACTGAAGGTCGCAAGCTGCGCTCAGGAAGGGGGCGTGGACATACTCAAGCTTATGCCGCGCAACCAACCTGACTACGACACCAACCTCGACAATCTCCCCACCTTCATTCTGACCGGGAAAAACCTGCAGGCTATTTTGGCGGTCATCGGGACGGATAGTGCCCAGCGTTACAACAAGCTGATAGAACTGCCCAACGCTGACTCAATCATGGATTATTCGGACGCCGCGCCGACAGCAAAAGCTGTAATGCAGCAGCGAGGCTGGACGCTATTGGACATGAAAGACGTGATTTTCCCAGGACCTGGGGGAACTGAAGGGGCTGGATTAATCTGCAACACGCTTCAAGCAGAAACAACAAAGGGCTTAGTGGTGGTTTCTCAGTGCAATTCTTTTTATGAAGATGAGAAATCAAACCTGAAAAAACTCCTCGCCCGAATCACCTGTAAACCCCCAAAAAGTGAAGCCTCGCCAGCGTTGAACACCGACTCAGGCACTATCGTTTTCAACTACACCAAATTACCCGTAGACGAATCCCAAGACCCCGACGAAAAGGCCATCGACGTCGATTTTGTAAATTGCGCCGACGGTAAAAAGACGAATATCGGCGGGCTGCCCTTTTTGGCCGCCACCGGGCGCGTGCAAGCGGCTTTCCTAGCCCAGGCCAAACCCGATACCGCGCCGATGCTGTTCATCATTCATGCCGTCGGAATCAGAGCCTATACGGGCGTTAATTATCTGGGCGAGTACTACACCGTTCATGCATATTCCCCTACGGCGAAGGGTTATGTGCGGGATGAGCGACTGTCGAACTATTTCGGCAATGGCGGCGATATTGCGCGCGATGTCGAGTCGGAGGAGTTGGTCTACACGTTCCCCTACAAAACCGCCGATGATATCGTCGCCAAGCTTAATTCCGCCGCTTATAAACACTGGGCCGCGGGAGACAAGGTAACGCTCACGATCAACAAGAAGACCTCTATCTACAGTTCACCGATTTTCGCCGACGTGACGAAGATGTATTTGATCCAGGGCGATTCGGTGTTGCAGGAAGGGGTTGAGTCGGATTGGGTCAAGATCTTGTTCAAAACTCCGAAGGGCAAATCCATTCGGGGTTGGGTGCAATGCGGCGATGCCGGTGGCTGCTGATCGATACTTCATAGAACGGGTGCCGTAAAACAGATGAAAAACTTAATTCTGGTGTTGCTGGCAGGCTGCTTTATCACGATGGCGAGTGCTGCCGATTTTCAACGCGTGACCGTAGAACCGCAGGGCGAGCAGAAAGTAGTGGGGCCGTGCATCGGCGATCAAAGCACGTTGCAGCTGAAAAATGACGTCATCAGCGTCATGGCGCAGAACGGTGAAAGCTACAGCCTGAATGCCGATGAGCAAACCGAGGCGCTTGCCGCTTATTTCGGTTCGGACGCTGATTCAGGGCTGTGCGTCATGGCTATCAAATATGCCGAGAACGAGGTGAATGAAAGCTTTTCGCTGTTCGTCTTTGATCCGCAGCAGAACCGTTTCAAGCCTTCCGCCGTCAAGACCATCACCAACCCGGAATTTACCAATAATCAAATCATCAGCTACTACAAGGACGGACCCACGAATTACACCGATACCTTATGTTTTGATAGCAAGGATTACTTCCCTTGCGAGAAGCGCGAGTGGTTTGCAGAGCGTCTCGGCAAGCAGCAAATGTGTGAGGGTGAAGACGCTTGCGCACTGCCCGACATCATCAGCGAAGCAACGGGTCAGCCGGTTGACGCGACGATCGCCGATGCCAAGGTTTACTTGCTGACCAAGACCGATGAAGCGGTTTTTACTCAGAGGAAAGCCTATCTGGTACGCGGCGACAGCGTAACGCTGGATGACTACGTTCGAAACGATGAGGGTTTGTACTTTCAGGTGACGTTTGTCGGCAAGGTCAAAACGGTAGGTTGGGTGTCGGCAAAGTCACTCAACATTGCCTATTAGTGGGGACCGGCCAGTCAGCAGTGCGAAGCCGTCGATCCACAGGTTCACCCACAGCTGCGCCGTCAGGGAAAACCACATGTCCTGCGGCGCCCACAGCACGATGCCGGCGATCAACCAGCCCCAGGCCATGGGACTTTTCAGCCGATTGCCGATGCGCACGAGACCGAGCATACGAAATGGTGAGCCAGGGTGGGATGATCGTTTCGATGAGCTACACGAATAAGTCGAGTGGCGAGGAATACGGGTTTTTTTATACAGCCACCGAAGTCTCTTTGGAGAAAGGCTGCCAATGGATGGATGAAGCGCGAGCACAAGCCCTCGCCGGCAAGGTCAATTTCGCCGGACACTACGCTCTGCACAGGGTGGGCTGTAGTGGCAGCACGATGTGTGTCGAGGTGCTGGACGCGCAGACGGGCGAGGTCGCGACGGGTCTGCCCAATGCCTACGACGGCAACTTGCTGACGCTGTCTTACCAGCCCGACAGCAACTTGATCATCGTCTCCGGCATCACCGCCAATACCGAAGAAGACATGAAGGGTAAACGGCTGAAGAACCGCGACCGAACTCACTATTACGAGTTTGTGAACAACGAAATCCGGCTGTTGAAAATCACCGATTCATAAGCGATTTGGCAAAGGGAGTTGTCTTTGAAAAAGTTAGTGATGCTGATGTTGCTGGCCTTCCCCGCGTTCGCTCACAGCGAAGTGGAAACGAAAATTTCCTGTTTTAAATCCCAGGAAGGCAAGGACATAAAGTTTGAGTTCAGGACCTACCACGATCAGGCAGCCAAGTGGAGCGGGGCGGCGGTCAAGTATGCAACGTCCAAAGAATCGATCCCGTTGGTCTACAAAAGTACCGAGCAAGAAGAAATGTCCGAGGGCCGACCTTTTCAATTCACTACCACGTGGGTCGAAGTCGTGGGCGGCGCGATCACGGGTGAATATGTCATGGTCCGGCAAGGTGCACTGATTTACGGCATGTCGTACACCAATGCCAAAAGCAAGAAACACTATGGGTTTGAGCATCACCCGCAGATTGAGTCTTCTCCCGAGAAGGGGTGTCAGTGGTGAAGCTGTATACCTTAAAGATTTCAATGTTCCTGATGACGCTATTGAGTTTTGGCGCTGGCGCCGCTGAGTTTGTTTTTCCACACGCAACGATCTGTGAGCCTTACGGCAAGACGCCCGGCAGTTGTTCCGTTGCCTTGAATGCAGACGGCTATATTTTAGATGCCAGCTCAGGAAAGCGACTGTTCGACGACGCGGAATATACCGGCGCGATGTTTACCAACGCGCTGTATCGATCCGGAAGGCAGTACATCCTGGACAGTGAGAATTACTCTTCGGCTAAATCGCGCCGTTGGGTGGTTTTCAGCTATGACGGTAAAGAGATCGTCCTGAACCATATCTATATTTTTTCCTTGGATATCTCTACACAGATTGGCCCGTACTGGCATGGCTATGACTGCCGTCCGGCCAATGCGAAGTTGGTTGCTGGCGCGGGGCAGGGGCTTCTGGATTCCGCCATCAACACCCTTTGCAAGGACGTTGAAGCCAGCGTGGTAACGGTTGCGGATCAACCCCCTGCATCTTCGGCCGCCGGTTCGTTGGCGGTCAGTGTCCCGGTGTACAGCGACGGGCAACGCAATGGCGCGGCAACTTATGTGTTCGAGGGGACTGACGAGCCCGAGTTTCTGAAGATGGCGTGTGATTCCGGCTGCGCGCTTCCCTTGAAAGAAACAGTTTCGCTGAGTACGGGAGAGGTCGCGCAGCCGAGTTCCAGCGCCCATCAGCCAACGGTGATCAAACAGCAACAGGCCAGTTTATTGGGTGATGCATCCCGTCAAAACGTGTCTGTGCTGTCCGGTGATGCTGGGGCAGACTTCCGCCGCCTGCAGATCACACCTGAACACGGCACCGGTGACGACATCCTGCTGGATACCTCCAAGGCATTGCCGTTGATCAAGAGCCAATACTCGTCGGCCATGAGCGATATCTTCAGCGTCAACATAATCAACAACCCGGCTGGCGTGCTGAAGGTCATCGATATGCAAGGCGAGTCCGTGTCGGTCAAGCAGTCTTCTGCCGAAGCCGGAAACGCCCTTGTGCTGGTCAGCAGCGAAGAAGATAACGCCGTTTATAACTTCAACCTGGTGTTTCGCTACAACAAAAGCTCCAGGCAGTTCGAGCTGAAAAATGTATTACAGGTCGTCAATAACGAGTCCTGTGATCACTCGGTTGTCAGTGTCGAAGAAGTACCCAAAAGCCTGATCGGTGAAATGTCTTTGGCGTTTTTCGATGGACGCAAAGTGTTTGAGCAGTTGTCTGACTTGCGCATTAAAGCTGCCAGCGATTACAAAAAATTAATGATGACTGACGTCGTGGAACAGCTCGACAAGGCGTTGGCGCTGTATCGAAAAGGGCAGACCGAGGCCGTTTCGACGGTGATGGCGAATTTCCTGATGGATGGAGGCAGCGGTCACTGTTATCCGGACAGCTACATCGCGCAAAAGTATGACTTCGCTCAATCGCCGGGCTGGTCCAACGACCTGGGGTTTCTATTCGGTGAAACCGGCTATTACGCAGAGTCCACTGAGCTGTTGAACGCGGTAATTGCCAGAAACCCCACCCGAACCGTGGCCTATCTGAACCTCGCAGACAGTTACTGGGGCCTGAACAATAAAGCGCTGGCGGCGCAGGCTTACAAGCGGTACGCCTCGTTGATGACCGACGCGGGCAAGGTATCGAAGATTCCCGCGCGAGTGGCTGAGCGTAGCAATGGAGTGGCGGAGTGAACGAACGCAAGAAGCTGTTTTTGATTTTCGCGGGCGTGGTCCTGGCTGCGGCCATGGCCCCGGTTTTCGGCCAGCCCAACTGCAATCTCGACAGTTTGGAAACGCCTGATTTGCTGATGTGCAGCCAGCAGACTTTCGATTCACTCGACGTGGCATTGAATGCTCAATACAAAAAAGCGCTGGCCAGCTTGTCCCCGGACGACAAGCAATTGTTGGTGGATGTTCAGCGCAGTTGGGTGAGGTTCAAGGAGGGATACTGCGAAACGCTCTATCAAAAAGCCGGGGACGGTGAGGACGCGGCACTCAAAAAGTGGTCCTGCCTGCTGCACACCACCAATGGCCGGCTGAGCGAATTGATGTATTTGCAGACGGGGATGACCAACGATGGTTTCTACAACGCGATGCAGGCGATGGTGGGCAAAGACGACGCCATGACGCTGGAGGCAGCGGCGGAACGGTTGGGAGGCGAGGCGTTGGTTGACCCGATTTGGCAGCATTACGTGGATGGCCACTGTGAAATGGCCTTCGGTCTGTTTCGAGAAGATCTGGAGTTCTGTGGGCAGCGCATGCGTTTTCAGTTGCCCATCAATCGTTGATCGTGGGCTAAATAGGCGTTGTTTCGTCAGTTGAAAAGCGTGACTTGGCAGTCATTGACGCCAAAAACTGCATCATCTTCTGCAAACACAAGCCAATAGTGTCGTTATCGTCTGAAGCCGCTACACTGCGCCGGCCGTTCATTTTCCTTTTGAGGCTGTGCGCATGAAATTTCGTTTTCTTCTGTGGATGCTGGGTTTGTTGATGGGTAAGGCCAGTCGGACTAATCCTGCGTTTCAGCAACAGTTGGGTGACAAGGAGCTTGTATTCCAATTACAGACCCTGGACGGGAAAGTGGCGCGGCATTTCTTTGTGAAGGATCAGCGCATCACCAGCAAGTCCGGCGTGTATGCCGAGCCGGCGTTTGCGATTGCCTTTAAAGATGCGGCGTATGGCTTTGCCACGATGCAGGCGAAGAACAAGCAGCTGGCGTTTATGACGGGGATTCAGGACAAGTCGATTCAGATCAAGGGCAACCCGGCGCTGGTGATCTGGTTCCAGGGGTTGACCAAGTATTTGAAGCCGAAGAAGGCCAAGCCGAAGGCATAGGTCTTTCAGGTAGCTCGCCGGGACAAGCTAGCCTCTTCAGCCATCCGACTCAGGAGGCTCGCGGGCGTCCAGTGGCTGGGCCCGGTAGGTCTTGTAGATCTGCTGGATTTGCGGGTTGTCCAGATTCTCGTATGTGATGCCTTCCTTGTCCAGGCCATCCAGGCCTCTGATGCCACCGATGGTCTCTGGCCACTCGTCACGACTGGATATATCGACTACGAACGGGTTGAGGTAGTTATCGAGATGCCTCTCGCGAGGCTCTCGGATCTCGTCGCTGAGTGCCCGCAGGTAGTCATCTTTGCTTGTCATTGACCAGTCGATGGCGAACTCGGCTCGATAACAGAGTTCCATGAAGACTAATAGAATCGTGCGCCCATTGCCGTCCAGGAAGGGGTGTGCGAAAGCCAGCTGACCCATCACTCCGCCGGGATGGTCTCTGAAGCGTTTCTTGTCAGCTGCTAGCTTAAGCGCATAGTTGACAGACATTCTGATGGAGTCCGGGCGCTCGAAGACGGTGCTGCGGGGATCGTCGAGGGAGCCTTTGAAGACAGCCAGGTGAGGGACAAGCTCGTTCCGGTCTTTTCCTGCCCAGTGATAGAAGCCGGAGAACAGGATTTCGTGAACTTTGAGTACAGTTTTGTAATCGATTGGCTTTTTTTTGGCCAAATAGGCAAGCGCATCTTCGATGCTCAATTCGAACGAAAGATGCTCTGACTCTTTTACTTCAGTGGGATCTTTCAGTTGCAGCGAGTTTTGAAGATATCCAGCCGTTTCGAAGTCGCCGAATGGATCAAAAGTCATGCGCTACGTTTCTGTGCACGCCTTTCCTTAAGATAGCGCCCTTGGAGCGCCAGGATTTCAGACTTGCTCAGAACGCCTTTTCTCTTGAGATTGACGAGCAACTGTTCGATGCCATCCAACTCGACGATATCGCCAGCCAAGCGGGTAATGCTCACGGCCATACGACTCATGCCGTCACGTTCAGCAGTGACCTTGTTTTCTTTCGCAAGCTTACGGACTTGGCTTGCAACACTGACAGCAGCTCTTTGGGTCATCGGAAAGCCCTCTATTTGCCGTCAAATCATAGCAGGGCGCTTGCTTCCTGTCGTCGTTGGCTCAAAGGCCAAAATCTGTGGAAATAGGGCGATATTTGCAAGCCCGCTCAGGGATTTAGATGATCTCTGTGGGAGTGAGCCGGCTCCGGGCGGCGTTCCGACGATGCTTTTATACCTGGGTGAACTGCGAAGCCAGTTCGCGCAGCAGGACTTCTGCTTCGAGGACTTTGCTGACGACGTCGTTAGCTTTGTCGCGAGTCAGGCCGACGCGTTCCAGCAAGGCGTCCGGGATGTCTTCATCCGGGCCGGAGCCGATGCCACGGCTACGCAGCAAGCGCACCGCCAGGCAGACGAGGTTTGGGTACTCGGCGTAGTCGCCGTCATAGCTTGGGTCGTGCTGGAAGCGCAGGGCAGTGGCCAGTTCTTCGGGCATGTCCCAGTAGCGCATCAGCCACGAGCCGATCTGTTCACGGCTGATGCCGAGCAGGTGTTGCTCGACGTAGCTGTGGCACAGGTGCGGGTTGACCTCCAGGTGGCGGCAGATCAGCGAGAAGTGTGGCGGGAAGACGTGGGCCAGCAGCAAGTAGCCGAAGTTGTGCAGCAGGCCGGCGAGGTAGGTCAGGCCGGCTTCCGGGCGCTGGGCGCGGGGCATGGCGCGGGTCAGACCTTCGATGACGGCGGCGGTGTAGATCGATTGCTGCCAATACGGCGTGGTGTGTTGCGGGTGGTCTTTTGGCAGGCTCAGGGTTTTGCCCAGGGCCAGGCCTAGCGCAAGGTTGATCACCAGGTCGAAACCCAGCACCCGCACGATGGCGTCTTCCACTGAGCGAATCTTGCCCGGCGAGGCGTAGTACGGCGACGCCGCCCAGCTCACGACTTGTGCGGCCAGGGCCGGGTCGGTTTCGACGACGCCGGTGATGTCGTCGATGGTGGCGTTGGGGTCGACGCGCAGTTTGATGATTTTCTGCGCGGTCTCGGCCAGCGGCGGAATCTCGATGGTCTCTTCCAGGCGCTGCTGGATGCGCCGCGCGGTGAACGCTTGAACGGCCTGGGTGATTTCCTCACGGTCATCGTGAGGGCGGTCGAGGTTCGGGCGAATGCTGATCAGCGCTTCGCCGAAGTTGGCGGCGCTGGCCTTGGTCAGCATGGTCTTGAAGTCTTCGCTGGTGATCTCCAGCAACACGCCCGGCTCGCCCGAGTTGATCAGCAACTTCGGCTCGCGCAGCAGGCTTTCTTCATACAGGCACGGTGAACTGGTGAGCGCCGGCATGCCGGGCAGCAGGCTCAGGTTGTGTTTGCCGAGCATTTTTACCAGGCGTTCGGTGGACACGGCGGTGAGGCGGCGGCCGGTCAGTTCGGCGAGGCGATTGAGGTCCAGCAATTGGCTCTGCGGGAACAGCACCATGAGCGTGCCCACGGCGTCATCAAGCAGAACAGCCTGCACTTTGCGTGCGGCGTTCAGGCCGTGATGGTCGAGGACTTCTTCGTAGGCGATACCCAATTTGCCCAGCATCAGCCGAATAACCGACGGAGCGTGCGGGGTGGCGGGTGCGAGGGCAACTTCGGTCATGGTCTGTATCCGTTTTAAAACAATGGCAGGAGTATAACCAGCTTGCTCAGAACGGTGGTTCAGAAACTGCGACGGTGCTCACACTTGGCCGTATTGCTGCCCATGACGTAGCCAGCGGTCGAGCAGCGGGCTGACGTGATCCGGCCAGCGCTCCAGCAGCGCCTGGGCGGCGTCGCGCACGGCGGGCAGCAGATCGGCGTCGCGCATCAGGTCGGCGACCTTGAATTGCAGCAGGCCGGTTTGACGCGTGCCGAGCATTTCGCCGGGGCCGCGCAGTTCGAGGTCTTTTTCGGCGATGACAAACCCGTCGTTGGTTTCGCGCATGATGCCCAAACGCTGACGACCGATCTGTGACAGCGGCGGATGGTAAAGCAGCACGCAATGACTGGCGGCGCTGCCCCGACCCACACGGCCGCGCAACTGGTGCAATTGCGCGAGCCCGAGGCGTTCGGGGTTTTCGATGATCATCAGGCTGGCGTTGGGCACGTCGACGCCGACTTCGATCACCGTGGTGGCGACCAGCAGTTGCAGGTTGCCGGCCTTGAATTCGGCCATGACCGCGGCTTTTTCGACGGGCTTCATGCGGCCGTGGATCAGCCCGACCTTCAACTCACCGAGGGCGGCGGTGAGGTCTTCGTAGGTGGTTTCGGCAGCCTGGCAAGTCAGCTCTTCCGACTCTTCAATCAGCGTGCACACCCAATAGGCCTGACGCCCTTCGGCACAGGCGCCGCGCACCCGTTCGATGACTTCGGCGCGCCGGGTATCGGTGATCAGCACGGTGTTCACCGGGGTTCGGCCGGGCGGCAGTTCGTCGAGGATCGAGGTGTCGAGGTCGGCGTAGGCGCTCATGGCCAGCGTCCGGGGAATCGGTGTGGCGGTCATGATCAGCTGATGCGGACACATCCGCCCGCCAACACCTTTCTGCCGCAACGCCAGCCGTTGCTGCACGCCGAAGCGGTGCTGTTCGTCGATGATCGCCAGCGCGAGGTTTTTGAACTGCACTTCGTCCTGGAACAGCGCGTGGGTGCCGACCACCATCGGTGTGCCGTTGGCAATCTGCTCCAGTGCTGCCGCGCGGTTCTTGCCTTTCAGCTTGCCGGCCAGCCACGCGACTTCAATGCCCAGCGGTTCGAGCCAGCGTTTGAAGGTGATGAAGTGCTGCTCGGCGAGGATTTCGGTGGGCGCCATCAGCGCCACTTGATATCCGGCCTCCAGCGCCTGCAGCGCGGCGAGGGCAGCGACCACGGTTTTACCCGCGCCGACGTCGCCTTGAATCAACCGCAACATGGGCTCGTGCTGACTGAGGTCGTAGGCGATTTCGTTGCCGACCCGTTGCTGGGCGCCGGTCGGAGTGAAGCCAAGGTTGGCCAGATACTGGGCCGGCAGCCGGGTGGCTTTCGGCATCGCCGGCGCGCGCAGGGAGCGCATGCTCTCGCGCAGACGCTGCTGGGACAGTTGATGCGTCAGCAGTTCCTCAAAGGCCAGACGGTGCTGCGCCCAGTGATGACCGAGGGCGAGTTCGTCGACGTCGGCATCGGCGGGCGGGTGGTGCAGGTAGCGGATCGCATCTGCTAGCGGCGCTAGTTGATAGTCCCGCGCCAGTTCGGTCGGCAGCCAGTCGGGCAGGCTGGTGGGACCGAGCATCGTCAGGGTTTGCATGCACAATTGGCGCAAGCGCTGTTGGGTCAGGCCTTCAGTGAGCGGGTAAACCGGGGTCAGGGTTTCATCCACCGGTGGCGGCTCGTCGCCGGTGATGGCGCGGTATTCCGGGTGGTAGATTTCCAGTCCCGACGCACCGGGACGCGCTTCGCCGTAGCAGCGAATCCGCGTGCCGCGTTTGAGGCCTTCTTTCTGGGCGTTGCTGAAATGGTAGAAGCGCAGGCTGAGCCCGCCGGTGCCGTCCTGCAGGCGCACGACCAGGCTGCGGCGGCGGCCCATGACCACATCGGCGCCGCTGACGGTGCCTTCGATCACGGCGTCTTGCCCCGGTCGCAATTGGCCGATCGGGACCACGCGGGTGCGGTCCTGATAACGCAGCGGCAGGTGAAAAAGCATGTCCTGGAGATTCTCCAGGCCGACCTTGGCCAACTTCTCGGCCATGGCTTCGCCGACACCCTTCAGTGCCGTCACCGACACTTGCGACAACTCGGTCATGGCAGCGACTTAGGCCGCAACCACCGGTGCTTGTGGCTTGGCCACCGAGCACAGGCGAATGGAGTCAGCGAGGATTTCAATCGCTTTCGGCCGCGGGAAGCTCGCGCGCCAGGCGATGGCCACGGTGCGGAACGGCACCGGAGGCGTCAGTGGGCGCACTTCGATCACGCCGGGAGCGTAGTGATGGCTGTCGACCGCCGACAGCGGCAGGATTGAGATGCCGAGGCCGGACGCAACCATGTGGCGGATGGTTTCCAGGGAACTGGATTCGACCGTGGTGTGCTTGGCGCCGTCGTTGCCTTTGGCCAGGGTCGGGCAGGCTTCCAGCACTTGATCGCGGAAACAGTGGCCTTCGCCGAGCAGCAGCAGGCTCTTGTCGTTGAGCAGCGCGGCGTCGATGGATTCTTTTTGGGTCCACGGGTGCTGGGCCGGCATCAGGACGTAGAACGGCTCGTCGTAGAGCTGCAAGGTCAGCACGTCGGCTTCGTTGAACGGCAGGGCGATGATGATCGCGTCTAGCTCGCCGTTGCGCAGTTTGTCGCGCAGCACGTGGGTAAAGTTTTCTTCGATGTACAACGGCATCTGCGGGGCGACCCGGTGCAGTTGTGGAATCAGGTGCGGAAACAGGTACGGGCCGACGGTGTAGATGGCGCCGACTTTCAGCGGGGCAGTCAGCTGGTTTTTGCCGGCCTGGGCCAGTTCACGGATGCCTTGGGCCTGCTCCAGAACTTTCTGCGCCTGGGCGACAATGCCTTCACCGACCGGAGTCAGGCGCACGGCACTCTTGCTGCGCTCGAAAATCAGCACACCGAGTTCGTCTTCAAGCTTTTTCACGCCCACCGACAGGGTCGGCTGGCTGACGTGGCAACGCTCGGCCGCGTGGCCGAAGTGCTGCTCTTGGGCGAGGGTAACGATGTAGCGTAATTCTGTAAGAGTCATAGCAAGCGTCCATGAAGTTGCGGGCCAAGCATACCGGCTGCAATCGATAGACGCACGTTATCAGACTGAGTGTGTTGAGTGACACAGGGTAAAGCGGGTTTGCCGCTGGCGGATATGCAAAAGGCACCTTTCGGGTGCCTTTATGGCTGCTGCATGACCCTGTGGGAGCGAGCCTGCTCGCGAAGGCGGTGTAACAGTCAACGAAGATGTTGAATGTAATGGCCTCTTCGCGAGCAGGCTCGCTCCCACATGGGTTTGTCGGTGGTTTAACGCCGGCGTTTTTCCAGCGAGTAAACAAACGGTGCAACGATTTCGATGGCGCCGTTGGTCAGCATGTCAGCCGGTGGCTTGGGCAGTGGTTGGGCACGGCGGATCATTTCCAGGGTGGCCCGGTCCAGATCGGCATTACCGGAAGCGGTCACCAGTTCAAACGACAACACGTTACCTTCGGCATCCACCACGAAGCGCAGACGGTTCATCCCTTCCTTGCTCCGCGCCTGCGCACTGGCCGGGTACTTTTTATACTTGGCCAGGTGAGCGAGCAGGGTGCCTTGCCAGCTGGCCTTGGCCGCTTGCTGCGCCGGTGATGGGCCCGGTGCCGGCTGAGCGGATTTCTCCGTCGGTGCCTGAGTCGGTTGCGCGTCGCTCGGTTTTTCCTCGGACGGCTTCTCTTTCGGCGGTTCCGGCTTTTTCTCCACAGGCTTGGGCGGTTGAGGCTTTGGCTTGGGTTTGACCGGTTTCGGCACCGCGATCTCGGCCTTCGGCACTTCAGCCAGCTTCGGTATCGGCAGTTCTTCCACCGGGGCGGGTGGCTGTGGCGGCGTTATGACCTTCGGCGGTGCCGGCGGTGGCGGGGCCGGAACCGGCGCCAATTCGACCATCATCGCCTGTGGCGGCAGCTCGATCGGTGGGTGCGACGTCCAGTTCAGCGCCAGCGCAATGGCCAGCGCATGGACGCCCAGCACCACGGCCAGGCTCCCGCTGTAACGCGTCAGCTTTTGGCGCGTCGTGATCATTTCTTGACTGCCGTCTCGAGTCCGACCAGACCCACCTTCAGGTAACCGGCAGAGCGCAGGTTGTCCATCACGCTCATCAGGTCGCCGTAATCCACGCCTTTATCGGCCTGGAAGAAGATCGTCGTGTCTTTTTTGCCTTTGGTCCTGGCGTCGAGGGTGGCGCCGAGTGCTTCGGCCTTCACCTCGTCTTCGCCGAGGAACAGGCGTTGGTCAGCCTTGACGCTGAGGAACACTGGTTTCTCTGGCCGTGGCGCCGGTTTGGCGCTGGAGGCCGGCAGGTCGACCTTGATGTCCACGGTGGCGAGCGGGGCTGCCACCATGAAGATGATCAACAGCACCAGCATCACGTCGATGAACGGTGTGACGTTGATTTCGTGGTTCTCGGCCAGATCGTCGTCTGCGCCTTCTTTCAAATGCAAGCCCATGGCTGATTACCCTACTTTGACCATGTGCGGTTGCGCGGAGCGCTCGGTGGTCGGCAGGTGATCGAGGTCGCGGCTGACCAGCAGCAGGACTTCAGCCGAGGCATCGGAAACTTGCGCCTTGTAGCCGGCAATGGAGCGGGCAAATACGTTGTAGATCACAACGGCCGGAATCGCTGCAACCAGACCCAACGCGGTTGCCAGCAGGGCTTCGGCGATGCCGGGAGCCACGACGGCGAGGTTGGTGGTCTGGGTTTTGGCGATGCCGATGAAGCTGTTCATGATGCCCCACACGGTACCGAACAGGCCGACGAACGGCGCGGTGGAACCGATGGTGGCGAGTACGCCGGTGCCGCTGCTCATGTTGCGACCGCAGGCTGCAACCAGGCGCTCAAGACGGAAGGCGACGCGTTCCTTGATACCTTCTTTCTCGCGGCTGTTGGCCGACAGCTTCATTTCTTCCAGTGCGTCGTGCACCAGCAGGTTGGCGAGTGTGCCGGCCTTGGTTGCCGAAGCGCTGGCTTCTTTAAGGGTGGTGGCTTTTTTCAGGTGGACGATTTCGGTGCGCAGACGACGCTTGGCGCCCATCAGCTCGAAGCCTTTGGCGATCCAGATGGTCCAGGTGATGATCGAGGCGATGGCCAGACCGATCATCACGATTTTCACGATGATGTCGGCGTTCTGGTACATGCCCCACGGCGACAGGTCGTGGGCCATGCCCAGGGTGTTGTCGGCTTCGAGGACTTCCGGAACGTCTTCGGCGGTGGTGTCTACGGCTTGGGCCGGGTCGGTCGCAGCCGGGGTAACATGATCGGCTGGAGCTGGAGCAGCAGTGGCTGCCGGAGCGGCTGGCGCTTGTGCGTCAGCGAAAGCGGCGGTCGGCGCCAGCATCAGGCTGAGCAGCAGGGCGGCCACCGCGCTCCAGGCGCGAGGTCGTTTGGTTGGCGAAGCGGGGAATTGATTGGGTGTCATGCTGGCCGGACCTGAGAGAAAAAGACGGTAAATGTTCTTCCAGGCCTCGTGAGGCCGAGAACAAAAGTGGCAGGCATTATTGCAAGTAATTCTTGTTAACAAAAGTAATAGAGTATCTTTTTTTCCCGCATTGCTAGCCGCTTGTCCATTGCCGGCGCTAGTCTGTGCCTTTCCAAAGGGAGTTTTCTGATGTCCGCGCCTTCTGTTTTGATCGCCGGCTGCGGTGATGTTGGCAGTCGTCTGGCTACGCAATTGCTGGCTTCCGGGTGGGAGGTTCATGGCCTGAGGCGTGACGTCTCACGCCTGCCCAAGGGGGTAATTGGCGTTGCCGGTGACTTGTTCAATGAAGACTGTCCAGCGACCTGGCCAGTCGGTGCGGTGGATTACCTGGTGTATTGCGCGGCCGCCACCGATCACGATGAAGCCGGTTATCGCGCCGCTTATGTGCAGGGCTTGCAGCATGTGCTGGACTGGCTGAACGACTACGGTCAGGTGCCCAATCGCCTGCTGTTTGTTTCTAGCAGCAGTGTGTACGGCCAGCAGAATGGCGAGTGGGTCGATGAGACTTCGCCGACCATTGCAACAGGCTATTCGGGTCGATTGATGCTAGAGGCGGAGCAAGTGGCGCTCGATAGCGGCATCCCGGCCAGCATCGTACGTTTGACCGGCATTTACGGCCCGGGCCGCGAATGGTTGCTGACGCAGGTGCGTCGGGGTTATCGCGTGGCCATCGATCCACCGTTGTACGGCAATCGCATTCACGCCGACGACGCGGCAGGGTTGATGGCGTGTCTGCTTGAAGCGGATCGTCGCGGTGTGGTGCTGGATGACGTCTATATTGGTGTGGACGATGCGCCTGCGCCGCTGGCCGAAGTGGTGGGCTGGTTGCGTGAGTATCTGGGCGTGACCGAATGGGCCGAAGACGCGAGCGTGCGCCGCACTGGCAGTAAGCAATGCAGCAATGCTCGGGCGAAAGCTTTGGGCTGGACACCGAAGTACCCAAGCTATCGCGAAGGCTATGCCGCGATTCTTGAAGGTCGCTGCTAACTTCCGTCACCCCAAACCAAATAATGGGAGCAAGCTCGCTCCCACAGTTGGTTATGCGTTGGCCTTATGGCCGGGTTACTGCTTTTCCAGCAACCACTTGCGATCACCCGGGGTGAACTGCGGCATTTCATCCGCCTGTGCGGTGTTCACTGCCTGGAGGATTTCCAGTTCCTTGCCCTTGCGCGCAAATATCCAGGTGTTGCCCTGACCATTCGCCTGTAGCCACATGTTGTCATTGCCGCCGCTCATCGACGCGCAATCACCGGCCAGGCACAGGGCATAGCGATCCGCCCCCGGCAGACCTGCAACCTGGCCGTCAGCCTGGAATTGCACGGTATTGCCTTCACCGGGACCGCTGACGACTTTCCAGCTGCCGCCCATGTAGGCCGAATACAGTGCGCGCTCGAAACTGGCGCCCATCGGTGCGCCGTCCGGCACCGTAACCTGCGCGCGGTCGAAGACTTGCTCCGGCTCATTGTCGCTGGCGACTTGGCTCAGTTGCTTGCCGTCACGCTTCAGTTCGCTGGCGGAGCTGCCATAAAAGTCGACTTTCCACGCGCCAGACTCTTCGCCCAGCAGCTTGCCGTCGACATTTTCAAAACCGTTGGTGTAGCGGGCCTGGCCGGCCTTGGTGTTGACGTCCCATTCCAGGTTCGGGCCATAGGCCTGGAGCGCTTCGCGCAGGGGGCCGCCTTTGGCTGCAGCATTGATTGCCACCTGATTGATCCAGGTGCCGCTGATGTCACGGTCGGCAGGGTTGCTGGCACAACCGCCCAAGAGTAGGGCGACCAGCGAGAGAGCTAGCGCTTGGCGCATGGTGGAATCCTTTCAGAAACGGAGTCGGCGCAGCCTCAAAAAGCTGCGCCGGATGTATTACTCGATGACCAGAATGGCATCCATCTCAACCTGCGAACCCTTTGGCAGGGCCGCTACGCCGATGGCGGCGCGGGCAGGGTAAGGCTGGTCAAAGTACTTGCCCATGATCTCGTTGACCTTGGCGAAGTGGCTCAGGTCGGTGAGGAAGATGTTCAGTTTGACAATGTCCTTGAACGAACCGCCAGCGGCTTCAGCCACGGCTTTGAGGTTCTCGAACACCTGGACGGTCTGGGCTTCGAAGCCTTCTACCAGTTCCATGGTTTTTGGGTCCAGAGGAATTTGACCCGACATGTAAACGGTGTTGCCGGCCTTGATCGCCTGGGAGTAAGTGCCGATGGCGGCCGGGGCCTTGTCGCTGGTGATAACAGTCTTGGTCATGAATGACTCCTTGTAATGAGTGGCTTACGCACGCATGCGAGTGATGCGAATCACCCCGGTCAGGGCGCGCAGTTTCTTGATCACGCGGGCCAGGTGCACGCGGTCGTGCACGCTGACCACCAGTTGGACCACGCTGATGCGACCATCGCGTTCGTCCATGCTGATTTTTTCGATATTGCCGTCGGCCGCGTTGACGCTGCTGGCCAGCAGAGCGATCAAGCCGCGCTGGTGTTCCAGCTCGACGCGCAGTTCGACATTGAATTCGCCGGTGACATCCTTGGCCCACGAGAGCTGGATGCATTTTTCCGGGTTGTGGCGGATTTCGCTGATGTTACGGCAGTTGTCCAGGTGCACGACCATGCCTTTGCCCGCAGACAGGTGGCCGACAATCGGGTCGCCCGGGATCGGCGTGCAGCACTTGGCGTAACTGAGTACCAAGCCTTCGGTGCCGCGAATCGCCAGCGGGCCTTCCGCGCTCGGCAGCTGTTCGCCTTCACCAAGCAGTCGGCGGGCGACCACGTATGCCATGCGATTGCCCAGCCCGATGTCTTCAAGCAGGTCTTCGATCAGTTCCAGGCGGTACTCGGTGAGCATCGCCTTGACGCGCTCGGCCGCAACTTTCTCCAGCGAGCTGTCGAAACCGTTGAGGACCTTGTTCAGCAGGCGTTCGCCGAGGCTGATGGATTCGGAGCGGCGTTGCAGTTTCAGCGCATGGCGGATGTGGGTCCGCGCCTTGCCGGTGACCACGAAGTTGAGCCACGCCGGGTTCGGCCGCGCGCCGGGGGCGCTGACGATCTCGACCGTGGAGCCGCTTTGCAGCGGTTCGGACAGCGGTGCGAGACGACGATTGATCCGACAGGCAATGCAGCTGTTGCCCACGTCGGTGTGCACCGCGTAAGCGAAGTCGACCGCCGTGGAGCCTTTGGGCAGCTCCATGATCCGGCCTTTGGGCGTGAACACGTAGACCTCGTCCGGGAACAGGTCGATCTTCACGCTCTCGATGAATTCCAGCGAGTTGCCGGCCCGTTGCTGCATCTCCAGCACGCCTTTGACCCACTGGCGGGCGCGGGCATGAGTGCCTTTTGGCTGCTCGTCGCCGCTGGATTTGTACAGCCAATGGGCGGCGATGCCGTTGTTGGCCATCTCTTCCATTTCGCGGGTGCGGATCTGAATCTCGATCGGTACACCATGCATGCCGAACAGCGTGGTGTGCAGCGACTGGTAGCCGTTGGCCTTGGGGATCGCGATGTAATCCTTGAAGCGCCCCGGCAACGGTTTGTACAAATTATGCACAGCACCCAGCACGCGGTAGCAGGTATCGACCTTGTCGACGATGATCCGGAACGCGTAGACGTCCATGATCTCGTTGAAGGCCCGACGCTTGCCGCGCATTTTCTTGTAGATGCCGTAGAGGTGTTTCTGACGACCGCTGACCTCGCCCTGAATACCGTCGATGGCCAGGCAGTGGCTGAGTGATTCTTCGATCTTGTTGACGATTTCCTTGCGGTTGCCCCGGGCGCGTTTGACCGCCTGGTTGATCCGTGCGGAACGCATCGGGTGCATCGCCTTGAAGCCGAGGTCTTCGAATTCTATGCGGATGGCGTGCATGCCCAGTCGGTTGGCGATGGGCGCATAGATTTCCAGGGTTTCCTTGGCGATTCGTCGGCGTTTTTCGCCGGACAGGACTTCCAGGGTCCGCATGTTGTGCAGGCGGTCGGCCAGTTTGACCAGGATCACGCGAATATCGCGGGCCATGGCCATGGCCATTTTCTGGAAGTTTTCGGCCTGGGCTTCGGCCTTGGTCTCGAAGTTCATCTGGGTCAGTTTGCTGACCCCGTCGACCAGTTCGGCCACGGTTTCGCCGAATTGCGCTTGCAGCGCTTCCTTGGCAATACCGGTGTCTTCGATCACGTCATGCAGCATCGCAGCCATCAGGCTCTGATGGTCCATGTGCATGTCGGCAAGAATATTCGCAACCGCGAGTGGGTGCGTGACGTACGCCTCGCCGCTACGGCGGCGCTGGCCATCGTGGGCTTGTTCGGCGTAGAAGTACGCTCGGCGGACCAGGTTGACCTGGTCCTTGCCGAGGTAGGTCGATAAGCGATCGGCGAGGGCGTCTATGCTCGGCATGATGAAACCTGCCGTTCGCTGTGACCCCGCGCCGTGCTACGTCGACCAGGCATGGCTTAGACTGCCTCGTTGGACTCGTCCTCGAACGCTGCGAACAGCGGTTCGTCTTCGACGATTTCAGCGTTGGCGATGAACTCGTAGCTCATCAGGCCTTCAGCGATTTCACGCAAGGCTACAACGGTAGGCTTGTCGTTTTCCCACTGAACCAGTGGCTCTTTGCCGCCGGTGGCCAGTTGACGGGCACGCTTGGTAGACAGCATGACCAGCTCAAAGCGGTTTTCCACGTGGTTTAGGCAATCTTCAACGGTTACGCGGGCCATGGTATTCCTCGGAGCGAATGCAATATGCGCGCTGCCCGGTTGGGCGAGCGGACTCAACAGTTTAAAAAATCACCAGCGATTAGGGAAGCGCTGATTTTTTGACCAAGCCCTTCAACGCGCTGCAAGTGCCAATGTAAAGCCCTTGCAACGGTTTTGGGAAGAGCTGTTTAACCGAGCAATTCGGCCAAAAGTTTTCCGTGACGCTGCTGCTGGCGCTTCTGATGCAGCTGATTGGCACGGAAAATCGCCTGCAAATCGCGCAGTGCGTGGGCGAAATCGTCGTTGATGATCAGGTAATCGTAGTCGACGTAGTGACTCATCTCGCTGACGGCTTCGCGCATCCGGCCTTCGATGATCTCGTCGCTGTCCTGGCCGCGATTGGTCAGGCGCTGGTGCAAGGCTTGCAGGGACGGCGGCAGAATGAAGATCGAACGGGCCTGGGGCATCAACTTGCGCACTTGCTCGGCGCCCTGCCAGTCGATTTCCAGAATCAGGTCGTGGCCTTCGTCCAGGGTCTGCTGCAGGTGGCTTTGCGAAGTGCCGTAGAGATTGCCGAACACTTCGGCGCGCTCGAGGAAATCCCCATGCTCGATCATCTTCACGAACTCGCTGCGTTCGACGAAGTGATAGTTCACGCCGTTCACTTCACCGGGGCGCATGGCGCGGGTGGTGTGGGAGACGGAGACGCGGATCTCCTGATCAGCGTCGGTCAGGGCCTTGACCAGGCTGCTCTTGCCCGCGCCCGAAGGTGCGGAAATGATGTACAGGGTGCCGGTGCTGTGGGTCATGTCAGGGTTGCCTTACTCAATATTCTGCACTTGTTCGCGCATCTGCTCGATCAACACCTTGAGGTTGACCGCCGCCTGGGTGCTGCGCGGGTCGAAGGCTTTGGAGCCCAGTGTGTTGGCTTCGCGGTTGAGCTCTTGCATCAGGAAGTCCAGGCGCCGACCGGCAGCGCCACCGGATTTGAGCACCCGGCGAACTTCGATGATGTGAGTGCTCAGGCGATCCAGTTCTTCGGCGACGTCGCTCTTTTGCGCGAGCATGACCATTTCCTGCTCCAGCCGCTGCGGGTCCATCTCGGCCTTCATGTCGGCAAAGCGGTCGAGGACTTTCTGGCGCTGGGTGGCAAGCATCTGCGGGACCAGTTCACGCAGGGTCACCACGTCCTCTTCAATGGAGGTCAGGCGATCATTGATCAACCGCGCCAGCTCCGCACCTTCGCGCTCGCGGCCGGCCTTAAGTTCTTTCAGGCCTTCGTTGAACAGCGCCAGGGCTTCGGCATTCAGGGCTTGCGGGTCGGTCGCGTCGCCCACCAGCACGCCGGGCCAGGCCAGGACTTCCAGCGGGTTCAGCGCGGCTGGATTTTTGATCAGGCTGGCGATGGTCTCGGCGGCGGCGACCAATTGCGCGGCGCGCTCGCGGTCCACTTGCAGTGGTTTGTCGGTATTTTCTTCGGTGAAGCGCAGGGTGCATTCGAGCTTGCCCCGGGAGATTCCCTGGCGCAGGGATTCGCGGACGGCGCCTTCGAGGTCGCGAAAGGACTCCGGCAGACGCAAGTGCGGCTCCAGGTAGCGGCTGTTGACCGAGCGCAGTTCCCAGCTCAGGGTGCCTTGGGCGCCGGCTTTTTCGACGCGGGCGAAGGCGGTCATGCTGTGCACCATGGAGGTACCTCGCAATGCAGGTTCATGCGTTACCAAAGGTTTCGCAGGCCTGATCTATATGAATTTAAGCCCAGAGGCAGCAAAGGCGCAGGATTGTAGCGCAGTGGGGCGAATGCGCCCAAACACACGGTGTGACAAAGGGCTGCAGGTCGTCGGCAAAGCGCTGTTCAGGGCCTTCAGTCGTCGGGGGATTTTTTAGAAGTGCCCACTCGTGGCCCTGCGGCTCTATAATGCTCCGCAGTTTTCCGTCCCCCGTACAGGTATTCCCTATGAAACGTCCAAGTGGTCGCGCTGCCGATCAGCTCCGCTCGATCCGCATTACCCGCAACTACACCAAACACGCCGAGGGATCTGTACTGGTCGAGTTCGGTGATACCAAAGTCATCTGCACCGTCAGCGTCGAGAACGGCGTGCCGCGTTTCCTCAAAGGTCAGGGCCAAGGCTGGTTGACCGCTGAATACGGCATGCTGCCGCGCGCCACTGGCGAGCGTAACCAGCGTGAAGCGAGCCGCGGCAAACAAGGCGGTCGCACCCTGGAAATCCAGCGTCTGATCGGTCGTTCCCTGCGCGCTTCGCTGGACATGACCAAGCTAGGCGACGTCACCCTGTACGTCGACTGCGACGTGATCCAGGCTGACGGCGGCACACGTACCGCGTCCATCACCGGCGCCATGGTTGCACTGGTCGATGCCTTGAAAGTGATCAAGAAGCGCGGCGGCCTGAAAGGCGGCGACCCGCTGAAGCAAATGATCGCTGCCGTATCGGTGGGCATGTATCAGGGTGAGCCGGTGCTCGACCTTGACTACCTGGAAGACTCGGCCGCCGAGACCGACCTGAACGTGGTGATGACCAGCACTGGCGGCTTCATCGAAGTCCAGGGCACTGCCGAAGGCGCTCCGTTCCAGCCGGAAGAATTGAACGCTATGCTTGAGTTGGCGAAGAAAGGCATGACCGAAATCTTTGAGCTGCAAAAGGCTGCACTGGCCGACTGATCGGACTGCTCCACGCAAGGAGGACGCCATGAGTGACGAGCAACAGCTGCTTCCCACCCCGAGCAAAGAGGTTCGGCAGTGGGCGATGTTTTGTCACCTGTCCGCCTTGCTGGGGATCTGGATTCCGTTCGGTACGCTGATCGGCCCTCTGATTCTCTGGCAGATGAAGCGCGAGATGGACCCGTTTGTTGATGCTCAAGGCAAGGAGGCGCTGAACTTTCAGATCACCGTCGCCATTGCCTCCGCCATCTGCTTGCTGCTGATGGTGGTGATCGTCGGGTTCTTCCTGTTCGGTCTGGTGGCGATTGGTGCGTTGGTGCTGACGATCATTGGCGGGGTTAAGGCCAATGAAGGGGTGCCGTATCGTTATCCATTTACGTGGCGGTTGATCAAATGATCGCCAAGGCCCTGTAGGAGCGAGGCTTGCCCGCGAAAGCGACCGTATGGCCAATATTTATGTTGGATGAGACGGCCTCTTCGCGGGCAAGCCTCGCTCCTACTGGGGTCGAAACGTTGCCCACAAAAAAACCGACATCGCTGTCGGTTTTTTTGTGCCTGCGAAACGACGCTTACTTAAATGGTCAGCGTCCAGTCGTAGTCCACGATCAGCGGCGCATGCTGCGAGAACCGTGGCTGACGTGGCAGGCGTGCGCTGCGTACAAACCGGCGCAGGCCCGGGGTCAGGATCTGGTAATCGAAGCGCCAGCCCAGGTTGAGCATCTCAGCCTGCTCGTTATCCGGCCACCAGCTGTACTGGTCACCTTCACGGCTGACTTCGCGCAGGGCATCGACATAGCCCATGTTGCCGACAATCTCGTCCATCCAGGCACGTTCAGGTGCCAGGAAGCCCGGGGATTGCTGGCTGTCACGCCAGTTCTTGATATCCAGCTTCTGTTGCGCCACGTACAGCGAGCCACAGTAAATGTACTCGCGACGTTTGCGTCGCTGTTTATCCAGATAACGGGCGAAATCGTCCATTAGCTTGAACTTCTGGTTCAAGTCTTCATCGCCGTTCTGCCCCGAAGGGAGCAGTAAGGTCGCGATGCTGACCTTGTCGAAATCGGCTTGCAGGTAGCGCCCGTAGCGGTCGGCCGTCTCGAAGCCGAGACCGCTGATGACTGCCTTCGGTTGCAGCCGCGAATACAAAGCCACGCCACCTTGGGCGGGAACTTCGGCTTCGCAGGCATAAAGGAAGTAGCCATCCAGTTGGAAGGCTGGATCGTCCAGTTCAAAGGCGGAGGCGCGGGTGTCCTGCAGGCAGATGACGTCGGCATTCTGTGCTTGCAGCCAACTGAGCAACCCTCGCTCCACTGCAGCCTGAATACCATTGACGTTCACACTGATGATCCGCATAAATGGCCCCAAAAATCGCGTGCGTGTATGATACACGGCGTCAACCTAATTAGCTAAATCCGTGGTATTTGGGGTTTTTTTCATGCAAGCGTATCAGCGCGATTTCATTCGTTTTGCCATCGATCGCGGCGTTTTGCGCTTCGGCGAGTTCACCCTGAAGTCCGGACGCACCAGTCCTTACTTCTTCAATGCCGGCCTGTTCAACTCGGGTTCGGCCCTTGCGCAGCTGGGTCGTTTCTACGCGGCAGCCATCGTCGAGAGCGGCATTTCGTTCGACGTACTGTTCGGCCCGGCCTACAAAGGCATCCCTTTGGCGGCGACCACCGCAGTGGCCCTGGCAGAACATCATGACCGTGATTTGCCATGGTGCTTCAACCGCAAGGAAGCCAAGGCTCACGGCGAAGGCGGCAGTCTGGTCGGCGCACCGTTGACCGGCGACGTGCTGATCATCGACGACGTGATCACCGCTGGCACTGCTATCCGCGAAGTGATGCAGATTATTGCTTCCCAGGACGGCGCCAAAGCTGCGGGCGTGCTCATCGCCCTGAACCGTCAGGAGCGTGGCAACGGCGAGTTGTCGGCCATCCAGGAAGTGGAGCGTGACTTCGGTATTCCGGTGATCAGCATTGTTTCGCTGAATCAGGTGCTCGAGTTCCTGGCTGACGATCCGCAGCTCAAGCAACACCTGCCGGCGGTTGAAGCCTACCGCGCGCAGTTTGGCGTCTGACCATAATCCCACAGGTTTGTGTAGGCAAAAAAGACCCCGCTTAGTCGGCCTGAGCGGGGTCTTTTTTTGCCGTCAGCGAAGCCTTCGCCATTTTCCTATCAGCTTTAGCGCCACCCCGAGGTTGAACAGCGCAAACACCATCAGTGCAAACACAACCATCACGTAAAGTGTGCGATCCACGTCAAAGTCCCAAAGATCCAGCGTGCTGCTGCCCATGATTTTCACAGCGGCAGGCAAGTTGACGTAAAACAGCGCCATGAAGGCGCTCGTCAGTGGAAGGGCGCAGGCGAACAAAACGTTCGTTACCTTTTTTCGGCTACGTTTTCTGGCGAGCGGGCCAGATTGGCTTTCATCCAGCTCCAGTGCTTCATGCAGCCTCGGCCACGCCAGGTTGAACATGAAAGTGGTCAGGGTCAGCAGCAAACCGCTGACCGCAACAATGTCACTGAACGGCATTCAGCCCCAGCGTTCTGCACAGCAAGTCGTGTGAGTCTTCGCTGATTTCGAACAGCCCGGCGCTGCCTTTGCGTTTGGTGATGGGTTTGAAGGTCGGCTCGTTCTGGGTGATCAGCATGTTCAGTTCATCACGAATGACGTCGGAGCTGATGACCACCAGGTAAACCGTCTGCGCATGGTCTGCGGTTTCGATCACGGCCCGCATGCTGTTGTGCAGGATGTCGTCGAGTTGG
Source organism: Pseudomonas svalbardensis (assembly GCF_030053115.1). Lineage (NCBI taxonomy): Bacteria > Pseudomonadati > Pseudomonadota > Gammaproteobacteria > Pseudomonadales > Pseudomonadaceae > Pseudomonas > Pseudomonas svalbardensis. The sequence continues at coordinate 6,136,745 of NZ_CP125619.1, read as the reverse complement.
TTACGAAACCGCGAGACGGTGTTCTTCAGGAGCGTTTTGCTTTGGCTCTGGGTCAGTTGAAAGATCGTTGATATCTGCGATTCGGTCGGCAGCGTTTGCCCGAAGTAGCTTTGAATCAGATACAGCAATCGATCCTGCTTGGCCTCATCCGCTCTGCTGGGCATGCCGCCTTCAACTAGCATTTTCAAGTATTCGGTCAGACTCGCTTTGGCTATTCGCTGTAGCGCGTGGGCAATTTCGTTGTCGGAAATCCTCAACGTCTTTTTGACCGGTTCCTTTTGCTCCAGCTCGAAAGCCTGGGCGTCGATCGTGAACGAGATCTGCATGGCTCAGCCCCCCGTGATCACTTGCCGGACTTCTTTGGGTAAGGATCTTCCTCTGCGTCCCCTTGGCCCGTGAGGATTTTCCAGCCGTTTTGTACGTGCACTGAATCCAGGCGCTGAGGACAAGGAGGCAAGGATTTTTTCGATTGGTTGGAGTATTCGTAGCCGCAGTCGGCGCATTCGTAGGTGCCTGCGGATACGTCGCTTCCATTGGGTGCGTAAACTTTTTGCATGGTGAGATCTCCTGTGGGTACAGGGACGATCCTATGCAGATTGATTCCTTTACGATGTCGGACGTTTCGCTGATTCAGGTCGGACATTTCCTGCGCGCATAAAAAAGATCGCAGACTTCGTCAGCTCCTACAGGTCTTTCGTACATCCGAAATTCCGCTGTTACAGGAGCTGCCGCTGACTGCGATCTTTTAAGGTTTTGGATCAGGGACGCTTGCGATTGCTGATCAAGGTGCCCACACCGGTATCGGTGAAGATCTCAAGCAGAATGGCATTCGGAACCCGACCATCGATGATCAGCGAGCTGCCTACGCCGCCTTGCACGGCTTCCAACGCGCAACGGATCTTCGGCAGCATGCCGCCGTAGATGGTGCCGTCGGCGATCAAGTCGTCGACCTGTTGAGTGGTCAGGCCGGTCAGGACCGTGCCCGACTTGTCCATCAGGCCGGCGATGTTGGTCAGCAGCATCAGCTTTTCAGCTTTCAGCGCTTCGGCGACTTTACCGGCCACCAGGTCAGCGTTGATGTTGTAAGACTCGCCGTTGGCGCCGACACCGATTGGCGCGATCACCGGGATGAAGTCGCCTTTGACCAGCAAATTCAGCAGGTCGGTGTTGATCCCGACTACTTCGCCCACTTGGCCGATGTCGATGATTTCCGGTTGGGTCATCTCCGGCGTCTGGCGGGTCACGGTGAGCTTTTTCGCACGAATCAGCTCGGCATCTTTACCGGTCAGGCCGATGGCGCTGCCGCCATGACGGTTGATCAGGTTGACGATGTCCTTGTTCACCTGGCCACCGAGGACCATTTCCACCACGTCCATGGTTTGCGCGTCAGTCACGCGCATGCCATCGATGAAGTGGCTCTCGATCGACAGACGCTTGAGCAGGTCGCCGATTTGCGGGCCGCCACCGTGAACCACCACCGGGTTAATGCCGACGGCTTTCATCAGCACGATGTCGCGGGCGAAGCCGGTTTTCAGCTCCTCGCTTTCCATCGCGTTGCCGCCGTATTTGATCACCAGCGTCTTGCCGACATAGCGGCGAATGTAAGGCAGCGCTTCGGACAGGACCTTGGCGGTGTTGGCGGCGGCTTCGCGTTCGAGGGTCATTCAGGGCTCCGGGTACTTCAGAAGATCAAAACGGTAATTGGAGATCAGGTGCAACACGCTTCAACTGGATTTTGAACACGTCTTTGATGCGCTGCAATTCCGCCTCGTCATCGGCCTCGAAGCGCAGCACCAGCACCGGTGTGGTGTTGGACGCGCGAACCAGGCCCCAGCCTTTGGCGTAGTCGACTCGCACGCCGTCAATGGTGGTCAGGTCGGCGCCTTCGCCCCACTTCGCGTCGTGCAATGCATCAATGATGCTGAATTTGCTCTCTTCGGTCACATGGATATTGATTTCCGGCGTAGAAATATCGTTCGGGAAGGTCGCAAACAGCTCTTCCGCGGCGGATTTCTCTTTGCTGAGGATCTCTAGCAGACGCGCGGCGCTGTAAATGCCGTCGTCGAAACCGAACCAGCGCTCCTTGAAGAAGATGTGGCCGCTCATTTCGCCGGCCAGCAGGGCACCGGTTTGTTTCATTTTCTTTTTGATCAACGAGTGACCGGTCTTCCACATTAGCGGACGGCCGCCGTATTCCTTGATCAGCGGCGTCAGGCGACGGGTGCATTTGACGTCGAAGATGATCTGCGCGTCAGCATTGCGCGCCAGCACGTCACGGGCGAACAGCATCAGCAGGCGGTCCGGGTAAACGATGCTGCCGGTGTTAGTTACCACGCCGACGCGGTCGCCGTCGCCGTCGAAGGCCAGGCCCAGGTCAGCGTTGGTTTCCTTGACCTTGGCGATCAGGTCCACGAGGTTTTCAGGCTTGCCTGGGTCCGGGTGGTGATTCGGGAAGTTGCCGTCGACGTCACAGAACAGCGGGATGACTTCGCAGTTCAGTGCTTCGATCAGTTGCGGGGCGATCACGCCGGCGGCGCCGTTACCGCAGTCGACCACCACCTTCATGCGGCGGGCGAGTTTGATGTCCTGAACGATTTCGGTGTTGTAGCGGTCGAGGATCTCGACCTGGGTGATGCTGCCCTTGCCGCTGCTCAGGTTGTTGGTCTTGAGGCGTTCGTGCAGGGCCTGGATCTGTTCGTTGGCCAGGGTGTCGCCAGCGATGACGATCTTGAAGCCGTTGTAGTTCGACGGGTTGTGGCTGCCGGTGAGCATTACGCCGGATTTGCCGGCCAAGACGTTGGCGGCGTAGTACAGCGCAGGCGTTGGCACCAGGCCGACGTCGCTGACGTGGCAACCGCTGTCGGCGAGGCCTTTGATCAGTTGTTCGACCAGTTCTGGACCGGACAAGCGACCGTCGCGGCCGACGGACACGTTCGGTTCGTCCTGGGCCAGGCTCTGGGAGCCGATGGCGCGACCGAGCCAATAAGCGGTTTCAGCGTTCAAGAATTCCGGGACGGTGCCGCGAATATCGTAGGCGCGGAAGATGCTGTCGGGGAACTTGGGTGCGACTTGGGCTGGGGTGCTCATCTGTAGAAATGCTCCATCTCGAAAGTGGCTGGACCTGCCGCGAAGAACTCGTCGGCCGGCTCAAACTGAAGGGTATGACGGCGTTTTCCACTGAGAGTTCGTGGTGTGTAAAGGCCATGACCCCGACATCAGCGTGTAATGGAACGGCCAATGACTTGATTTTCAGTGATAAACCTTCCAGATGACGCCTGTGCAATTCAGTGCAAAACCTGTGGGAGCGAGCAATCGAGCGTCGACCGGCTGCTCCCACAAAGTCATCAATGGCTGCCGGAATGTCCGAAACCGCCCGTGCCGCGCTGGGTTTCAACGAACTCTTCGACCATCTCGAAATGCGCTTGAACCACCGGTACCAGCACCAACTGGGCCAAACGTTCGCCAACGACCATGGTGAATTCGGTCTGGCCACGGTTCCAGCACGACACCATCAACGGTCCTTGATAATCAGAGTCGATCAGGCCGACCAGGTTGCCCAGCACGATGCCGTGCTTATGGCCCAGGCCGGAGCGCGGCAGAATCAGCGCCGCCAGGCCTGGATCACCGATGTACACCGACAGGCCGGTAGGAATCAGCAGGGTTTCGCCCGGCTTGATGACGGTGTCTTTTTCCAGCATGGCGCGCAGGTCGAGGCCGGCGGAGCCTGGCGTGGCGTACTGCGGCAGCGGGAAATCGGTACCGATGCGAGGGTCGAGGATCTTGGCTTGCAAAGTGTGCATGTAAATTAAACCTGGTTCAGACGTTCGGCGATAAAAGTGATCAGCTGGCGAGCAATCTTGCTCTTGCTGGTCTGGGCGAAAAGTGTGGCGTGTAGCTGGCGGTCGATCACGCTGCAGGCGTTTTCTTCGCTGTTGAAGCCAATGCTCGGGTTGGCGACGTCGTTGGCGACGATCAAATCGAGGTTCTTGTCTTTCAACTTGCGGGCAGCGTAATCGAGCAGGTGCTCGGTTTCGGCGGCGAACCCGACACTGAACGGACGGTCGGGGCGTGTGGCAATGGTGGCCAGAATGTCCGGGTTACGGACCATCTGTAGCAACAAGCCGTCGCCGTTCGTAGGGTCTTTCTTGAGTTTCTGTGGGGCGACGACTTCCGGACGGTAGTCCGCGACCGCTGCCGAGGCGATGAACAGGTCGCAAGGGATCGCGGCTTCACAAGCGGCGAGCATGTCGCGGGCGCTGACCACGTCGATGCGCGTGACGCGATCCGGGGTCGGCAGGTGCACCGGGCCGGTGATCAGCGTTACGCGGGCGCCGGCTTCCACCGCGGCTTCGGCCAGGGCAAAGCCCATCTTTCCGGAGCTGTGGTTGGTGATGTAGCGCACCGGGTCGATGTTTTCCTGGGTCGGGCCAGCGGTGATCAGCACGTGTTTGCCAGTCAGCGCCTGACGCTGGAAGCAGTCCGCCGCGCACTGGGCGAGGTCGGTGGCTTCGAGCATGCGGCCCATGCCGACGTCGCCGCAGGCCTGGCTGCCGGAGGCTGGGCCGAAGGTTTTCAGGCCGCGGCTTTCGAGGGTTTGCAGGTTGGCCTGGGTGGCCGGGTCGCGCCACATGGCCTGGTTCATCGCCGGGGCAACGGCGACCACGGCGTCGGTGGCCAGCACCAGTGTGGTCAGCAGGTCGTCGGCAATGCCTTGGGCCAGGCGGGCAATGAGGTCCGCGGTGGCGGGGGCGATCAGCACCAGGTCGGCCCATTTGGCCAGCTCGATGTGGCCCATGGCAGCTTCGGCCGCCGGGTCGAGCAAGTCGAGGTGGACCGGATGCCCGGACAGGGCCTGCATGGTCAACGGTGTGATGAACTCGCTGCCGCCGCGGGTCATGACCACGCGCACTTCGGCGCCCTGGTCGATCAGGCGGCGAACCAGGTCAGCGCTCTTGTAGGCAGCGATGCCGCCGCCGACGCCCAGAACGATGCGTTTCCGATACAGCCGCTGCATAGGTCTGCCTTTCATTTCGTTGATGACTGCATGGCGAGACCCCCTCCCCAGGGATGAAATCGCCAGCAAAAAAGATGGGCTACGATATCACAGCGACCGCTACGGAACAGCGGCGCCCACAGACCAGGGAGGTGCTATGAGTATTCGCGATTGGCCAGCGGCGGAACGGCCGCGGGAGAGGTTGCTTGAGTTGGGCTCGGGGAGCCTTTCAGACGCCGAACTGCTGGCGATTTTTTTACGAACCGGCGTGTCGGGTAAAAGCGCGGTAGATCTGGCGCGACACCTGTTGAATCAGTTTGGCAGCCTGCGCGCGCTGCTCGAGGCCGATCAGGAAGCATTCAGCAGACAATTAGGGCTCGGACCAGCGAAATTCGCTCAGTTGCAAGCGGTCCAGGAAATGAGCCGGCGGCATCTAGCCGAACGTGCGCGCCAAAAGTCGGCACTGGAAAATCCGCAGGCGGTTCGTGATTACTTGAAGTCGATGCTGCGCCACGAGCCTCACGAGGTGTTCGGCTGTCTGTTTTTGGATTCCAGGCATCAAGTGCTGACCTTTGAAGTGCTGTTTCGCGGATCCATCGACAGCACTAGTGTCTATCCGAGACAAGTGGTTAAACGCGCGTTGGCCCACAACGCCGCAGCGTTGATCCTCTGTCATAACCATCCGTCGGGTAATACCAACCCCAGTCAAGCCGATCGAGTGCTGACCAAGCGCCTGCAAGAGGCGCTGGACCTGATCGATGTGCGGGTGCTCGACCATTTCATCATCGGTGACGGCGATCCGCTGTCCATGGCCGAGTACGGGTGGATGTGAACGAGGTTTTCGGAATTAAGTGAGTCCCTTGTGGGAGCGAGCCTGCTCGCGAAGGCGTCGTGTCAGTCAACCTATTCAGTGACTGAATGGACGCTTTCGCGAGCAGGCTCGCTCCCACAGGTAATGCGTCGGGGCGAATTATTTGAGGATGACCTTCGAGTAATCCTGACGACCAAACGGGCTCACTTGATAGCCCTCAACGTCCTTGCGCGTCAGCGCGAAGGCGGTCGGGTGGGCCAGCGGCAGCCACAGCGCCTGCTGCTGGATCTGTGCCTGGGCCTGTTCGTAGAGTTTGGTACGCACACCTTGCTCGCCGGTTGTCTTGCCGGCGCTGATCAGCTTGTCCAGGTCCTGGTTGCAGTAGCGGGCGAAGTTGGTGCCGGACTTGACCGCGGCGCAGGAAAACTGCGGCGTGAGGAAGTTGTCCGGGTCTCCGTTGTCGCCGGCCCAGCCCATGAACAGCAGGTCGTGTTCACCGGCCTTGGCGCGGCGAATCAGTTCGCCCCATTCGATCACCCGAATCTCGGCCTGGATGCCGATTTCCGCGAGGTCCGATTGCAGCATTTGAGCGCTGAGGCTCGGGTTCGGGTTGAGCAGACTGCCAGAAGGTCGGGTCCAGATGGTGGTCTGGAAACCGTCCTTGAGCCCGGCCTTCGCCATGAGTGCTTTGGCTTTTTCGACGTCATGCGGATAACCCGGCAGGCCTTTGGCATAGCTCCAGGTGTTCGGCGGGTATGGACCGTTGGCAGGTTCGGCGGTGTCTTCGAACACGGCTTTGACGTAGTTGGCCTTGTCGAACGCGAGGTTGATCGCCTGGCGCACTTCAGGCTTGTCCAGCGGCGGATGCTGGCTGTTGATGCCGACGAACGCGGTCATGAAGGCGTCAGTCTTTTCCACTTTCAGGGTCGGTTCTTTCAGCGCAGCCTGTACGTCCAGAGGCTTGGGCGACAGGGCGATCTGGCACTCGTTGCGGCGCAATTTCTGCAAGCGGACATTGGCATCCGGCGTGATGGCGAAGATCAGCGGGTCCACCGAAGGCTTGCCACGGAAGTAATCCGGATTGGCCTTGTAGCGGATCGAGGCGTCTTTCTGGAAGCGCGTGAAGATGAACGGCCCGCTGCCGATTGGCTGGCTGTTGAGCTTCTCCGGGGTGCCGGCCTTCAGCAGTTTGTCGGCATATTCGGCGGAGTAGATCGAGGCGAAGCCCATGCTCAGCGTCGGGAGGAAGGTCGAGTCCGGGTGATCGAGGGTGAAGCGCACAGTCAGCGGGTCCAGCGCGTCGATCTTCTTGATCAGCGCCGGCAGCTGCATCGACTGGGCGTGTGGGAAGCCGCTTTGGGCGACCTTGTGCCAAGGGTTTGCCGGGTCGAGCATGCGGTCGAAGCTGAACTTCACGTCTTCGGCGGTCATGTCGCGCGATGGGCTGAAATACTCGGTGCGGTGAAACTTCACCTGCGGATGCAATTTGAAGACATAGGTCAGGCCGTCGGGCGTGACTTCCCAGCTGTCGGCAAGGCTGGCGACCACTTTGCCGCTGGCGGTGTCGAAGTCCACCAGACGGTTCATCAACACGTCGGCCGAGGCGTTGGTGGTGGTCAGCGAGTTGTATTGCACCACGTCGAACCCTTCCGGGCTGGCCTCGGTGCAGACGCTCAGGGCGGCGGCATGGGCCAGCGGGCTCAGTAGGAGCGGGGCGAGCAACAGCGGTAGGGCAGCGAGGCGCATGGTCGGATTCCTTTACAGATCGAAGGCCCATCTGCAAGTGCAGTCTGGAAAAGGCTTACCCTAGTGGGCTCTTTTGTAAATGACTATCCCCTTTTTCATTTTGCGGCGACTATAGGCGACTGTTTTGTGTGTGCGACGGTTGGGAAACCCTGAAACTGGCGTGTTGGCCGATGCTCTGCGACGAGCGGTCGCCATCGACGACAGCCTTTATCCAAGGCGCTCGTAGCCCGGAAAATGGGCTTTTTGTGAATTCATCGCACACCGAATGTTGTTGCACTGTGGTCTTTCTGGTATAAAGCAGCGCTCTTTTCTAGGGGCCCGGTTCCTTCACTGTAGGTGTAGCCGGTAAGACCTCTAAAGAAACGCGGCGCCTGGCGCCAAATGACTGAGAGATTAAGCGGCCAACCCATGCCGGGTTGGGCATGTGGTTTTAGAGGGCTGAGGCATGTCGAGAGTATGTCAAGTTACCGGTAAGGGTCCGGTGACTGGGAATAACATTTCCCACGCAAACAACAAAACCCGTCGTCGTTTCCTGCCGAACCTGCAGCATCACCGCTTCTGGGTTGAAGAAGAGAAACGTTTCGTGCGTCTGCGCGTATCTGCCAAAGGCATGCGTATCATCGACAAGCGTGGCATCACTGTCGTGCTGGCCGAAATCCGCAAAGCTGGCAAGATCTAAGGGAGCTAATCATGCGTGAATTGATTCGTTTGATTTCGAGCGCCGGTACTGGTCACTTCTACACTACCGACAAGAACAAACGCACTACTCCGGACAAAATCGAGATCAAGAAATTTGATCCGGTTGTTCGCAAGCACGTGATCTACAAAGAAGGCAAAATCAAGTAATTGATTTTTCCCTCTTACGAAAAAGGCCCGTATCGCGAGATACGGGCCTTTTTTGTTGGGTCTAAAAAGGCTTCAGGTTTTTAGCCGCACTGGATACTGACGATGACTTTGTCGGCATTGGTCAGCAGACTGATACGACGTGGGACCCGTTTTCGATCCGATGCAAATTTTGGCCCGGTGACCCGGACCGGTGCGCCATTGGCCATGAGGCGAACTTCTTCGAGCAATTCGGGGGTGTACATCTTGCCAATGGTGTATTGAGCGACCGTGATGTCGCATGGATTTGGATTGTCAGACATGGTGCTTCCTTGCGGTTTAAAAAGTTGAGGTGAGTACGGGCCAAAACCTGACAACACATCCGGTGTTGCCATCGCTTTGGCGCTGAAGAAGCTTCGCTCAACCGAACCACTCTTGTCCTACCTGGATCGTGACCACCTGTGTCGGATCAGGCCTTCTGTTCAAACACCACGTATATTTTGCGGCACGCCTCCAGTACCTCCCAGGTGCCGCGAAAGCCCGCCGGGATCACGAAGCGATCGCCCACGCGCAGGGTCTTGCCGTTGCCTTCGTTGTCGCGCAGCACTGAAACACCTTGAACGATTTCGCAGTATTCATGCTCGGTGTAGTTCACATGCCACTGACCGACTTCGCCTTCCCACACGCCTGCGCTCATCTGGCCGCAAGGACTGTTGTAGTGGTTGTACACTGCTTGTTCAGGGTCGCCCTTAAGGACTTTCGCCGGGTCTGGCCGATAGCGATCGGGCTGGGTGGTGGCCTGGCTGAAGTCGACGATGTCCTGGATGCTCATTGTTGTAATCCCCCGTGATTGCGGCGCGGTTGGTTGGAAAGTCCAAAGTCTATGTTTATTAAAATGAACATCGCAAGGCCGTTTGACGGTGTTATGTCAAATATATTGAAACTTCACCTGCCGCTGGTTTAGGGTGGCAGTTGCCTTGGGCCGAAAATGCAGGCTGGCCGGGCAGAATTCCTGACAGCGCCCGCGAAGACCGCGGGGCGCTCGTATTCAATAAGAGGAGGACACTCGTATGACCACCCTGACTCGTGCCGATTGGGAACAACGGGCTCGCGATCTGAAGATCGAAGGCCGCGCCTACATCAATGGCGAATACACCGATGCTGTCTCCGCCGAGACCTTCGAGTGCATCAGCCCGGTCGATGGCCGTCTGCTGGGCAAGATCGCCAGCTGTGACGCCGCCGACGCCCAGCGCGCTGTTGAAAACGCCCGCGCCACCTTCAATTCCGGCGTCTGGTCGCGTCTGGCGCCCACCAAACGCAAAGCCACCATGATTCGTTTCGCCGGTCTGCTGAAACAGCACGCCGAAGAGCTGGCCCTGCTTGAAACCCTGGACATGGGCAAGCCGATCAGCGATTCCCTGTACATCGACGTTCCAGGCGCGGCGCAAGCCCTGAGCTGGAGCGGTGAAGCCATCGACAAGATCTACGACGAAGTGGCCGCGACTCCCCATGACCAGCTGGGTCTGGTGACCCGCGAACCAGTCGGCGTAGTCGGCGCGATCGTGCCGTGGAACTTCCCGTTGATGATGGCTTGCTGGAAACTCGGCCCGGCGCTATCCACCGGTAACTCGGTGATCCTCAAGCCATCCGAAAAATCCCCGCTGACCGCCATCCGCATCGCTGCGCTGGCCGTTGAGGCCGGCATCCCGAAAGGTGTGTTGAACGTCCTGCCAGGTTACGGTCACACCGTCGGCAAGGCCCTGGCTCTGCACAATGATGTGGACACTCTGGTGTTCACCGGTTCGACCAAAATCGCCAAGCAACTGCTGATCTACTCCGGCGAATCGAACATGAAGCGCGTCTGGCTCGAAGCCGGCGGCAAGAGCCCGAACATCGTGTTCGCCGATGCGCCGGACCTGCAAGCTGCCGCTGAATCGGCGGCCGGCGCCATCGCCTTCAACCAGGGCGAAGTCTGCACCGCCGGCTCGCGCCTGTTGGTGGAGCGTTCGATCAAGGATAAATTCCTGCCGCTGGTGATCGAGGCCCTCAAAACCTGGAAACCGGGCAACCCGCTGGACCCGGCAACCAACGTCGGCGCGCTGGTGGATACCCAGCAGATGAACACCGTGCTGTCCTACATCGAATCCGGCCACACCGACGGCGCCAAACTGGTGGCGGGCGGCAAACGCATTCTTCAGGAAACCGGTGGCACCTACGTTGAACCGACGATTTTTGACGGCGTGAGCAATGCGATGAAAATCGCTCAGGAAGAAATCTTCGGTCCGGTGTTGTCGGTCATCACCTTCGACAGCGCTGAAGAAGCTATCCAGATCGCTAACGACACGCCTTACGGCCTGGCCGCTGCAGTCTGGACCGCCGACATCTCCAAGGCTCACCTGACCGCCAAGGCTTTGCGCGCCGGTAGCGTGTGGGTCAATCAGTACGACGGCGGCGATATGACCGCGCCGTTCGGTGGCTTCAAACAATCCGGCAACGGTCGCGACAAATCGCTGCACGCGTTCGACAAGTACACCGAGCTGAAGGCGACCTGGATCAAGTTGTAAGTCGGTTTTCTTAACGACGTAGATCCCTTGTGGGAGCGAGCCTGCTCGCGAAGACGGTGTAACAGTCAACATTGATGTTGAATGTGCTGGCCTCTTCGCGAGCAAACTCGCTCCCACATTGCTTTGTGCGGCGGTTAAAAAATAACAATCCACAGGAGCGTGGAACATGCGTTGGGCGACGTATTTCGCCGTTTTGGCGTCTGTCTTGAGTGTCGGCCTGGCCCTGGGTGTCAGCATGCCGTTGGTGTCGCTGCGTCTGGAAGGCTGGGGTTACGGCTCGTTCGCCATCGGCGTGATGGCGGCAATGCCGGCGATTGGGGTATTGCTGGGGGCGAAGATCTCCAGCCACCTCGCGGCGCGTCTCGGCACGGCCAATCTGATGCGCCTGTGCCTGTGGGCCGGGGCGGTGTCCATCGGTTTGCTGGCAGTGTGGCCGAGCTATCCGATTTGGCTGGTATTGCGGCTGATGATCGGGGTGATCCTGACCCTTGTCTTCATCCTTGGCGAAAGCTGGATCAACCAGCTTGTGCTGGAAGAGTGGCGCGGGCGATTGGTGGCGCTGTATGGCAGCAGTTATGCGCTGAGTCAGCTGGCCGGGCCGTTGCTGCTTGGCGTTGTGGGCACCGAACACGATTACGGATTTTGGGTCGGCGTCGGGTTGCTGATGGCGGCACCGTTCCTGTTGCTGGGCCGCAGCGGCGCGCCGACCAGTGAAGCCTGCAGCGTGACCTTCAGCGACTTGCTGGGCTTCTGCCGTGGCCTGCCGGCGATTGCCTGGGCGGTGTCGCTGTTCGCAGCGTTCGAAGCGATGATCCTGACGTTGTTGCCGGTTTATTGCCTGCGTCAGGGCTTTACGACGGAAATTGCGTTGGCGATGGTCAGCACGGTGGTGGTGGGTGATGCCTTGCTGCAATTGCCGATTGGCGCACTGGCTGATCGCTTGTCGCGACGTACATTGTTCACCGGGTGTGCGGTGGTCCTGCTGATATCGAGCCTGGCCATCCCGTTGTTGATCGATACGTTGCTGATCTGGCCGTTGTGGGTGTTGTTCGGTGCCAGTGCCGGTGGCTTGTTCACCTTGTCACTGATCCTGATCGGCGAGCGCTATCGCGACGATGCACTGGTGCGCGCCAATGCGCATATCGCGCAGCTGTGGGGGATCGGTTGCCTGGTCGGACCGCTGGCGGCCGGTGCCGGCAGTCAGTGGATCAGCGGGCATGCGTTGCCGCTGCTGATGGCAGCCGGTGCGCTGGGGTTGGTGATTCTGCTGTCGCGGCAAGGCGCGTTTGGCACGGTGGCCGAACCGGCCTAGAGCATCCGTTCCAGGCCGACGGTGGTGCTCATCCACGCATTGAAGCGCCGCCACCAAGTCCCCGGCTCCTTGGTCATCGTGTGCATTTTGCCGTTGTCCTCGGTGACCCAGACGACCTGGCCTTTTTCCAGTTTCGCCTGATAACTCAGGGCCGGCGCCATGCCTTGAAACGCCAGTTCACGCACACGCGCGGCGAGTTCCGGGCTGTCCACCAGCACCCCGACTTCGGTGTTCCACAGCACTGAGCGTGGGTCGAAATTGAACGAGCCGATGAAAGACTTCTGCTGGTCGAAAATGATTGCCTTGCTGTGCAGGCTGGAATTGGAGCCGCTGTTGAACAGATGGGGTCCGCTGCCGCCGCCGTCGCCAGGCTGGCGACGCAATTCGAACAGCTGCACGCCATGCTCCAGCAGTGCCTTGCGATACGGCGCGTAACCGCCATGCACCGCCGGGACGTCAGTGGCTTCCAGTGAGTTGGTCAGCAGGCTCACCGACACTCCGGCATCGGCGCGCCCGGTCAGGTACACCAGCCCCGGCTGGCCGGGTACGAAGTAGGCCGAAACCATGATCAGCTCTTTGCTGACGCCATTGAGCTCGGGCGCCAACTGCGTGGTCAGCAGCAACTGCGAATCGGGCTCGCCGTCGGCCAGCACTTTGCTCGGCGCGTCCCACAGTGCCTGGTTCCAGGCCCAGATCAACTCCCGACGCCAGATATCCAGGCGCGGGTGAGTGGTGTAGGTCATCAACTGCTGGTAGAGCGCGTGATTCTGTTTGCGTGTTTCTTCAAGCGATTCTTCCAGTCGGGTCCGGGTGTTTTCCAGGTCCCGGGCTGTCGGCTTGCTGGATAAAAACGCGTCGATCGGTTTGCTCAGCGCGCTGTTCCAGTACTGGTCGAAACTGTGCCCCAGCTGTTCGGCGACCGGGCCGACACCGAGCATGTCGATGTCGGTGAAATTCAGGTTGGGTTCAGCGTCGAAGTACTCATCCCCCAGATTGCGTCCACCGACAATGGCCATGCTGTTGTCCGCCAACCAGAGCTTGTTGTGCATGCGCCGGTGTTGCTGCGACAGGTTGAGCAACCGTCCCACCGTTCGTGTCACGCCGGTGCTGCGGCCCAGGTGCAATGGGTTGAACACACGGATCTGGATCTGCGGATGTGCCGCCAGCGTGGCGATGATCCGGTCCAGGCCATCGCTGGTGGTGTCGTCGAGCAGAATGCGCACGCGCACACCGCGGTCGGCGGCCTTGAGCAGTTCATCCACCAGCATCCGCGTGCTAATGCCGTCATGCACGATGTAGTACTGCAAATCCAGGCTGCTTTGGGCGTTGCGGATCAGCTCGGCGCGGGCCGCGAAGGCTTCGGTGCTGTCGGAGAGCAGGCGAAAGCCCGAGCGGCCCTGATGAGGCGCAGCCTGCGCCTGGATCGAACGGCCGAACGCCGAATTTGCCGCCGGCAATGCCTGGCTGGGCTCGCGGGAGACGTCGAGGCTCGCACAGCCATTGAGCAGCAAGACGAGCAGCAGAACGAAGGGCAGGACCGGTCTGACTCTCAAATCGGATCGTCTCAAGTGATTGCAAAGGCCGAAGTATGGCACGTCATTGTGATTCATCGCTTTTGCAGGACGTGAAGTCTCTGGTTGTCGGACGGTTCTCCGTGAGCCTTCAAAAACTACAAAGTCTGTAGTTAAAACCGCGTTGAATTGCCTTTGTTTCCTACATAAACGTCCTACAAAACCCGGAATGATGACTGGGCATCGGATGCGGTAGCAGGCAGCGGATTTTTTCTTGCGCAGCCCGTGCGTCCATGTTTCCAGCTATCTCACAGGTAAGTGATTATGAAGAAGTTTTATTGGGTAAGCGTTTTGGCCGCTGCACTGGCGCCTATGGCGGTGCAGGCAGCCAACATTGATCTGACGGTCTCCGGCACGGTCGTCCCGACATCGTGCATTCCGGCCTTTGCCGGCGGTAGCAATGTTGATCTGGGCCGAATCTTTTCCGCCACCTTGAGCCCTTCCGCGCAAAACAATCTGCCGCCACGGGATATCACCCTGAAGATTGCTTGCGATGCGCCGGCTGCGGTGGAAATCGCCGTCACCGACAACCGTGGCGCCACCAAGGTGCCGGGTCTGACGTTCAATGGCCGGACCAGCGACGCTCTTTACTACGGCTTGGGCAGTACGCAGGGTGTCGGTATCGGTGGTTTCGGTCTGTTGACTGGACAGCCTCTGACCGACGGCAATCCGCAGGCTTTCCTGGTGCGTACGCCGGCCAACCCGGTGTGGCGTGTTCCGGTCAGTGGATTGATGTCCAATGCGCCGACCTCCTACTCCTGGGGGCCGAGTGCGACGGCAGGCCCGGCCGCAGCCCGTCTGCACACTTTTCCGATGAAAGTGGCAGCGGCCATTCGTGCCACCTCCGAACTGCCACCGACCACCGACGAGTTCCTGCTCGATGGTTCGGTCACCTTTGACCTGTATTACCTCTGAGCCGACGCAGTCACTGCGTCACTGTGCTCTGAACCTGCCTGATTGACGGGGTTCGCCTGGCGCGAACCTGGGTGGCGGCTCGCCTGAAAAACCGTCATCCATAGGTGTCATTGCATCACCGGGTATCGGCTGGCGCTGTGTTTAACAGCGTCGCTCGATGCCTTCTGGAGACTTCCATGTACCCCTTTAAATCCTTCAAGGTGCTCGGCGCCGGCGCCGCTTTGTGCCTGTCGTTCACGAATCCGAGTACGCATGCCGCCGGAATGATCCCCGAAACGCCAGTGGTGGTGGTCGACCAGGCGTTGGGTGAGGCAACCCTGAACGTCAGGAACTCCGACGACCAACCGGCGTTGCTGTACAGCTCCATCGAGCATATCGCCGAGGACGACGAGCCTCTGTTGTTGCTGAATCCGCCGGTGGCGCGCGTCGAACCGGGTCAGAGCCAGCAAGTGCGATTCATCCTGCGTAGCGCCAAACCCCTGGAAACCGAACGTCTCAAGCGTGTGGTGCTGGAAGGTATCAAGCCTCGGCAGAATACGAGTGATGCACACGTCAGCCTGGGGGTCCGGCAGAACATCCCGGTCATCCTGCGTCCGGCCAATCTGCCGGTAGAACGCATGCCTTGGAAACGGTTGGTCTGGACGGGCGTCGGCAATCAAGTGCGGGTCAGCAATCCCAGTCCCTATGTGGTACGGCTGGCCAGGTCAGTAAACCTGATTCCCGGTGGCGCAACGCTGGACCTGGGGCGCACCTATATCCTGCCAGGAGAGATGCTGAGCCTCAGTGCGCCGTCGATCCTGGCCACCCATGTACGGCTATTTCCTGCGACAACCTACGGGTTTGCTGTCGGCAACTACGATGCGCCGCTGAGTTTGCGGTAGTGAGTCACGGCTGCGGTTGGAGTCTGGCCGGTGGCTTTGCCCTGGTCATGTTGGCGGTGGAAAACGCTTGGGGTGAGGCACTCACCGAGTTCGACCAGTCAGTGCTCAAGGCGCGTGGCATCGATCCGAAAGTCGCCGAGCACTTTGGTCGAGCGCCACGCTTTACGGCAGGGCGCAATCGAGTGGCGCTGCAGGTCAATGGCGCACCGTCAGGACACGTCGTGGCGACCTTCGATGCGGACGGGCAGTTGTGCCTCGATTCGAATCTGCTTGATCAGGCCGGGATTGCCGCGCCATCGGGATTGCCCTCGAGCGCTGACAGCGCGCAGTGTTTACGGGACATCGATGGTCTGGTGGGGGTGCAGGTACAGCTCGACCCGGGCAAACAACACGTGCAACTGTTGGTGCCAACTGACCTGCTGCTCACATCAACGACGCATCAGCGAACCTGGGCCTCGGGCGGTATGGCCGGGTTGCTCAACTACGACGCGCTGGTGCTCACCAGTTCTGCCTCCGGGCAATCCAGCCAATTTCGTAGTCTTGGCACCGAGCTGGGCTTCAACGCGGGCGACTGGGTGGTGCGCAGCCGGCAAAACTACACCTCGTTTCAGGACGTAGAGCGTTTCGAAACGCTTTACACCCAGGCCTCGCGTACCTGGGAGCGTTTTCAGGCCAACGTGCAACTGGGCCAACTCAACATGCGTTCGTCGCTGTTTGCCGGGGAAGCGTTCACTGGCCTCCAGATCCTCCCGGAAACGGCCCTCGTGTCCCGCAATGGCGAAGACCTGGGGGGCGGGACGGCGGTGCAAGGGCTGGCCTATTCGCCGGCGCGGGTCGAGGTGCGCCAGAGCGGCGTAGTGATCTACACCACCCTCGTCCCCAGTGGGCCGTTCACCCTGCGCGACTTGCCGTTGCTCAGCAATCGACTGGACCTTGAGGTCAGCGTTTTCGAAGAGAGCGGCGAACAGCGCGACTTCCGCGTACCGGCGGTCAACGTACGCCCCCTCAGTGTCGGGACGTTGCCGGGTTATGGCGTCGCGGCAGGCAAGGTCCGACGCTTTGAGGGGGATGAGCGCGATGCGCCGTCATTCTTTGCCGTGAGCAAGGACTGGCAGTGGGGGGCTGCCACTCAGTTAAGTGGCGGGTTGATGGGCGCTGGTCAATACCAATCCTTGGGTTGGGGCGTGCAGCAGGCGCTGACGCGAAGGTCGGTGGTGAGTGTCCAGCAGCTGAGTTCGCGCGCGCCACAAAGCGGTCAGGGCCGAGAACTGCAAGCCACGTTCAGCACGGCATTGGGCCCCGGGTTGTCCGCCACCCTGACGGCGAGCCAGCGCAGTCAAGGGTTTCGACACATGGCCGACACCGGACTGGCGTTTGTTGCCGATGACATCGATAGTCGCTCTGAGCGCCAGTGGGGTGCATCGTTGAGCCATTCCAACCCTCTATGGGGAGCGTTTTCCGGATCGGTAACGCGGTATGCCGTGGGGGGCGGGCAGGACCGTTCGCGCGTCAGCACCTCGTGGTCACGGGTGTTCAGTGGTGCAAACCTGTCGTTGAGTGTGCAGCGCGACAGCGGTGACGACGCCCGTGGCACGGGCCTCTATGCCAGCCTCAGTCTGCCCCTTGGGCGCAACCGAAGCCTCAATACCTACGGGCGCCATGATGAGCGAAGCGGACTGCGCACTGGCGCCCGTTATACAGAACAGATCAGCGATACTCTGGGCTACAGCCTCGGTGCCGACCGTTCTGACAATGGCCAGACGGACGTCAACGGGCGCCTCAATGCCTTGCCCCGTTACACTAGCGTTGACCTCGGTTACTCGCGCAGTGGAGTTGGCGCCAGAAGTTACGACCTCTCGCTACGCGGCGGCCTAGCGATCCACGAAGAAGGGCTGACGCCGTCACCCTATCCGCTGCTTGACACCTTCGGCCTGCTCAAAGTCGGCGATGCCTGCCGGGGTCAAGGTCAGCACGCCCCAAGGCCCGGTCTGGACCGATGGCGGCGGGCGGGCGGTGGCTGCGAGCCTGCCGGCCTACCAGACCAGTCGTATCGAAATCGACACCGTCAGCCTGCCGCGTCACCTGGACGTGCTCAACGGCTATCAAGAAGTCGAAGCCGGACGTGGCGCAGTACCACGACTCGACTTCAGCGTGGGTTCGGTGCGCCGGTTGATGCTGCATGTGCGTACGGCCGAGGGTGACTGGGTGCCCAAAGGCGCGTCGGTTCATGGCAACCAGGGCGAGTACCTGACCAGCGTGGTGGACGCCGGCCTGGTGTACCTGGCCGATGCGCCTGACGAAGTTCGACTGCAAGTGATGCTGCCGGATAATCGGCCCTGTCATCTTGAGCTCGACACCGCCGGGCTTCCCGAATCGGCCATGCCTTACGAAACTGTCGAGGTGGTTTGCCGGGCGGGGTAGACCTTCCTCAGTCCGTGGGCGTCTCCGCCAGCAGTTTGATCGCCGCGGCGCCGACCTTGCGTACCGCTTCTTCAATTTGCGGTGTTGGCTTGGCAGCGTAGTTCATCCGCAAGCAATTGCGGTACTTGCCCGAGGCGGAAAAGATACTGCCGACGGCAATCTGTACGCCTTGATCGTGCAGCGCACGATTCAGTTTCAGGGTGTCGAAACCCTCCGGTAGCTCGACCCAGAGCATGAAGCTGCCCTGGGGACGGCTGGCGCGGGTACCGACCGGAAAATAGCGGCTGACCCAATCGATCATCACGTCGCGATTGCGTTGGTATTGGGTGCGCATCCGCCGCAAATGCGGTTCGAAATGTCCGGCCTTGAGAAATTCGGCAATCGCGATCTGCGGTTGCGGCGCGGTAGAGCCGGTGCTGATGTACTTCATGTGCAGCACCCGTTCCAGATACCGTCCCGGCGCCACCCAGCCAATACGCAGCCCCGGCGCCAGGGTCTTGGAAAAGGAACTGCACAGCAGGACGCGGCCATCTTCGTCGAAGGATTTGATCGTGCGCGGGCGCGGGTAGGTGTAGGCCAGTTCGCCATACACATCGTCCTCGATGATCGCCACGTCGAAGCGCTGTGCGAGTGTCAACAACGCGCGTTTGCGCGACTCCGGCATGATGTAGCCCAGCGGGTTGTTGCAGTTGGGAGTCAACTGTATGGCTTTGATCGGCCATTGTTCCAGGGCCAGTTCGAGAGCATCGAGGCTGATCCCGGTGAGCGGGTCGGTGGGTATTTCCAGGGCTTTCATGCCCAGGCCCTTGAGGGTCTGCATGGCGCCGTGAAAGCTTGGCGAATCCACGGCGACAATGTCACCCGGTTCGCAGATGGAGCGGATGCTGGTGGACAGCGCTTCGTGACAACCGGTGGTGATCACCAGATCGTTGGCGCTCAACTGGCAGCCGGAATCGAGCAGCAGGCGGGCAATCTGTTCGCGCAGTTCGAGGGTGCCGTAGATGTTGTCGTAATACAGGCCGGGCATGTCCTGCCGCCGGCTGATTCGCGCCAGGTTGCGCAGCAGCGGTTTCATAGTCGGCGTGGTGATGTCCGGCATGCCGCGCCCCAGTTGCACGACATCTTTGCGCGGGACGGCACGAATGAGTTCCAGCACCTGATCCCACTGGGAAATATCCACCGGCCGCTGTGCCGGGCGGCCAATGGCCGGGAGTTCCGGCAGTTCGCGGCCCACCGGTACGAAGTAGCCTGACTTGGGTTTGGGTGTCGCCATGCCGCTGTCTTCCAGCACGCGATAGGCCTGCTGCACCGTGCTCAGGCTGACGCCGTGTTCAACACTCAACGCCCGCACCGATGGCAGCCGGTCACCGGGGCGATAGAAGCCCTGTTCGATACGCGTGCCGAGCAGTTCGGCGAGGTTGACGTAAAGGGTCATGGCGCAGTCTCGGTGTGGGTGATTCGGTTAACCAGTACAGATGGGTCGAAAATATAGGATTCAGACGCTGAAACGCAAAATCTGTATGGAGTTAATACAGTCCTGTTGAATCTGTAATGCTTTTTGCCATCGACGCATCATGAAAGCTCTGGCTACCCAAGTAAACAGGAGCAATCAAAATGAACGGCTTGAGCGATGTGCGGCTGACGTTACACAGTCAGGAACTGGCGGCAGGGCAAAACAACGGCGCACGCGAGGCGGTCATGCGCAACGCACCGTCCGGCCTAAGTCGCTGGGGCCTGTTCTGGCATCGTCTGCACACGCGCAAGCTGTTGCTGGAGCTCACGCCCGAGCAGCTGAGGGATGTGGGGCTGAGTCGGGAGCTGGCGCGGGAGGAGGGCTTGAAGCCGTTCTGGCGTCTGTGAGATGAAATGCGATCCCTTGTAGCAGCTGCCGAAGGCTGCGTCCGACTGCGCAGCCGTCGTAAATCAGGCGCCGCGGTTTGCCTGAAAGAGCGCGGTTGCAGGATTTGCGACGGCTTCGTCGCCGAACGCTGCCTCGCGGTGCTCGTCAGCTGCTACAAGGGCGGACATGTCGCTGAATCAGGTTCAGACCAACTCTTTAAGCCGATGCCACAACATCCCCAACGCCAACAAAGGCGAGCGCAAATGCTTACCGCCAGGGAACGTGATATGCGGCACCTTGGCAAACAGATCGAACCCTCCACTCTGCTGACCACTGATAGCCTCAGCCAACAACATCCCCGCGAGGTGCGTGGCATTCACGCCATGACCGGAATAAGCCTGGGCGTAATACACATTCGCCTGATCCTTGAGCCGGCCGATCTGCGGCAGACGGTTGGCGCCGATGCCGATCATCCCGCCCCATTGATAGTCGATCTTCACACCGGCCAGTTGCGGGAAAACCTCCAGCATCTTCGGCCGCATGTAGGCGGCGATGTCCTTCGGGTCGCGACCTGAATAGTGACAGGCGCCGCCAAACAGCAAGCGTCGGTCCGCCGAGAGCCGATAGTAATCCAGTGCCACCCGTTGATCGCAGACCGCCATGTTCTGCGGCAGTAGCGAGTGTGCCAGCGCTTCACTCAAGGGTTCGGTGGCGATGATGTAGCTGCCGGCGGGTAGCACCTTGCCGCTGAGTTCGGGATTAAGTTCATTGAGGTAGGCGTTGCAGCCCAGCACCAGCGTCTTGGCGCGGACCGAACCTTGGGCGGTGTAGACCTTGACCTCGGGGCCATAATCGATGCGGGTGACTGCCGATTGTTCGAACAGCTTCACCCCCAACTGCTGGGCGGCCGCCGCTTCGCCCAGTGCCAGGTTCAGCGGGTGTAGATGCCCCGAGCCCATGTCGATCAATCCGCCGACGTAGCGGTCGGATCCTACGACTGAGTGCATTTCGCTGGCTTGCAGCAGCCGGGTTTCGTAACGGTAACCGAGGCTGCGCAGCTCTTCGGCGTCTTCGGCAAAACCTTCGAGGTCTCGGGGTTTGTTGGCCAGATCGCAGTAGCCCCATGTGAGGTCGCAAGGGATCTGAAAACGTTCGACCCGCTGTCGGACGATTTCCACCGCTTCCAGGCCCATGAGTTTCATCTGACGCACGCCGTCCGCACCGACCACGTTAGCGAACTGATCGAGGCCATGGCCGACGCCACGAATCAACTGCCCGCCATTGCGTCCGCTGGCGCCCCAACCGATTTTGTGGGCTTCGAGCAAGATCACACTAAAGCCGCGTTCGGCCAGTTCGAGCGCCGTATTCAACCCGGAGAACCCGCCACCGACCACGCACACGTCAGCCACCAGGTCGCCAGTGAGCACCGGATGATCGGGCTGCGGCAGGCTGCTGGCGGCGTAGTAAGAAGCAGGGTGCTGGTGGTTCTGGGCAGGTTGCTGAGCACGGGCATTCATGTGCGTGTTCCTGATTCTTGTGTTTAGAAAATTTTACGGAGCATAAGCCGGACCTTCGAACACGGGCAACACTGGTCGGTTGGTGCTGTCTGGATCGGGGCTTTTGCGGCAGAATCCCGCTCTATTCCGCTTTTGGTTACCGCTTCGATGAGCTGCAACAGTCAGAAAATTCGCACGCTACGGCAGCAAATTCCCTCGTTCGAATGCGTGCCCGGCTGCCATGACTGCTGTGGGCCGGTGACCACCTCACCGGAAGAAATGTCCCGCCTGCCGCGCAAGACCCGGGCCGAGCAGGACGCTGCGATGGATGAGCTCAATTGCGTTCACCTCGGACCCAACGGCTGCACTGTGTATGACGAGCGGCCATTGATCTGTCGGTTGTTCGGCACCACCAAGACCTTGCCGTGCCCGAATGGGCGGGGGCCGGTGGAGCTGATTCATCCGCGGGTCGAGAAGCAGATTCATGAGTACATGGCCAGCACTCGACAAGTCCTGGTTTGATCGTGGGCTCAATCCGGAATCGGCAGATTCAGGCTTTCTTTCACCTCTTCCATCACGATATAGCTCTTGGATTCGCGCACATGCGGCAGCTTGAGCAGGATGTCGCCCAGCAGTTTGCGGTACGAGGCCATCTCGGAAATCCGCGCTTTCACCAGATAGTCGAAATCCCCTGACACCAAATGGCACTCCAGCACGTGGGGAAGCTTCAGGACCGCGCGTCGGAACTCTTCGAAAGTATCGCCGGATTTGTAGTCGAGGCTGATCTCGACGAATACCAGAAGACTACCCTTGAGGTGCTGCGGATTGAGCCGGGCGTTGTAGCCCATGATGATCCCTTCGCGCTCCAGCCGCCGGACCCGCTCGGTACACGGCGTGGTCGAGAGCCCGACCTTTTCCCCCAGCTCGGTGAAGGAGATGCGTCCGTCCGCTTGCAGGATCCGCAGGATGTTGCGGTCGATCTTGTCCAGCTCACGTTTGGTCTGAGTGTTGGTACGCATAGGGGATGCGCCTCCGTGAAAAGCGTTTTTGCCGAGAATTCTCGCCAAATATAGGCACTTATATAGTGAAAAGCACTGCCTAATCTTTTTTAAACTGCGCACATCAATGCTCGACAACTACGAACGTCAGCGGCAAGCCGCGATGAGGGATATGAAAATGCGCGTTATGGTCTTGGGTAGCGGCGTCATCGGTACCACCAGTGCTTACTATCTGGCGCGTGCCGGGTTTGAAGTGGTGGTCGTGGACCGTCAGCCGGCCGCTGCCATGGAGACCAGTTTCGCCAACGCCGGGCAGGTGTCGCCGGGTTATGCCTCGCCGTGGGCTGCGCCGGGTGTTCCGCTTAAAGCCATCAAGTGGCTGTTGCAGCGGCACGCACCGCTGGCGATCAAGGCCACCGCCGACATCGACCAATACCTGTGGATGGCGCAGATGCTGCGTAACTGCACCGCCAGCCGGTATGCAGTGAACAAGGAGCGCATGGTCCGCCTGTCCGAGTACAGCCGTGACTGCCTCGACGAATTGCGCGCTGAAACCGGCATTGCCTACGAAGGCCGCAGCCTCGGTACTACCCAATTGTTCCGCACCCAGGCTCAACTTGATGGCGCGTGGAAAGACATTGCCGTGCTGAAAGAGTCCGGCGTGCCGTTCGAACTGCTCGACCGCGCCGGCATTGCCCGCGTTGAGCCGGCGCTGGCCAGCGTCACCGACATCCTCGCCGGTGCCCTGCGCCTGCCGAACGACCAGACCGGCGATTGCCAGATGTTCACCACCCGCCTGGTCGAAATGGCTACCAAACTGGGTGTG
Organism: Pseudomonas svalbardensis; assembly: GCF_030053115.1. NCBI lineage: Bacteria > Pseudomonadati > Pseudomonadota > Gammaproteobacteria > Pseudomonadales > Pseudomonadaceae > Pseudomonas > Pseudomonas svalbardensis. Next base: position 6,113,549 of record NZ_CP125619.1, on the reverse strand, counting down.
GAATTCCGCTTCGACCAGGACATTCAGCGCCTCGACTACGCCGGTGATCGCATCAACGGTGTCTGGATCGACGGCAAGCTGGAAACCGCTGACCGCTACGTGCTGGCGCTGGGCAGTTACTCGCCGCAATTGCTCAAGCCGCTGGGCATCAAGGCGCCGGTGTATCCGCTCAAGGGTTATTCCTTGACTGTGCCGATCACCAACCCGGCGATGGCCCCGACTTCGACTATTCTCGACGAGACCTACAAGGTCGCGATTACCCGTTTCGACAACCGCATCCGCGTCGGTGGCATGGCTGAAATAGCCGGTTTTGACCTGTCGCTGAACCCGCGTCGGCGTGAAACCCTGGAGATGATCGTCAACGACCTCTATCCTCAGGGCGGCGATCTGGCCCAGGCGAGTTTCTGGACCGGTCTGCGTCCGACCACCCCTGACGGCACGCCGATCGTGGGTGCTACGCCGTTCAGCAATCTGTTTTTGAACACGGGTCATGGCACGCTCGGCTGGACCATGGCATGCGGTTCCGGTCGCTTGCTGGCTGACCTGATGGCGAAGAAAACGCCGCAAATCAGCGCCGAAGGCCTCGATATTTCCCGTTATGGAAAAAAACTTCAGGAGTCTGCAAAACATGTCAATCCAGCGCCAGCTCACCAATGAGCGCATGAGCCAGATCGTAGTCCACAGCGGTACCGTGTATCTGGCAGGGCAGGTCGGCGACGATATGAACGCCGGGATTGAACAGCAGACCCGTGAAACGCTTGCCAACATCGAGCGTTTGCTGGATCTGGCCGGGACCGACAAGAGCCGTTTGCTGTCGGTGACGATTTACTTGAAAGACATTGATGCACACTTTGAAGGCATGAACGCGGTCTGGGACAAGTGGCTGCCAAAAGGCGTCGCACCGGCCCGTGCCACCGTTGAATCGAAGTTGTGCGAACCGGAAATCCTGGTTGAGCTGTCGGTTGTCGCCGCTCTGCCATAAACCCGTCAGAAAGATCCCTCTCCCGGTGCTACTGGCGGTTCACGCCGTCAGCCAGCGCCGGTTTTTCTTCCCATGACCGCCTAGAAGTCTGCCGCCATGCGTCCAGCCCGTGCCCTGATCGACCTTCAAGCCCTGCGTCACAACTACCAAATCGCCCGTGAAGTCACGGGGGCCAAGGCCCTCGCGGTGATCAAGGCCGATGCCTACGGTCATGGCGCGGTGCGTTGCGCCCAGGCGCTGGAAGCCGAGGCGGACGGGTTTGCCGTGGCTTGCATCGAAGAAGCGTTGGAGCTTCGAGCCGCGGGCATTCGTGCGCCGGTGTTGTTGCTGGAAGGTTTTTTCGAGGCCGATGAGCTATCGCTGATCGTCGAGCATGACTTTTGGTGTGTGGTGCATTCGCTGTGGCAGCTCGAAGCCATCGAGCACGCGGCACTGAGCAAGCCGATCACGGTCTGGCTCAAGCTCGATTCGGGCATGCATCGGGTTGGCTTGCATCCAAAGGATTATCAGGCGGCCTATCAACGGCTGCTGGCCAGCGGCAAGGTGGCGAAGATTGTTCTGATGAGCCACTTCGCCCGGGCCGATGAGCTGCACAGTCAGGCCAGTGCCGAGCAGGTTGCCGTGTTTGAAGCGGCGCGTCAGGGCTTGTCGGCTGAGGTCAGCCTGCGTAACTCGCCGGCAGTGCTTGGTTGGCCACAGATTCCGAGTGATTGGGTTCGCCCGGGCATCATGCTCTACGGCGCAACTCCGTTTGAAGAAGCCAATGCCGTGGCGTCCCGCCTGCAACCGGTGATGACCCTCGCATCGAAAGTGATTTGCGTGCGTGAACTGCCGGCCGGCGAGCCTATCGGTTACGGCGCCAAATTCATCACCCAGAAACCAATGCGCGTGGGCGTGGTGGCCATGGGTTACGCCGATGGCTACCCACGTCAGGCGCCGACCGGTACGCCCGTGATGGTTGCCGGGCAGCGCAGCCAATTGATTGGCCGGGTGTCGATGGACATGCTCTGCATCGACCTGACCGATGTGCCGCAAGCCGGCCTCGGTTCTACCGTCGAGTTGTGGGGCAAAAATATCCTCGCCAGTGACGTGGCCGCGGCCGCGGGCACGATTCCTTACCAGATATTCTGCAACCTGCGTCGGGTGCCAATGCTCTATTCCGGGGCTTAGGCCATAGCGCCCCGACCGAAAGTCGCTTCACCGAACAGGATTCAGGTCCAAGTGTTGTAAATACTGAACGCTGTCGCCATGATATCGCTCAATATTCCAACAACCTGAATCCCTGGAGGCTCCAGCATTGGACGTCGGTGAACGACTGCAATCCATCCGTAAGCTCAAAGGACTTTCCCAGCGTGAACTCGCCAAACGCGCGGGCGTCACCAACAGCACCATTTCGATGATCGAGAAGAACAGTGTCAGCCCCTCGATCAGTTCGCTGAGGAAGGTACTGGGCGGGATTCCCATGTCCATGGTCGAGTTCTTTTCCGAAGAGATCCTGCAGGAAAAACCGACTCAGATCGTCTACAAAGCCAACGAGCTGATTGATATTTCCGATGGCGCAGTGACCATGAAACTGGTCGGCAGGGCTCATCCGAGCCGGGCCATCGCGTTCCTCAACGAAATCTACCCGCCAGGCGCCGACACCGGTGACGAGATGCTCACCCATGAGGGCGAGGAAACCGGGATTTTGCTCGAAGGTCGACTTGAACTGGTGGTGGGGCTTGAAACTTTTGTGCTCGAAGCCGGCGACAGCTACTACTTTGAAAGTACTAAACCGCACCGTTTCCGTAATCCGTTCGATGCGCCAGCGCGACTAATCAGCGCAGCTACTCCAGCGAATTTCTAAGAAAAGAGGCGTCCCGCCAGTATTGCGGAGGTGCCCGAGTTGCTTTTCCGCCACGCATAAGACCCCTTCGACTTTAGGGTTGTTTCAGTGTGGCGGGCTTACCGTTATACTTGCGCCCGCCTGCGAACCGTGGCCGTGGGCGTGACTAGCCACCATTGAGGGTGAACGCGTGAATCTAATTATGAAAATGCTGGCCGTACCAGCAACCGTATTGGCCCTTTGGGCAGTCAGCGCACAAGCTGCGACCAACGACGATATTGCTAAACGCCTTGAGCCAGTTGGCCAGGTTTGCGTTCAGGGTAAAGAGTGCAAGGGGATGGAAGTCGCTGCTTCTGCGGGTGGTGGTGATGCCAAAACTCCTGACTCAGTGATTGCAAAACATTGCAACGCTTGCCACGGCACCGGCTTGTTGGGCGCACCGAAAGTCGGTGATGCTGCAGCCTGGGGCGAGCGCGCCAAGAAAGAAGGCGGCCTTGACGGCTTGCTGGCGAAAGCAATCTCCGGCGTCAACGCGATGCCACCGAAAGGCACCTGCGCCGATTGCTCTGATGGCGATCTCAAGGGCGCCATCCAGAAGATGTCCGGCCTGAAATAAGCCTTCATCTTCATCAAAAAAACCGCTTTCGAGCGGTTTTTTTGTGCCTGCGATTTACGCCTGAGACTGTTCATTGCAGCAAAGACCCGGCAAGCTCGTTCCAACCCCAATTCACGGAATGTAAGGGAGGATCAGATGGTACAGCTGTGTTCTATCGAGCAAGCGGTCGATGACGTCTTGGCACGGTTGCCGGCGCATATCCACATGGGCCTGCCCCTCGGTCTGGGCAAACCCAACCACTTTGTCAACGCGCTGTTTCAACGCATCGCGCAGTTGCCCGAGCGGCAGCTGACGATCTACACCGCGCTGTGCCTGGGCCGCCCTTCCTTGGGCGACGGCTTGCAAAAGCGCTTCCTTGAACCCTTCATCGAGCGGGTTTTCGGCGATTATCCGGAACTGGATTTCCTGGCCGACCTGCATCGCGACAGCCTGCCCACCAACATCCATGTTCAGCAATTCTTCATGCAGCCCGGCAGCCTGCTTCACAGCGCACAGGCCCAGCAGGATTACGTCAGCAGCAATTACAGCCACGCCGCTCGAGACATCAACGCCGCCGGATTGAACCTGGTGGCGCAATTGGTGGCGAGCCACAGCGAGCATCCCGACCGCCTGAGCCTGAGCTGCAACCCGGACATCACCCTCGACCTGTTCCCGATGATCGCCAAGCGTAGGACGGCGGGAGAGACGATCCTACTGGTGGGCCAAGTGCACAACGATTTGCCGTACATGCCGGGGGACGCGGAAGTCGGCATGGACGTTTTCGACCTGCTGATCGACGAGAAGGACAGCACCACGCTGTTCTCCACGCCGAACATGCCGGTGGGTTTTCAGGATCACTTCATCGGGCTGCACGCCAGCACGCTGGTGCGCGACGGCGGCACCTTGCAGATCGGCATCGGCGCCATGGGTGATGCCCTGACCGCTGCGCTGCTGGCACGGCAGGCCGACAATGACGGTTACAAGGCGTTGCTGGCGGAGGTGAATCTGAGTCAGTGGGCGCAGTTGATCGACCGCGAAGGTGGCGTCGAACCGTTCGCCAAGGGTTTGTACGGTTGCAGCGAAATGCTCGTCAACGGTTTGCTGGTGCTGGCCGACGCCGGGATTGTGCGGCGCAAGGTCTACCCCGATGTGCCGACCCAGCAACAAGCGAATGCCGGCACGCTGGACGAAGCCGCGCAGACTGACGGCATCTCGGTGCATGGCGGTTTCTTCCTTGGGCCGCGCAGTTTCTATGAGCGCCTGCGCGAGTTGCCGCAAAGCAAGCGGCTCGAATTCAATATGACCCGCATCAGCTACATCAACGAGCTCTACGGTCAGGAAGAACTCAAACGCTTGCAGCGCCTCGATGCACGCTTCATCAACACTGTGTTCACCATGACCTTGCTGGGTGCAGGCGTGGCCGATCAGCTCGAAGACGGGCGAGTACTCAGCGGTGTCGGTGGGCAATACAACTTCGTCGCCCAGGGTCATGCGCTGGAAGGCGCGCGTTCGGTGCTGCTCCTGCGCAGCTGGCGCGAGTCGGGCGGTGAGGTCAGTTCGAACATCGTGTGGGAGTACGGCCATTGCACGATCCCGCGACACCTGCGAGACATCGCGGTCACCGAGTACGGTATCGCCGATCTGCGGGGCAAGACCGATGCGGCGGTGATCGAGGCGTTGCTGAACATCAGTGACTCACGTTTCCAGCCGGGGTTGATCGAGCAGGCTCAGGCCGTTGGCAAGTTGCCGAAGAATTTCCGTATTGATCCACGGTTTTCCGACAACAGTCCGCAGCGCTTGCAGGCCATTCAGGCGCGGCATCCGCAGTTGTTTCCGGAGTATCCGTTGGGGTGTGATTTCACCGCTGAGGAGAAAGATCTATTGCGGGCGCTGAACTGGTTGAAGAGCAAGTTCAAGCTCACGGAGATTCTGGAACTGGGCAAGGCAGCGCTTGATGCACCAGAACCATCATCGTTTCCCGAACATCTGGAACGGATGCAGCTGACGAAACCGGAAGGGCTGAAAGAGGATTTGTTTCAGCGGCTATTGCTCACCGGCCTGAAGGCCACCGCACAGTAACAGCCAGCCGAAATCAACTGTGGGAGCGAGCCTGCTCGCGATGGCGGTGTAACAGCCAACAATGATGTTGAATGTTATGGCCTCATCGCGAGCAGGCTCGCTCCCACAGGGATGTGCAGTGTGGCGTTATTCGATGAAGGTTACGACGCCGCCAGCCAGCGACTGAACGCGAGCCAGGGATTCAACGCGATAACCCTGAGCATCCAGTTCCGCGCGGCCGCCCTGGAACGACTTCTCGATCACGATACCCAGACCCGCGACGGTAGCGCCGGCCTGTTTGATGATCGAGATCAGCGCTTGCGACGCCTTACCGTTGGCCAAAAAGTCATCGATGATCAGCACGCGGTCGCTGCTGGTCAGGTGGCGCGGGGAAATCGCCACGGTGCTTTCGGTCTGCTTGGTGAACGAGTAAACGGTCGCCGACAGCAGGTTTTCGGTCAGGGTCAGGGATTGATGCTTGCGCGCAAAAATCACCGGTACTCCGAGGTTCAGACCGGTCATGATTGCCGGAGCAATACCCGAGGCTTCGATGGTGACGATCTTGGTGATGCCCGAATCCTTGAACAGCGTGGCGAATTCGTCGCCGATCAGCTTCATCAGGGCCGGGTCGATCTGGTGGTTCAGAAAGGCGTCGACTTTCAGGACCTGGTCGGAAAGCACGATGCCTTCTTCGCGAATTTTCTTGTGCAGTGCTTCCATGAAGCTTTCCTCTTTTGGCGCCTTGTGTGCGCCAAGCTCGTAAAAAAGTGCTCGGTTAAAAAGTAGGCAATTCTAGCGCTTTAACATCGCGCGTATATCCGCCAATGCGGTATTACCGCGAACAGCTTTGACTTCAACGGGCGTGTCGTCGTTGCCTTCCCAAGCCAGGTCGTCCGGCGGCAGTTCATCAAGAAAGCGGCTCGGCGCGCAATCGATGATCTCGCCGTATTGCTTACGCTTGGCGGCGAAGGTGAAGGCCAGCGTCTGACGCGCTCGGGTAATTCCGACGTAGGCCAGCCGACGTTCTTCTTCGATGGTGTCGGCTTCGATGCTGGAACGGTGCGGGAGGATTTCCTCTTCCATGCCCATGATGAACACGTAGGGGAATTCCAGCCCCTTGGAGGCGTGCAGGGTCATCATCTGCACACCCTCGGCGCCGTCTTCCTCTTCCTGCTGACGTTCCAGCATGTCGCGCAGGACGAGTTTGCCGATGGCGTCTTCGACGGTCATCTCGCCTTCTTCGTCTTTTTCGAGGGTGTTCTTCAACGCCTCGATCAGGAACCAGACGTTACCCATGCGGTAGTCGGCGGCCTTGTCGCTGGAGCTGTTGGTGCGCAGCCAGTTCTCGTAGTCGATGTCCATGACCATGCTACGCAGCGCCGAGATCGGGTCTTCGCCGGCGCATTGCTCGCGGACCTTGTCCATGAAGCGCTTGAAGCGCGACAGTCGATCGGTGAAGCGCGTATCCAGATGTTCGCCCAGACCGATTTCGTCGGTGGCGGCGTACATCGAGATTTTGCGTTCGGTGGCGTAGTTGCCGAGCTTTTCCAGCGTGGTCGAACCGATCTCCCGGCGTGGGACGTTGATCACCCGCAGGAAGGCGTTGTCGTCGTCCGGGTTTACGATCAGGCGGAAGTAGGCCATCAGATCTTTCACTTCCTGACGTCCGAAAAAGCTGTTGCCGCCGGAAAGTCGATACGGAATCTGGTGGTGTTGCAGCTTCAACTCGATCAGCTTGGCCTGGTAGTTACCGCGGTACAGAATCGCGAAATCGCTGTATGGCCGATCCGTGCGCAAGTGCAGGGTCAGCAGTTCCACGGCCACGCGCTCGGCTTCGGCGTCTTCGTTGCGGCAACGGATCACGCGGATCTCGTCGCCGTGGCCCATCTCGCTCCACAGCTGCTTTTCGAATTCGTGCGGGTTGTTCGAGATCAGCACGTTGGCGCAACGCAGAATTCGGCTGGTGGAGCGATAGTTTTGCTCCAGCATTACCACTTTCAGGGACGGGTAATCGTCCTTGAGCAGCATCAGGTTTTCAGGACGGGCTCCGCGCCAGGCATAAATCGACTGGTCGTCATCGCCCACCACGGTGAACTGGTTGCGTATGCCGATGAGCAGCTTCACCAGCAAATACTGGCTGGCGTTGGTGTCCTGATATTCGTCCACCAGCAGGTAGCGGACTTTGTTCTGCCATTTTTCGAGGATGTCGGGGTGTTCCTGGAACAGCTTCACCGGCTGCAGGATCAGGTCGTCGAAGTCCACCGCGTTGAACGCCTTGAGCGTGCGCTGATAGTGGGTGTAGACGATGGCGGCAGTCTGTTCCTTGGGGTTGCGTGCGTTTTCCAGGGCTTCGGGCGGCAGGATCAGGTCGTTCTTCCACGAGCCGATCATGTTCTTGATCTCGTCGACGCCGTCGTCGCCCGAGTATTCCTTCTGCATGATGTCGGTCATCAAGGCTTTGACGTCGGTCTCGTCGAAGATCGAGAAACCTGGCTTGTAGCCCAGCCGCACGTGTTCCTTGCGGATGATGTTCAGGCCCAGATTGTGGAAGGTGCAGACCGTCAGGCCGCGGCCTTCGCCGCCCTTGAGCAAGGTGCCAACCCGTTCCTTCATCTCCCGCGCGGCCTTGTTGGTAAAGGTCATGGCGACGATGTACTGGGCGCGGATGCCGCAATTCTGGATCAAGTGGGCGATCTTGCGCGTGATCACGCTGGTCTTGCCGGAGCCTGCGCCGGCGAGCACCAAAAGAGGGCCGCCGACGTAGCTCACGGCTTCTTGCTGCCGGGGATTGAGTCGGGACATACGAAATCAGGGAGTCGTTTGCGAAATGGGCCGGCATTTTAACAGGCTCAGCGAATTGTGCTGCTCTCTCCGACTTGTGACGCAGCACGCTATCTATATTTGCCGGTTTTGATACTTTCACGCAGGATGCGCGGTGAGTTTGCGTCTAATGTTCGTAATTCCGGATACAAAGCCGCGTTTGATAACCGAGGTCATTTGGTCATTGGTTACCGGCGCTGCATAATGCCCGCCGCCTCCATCTTTGCAGAGTCTAGGGAGCTAGCTTGTCTACGCCTGTCGAACCCTTGCGTTTGCTGCTACTGGCCGAAGAGCCAGCGTGGGCAGCGTTGTTGCGCGAGTGTCTGGCTCCAATGGGGAGCTCGACCGTGCTGATCAGCGCGCCGAGCTGGGAGTCGGTCAGCAGTCTGTTCGATGACAACCGCAGCGCGGTGTTGTTGACGATTCCAGCGCTTCAACCTCTACCTGGCCGTTGCAGCCTGCCGACGGTATTGCTGCTCGAGCACGAACCACTGGCGCCGCCCGATGGGGTGAGCGACTGGCTGGTACGCGATCACCTTGATCCCGGCATGTTGCGCCGGTGCTTGCGGCATGTGCGCGAGCGTGGTGTGCTGGAAAACACCCTGCAGCGCCTGGCTGAGCAAGACCCGCTCACCGGCATCGCCAATCGCCAGGGTTTCCAGACCTTGCTGGCGGCACGCCTGGCGGAAAACGACGGCCGCGGCCTGGCCCTCGGTCACCTCGATCTCGATAACTTCCGTCACGCCAACGATGCCCTCGGCCACCAGGCCGGTGACCGGTTGATCCTGCAAGTGGTCGCGCGGCTGAAAAGCCAGCTTGAGGCCGGCGATCAACTGGCTCGACTGGGCAGTGATGAGTTCGCCCTGCTGATCGACACCCGCCGCGCGCCTCAGCGCGCCGAATGGATGGCCGAGCGCATTACCGAAGCGCTGGCCGAGCCTTACTGGGTCGACGGCGAAAGCCTGTTGATCGGTTCCAGCCTCGGTATTGCCCACGCCCGGGCCCAGGCCGGCGCCGACCCGCTGATGTGGCACGCGCACATCGCCATGCAACAAGCCAAAAGCACTCAGGGCTGTACCTTTCACATCTTCAACGAACGCATCAATCGCAATGCCCGCAGCATGGCCGACCTCGAAAGCGAGCTGCGCCGGGCGTTGCGCCGGGATGAACTGGAACTGCATTACCAGCCACGCCTGAACCTCGAGGACGGTCAGATCGTCGGCCTCGAAGCCTTGGTGCGCTGGCGTCATGGCGAGCGCGGCTTGCTGCCACCCAGCGAATTCGTGCCGCTGGCCGAGCAGAGCGGTTTGATCGTGCCGCTGGGTTACTGGGTGATTTCCCGGGCCTTGCGCGACATGCAAGCGTTGCGCGAACGGGGTTTGCCGGCGTTGCACATGGCGATCAACCTGTCGTTCCGGCAGTTTCAGGACAGCCAGTTACTCTCTACGTTGAGTCGGTTGATTGCCGAGCGTGGTGTCGAGGCGCAATGGCTGGAATTCGAACTGACTGAAACCGCGGTGATGCGCCGCAGCGATCTGGTCAAACAGACCATGGATGCCCTGGGGCGTCTGGGTGTGCGCTTCTCCCTCGACGACTTCGGCACCGGTTTCTCGTCGTTCGTGCACCTCAACAGCCTGCCGATTGCCTTATTGAAGATCGACAAGAGCTTTGTCGGCGGCATGGAACAGCGCGAAGAGAATCGCAAACTGGTCCACGCGATGATCAATCTGGCGCACAACCTCAATCTTGAAGTGGTCGCCGAAGGCGTAGAAACGCCGGAGCAACTGGATCTGTTGCGCGGGTTTGGTTGCGATCAGGTGCAGGGATATTTGATCAGCAAGCCATTGCCGCTGGGGGAGCTGGTTGAATACTTGACCTTTGGAAGCAGTCAGCAGTGGGCGCTGGAAATCGTGGTTTAAACACGGAAAAAAATGTGGGAGCGAGCCTGCTCGCGAAAGCGGTGTATCAGTCGACATCAATGTTAACTGACACGGCCTTTTCGTGAGCAGGCTCGCTCCCACAGGGGATCTCAGTCTGGCTGAGGGACTTCGAAACGCTGCTGTGGCGAAAGCTCCCGCCGAATCATCCGCTTCATCTTCCACTCAAACGCCAACGTCAGGCTCACCGCCGCGCACGCCAGCCCCAGCGCCAACCCCCACCAGACGCCTGTCGGCCCCCAATTCAAATGGAAGGCCATCCACCAGGCGGCTGGCGCGCCAATCAGCCAATAGCAGCCCAAACCTACCAGGAACGTGGTCTTGGCATCCTTGAGTCCGCGAATGCAACCCATGGCAATGGTTTGCGTGCCGTCGAACAGCTCGAACCACGCGGCGACCGCCAACAGGCTCACGGCCAGGTTGATGACGTCGCGAAACGCCGGGTCGTTGTGGTCCAGGAACAAACCGATCAACTGATTCGGCAGCAACCAGAAGACCATGGCGAAGGCAAGCATCGCTGCCGCGCCAAAAGCGATGCCGACCCGTCCGGCCAGCCGTGCATTCAGTAGCTGCCCTGCGCCGTAGTGCTGCCCGATGCGCATGGTGATCGCATAGGAAATCCCCGCCGGAACCATGAACGCTACCGAGACGATTTGCAGGGCGATCTGGTGTGCGCCCATTTGCGTACTGCCCATAGTGCCCATGCACAGCGCGGCGAACGCAAACAGTCCGACTTCCACCGCGTAGGTGCCACCAATCGGCAGGCCCAGGCGCCACAGTTCCTTGAGATACTGACGGTTAGGTCGCGACAGTCCCTGACGCAAGGGATAAGCGTCGTAGGCCGGATGCCGACGGATGTGCCAGGCCAGCGCCAGCGCCATGCAATTGGCGACAACTGCGGTAACCAGCCCGATGCCCATCAACCCCAGTTTCGGCAGACCGAACATGCCGGTAATCAATGCGTAATTGAGCAGGAAGTTGGCCACGGTGCCGCCGAGGCTGATGACCATCACCGGTGTAGCCCGGCCGATGGCGCTGGTGAAGCCGCGCAGGGCCATGAAGCTCAGGTAGCCGGGCAGGGCGAACGGCAGGATCAACAGGAACTGCCCGGCAGCGTGGACGTTGGTTTCGGTCTGGCCAAACAGCAGCAACACCGGTTTGAGGTTCCACAGCAGCAGCCCGGCTACCAGCGCCATCAACCACGCCAGCCATAACCCGGCCTGGGTCAGCCTGGCGGCGCCGACGATGTCACCGGCACCCTGACGGATGGCCACCAGGGTGCCGACCGCGGCGATCACGCCAATGCAGAAGATCGACACGAACGAGTAAGTTGCTGCGCCCAGACCGCCACCGGCCAGCGCCTCTGGACTCAGGCGCGCCATCATCAAGGTGTCGGTGAGGACCATCAGCATGTGCGCCAACTGCGAGGCAATCAACGGCCCCGCCAGCCGCAGGATGGCCCAGAGTTCGGTACGTGCTGGATGCTGCATGGTCATCACGCTCGATAATTAAAGAGGGACAGGAAAGCGTCGATTCTCGGCGCTCTACGGGGTTTGCACAAAGGGATAAAAAGGATGGGTTGCATGATTAAAACTCATGCTGGAGAGTTTCTGCTAGGGTGACCGAATCCCGCTATAGGAGCTTTCCGAATGTCCCGTCGTCTTCCTCCCTTGTATGCCCTGCGCGCATTCGAAGCGGCGGCGCGGCACAGCTCGTTTACCCGTGCGGCCGAAGAATTATCGATCACCCAAAGCGCGGTCAGTCGGCATATTCGTACGCTCGAAGAGCATTTTGCCTGTCGGCTGTTTCACCGCAGCGGGCGCAATCTGCAACTGACCGAGTCGGCGCGCTTGATCCTGCCCGGCATTCGCGAAGGCTTCACCGCCCTGGAGCGGGCCTGCAATACGTTGCGCGCCGAAGATGACATCCTGCGCATGAAAGCGCCGTCGACCCTGACCATGCGTTGGCTGCTGGCACGGCTCAGCCGCTTTCGGCACCTGCAACCGGGCAACGAGGTGCAATTGACCAGCGCCTGGATGGACGTCGACTCGGTGGACTTCAACCATGAACCGTTCGACTGCGCCGTCATCCTCAGCAACGGGCATTTTCCGCCGGACTGGGAGGCGAGTTTCCTGTTCCCGGAAGAGCTGATTCCAGTCGGCGCGCCGAATCTTCTGCAGGATCAACCGTGGGATGTTGCACGGCTGGCCAATGCCGAACTGCTGCACCCGACACCGGATCGTCGCGACTGGCGCAGTTGGCTGGAGCGCATGGGGCTGGCGGATCAGGTGTCGCTCAAGGGCGGGCAGGTGTTCGACACGCTGGAACTGGGCATGATCGCCGCCGCCCGAGGTTATGGCGTGTCCATGGGCGATCTGTTGATGGTCGCGGAGGATGTGGCGCAGGGACGCTTGAGTTTGCCGTGGCCGACGGCCGTCGCCAGCGGTGAGAATTATTACCTCGTATGGCCGAAAACACGCCCCGGAGGTGAACGTTTGCGCAGGCTCAGCGACTTCCTGCAAGGCGAAGTCCGAGCAATGGAATTGCCCGATGTCCAGCACTTGAGCTGAATCGATAGAGCCGCCGCAATGGCGGCCTTGAGCCATACCCCGGCTAATTACTCAAGTATTCAGGTTTGCCGCCGAAAATCTGCAGGTGGAACCTTCGTGCAGGTTCGCCGTAATTCCCATTAGAAATTTTGCTGAGTGTGCGTCGTGATCAGGATGATCCGGTCACTCGGCCAGGAGCTGTCATGTCTCAACCTCGTGCCCGGATCGCCTCACAGCTTGGTCTTGCGCTTGCCGTGATACTGGCGATTGTCATCAGCGGCAGTACCGTGTTCGCCCTGCGCTCGCTGGACACCGCCAACCTTGCCACCCGCGAAGAGCATTTGGCCAGTGAAGCCCGGTTGCTGGCCGATCAGTTGAGCACCTTTCACGGCACGTTGCGTGAAAGCACCCAGCGCCTGAGCGGTCTGTTCGAGAAGCGCTTCAGCGGCGGTTTGAGCGTGCACCCGGATGAACCGGTGGCGGTAGCGGGCGCGCAGACGCCGGGCCTGCACCTGGGCAGCGAAGTGCTGAACAACAATTTCAAGGAAGTGGATGAGTTCAAGCAAATGACCGCCGGCGTTGCGACGGTGTTTGTGCGCAGCGGCGATGACTTCATTCGGGTCAGCACGTCCCTGAGCAAACAGGACGGCAACCGGGCCATCGGCACCTTGCTGGATCATGCTCATCCGGCCTATGCGCGCTTGATGGCGGGGCAAAGCTATGTCGGTCGCGCCTTGCTCTTCGACCGCTCCTACATGACTCAGTACACCCCCGTACGTGACAGCGGCGGTAAGGTGATTGCTGTTCTGTTCGTAGGATTCGACTACACCGACGCGCAGAATGCGCAGTTTGCCAACCTCAAGCGCTTCCGTATCGGCCAGACCGGTTCCCTGGCGCTGCTGGATGAGCAGAGCAAATGGCTGGTGCCGATCGCGGGCGTACAAGCGCTGGATCAGGCGACTCCGACCATCGTTGGTTTGGCGAAAACGCCGGGCAAGGGCGAGTTCTGGAGCGACAAGTCCGAAGATTTCTACAGCATTGCCGTACCGTTTGAAGGCGGCCCATGGTCGGTCGTGGCGAGCATGCCGAAAGCTGAAATCCGTGCCGTGACCTGGAGTGTTGGTATTCAATTGGCGATTGGCAGTCTGTTGGCGATGTTGATCGCTGTGGGTTCGGCGGTCTGGTTGCTGCGCAGCAAACTCGCGCCGCTGGGTGATCTGGTGCGTCAGGCTGAAGCCTTGGGGGCCGGTGATTTGAGCGTGCGGCTGAACGTGTCGAGCAACGATGAGATCGGTCAGCTGGCCCGCGCTTTCAACCAGATGAGCCAAGCTTTGTCGACCATGGTTGAGCACATCCGCAAAGCTTCGCAAGAGGTCAACAGCCGCGCCCAGGCCTTGTCCGGTCTTTCCGGCGGCGCCTATGAAGGGATGGAGCAGCAGTCGGGCGAAATCACTAGCATGGCCGGCGCCGTGGAAGAGTTCAGCGCCACCTCCCTGAACATTGCCGACAACATGGGCAGCACTCAGCGTCTAGCTCAAGAAAACGCACAGCAAACCCAGATCGGTCGTACGTCGATGGACGAAGCGTCCACGTCCCTGGAGCAAATCGCTGGCGCGCTGAACAGCACGGCGACGGTGATCAATACCTTGGGTCAGCGCTCCCAGGAAATCGGCGGCATTGTCGGTGTGATTACCTCGATTGCCGATCAAACCAACCTGCTAGCGCTCAACGCCGCCATCGAAGCCGCTCGTGCCGGTGAGCAGGGGCGTGGTTTTGCCGTCGTGGCCGATGAAGTTCGTAACCTGGCCTCACGCACTCGCGAAGCGACCAACGAAATTTCCGGCATGATCCAAAGCATTCAGCAAGAAACCGGTAACGCCATCAGCACTATGGAGCAGGGTAACCTGTTGATGCAGGAAGGCCTGTCGCGCAACGCCAACGTGGCTTCGGCCTTGGCGCGGATCGATGAGCAAAGCCGCTCGGCCGGTCAGCAATTCGCGGCGATCACCACCGCCACTCAAGAACAGAGCAGTACCGCAACCTTGCTCAGCAGCAACCTGCAAAGCATTGCTCTGGCGAACAGTGAGCAGCGTGAAGTGGTGTCCAATCTGGCGATCACCGCCAAAGAGCTGGAGAAGCTGGCGGCGGATTTACGGCATGAGGTTGACCGGTTCCGTTGAGGCACCGCCGCATTCTTTCTCTGCCATGAGCTGAGTTGTGTTGTTTTTAAGCTTGATGAATCGTTTCAGCAAGTCTATAAAAACGACACAACTCCAAGAAAGGCTCCTGTCATGACTCCGCTCAAACTCATTATCGCTCTCGGCGCATTGTCGGCTACCTCCCACGCCATGGCTTGGGATTACGTGTTGCTCGACACCGACAAAGCGGCCCAGAACTGGCAGATCACCAGTCAGCAGCTCGGCATCAAAACCGACAAACCCTTCTCGGTCACCCTGCGCACCTTGCACGGTGGTCGGCAGGAGGGTGTCAGCATCATCGACATCGATAACGGCAACATGAAACTCTCGGTGGTGCCGACCCGTGGGATGAACGTCCTGCAGGCGTCGGTCGGTAATGTGCGCATGGGTTGGGATTCGCCGGTCAAGGACGTGGTCAATCCGTCCTTCATCGAACTCAACGGCCGCGGCGGGCTGGGCTGGCTCGAGGGCTTTAACGAGCTAGTCGCCCGCTGCGGCTATGAGTGGGTCGGTCACCCCGGCATGGACAACGGTGAACTGCTGACGCTCCACGGTCGCGCCGCCAACATTCCGGCCAGCAAAGTCACGTTGCACATCGATGAAAAAGCGCCTTACACCATCAGCCTGCGCGGCGAGCTGAAAGAGCAGGCGTTCAAGAAAGTCGACTTCTCGGTGATGACTGAGCTGGTCACCGAGCCTGGCAGCGTAGCGTTCGCCCTCAACGACACCCTCACCAACAACGGCGATTATCCAAAGGAATACCAGGCGCTGTACCACAGCAACTTCAGCACCCCATTCCTGGAACAGGGCGCCCGATTCGCCGCACCGGTGAAACAGGTCTCGCCGTTCAATGACAAGGCCAAAGGGGATCTGCCGGACTGGCAAACCTACCGTGCGCCGACCAAGGACTACGACGAGACGGTTTACAACGTCGTGCCGTATGCCGACGCCAAGGGCGATACGCTGACCGTGCTGCATAACAAGGCCGGCAGCCTCGGGGTTTCGGTGGGTTTCAATACTCAGCAGTTGCCGGTGTTCTCCCTGTGGAAAAACACGGACACCCAAGGGCAGGGCTATGTCACGGGGCTGGAACCGGGGACGAGTTTTTCCTACAACCGCCGGTATCAGCGGCCACTGAACCTGGTGCCGACAATTGGGCCGAAGGAACAGAAGCAGTTCCGGATCAGCTACAGCTTGTTAGCGGATAAGGCGGCTGTGGATAAGGCGTTGAAGCGGGTGAGCGAGATTCAGGGTGGTCGGGAGACAGAAGTGCGGCAGACGCCATTGGTTGACCTCACCAAGGGCTGATGTCCCGTCCGTTTACTTCAAATCGCTGAAAGCTTCCTCAACGGCACGTGCGATGCGTTCTCCTAACTTGGGTCTCTCTGGCTTGACCGGCGTGTACCTATCTCGCTGCTGACGGGAAATGGTTGTACAGGCGTTATCCGGTGTTCGCGAGAGAGCCAGACATAGCCGATGTTGGACATAAATTCGCTTACTCGTGCAAAAAAACGGTTAGAAATGCATGTTTCATTAAAAAAACGCTTACAAAATGAAGGAATTCGGAAAAGACGCTTACAAAACTACCTAAAGACTCGTCGGCCTATATTGCAAGGCTTCCGCCAAATGCTCGCGTTTGATCTCATCGGTTTGCTCAAGGTCCGCCAAGGTGCGAGCAACCTTGAGCAGTCGATGGGCCGCTCGAAGGGACAAGGTCAGCCGTTCACACGCCGTTTCCAGCCAGGTTTCGTCAACTGTGGATAACTTGCAGTGTCTGCGCAGGCCCGGCAAATCGAGGAATGCATTGGCGCAGCCCTGGCGTTTTTGTTGCCGTTCTCGTGCATCGGCGACCAACCCGGCGGCGGTGGCAGTATCGTCGCCGGGTTTTAACGCAGGATTCAGCGCCGTGGCTTCGCGAGCAACCGTCAGGTGCAGATCGATGCGGTCCAGCAGCGGCCCCGACAGTTTGTTGCGGTAACGCTGGACCATGTCCGGTGTACAACTGCATTTACCGCTGGGCTCGCCAAGATATCCACAGGGGCACGGGTTCATTGCGGCCACTAATTGAAAGCGGGCCGGAAACCTCACTCGATCCTTGGCGCGGGATATCACGATGTGGCCGGATTCCAGCGGTTCCCTTAACACCTCCAACACCTTGCGATCGAATTCCGGGAGCTCATCGAGGAACAACACACCATGGTGGGCGAGGGTGATTTCGCCAGGTTGCGGTTTCGAGCCACCGCCCACCAGTGCCGGGCCTGAAGCGGAGTGGTGTGGCTGTCGGAAGGGGCGCTGTGGCCAATGACTCAACGGCACACAACTGGCGACGGATTGAATCGCCGCGACTTCCAGCGCTTCACTCTCGGCCAATGGCGGTAACAGCCCCGGCAGACGACTCGCCAACAACGTTTTCCCCGTCCCCGGCGGGCCGCTGAACAGCAAGTTATGAGCCCCTGCCGCCGCAATCAGCAACGCGCGCTTGGCCGCGAGTTGTCCCTGCACTTCATTCAAATCGGGGTAGGGTTTGCTGGCGTAGAGCAAGCCATTGGAAGCGTAGGGGGCGATGGGCGTGTGGCCATTGAAATGCGCGACCGCTTCCAGCAAATGATCCACCGCAATCACTTTTAACCCCGAAGCCAGGCAGGCCTCCTCGGCATTCGCTCGCGGCACCACCAGCGTGCGCCCGGCCTTGCGCGCCGCCAGCGCCGCCGGCAATACACCCCGAACCGCCCGCACCGCCCCTGACAGTGCCAACTCCCCCAAACACTCCACGTCATCCAGCGTCAATGTCGGCACTTGCACGCTGGCCGAGAGAATCCCCAAGGCAATCGCCAGATCGAATCGCCCGCCGTCCTTCGGTAGATCGGCGGGCGCGAGATTCAAGGTGATGCGGCGCGCCGGAAACTGCAGGCCTGAATTGATGATCGCACTGCGCACTCGATCCTTGCTTTCCTTCACGGCGGCTTCAGGCAAACCGACCATCGTCAGCGACGGCAAACCGTTGGCCAGATGGACTTCGACGGTGACGGCAGGCGCATCCACGCCAATCTGGGCGCGGCTGTGGACGATGGAGAGGGACATGGTCGTTCCTTGAGCTGGCGAGGACCGCTTCCTGCGGGTTTTTTGAAGGGTAGTTGGCGGTGGAAATTCTGGTGGGGTGGTTTAGGCGGCAAACTTTCACTGGATGTTGCGAGTACAAAGCAGGCCAATCGCAAGGCACAAAAAAACCGCCACTCGGGCGGTTTTTTCGGGAAGCCTAGTCAGACTCGTGCACCTGCAAGCAAGCCATCAGGTTCAAGTTCTTTGCCATACGTTGCAGCCACTTTAAAAAAAGCGATGTTGGCTGGCAGAAACGTTTCCGGCTAAACGGAGCGCCTCGGCATGATACTCAGCGATCATTAACGGCTTCGCTTTTTGCTTTTTGCTTTTCATAGACACCTCGCGTGCCTGGATGAGTGTTCGAGCCAATCAGTTTAAGAGATGTGCTTACTTGTGAGGCAATGGGAATTGGAGGTTTTTTTTGTAGGAGTCAGCTTGGTTTTGAAGACCTTCTAAAGGGCGCAGGTAGTCCTTTTCCTAGATTTTTGAAAGGGAGGCCAAAAGTCAAAACAGCACGTTTGCATTTGTGAGTTCAGGTTATACGCTCAAGATTAATGCATAACGTTAAGCTTTAAATTATGATCGTTAGCTTTAAATGTTCTGAGACCGAGTACCTGTTTCGCAGCGACCGGAAAGTGTTGAAATCGTCGATTATCACTGAGGTGAATATGACTAAGAATGGTATGCGCCCGGTTCATCCCGGCGAGATCCTCAAAGAGGAATACCTGGAGCCTCTGAACCTTACGGCTGCTGCTTTGGCCAGAGCATTGAGCGTCTCGACACCGACGGTGAACGACATCGTGCTTCAGCGTAGGGGCGTCAGTGCAGACATGGCGCTCAGGCTTTCCATCTGCCTGGATACGACCCCAGAATTTTGGCTGAACCTGCAATCGACATACGATTTGCGCAAAGCCGAGATTGAACGGGGTGCCGTGATTCGAGATCAGGTTGAGCGTCTTCCTCACTGCGCCTGATCTTTCGTATTAATTGAACCCCACGTTAAATGCGTGGGGTTCTTTTTTGGGGATCAGAATGCTTGGAGCACCTTCGATACTCGCCTCCACCAAGGTTCGTTGACGGCGCTTCGTGGTCGATCTTGGTCCGGCAACATCTGCGGAACGTCTTGCAACCGAATCCACGGCTGGTTGTTCCAGTGCAGCAAACTCAATGACATCTCCGGCCAGTTCAGCAGGCTCAGAATCGGGCGCTCTGTTGAGGCGGGTTGTTGGGCGTCTCTGAGGGCTGGCACCACGTCGTGGGTCAGCCATTCGCGCAGGCCTCGATATTCGGGGCAGTAGTGGTAGATCAGTAACGCGTAGACGCCGGATTCGCTGATCAGCAGTGTGTTTTCGATGCTGCCGTGGATGAGCATTCGTAATGTTTGGTGTTGGTCGGGGTCGAGTTTTCGGACGGCTCGTTCGTCGAGGTAAAGGCGCAGGAGGCGGCCGAGGTCACGGGCGCTGAACCAGGGTTGGTTTTCTATTAGAAGGGCGTGGAGGTTGAGTTTGTGGCGAGTGAAGACTTGGGGTATTAAATAGTTTTCGTCCATGGTGCAGTTCTCGGGATCAAATGAAGAAAACTGCCTCTGATCGTCGCCAAACGAAAAGGGTGGCAGCCATGCGCGGGTTGGCGAACCGGTGACGCCCGAAAACCGGCAGACCCGAAGGTCTCCCACGCATAGCCGCCATAATTCGAGATGGGAACAAATTCCCCGGTCGAATGTGGTCGCGGTGCGTCGGGGTCTTCCGGGTCGCCAAACCCAGAGCTGAACATTCAGCTGGGGATGAGCATAGGAACTGGAGGTCTTACGACGCAATCGGACGGCGGTGGTTTTGTTGTAGGAAGGTGCTTGGATTTTTGAGCGCTTAAAGATCAAAAGATCGCAGCCTTCGGCAGCTCCTACGGTTGAATCTGAAGGTCGTTCCGACCTTATCGCGAGCAGGCTCGCTCCCACAGTGGATTGGGTTTCACCGTGGGATCTGCGGTGTTACTCGACTGGTGGATTCAGCTTCGCTTCAAGTTCCGCCACCTTCGCCTCAAGGCTCTCCAATCGTGCCCGGGTCCGTGCCAGCACGACCATCTGGCTATCGAATTCTTCCCGGCTCACCAGATCCAGCTTGCTGAAGCCGCTCTGCAACAGAGCCTTGAACTGGCTTTCGATTTCGCTTTTCGGCAGTGGGGTGTCGCCGCTGAAGAGGCGGGAGGCGGTGCCGCTCAGGGCATCGAGGAAGTCTTTGGGCGCGAGCATGGGAAATGTCCTGTCAACAATGGCGGGCAGTGTATCACGCAGCGTCTATAGTCAATCTCGCCGTCAGGGGTGCACGCTTTTCGCGCATGGGGACGGACGGCTACGCACTGTTGTTGTGCGTATCCGTCGGGCCATGTGCGCGAAGCCGCTTTCAGCAGCGGCCAAAGGCTTGAAATCAGTGGGTTTTGGCGAGATGGCAAGCTTTCTGCTTAGTCGGTAGTGACCCATGCACTGATGCAGTCGCTGTGACGAATGCAGTGCGCCAAGCGGAACGGGGGAAGTGTTTCGTGCGGAGTGGTTAGCAGGCGTCGGACGGGCAGGTAAGGCCGACGATGCGTTACAAAGCCAGGCACTGCGCTTAGACTTGAGTCGGGTTTGTTTTCCTGGGGCAAGTCCACCAATTCGGGAGAGAGTTTTCATGAAGCTAGTCACTGCCATCATCAAGCCGTTCAAACTGGACGACGTACGCGAGTCGCTGTCCGAGATCGGCGTGCAGGGCATTACCGTTACTGAAGTCAAAGGCTTCGGTCGGCAGAAGGGTCACACCGAGCTGTACCGCGGCGCGGAATACGTGGTCGATTTCCTGCCAAAGGTGAAGATCGATGTCGCCATTGACGACAAGGATCTTGACCGGGTTATCGAGGCGATAACCAAGGCTGCCAACACCGGCAAGATCGGTGACGGCAAGATCTTCGTGGTTAATCTGGAACAGGCGATTCGCATCCGTACCGGCGAAACCGATACCGACGCAATCTAAGCCGCCACACACCCAACGCCCCAGGAGAAAACAATATGACTCTGCGTAAATTCGCAGGGCTAGGAGCCCTGTTGTCCCTCGTAATGCCCGGCCTGGTTGTGGCGGCAGACGAAGTGGCAGCCCCAGTCCTCAACTCCGGCGACACCGCCTGGATGATGACCTCGACAGCCCTCGTGCTGTTCATGACCATTCCCGGCCTCGCGCTGTTCTACGGCGGCATGGTTCGCTCCAAAAACATTCTTTCCGTGATGATGCAGTGCTTTGCCATTACCGGCCTGATCAGCATCCTGTGGGTCATTTATGGCTACAGCATCGCGTTCGACACCACCGGCATGGAACAGGGCGTCGTCAACTTCAACTCATTCTTCGGCGGCATGGGCAAGGCTTTCCTCGCCGGTGTCACGCCATCGAGCCTGACCGGTCCCGCGGCGTTGTTCCCTGAGGCGGTGTTCATCACCTTCCAGATGACCTTTGCCATCATCACCCCTGCGCTGATCGTCGGTGCCTTCGCCGAGCGGATGAAGTTCTCCGCGATGCTGATCTTCATGGGCGTCTGGTTCACCCTGGTTTATGCACCGATTGCGCACATGGTCTGGTCCGGTAACGGCGGCCTGATGTGGGACTGGGGCGTGCTGGACTTCGCCGGCGGCACCGTGGTGCACATCAACGCCGGTGTGGCCGGTCTGATTGCCTGCCTGGTACTGGGCAAACGCAAAGGCTTCCCGACCACCCCGATGGCGCCGCACAACCTCGGTTACACCCTGATGGGTGCCGCCATGCTGTGGGTCGGCTGGTTCGGCTTCAACGCCGGTTCTGCTGCTGCGGCCAACGGCACTGCGGGTATGGCGATGCTGGTGACCCAGATCGCAACCGCCGCCGCTGCATTGGGTTGGATGTTCGCCGAGTGGGTCACTCACGGCAAACCAAGTGCTCTGGGTATCGCTTCGGGTGTTGTGGCCGGTCTGGTTGCAATCACACCAGCCGCTGGCACCGTAGGCCCGATGGGTGCTCTGGTCATCGGCCTGGCAGCCGGCGTGGTGTGCTTCTTCTGCGCCACCACTCTGAAACGCAAACTCGGTTATGACGACTCCCTGGACGCCTTCGGTGTGCACGGTATCGGCGGTATCCTCGGTGCGATCCTGACCGGTGTCTTCGCTGCACCGGCCCTGGGTGGCTTCGGCACTGTCACCGACATCGGTGCACAAGTCTGGATTCAGTTGAAAGGCGTGGGCTTCACGGTGATCTACACCGCGATCGTCACCTACATCATCCTCAAGGTCCTGGACGCCGTCATGGGTCTGCGCATCACTGAGGAAGAAGAGGCGGTCGGCATCGATTTGGCGCTTCACAACGAACGCGGCTACAACTTGTAAGTACGCGCACAAAAAACTTGCCCGGCTTGCCGGGCATTTTTTTGTCTGGAGTTTGTCAGTGAAGGAACTGCTGAAAGGTTTTTTCGTACACGTTTAGTGGCGTTTACGACGAGCGTTTTTCTGCGGCCAATGGCTTACATGATTGAAGGAATATTAGGGCCTTTGTTTTTTCCCAGAGCGCGCTAGAATGCGCCCCGAACGTGCGGAGAACTGTATGTGGCAACAGACTCTGATTACCCTGCGGGCGAGGCCCCGGGGCTTTCATCTGGTAACGGACGAGTTACTCGCCGGCCTGCCTGAAATCAAGGCATGTCGGGTCGGTCTGTTGCATTTGTGGCTGCAGCATACCTCGGCGTCGTTGACCATCAACGAGAACGCCGATCCGGCGGTACGTCGCGACTTCGAACGATTTTTTAATCGTCTGATCCCACAAGGAACAGACGGCTATGAGCATAACGACGAAGGCCTGGACGACCTCCCGGCGCACTTCAAGGCCAGCGTACTTGGCTGTCAGCTCAGTTTGCCGATTTCGGCAGGCCGACTGGCGCTGGGAACCTGGCAAGGCGTTTATCTGGGCGAGCACCGTGATTATGGCGGTGCCCGTAAAGTCCTCGCCACCGTGCACGGTGAAGGGGCATAAGCCGTTGGTCACCAATGGCGGTTGAATTTTTTCCAGCAGCCGTCGACAGACGGCAAAGCTGGGCTATAACTAATCTGCTTTTCGCAAGTCATGAGGTAGAACATGAGCGACGATGATCTGGAAAACGACGACCTCGAAGTAGGCGACGACGAAACCGAAGAAGGTCTGGAAACTGCAGCGGAAGACGTTGCTGACGACGATGGCGGTGAAGCGCCCGTTCCGACCGCCAAAGGCAAGGCCAAGGCAGCGGTATCGGTCGATGAGCTGCCGAGCGTTGAAGCCAAGAACAAAGAGCGTGACGCTCTGGCACGCGCCATGGAGGAGTTTCTCTCCAAAGGCGGAAAGGTGCAGGAAGTGGAGGCCAATGTGGTCGCCGATCCTCCCAAGAAGCCTGACAACAAGTACGGTAGCCGGCCTATCTAAGCGCCTGCAGCTTGCTTGCTGAAAAAGCCCGCCGTCGCTGCGGGCTTTTTCATGGGTGAAATAAAAATCTTGGGCCTGCGTCGATCCCCTGTGGGAGTGAGCCTGCTCGCGATAGCGATGTGTCAGGCAATATAAATACTGAATGTCACTCCGCTATCGCGAGCAGGCTCACTCCCACAAGGGGAATATCGGTGATCTCAGGATCAGTGTTGGGCGTTCCAGAGGGCCAACAATGCCGGCAACTCGCTCAGGCTGCGAATCTCGGCATCCGGTGCCTTCTCGGCTTCCCAAACTTTGCCCGCCGGGTTAAACCAGATCGCCCGCAATCCCGCCTGCTGGGCGCCGGCAATGTCGTCACCTGGATGATCGCCGATATGCACGGCCGTCTCGGCCGTCGCACCACCACGCTGCAACGCCTCATGAAACAGTCGCGCATCCGGCTTGCCGATGCCGATGTCTTCGGCGCACAAGGCAAACTTGAAGTAATCCGCCAGCCCTAAGCGGCGCACATCGGCGTTGCCGTTGGTGACCACGCCGAGGGCGTAGTGATTGGCCAGAGTCTCCAGGGTCGGTTGCACGTCCGGGAAAATTTCCAGTTGATGCCGGGCATGCAGAAATACCTCAAAACTCTGATCGGCCAGGTCTGCGGCCTGACCCTGGTCGTAACCGGCCTCTTCCAGTGCGTGGAACAAGACTCGGCGACGCAGGGCGCTGATGCGATGCTTGAGACTTGGTTCGTTGCTCAGGATCCGCTCGCGAATCGCCCACAAATGCTCCACCGGCACGGCGCCCAGATTCGGTGCTTGCTCGGTCAGCCATTCACGCAATACGGCTTCGGCGCTGACGATCACCGGGGCGGTATCCCACAGGGTGTCGTCGAGGTCGAAGGTGATCAACTGAATTCTCATGACTCATCGCCTTTGATGCGTTTGGCCCTTGGATGGGCGCTGTCGTAAACCGTCGCCAGGTGCTGGAAGTCCAGGTGGGTGTAGATCTGGGTGGTTTTGATGTCCGCGTGACCGAGCAATTCTTGAACCGCCCGCAAGTCCTGGGAGGATTCCAGCAAATGGCTGGCGAAGGAGTGTCGTAGCATGTGCGGATGCAGGTTCTGTCCCAGCTCGCGCTCGCCAGCGGCTTTAACCCGCACCTGAATCGCCCGTGGGCCGAGGCGCCGGCCTTGCTGGCTGACAAACACCGCGTCGTCCGCAGGGTTGGTCATGGCCCGCAGCGGCAGCCACAACTCCAGTGCTTCGCGAGCTTTTTTGCCGACCGGCAGCAGTCGAGTCTTGCTGCCCTTGCCGAGCACTTGAACCATGCCGTCGGCCAGGTCCAGCTGATCCAGATTGAGCCCGGTCAGTTCCGACAGCCGCAAACCCGAGGAATAGAACAGCTCCAGAATTGCCTGATCCCGACGCGCCAGGAAATCATCCTCCACTGCGCCCTCAAGCAGTTGCAGTGCGCGGTCGGTGTCGAGGGTTTTCGGCAGGCGTCGTTCGCCCTTCGGCGGTGCCAGGCCGTTGGCCGGGTCGTGGTCGCAGAGGCCTTCGCGGTTCAAATAATGATAGAGCCCACGCACCGCCGACAGCAGCCGCGCCAGGCTACGGGACGATTGACCCTGTGAATGCAGGCGTGCGATCAGGCTGCGCAGGCGCTGGATGTCCAGGGCGGCCCAACTGCTGATGTTCTGTTTGACGCACCAGCCCAGCACTTTGTCGAGGTCGCGACGGTAGGCGTACAGCGTGTGAGGCGACACCTGCCGCTCACTGCGCAGGTGTTCGCAGTAAGCGTCCAGTTGCCGTTCCACGATCAGCGTACCGAGCGCAGGGAGGTGTTGACCCGTGGCAGCACGCGGCCCATGACTTCGGCGATGTAGCTGAGGAACAGCGTGCCCACCGAGCTCTTGTAGTGCTGCGGGTCGCGGCTGGCGATGGCCAGGACGCCGTGGATGCCTTGGTAGCTGATGGCGACGACGGCGGTGGAACCGATCTGCTTGCGCTGTTCTTCGCCGAACAGGAAGTCCAGTTCGTGTTCACGCAGGCTGCCGCTGACGCTTTTGTCTTCCGAGAGCAAGCCGCCGATGGCCGTTTGCGCATCGGCATGGGTCACCCAGCGGCCCACCGGCATCGGGTTGTCACCCAGCAGGATCAGGCTGACGAAGGGCACCTGGAAGTCCTGGCGCAGACTGTCTTCGACGCTGATCACCACGTCTTCCAGGCTGGTGGCGTCCATCAGCGCGAGAATCAGGCGGCGGGTCTTGTCGAAAAGGCGGTCGTTGTCGCGGGCCACGTCCATCAAGTGCGAGAGGCGATGACGCAACTCGATATTGCGGTCGCGCAGGATGGTCATCTGGCGTTCGACCAGCGAAATGGTGTCGCCGCGCTGGTGCGGAATGCGCAAGGTTGCGAGCAGTTCTTCATGCTCGACGAAGAAATCCGGATGAGCCTCCAGGTACGCGGCAATCGCCGCCGCCTCAAGGCTTTCGGAAGGGGATTCGTCGGGCTGTAGGGCGGGAACCTGGGGCTTATCTTTCATGGATTCGACTCTCTCAAAGACGCACTTGTCCTTCATAAACGCGCACTGCCGGGCCGGTCATCATGACCGGTTGGCCAGGGCCTGCCCATTCAATGGACAGGCGCCCGCCGGGCAGGTCGATCAATAGCGGCGAATCCATCCACCCCTGGCTGATCGCGGCCACTGCGGCAGCGCAAGCGCCGGTTCCGCAAGCCTGGGTTTCCCCGGCCCCGCGTTCCCAGACGCGCAGCTGCGCGCGGTTCCGGTCGATGACCTGGAGAAAACCGACATTGACCCGCGCCGGAAAGCGCGGATGGTTTTCGATTTTAGGCCCCAGTTCATGCACCGGTGCGTTGTTGATATCGCTGACCCGCAGCACGGCATGGGGGTTGCCCATGGACACGGCGGCCAGTTCGACTGCAGTGCCGTCGACGTCAACCTGATAACTCAGGGCCTGTTCCGGCGCGTCGAACGGAATGTCGGCCGGTACCAGGCGCGGTGCGCCCATGTTGACACCGATCTGCCCGTCGCTGCGGATATCCAGTTCGATGATGCCGCTTTTGGTCTCGACGCGGATCTGCCGCTTCGCGGTCAGGCGTTTGTCGAGCACGAAACGTGCGAAACAGCGCGCACCGTTGCCGCACTGTTCCACTTCGGAGCCGTCGGCGTTGAAAATCCGGTAGCGGAAATCCACGTCCGGGTTGCTTGGCGCTTCGACGATCAGCAACTGATCGAAACCGATACCCGTATGCCGATCGCCCCATTGCTTGGCGTGTTTGGGCAGGATGTGCGCATGCTGGCTGACCAGGTCGAGGACCATGAAGTCATTGCCCAGGCCGTGCATCTTGGTAAAACGCAGCAGCATGGTTTTACTCCGGCAGCAGGCTTTCGCCAGCAAACAACTCGGCTACCGTCTCACGGCGACGCACTTCAAATGCCTGATCACCGTCCACCAACACTTCAGCGGCACGGCCGCGGGTGTTGTAGTTGGAACTCATGACAAACCCATAGGCACCGGCCGAATGCACCGCCAGCAGGTCACCTTCTTCCAGGGCCAGCTCACGATCCTTGGCCAGGAAGTCGCCGGTCTCGCAGATCGGCCCGACGATGTCGTAGGCACGGGCAGCGGAATTGCGCGGGCGCACGGCGGTGACGTCCATCCAGGCTTGATACAGCGCCGGGCGGATCAGGTCATTCATGGCTGCGTCGACGATGGCGAAGTCTTTGTGCTCGGTGTGCTTGAGGTACTCGACCTGGGTCAGCAACACGCCGGCGTTGGCGACGATAAAGCGGCCCGGCTCGAACACCAGCGCCAGGTCACGACCGTCAAGACGCTCGCGCACGGCTTTGATGTAGTCGGAAGCCAATGGCGGCTCTTCATCGCGATAACGCACGCCCAAACCACCACCGAGATCGATGTGGCGCAGGTAAATGCCGCAATCGCCGAGGCGGTCGACCAGGCCCAGCAGGCGGTCGAGGGCGTCGATGAAGGGCGGCAGGGTGGTCAGTTGCGAACCGATGTGGCAATCGACACCGACCACTTCCAGGTTTGGCAGTTGGGCGGCGCGGATGTACACGTCTTCGGCGTCGGTGATGGCGATGCCGAACTTGTTCTCTTTAAGACCGGTGGAAATGTACGGGTGGGTGCCAGCGTCGACATCCGGGTTCACGCGTAGCGAGATCGGCGCGCGAACGCCCAGCTCGGCGGCGACCACTTGCAGGCGTTCCAGCTCATCGGTGGATTCGACGTTAAAGCAGTGCACGCCGACTTCCAGGGCGCGACGCATGTCGTCACGGGTCTTGCCGACACCGGAGAAGACGATCTTGTCGGCGCTGCCGCCAGCGGCCAGTACGCGTTCCAGCTCACCACGGGAGACGATGTCGAAACCGGCGCCCAGACGCGCCAGGACATTCAGTACACCCAGGTTGGAGTTGGCCTTGACCGCAAAGCAGACCAGGTGCGGCATGCCGGCCAGTGCATCGGCAAAAGCCAGGTACTGGGCTTCGATGTGGGCGCGGGAGTAGACGTAGGTCGGTGTGCCAAAGCGTTGAGCGATGGCGGACAGGGCAACACCTTCCGCGAACAGCTCCCCGCCACGGTAGTTAAAAGCGTCCATGGCGTTCCCTTAGTAGACGTCGTGCTTGTGCGATTTGGATGCAGGTTGTTTTTGCGACGACTTGGCCTGCTCTGCAGGGTCCTGGCTGTCATCGGGCAGGTACAGCGGGCCTTTTTGACCACAGGCCGATAATAAGCTCACAAAAGCGACGAGCGAAGCGAGCGCAGCAAGGGAAGAGATCAGGCGCTTCATGGCGAAATCCTTGAAAATGCATTAATTGCGCCGGAGTATACCGGCCACCCGGCAGCTTGCCTATGCGACGGGGCTCCCGTCCGGCGGGGCTTCGCCTGATGCCGGCCAGCCAGGTGCATTCCATTGTGGGAGCGAGCCGGCTCCGGGCGGCGTTCCGACGAAGACGATGTGTCAGCCAACAACGATGTTGAATGTGCCGGCCTCTTCGCGAGCAGGCTCGCTCCCACAGGTACAGCGCTTACCATATCGATATCGACGCTTGGTCGTTATCCTTTGCAATCACCGGGGCTCGCCCGTATCTTGCGGCGCTTGAGCGTGAGTAGACACTTTTTGAGGTTCCCGCAATGAGTTTGACTGAAGCCCGTTTCCACGATCTGGTCGATGCCACCCAGCAGACGCTGGAGGATATTTTTGACGAGTGTGACCTGGATATCGATCTGGAGAGCTCGGCCGGTGTGCTCACCGTCAAGTTCGAAAACGGCAGCCAGTTGATTTTCAGCCGTCAGGAACCGCTGCGGCAGCTGTGGCTGGCGGCCGTGTCCGGCGGGTTCCACTTCGATTACGACGAAGAGAGCAAGCGCTGGATGTGTGACAAGAGCGACGAACAACTCGGCGAGATGCTCGAGCGCATCGTCAAGCAGCAAGCTGACGCCGAACTCGATTTCGAAGGTCTGTGAGATCGTGACCCAGCCTGCGCGCGTTCGTCCGCCCAAACCGCTCTACAGCAATGTCAGCCCGGCGGTGGCTTCGCCATGCAGCGGTGTGTGTCGGCTGGATGAGCAGAAGGTCTGCCTTGGGTGTTTTCGCCATGTCGAAGACATCCGCGAATGGCGCTCGGCCGATGACGATCGGCGCCGCGTTATCTGCGCCCAGGCAGTCCAGCGCAAGACCGCCACCTGAAGCCTTTACGCGACCTGCAGCTGGCGAAGCCTGCGTTCGGCTCGGGCCGCGCTCGGGCGCAGCAGTCGTAAACCCTGAATACTCGGTATTCCTGAAACACCTGATAGCCTGGTTTCACGACTGCTGCGTCCGAACGCGGCCCGAGCCGAACGCAGGCTTCGCCAGCTGCTACAAAAGTGTGTCGTCGCCCCCGACTTGTATATTTGTTGAGCTGTGATAGTGTCCGGGTACGCCTCAACTCATCGAGGCTCGTGAAAACCCCGCCTTTTTCTGGCGGGGTTTTGCTTTTTCTGTGCAGAAGAAAGGAGTCTGCCCAAATCATGACCGCACCTTCCATCACCCTTACCCGTCTGGACGTGCAACGTCTGGAGCGCCTGATCGACAGCCTGGATGACACGCTGCCGGGCGTTATCGCGCTGCAAACCGAACTGGATCGCGCCGATACCCTGGTCGGTCACGATGAAGTACCCGCCGATGTCGTGACCATGAATTCCCGTGTGCATTGCCGCGAAGAAGGCAGCGGCAAGGACTATCACCTGACGCTGGTTTATCCGAAGGATGCCAATGCCGACGAAGGCAAGATTTCCATTCTGGCGCCGGTGGGCAGCGCACTGCTCGGTCTCAAGGTTGGTCAGCACATCGACTGGCCGGCACCGGGCGGCAAGACACTGAAACTGACCCTGCTGGAAGTCGAATCGCAGCCGGCCGAGGGTGGCCACTTTCCGGAATAAACCCCTCAGACCTGCTCGAGCGCCTCGTTCAATGCGCGCTCCAGGTCAGCCTTGTAGCGCAAATACAAAATGCTTGAACTCTGACCATCACCGAGCAGGCCCGACAGGTCCAGGTCGGTGATGTAGCAGCGATAGCGTTCGGTTTCACGGCGCTGCTCGACGATTTCCCGGGCGACCACGCTGAACAGTTGGTCGCCATGTTCCAACTCTGAAAATTCCCGCTGATTGCAATACAACGTGACCTGCACCTGTCCCGGTGCGGCTTTGCCGACTATCGCCTGCACGTCGTAGAACGGTTTGTTGACCGGGGTTTGCGGCGCTGGCCGAGCTTCGACCCGACGCGCCCGTACGGGGCCGGAGGGCAGCAGTTGGTAATACAAGGTGTCCAGGTTCAGCGGCTGGGCGACGTCCATCGGCAGCAAGGCGTCGCGCCGGTACTGGATCGATTGCAGGAAACGTTGCAGTGGCACCAGCAGGCTTTGCTCGTCGTGGTAGGGCAAGCGCTGCTGCCATAAGGCATTAAATTCATCCAGCACGTACAGGTCGGCGCGGTGCTCGTTGATCCGGTAGAACACCTGAATGCAATCGGGCTGGCCCATCGGCAAGACCAGCGCCAGGTCGTGGTCTTCCAATGCCATCGGGTCCAGGTGAAGTGGGCTGTAGCTTGCCAGCACTTCGCCCAGGTAATCGACCAGCGCCGGCAGCGTGGCGAGGGCGACATGATTGACCTGGCCGGGCACCAGTTCCAGCACGTGGTAGTGCTGCTGGACCTGAATCAGGTAGCGATGATTGAGTTTGCTCAACAGCAGGTTCTGCGCGGTGTCGAGGATCTCTTCTACCCGCCGGGCGATGAACTGTGCGCGGTTGTGGCAGAAGCAACGAACCCGCAACGTGGGTTGGTGTAGCCCGCCGGGCAGGTTGTTGAGGTAATCACGCACGCAGTCGAGCAGCGCGTGGGGGCCGTCGAAGCGGCTGACCAGCACTTCGTTCCAACTGTTGAGCGTGACCTGATCCAGGGTCAGCACCAGGTTTTCCCGGACGCCGGCGTAACTGAGGGAATCGGTGCGCTCGGTGGTCATCAGGATGTTCAGGTCGCGGTGGTGCTTGAGTGGATCGACCCCGACATTCACCAGAATCAGCACTTCGCTCGGCTCACTGGCGCGCAGTAACGGTTCTTCGGCGACGGTCGTCAGGGGCAGGGCGATGCTCTGTTGCAGGCTGCCGAGCAGGTTGAACAGCTCGAACTCGCTCAGGTCGCTGCTGCCGGGATGCAAGGCCAGGCGAGTGCTGCTGTC
Organism: Pseudomonas svalbardensis; assembly: GCF_030053115.1. Taxonomy (NCBI): domain Bacteria; kingdom Pseudomonadati; phylum Pseudomonadota; class Gammaproteobacteria; order Pseudomonadales; family Pseudomonadaceae; genus Pseudomonas; species Pseudomonas svalbardensis. The sequence goes on along the minus strand of NZ_CP125619.1, from coordinate 6,082,299 downwards.
GATCACGCCATTGCGGTGACACCAGGTCAGCAGCTCCAGCAATTGGCGGCCGCGCTTGATCGGTGCGAAATGCTCCCATTCGAGGGCCGTCAGGCTGCCGTTGTACAAGCCCCACTGAGTTTGACCCGATTCTTTTTTGTTCGGCGCGTGCACCAGCGTGAGGGTGTCTTCGGCCAAGTCCGGGGCGATGCCAGGGTTGATGAACTCGACCTTGTCGCCCTTGCGCTCGAAAGCTGCGTACAGCCGTCGACCCAGCACGTTGAGGTCGCGCTTGTTGATCAGGCTGACGGTCTGTTCGTTGCGGGCGAACTGGGCCAGGAAGCGATAGCTGTAATTGAGCTCGTTGACCAAGGCCCTGCGTTCAGAGCTGACCTGACGGACTTTCCACTGGCTGCGGCTATCGAGCAGGGCCAGTTGACGATGATCCCACTGCCATTCGTGGGCCAGGCGTTTGAGCAACGAACGCTGCCAGCTCTGAGTGCGACCGCTGCTGCCGGTGAGTTTGCGATTGACCTTCAGGTACAACGCCCGGCGTACCAGTTCCAGCCGTTCCGGCTCGCCACGGGCGGTGAGGTATTCCTCGATGCGTCGGTAGACCACGACGTACGGGTCCAGCTCGTCAAGGTCGAGCCGATTGGCAAACACCGCTTGCTTGAAGCGCAGGCTCAGGCAATGAACCTTGGGGTGTTCGCTGGCGTAGACCTCGATCAGCAGCAGTTTGAGGACCGATTTGTACGGCGACTCGATGCCCTTGAACAACTGCCAGAGTCCGGCGCCGATGAACTCCCCCGGCGGGATATAGGCCAGATGCCCAAGGTCGAGGGTTTCATCGGCACGGATGAAGCGCTTGGACATCAGCGTGTGGGTGTAACGGTCGTAGCTCGCTTCTTCGTAGACCGGCACCAGCCACCAGACGGGCGTGCGTCCGGCCAGCCAGATCGCGGTGCGATAAAACTCATCCAGTAGCAGATAATGCTGGGTGGTGCCGCAGTCTTCCGAGCTCAGTTGCGTATCACGTTCACCGCGTACGAAACGGGTCGGGTCGATCAGGAAGAAATGCGCCTCGGCGCCCTGGCTGGCGGCCCAGACTTCGAGGAGCTGGCATTTTTTGCGCAGTTCAGCGAGGTCACTTTCGCTCAAGTCCGGCCCATGACAGACCCACACGTCCATGTCGCTCTGGTCGGCCTGGGCGAGGGTGCCGAGGCTGCCCATCAGGAACAGGCCGTGAATCGGTCGCGGCGGATTGCTGCCATGGCGGGGCTTATAGGAAAACGAGCGGGTCAGGCGCTGGGCTTCGGCGAGGGTGTTGGCGTCGGGTTCGTAATTCGACAGCCCGGCCGGTGTGCTGCCCGAAACGTACCCAGGCAACAGCGGATGATTGACGTGGAAAAACAGCGGCAACAAGGTCAGCACCGCTTGCTGGCGAGTCGATAACCCTTCCATGGCGCGGGCCATACGGCCTTCGTTGAGCTTCAGAAAACGTGCGCGCAGCTGGCTGAGAACCTTGCGGTCGATTCCCTCGTCCAGATCGGGGCGGATTTCATGGTGGCGGGTCATGTCAGCTCAAACCGGCTCGCGGGGCTCAGACGTGGATGTCTGCGGATGAGGGCAGTTTAGCGCCTCGGCTCCAGGACTTTTAAGCTGATTTTGTTTTTTCTGGCGTCAGATTTTTATCGCGGGGCGACGGCAGGCAACAGGGCAGGTAACGAAATGTGCCCGCGGAAATCCCGTAGCAGGGGTTTCCGTGGGCGCTACGGTAATGCTCAGGCAGTTTCCCGGACGTTGAGAATGGTCAGAACGGTTTGCACATTTTGCGCGGCGTCACGGCCCAGGCTGGTCAGATAACCACCATCTGGCTGGGTGATCAGTTCTTTGTCGAACAGTCTTTGGGCGGCGGCAATGGCTTTCGGGGCAGCGGTCTGATGAATTTTCAAACCCTCCTGGGAACTGTCCAGGTTGAAGAGTGCGAGGATTTCCAGTTCGGCAACCAACTCAGGGGTAAGCGACATAAGGACTCCAGACTTTCTAGGAATTGGACGACAGCGTCCCTAAGGTGATCCCACTCGGGCGGCATGTCCAGTGCTCGCGACAGGGTTTTTTCGCCTTGGGAAGCATTCCCCGGTGGGCGGTGCGGCAGTGGGGTGGATTGAGTGTAGTCAGGGTCTGAGAAACGGTTGCCTGAATTGAAAAAGATCGCAACCTTCGACAGGTGCGATCTTTTGATTTTATTTCTTTTCCGGCGGCAACTCTGGCAGCGCACGCAACGCAGTTTCATACCATTCAGTGTTGAACGCGCGGTCTTCTTCGAGGATCGCGTCGATTTCCACCGCCAGAACGTGGGCCATCAGATTGAGAATTTCTTCACGCTCGTAACCCACCAATGTCAGCTTGTTGAAGGTCGCCTTGGCGGCCGGCGGGTTGTCGCTTTCGATCTGGTTTTCGATGGCTTCGACCAGGGTGTTTTCGGCGAACTCTTCTTCGTCGATGTCGTCGTCGTTGATGCCGGGGGTTGGCTCGCTCATGGCAGGCTCCTCAAGTTAAGGCGGCCAGTTTACCTGCATTCATCGCTGTGATGCTGCTGGCAAGAAACGTCGCGGCGTTCTATAAAAGGCACCTGCCAACCCCGCACGGCCCGGAGGATATGTGATGCTCAAGCTTTATGGATTTTCCGTCAGCAACTACTACAACATGGTCAAGCTGGCGCTGCTCGAGAAGGGACTGCCGTTTGAAGAGGTGCTGTTTTACCCGGGGCCGAGCCCCGAGGCATTAGCCATCAGCCCGCGCGGGAAGGTGCCGGTGCTGGGCGTCGAACAGGGTTTCGTCAACGAAACCAGCGTGATTCTTGAGTTCCTCGAACACAGCCAGAAAGGCACGCCGCTGTTGCCGAGTGATCCCTTTGAGCGGGCGCAGGTCCTGGCACTGGCCAAGGAAATCGAGCTGTACATCGAATTGCCTGGGCGTGCCTGCTACGCCGAAGCATTTTTCGGCATGACGGTGCCGGATGCGATCAAGGACAAGACCAAAGCCGAGTTGCTGCTGGGGTTTGCCTCACTGGGCAGGCACGGCAAGTTCGCCCCTTATGTGGCAGGTGACAGCCTGAGCATTGCGGATTTGTATTTCCTCTACAGCGTGCCGCTGGCCTGTGCGGTAGCGCAGAAGCTGTTTGACCTGGATTTGCTGGCCGAGATGCCGGCGGCCAAGGCGTTGCTGGAGCGTCTGGGGCAAAATCCGCATGTGCAGCGGATTGCGAAGGACAAGGACGCGGCAATGCCAGCGTTTTTGGCGATGGTCGCGTCCAAGAAGTAGGTTTTTGCAGCGTCTTCAAGACCGCTTTCGCGAGCAGGCTCGCTCCCACAGGGGAGCGCATTCCAAATGTGTGCGGGCTTGCTCCGGGCGGCGTTCCGACGATGCTTTTTGACTGCTTAGCGGCTGGCGAGCAATGCCTGGCCGCGAGCCACAGCCTTCTTGACCTGTGCCGGCGCAGTCCCGCCGATGTGGTCGCGGGCATTCACCGAGCCTTCCAGCGTCAACACGGCAAACACGTCCTGATCGATCTGGTCGCTGAACTTGCGCAGCTCTTCCAGGCTCATTTCCGCCAGGTCTTTACCGCTTTCCACGCCGTACTTCACGGCATGGCCAACGATTTCGTGGCAGTCACGGAACGGCAGGCCGCGGCGAACCAGGTAGTCGGCCAGGTCGGTAGCGGTGGAGAAACCGCGCAGGGCTGCTTCACGCATCATTGCGTGCTTGGGTTTGATCGCCGGGATCATGTCGGCAAAGGCCCGTAGTGAGTCGCGCAACGTGTCGGCGGCGTCGAACAGTGGCTCTTTGTCCTCCTGGTTGTCCTTGTTGTAGGCCAGTGGCTGGCCTTTCATCAGGGTCAGCAGGCCCATCAGCGCGCCGAATACGCGGCCGGTCTTGCCACGCACCAGCTCTGGAACGTCCGGGTTTTTCTTTTGCGGCATGATCGAGCTGCCGGTGCAGAAACGGTCCGGCAGATCGATGAACTGGAACTGCGCGCTGGTCCACAGCACCAGCTCTTCGGAGAAGCGCGACAGGTGCATCATCGCGATGCTCGCGGCCGAGCAGAACTCGATGGCGAAGTCACGATCGGACACGTTGTCCAGCGAGTTACCACCAACAGCGTCGAAGCCCAACAGTTGGGCGGTGAATTCGCGGTCGATCGGGTAGGTGGTACCCGCCAGTGCGGCGCTGCCCAGCGGCATGCGGTTGGTACGTTTGCGGCAGTCGACCAGACGCTCGTAGTCGCGGCTGAGCATCTCGAACCAGGCCAGCATGTGGTGCCCGAACGTCACCGGCTGCGCGGTTTGCAGGTGAGTGAAGCCTGGCATGATGCTGCCGGCTTCGCGCTCGGCCTGCTCCAGCAAGCCTTTTTGCAGGCGGGTGATTTCGCTCAGGATCAGGTCGATCTCGTCACGCAGCCATAGACGGATGTCGGTGGCGACCTGGTCGTTACGGCTGCGGCCGGTGTGCAGCTTTTTACCGGTGACGCCGATGCGGTCGGTCAGACGCGCCTCGATGTTCATGTGCACGTCTTCGAGGTCGATGCGCCAGTCGAATTGGCCGGCCTCGATTTCACCCTGGATGGTCTTCAGGCCATCAGTGATGCTGTCGCGCTCGGCATCGGTCAGCACGCCGACCTTGGCCAGCATCGTGGCGTGAGCGATCGAGCCCATGATGTCGTGGCGATACAGGCGCTGGTCGAAAGTGACGGAGGCGGTGAAGCGGGCGACGAAGGCGTCGACGGGTTCACTGAAGCGGCCGCCCCAGGACTGATTGGTCTTGTCAGTGCTCATGAATTCGCTCGTGTCGGCTGAAGAAAAATGGCGTAGAAAGCTGTCGCGGATAATAACAGGGTTGCCAATCCTGTCGCTGGCACTGGTCGATAGGTTTTTTTCTCAGGCGGCGGTCCATACTCGAGTCAACACCGAGGGGATTTGCGCAACGATATTTTTCATTTGAGCAATATCGTGCCGGCAACCGTCTACAGTTGGACAGTAGGATCAGCGCAGTTCCAGACGCTGCAGCTGACTATAAGAAGAGGGGGTGTTCATATTGTGTATCAACAAACCCTACGGCGATGCCTCGCCAACGCGGGCCTGGGCCGCCAAACGCACGACAGATGAAAATTTAGCCGTCGGACGGGCGGCACTTTTTGGCCCTCGCGCTAGTCTTAGCGTGGATCGCGGTGACGGACGTCACTTCACCTGTCTACGCTATCCTTGTGCGAGACTCACGCAGGAATCCAGCGCAATATGAATGTCCTGATCGTTGATGACGAACCCCTTGTCCGCGAGCGCCTGAGCCGAATGGTTGGCGAACTCGAGGGATACAGTGTCCTGGAGCCTAGCGCCACGAACGGCGATGAGGCGTTGGCTCTGATCGACAGCCACAAACCCGATATCGTGCTGCTCGATATCGGCATGCCAGGCCTCGATGGCCTGCAAGTGGCTGCACGATTGTGCGAACGCGAAACCCCGCCCGCCGTGGTGTTTTGCACAGGGCCCGATGAATTTGCCGTGGAAGCCTTACAGGCCAGCGCCGTAGGCTATCTGGTGAAACCTGTGCGTACAGAACAATTGCATGAAGCGTTGAAAAAAGCCGAGCGGCCCAATCGCGTCCAGCTCGCGGCCCTGACCCGTCCCGCCGCCGAAAGTGGCAGCGGCCCGCGCAGCCACATCAGCGCCCGTACCCGTAAAGGTATCGAACTGATCCCGTTGGGTCAGGTGGTGTACTTCATTGCGGATCACAAATACGTGACCTTGCGCCACGAAGGCGGCGAAGTGCTGCTGGATGAGCCGCTCAAGGCCCTTGAAGATGAATTTGGCGACCGCTTCGTGCGAATCCACCGCAACGCGCTGGTCGCCCGCGAACGCATCGAACGCCTGCAACGCACGCCTCTGGGGCATTTTCAGCTGTTCCTCAAAGGCTTGAACGGCGACGCCCTGATCGTCAGCCGACGGCATGTGGCCGGCGTGCGCAAGATGATGCAACAGCTTTAATCCGCCATTTACGGGCGGGTTTTATCCCGATTGCTGGATGTCTGAGGCCAGGGAGGCCACGCGGTTTCTGATACAAGTCAAAGTGGATTTGGCTGAGCTGTTATTATCCGCCGTATCTATTCAGTACGGATTGATCCATGTCCTCTCGCGAAATCCGCATCGCCACCCGTAAAAGTGCACTCGCCCTGTGGCAGGCCGAATACGTCAAAGCCCGTCTGGAAGAGGCCCATCCGGGTCTGCTCGTGACGTTGGTGCCCATGGTCAGTCGTGGTGACAAGTTGCTCGACTCGCCACTGTCGAAAATCGGCGGCAAGGGCCTGTTCGTCAAAGAACTGGAAACCGCGCTGCTAGAAAACGAAGCCGACATCGCCGTGCACTCGATGAAAGACGTGCCGATGGACTTCCCTGAAGGCCTCGGTCTGTTTTGCATCTGCGAGCGAGAAGACCCGCGCGATGCATTCGTCTCCAACACCTACGCCAGTCTGGACGAATTGCCGCAAGGCAGCATCGTCGGCACCTCCAGCCTGCGCCGTCAGGCCCAGTTGCTGACCCGTCGTCCGGACCTGGAAATTCGCTTCCTGCGCGGCAACGTCAACACGCGCCTGGCCAAGCTCGATGCCGGCGAATACGACGCCATTATCCTCGCCGCCGCCGGCCTGATTCGTCTCGGCTTTGAAGATCGGATTACCTCGGCCATCAGCGTCGATGACAGTCTGCCGGCCGGTGGCCAAGGTGCGGTGGGTATCGAATGCCGCAGCGTCGACAGCGAAATTCACGCGCTGTTGGTACCGCTGCACCATCAGGACACCGCCACCCGCGTGACCGCCGAACGTGCTCTCAACAAACATTTGAATGGCGGCTGCCAAGTGCCGATCGCCTGCTATGCCGTGCTTGAAGGCGAGCAGATCTGGTTGCGTGGTCTTGTTGGTGATCCGAATGGCGGTCTGCTGCTCAGCGCCGAGGCTCGTGCGCCACGCAGCGACGCCGAAGCCCTGGGTGTGCAGGTGGCTGAAGACCTGCTGAGTCAAGGCGCCAACGACATCCTGAAAGCAGTCTACGGCGAGGCAGGTCACGAGTGACGGGCTGGCGCCTGCTGCTGACGCGTCCCGCGGATGAGTCGGCGGCGCTGAGCAGTCTTTTGGCCGAAAAGGGGATTTTCAGCAGCAGTTTGCCGCTTTTGGAGATCGAGCCGATTCCTGCCTCTGACACAATGCGCGAGGTGATTCAGGGGCTGGATCGCTATTGCGCGGTGATCGTGGTCAGCAAACCGGCCGCCAGAATTGCTGTGGATCTGCTCGACAGGTATCGGCCGCAACCCCCTCGATTGAAGTGGTTCAGCGTGGGCGCAGCCACCGCGCAGATCCTCGAGGATCGCGGGTTGGATATCCGCTTTCCGGTGGATGGCGATGACAGCGAAGCCTTGCTTGAACTTCCTCAGTTGCGCGAGGCAATCGCACGGCCCGGTCCACGCGTGCTGATCATGCGCGGGGAGGGCGGGCGCGAGTTGCTGGCTGAGCGTTTGCGCGAGCTTGGTGCTAGTGTCGAGTATCTGGAGTTGTACCGCCGTGACCTGCCGCAATACCCGCCGGCAGCGCTGCCTGACCTGATCGAAGCGGAACGCTTGAACGGGCTGGTGGTCAGCAGTGGACAGGGTTTTGAGCACCTGCATCAGTTGGCCGGCGATGCCTGGCCGCGATTGGCGCGGTTGCCGTTGTTTGTTCCAAGCCCCAGGGTCGCCGAGCTGGCACGTGCCGCCGGGGCCCAAACAGTTGTGGATTGTCGCGGCGCCAGTGCCGCGGCTTTGCTGACGGCGTTGCGGGAGCATCCCGGACCCGTTCTCTAATGCAAAGGATGGATACGTGAGCGAAACAGCCTTGCCTAAAGATGACGTCCAGCCAGTGCTTGATGCACCGGTAGAAGCACCGGTTGAAACTGGGCCACCTGCTGCAGTGCAGCGCCGAGGCAATGGGTTGGCAATCGTCGCGCTGCTGCTGGGCGCTGCCGGTGTTGCCGTGGGCGGTTGGGGAGTCTGGCAGGTGCGTCACCTGCAAGCCAATACTCAACTGCAGTTGAGTCAGGTCCAGGCATTGAACGATCAGGCGCAGGACCTGAAGCTCAATGAGCAACGCCTGACTGCTCGCCTGGAACAAATGCCTGCCGCCGACGAACTCGACGCGCGCAGTCGTTTGGTCATTCAGCTTCAAGGCGATCAGCAGCGCTTGAATCAACGCCTGGAAACGGTTCTCGGCGCCAGCCGCAAGGATTGGCGTCTGGCCGAGGCCGAGCACCTGCTGCGCCTGGCCAGCCTGCGTCTTTCCGCGTTGCAGGACATCAGCAGTGCCCAGGCTTTGGTGCAGGGCGCCGATGAAATTCTGCGCGAACAGAACGACCCGGGCTCTTTTGCCGCTCGCGAGCAAGTGGCCAAAACGCTGGTGGCATTGCGTAGCACCCAACAGCCGGATCGCACCGGTCTGTTCCTGCGACTGGGGGCGCTGCGCGATCAGGTGATCAGCCTCACCGAGCTGGCACCCGAGTACAAGGACCGTGGTGAATCCCTGTTGGGTCTCACCGCTGATGGCGACGGCGCCAGTCGTTGGGCGCAATGGTGGGATCAGGTCTCGCGCTACATCCGCATCGACTTCAACGCCGACAAGAATGTGCGTCCGTTGCTGGCCGGGCAGAGCCTGAGCCAGGTGCGCCTGGCCCTGAGCCTGGCGCTGGAGCAGGCGCAATGGGCCGCGCTCAATGGCCAGGCCGCGGTTTATACCCAGGCGCTGGCCGAAGCGCGGGACGTGCTCAAGGGCAACTTCAACCCGGACAATCCTCAGAGCAAAGTGATGCTTGAGCAGGTTGGCGAGTTGAGCAAGCAACCGGTCACCGTCGTCACGCCAGATCTGACCGGCACGCTGAGTGCGGTTCAGGGGTATCTGGAGCGGCGTAATGTCAACGCCGAGGACTCGATCAAACCGATGGCCAAACCTGCCGCGGACACCGCTCAGGAGGCGACGCCATGAAACGCCTCTATGTGATCGTGTTCCTGGTGATCGCCGCGGCTGCCGCGCTGGGGCTGGCGATTGCCGAGCATTCCGGTTACGTGCTGATCGCCTACAAAAGCTTCCGTTATGAATCGAGCCTGTGGGCAACCCTGGCGTTGGTCGCCGTGCTCTGGCTGGTGTTCTGGGGCATCAAGGCGTTGATCGAATTGGTGACGACCTCCAGCGGCGTGGTCAATCCCTGGTCGCGGCGCAATCGCAGTCGCCGGGTGCAGGTGGCGATTGAACACGGTCAGCTGGATCTGGCCGAAGGTCGCTGGGCCAGTGCGCAGCGTCATCTCCATCGGGCAGCGGAAGCCGAGCGCCAGCCTTTGCTTTACTACCTCGGCGCTGCACGGGCCGCGAACGAACAAGGTCAATACGAGGAAAGCGACAACCTGCTGGAACGCGCTCTTGAGCGACAACCCCAGGCAGAGTTGGCAATTGCCCTGAGCCACGCACAATTACAGACCGACCGTGGCGATACCGAAGGCGCCCTGGTGACCCTGCAAGCCATGCACGAGCGTCATCCTCATAACGTCCAGACCTTGCGCCAGTTGCAGCGCTTGCACCAACAGCGGGGCGACTGGTCGGCCGTGATTCGTCTGCTGCCGGAGCTACGCAAGGACAAGGTTCTGCCACCGGCCGAACTGGCCGAACTGGAACGCCGGGCCTGGGGTGAGAACCTGTCCCTGGCGGCGCATCAGGAAGAAGACGGGACGGTCGACCTGCAATCGCTCAATCGCGCCTGGCAGCAGCTGACCTCAGCTCAGCGTCAGGAGCCGCAACTGGTGCTCGCTTATGCCGAGCAACTTCGGCAACTGGGTGCTCAGGTCGAGGCCGAAGAGATCCTGCGAACGGCGCTCAAGCGCAACTACGACAGTCATCTGGCGCGCCTCTACGGACTCGTTCGCGGCAGCGATCCAGCACGTCAACTGCACACCGCCGAGAGCTGGCTCAAGGATCATCCGGCCGACCCAAGCCTGTTGCTGACCCTGGGGCGCTTGTGTCTGCAAAGCAGCCTTTGGGGCAAGGCCCGGGACTATCTGGAAAGCAGCCTGCGAGTGCAGCGCAACCCGGAAGCCTGCGCGGAACTGGCGCGGCTGCTGGCGCAGCTGGGTGACACAGAACGCAGCAATCAGTTGTTCCAGGAGGGCTTGGGCTTGTTGGACGAGCGCTTGTTGGCGGCACCGTTGCCGGTTCCTGTTCACGCTTGAAGAGTGGATGACGGGTCGCTCCAAGGAGCGATCCCGTCGCCTGCAAACTGCCAGAATTTTACCTTTGTAGTCCGTCAGCGGCAGAGTCCTACAGAGGACTACACCTAATCCTCTCGTTCCTGTCGGGAATTCCCTACACTTCTGTTGAAGTGTCCCCACTGGCCTGCCTTGAAAGGCTGCAGCGCTTTCCTCTACCGTAACCGCCTGTCTCTACTGTTACGGAAATGCCATGTCTTTGGCCTGCTCACGCTCCTTGTTTTTCATGGCTTTCATTGCAGGTGCCCTGGCCCTGGGCGTGTCCTATTACCTGGAATATGCGGTCGGCCTCAAGCCTTGCGGGTTGTGCTTGTTGCAGCGGTCTTGCCTCGCGTTGCTCACGGGTGTCTGCCTGGTGGCTTCGGTGCATGGGCCGGGCCGCGTTGGCTCTTTCCTGTATTGGATGCTCGGGTTGTTTTGCAGTCTGGCGGGTACGGTCACGGCGTGGCGGCAGGTATTGCTACAGAGCGATCCAGCGCGTCAGCTGTTGACGTGCTCGCCCAATCTGGCTGTTCAGTACGAGGACATGCCCTGGTTTTGCCAGGTGACACAGATGTTTAAAGGGGAAGCCGAGTGCGCGGAGATTTCCTGGACACTGTTCGACCTGAGCATTCCTGAATGGAGCCTGCTGTTCTTCATGGCGATGACAATTCTGGGAATTTATCAGCTGCTGCGCGTTGCCTGGAAAGCCTGTCTGCGACCGCTCAGCGGCGGTTCGTCGCACCGGGCGCTGGCGGGTGATTAAACACTTGTATGAACTTTATCTCCTGCGTACCTTGAAGCCATTGTCGCGCGGGCATAATCTGGCCCGCACGTGTCATTGGAATTATGTTGCTCGAATGACGCTCTGCCTGGCCGATACTTGACCTTCAAGTGTGCGACGGGTGTAGGGCAGCATGACCCACAAGGGAAGAGAGATCACCATGCTCGAAAGTTGTCAGAATGCTCAGGAACGTTGGGGTGGAGTGCATCTGCTGATCGATCGCTGGTTGCAGGAGCGTCACGAACTGGTTCGGGCCTATGATGCTCTCGGCGCCAAGCCTGAGGCACTGGGTGAGAACCGTAAGCCGTTGCAGGAATTCTGCGGCGTGCTGGTCGATTACGTGTCTGCCGGGCACTTCGAGATCTACGAACAGCTCACCGGCGAAGCGAAGGCGTTTGGTGACACTCGCGGGCTCGAGCTGGCCGAGACCATCTACCCTCGCATCGACGTTATCACCGAGAAGTTGCTCGCGTTCAACGACCTGTGTGATGCAGGTCAATGCGTGGCAGAGAAATTCAAAGAGCTGGGTGGCCTGTTGCACGAGCGCTTCGAACTGGAAGACTGCCTGATCGAAGTGCTGCACACCGCTCACAAGGAAGAGGATTCGGTTCAGGCCTGAACCCCCTTCCTGCAAGACCTCCAAAAACGGTGCGCTATGCGCGCCGTTTTTCGTTTGTGCGCCAGGCATGGCGCGTTGCGCGCAAGCGCAACCGGCTTGGCTGTGGTGGCCACGCTGGTGACTTGGAGGTGAAAGTCCTCTACACACCCGGCAAGGGGAAGTGTTAGCCAGAGGCAAGGGTGTCGCGGGTGACTGCGAATCTGAAGGAAGCCCGAGGCAAAATGCTGGCCTGACGAACAGGAAGCGGATTAGGCGGCGCAGCGGGGTAAGGGGGCAAACTTCCTCAAAGCCCAATACTTGCACGGAACGTTGCGACGTAGATCCGACAGGCATAAGCAGGAAGGTCACGCGAATTACCCTGGGAGATCTGCACGTTTGCCACTGTGCTACCGAACGCCGAGAGGCGACGGGATGAGCGTGCAGAAGTCAGCCGAGGCCGTAGTAAGTGGCGGATAACCACGTCACCAAGGGCCGAACAGGTTATGCCGCTGGTAGGCGTCAGAGTCTCGTTGGATACCGAAATGCAGAAATTTCTCGCAGAGAAGACTGTTACTCCGAGTCCCGGACAGTATCCGCGGATGACGGCTGACAGCGCACAGGTATCGGCGGCGTCTGTGACGTGGACGAACGCGGAGCCGGACACGCTGATGGAGCGGGTGCTTGCACCCGCCAACCTCAAGCGTGCGTATCAACGCGTAGTCAGCAACAAGGGCGCGCCGGGTGCCGATGGCATGACGGTCGACGAATTGGCAGGCTACGTGAAACAGTATTGGCCGACCCTTAAGGCTCGGTTGCTGGCCGGTGAGTATCACCCACAAGGTGTACGCGCCGTCGACATTCCGAAACCCAAAGGCGGGACACGGCAGCTGGGTATCCCCTGCGTCGTGGATCGCCTGATCCAGCAGGCCTTGCTGCAACAGCTCACGCCGATCTTCGACCCTCTGTTCTCGGATTACAGCTACGGCTTTCGTCCGGGCAGAAGCGCTCACCAAGCCATCGAAACCGCTCGCGGCCATGTGGCAGCGGGTCACCGCTGGTGCGTGGAACTTGATCTGGAGAAATTCTTTGATCGGGTCAACCACGATGTCCTGATGGCTTACGTGGCGCGTCAAATCGAAGACAAGCGTGTGCTCACGTTGATCCGTCGTTACCTCGAAGCGGGAACGATGTCAGGTGGACTCGTCAGCCGACGGCAGGAAGGGACGCCGCAAGGCGGCCCGCTTTCGCCGTTGCTGTCGAACATCCTGCTCAACGAACTCGACAGCGAACTGGAACGGCGGGGTCATCGCTTCGTGCGCTACGCCGACGACGCCAACATTTATGTGCGCAGTCGCCGTGCCGGCGAGCGAGTGATGGTCAGCGTCGAGTGCTTCCTGATCCAGCGTCTGAAACTGACGCTGAATAGGGAAAAGAGCCGCGTGGCAAGGCCTTGGGTCTGTGATTATCTGGGTTATGGGATGAGCTGGCACCGACAGCCGAGACTAAGAGTGGCGACGAGGAGTCTGGGTCGCTTACGCGACCGACTCGCAGAGCTGCTACGCGGCGCGCGGGGTTGCAAGATGGCAACCGTCATCGTGCGGATAAACCCTGTGCTGCGTGGTTGGGCTGGGTACTTCAAGTTAACCCAAGGCAAGCGAGCGCTGGAGAAACTGGATGGTTGGGTGCGTCGTAAGCTGCGCTGCGCCGTATGGCGTCAATGGAAGCAGCCCTCAACAAGGGCTCGTAACTTGATACGCCTGGGGCTCAGTAGGCATCGCGCCTGCATATCAGCGTTCAATGGCCGAGGCCCATGGTGGAACTCGGGAGCGCCACACATGAATCAGGCGCTACCGAAGAAACTGTGGGATCGGCTTGGTCTGGTCTCAATACTGAATACGATAACTCGGCTTAATCGCATAACTTGAACCGCCGTATACGGATCCGTACGTACGGTGGTGTGAGAGGACGGCGGCTGTAAAGCCGCCTCCTACTCGATCCGGTATTCAGCTTGTGGCGCCGCGCAATTCGACTTCGAATACCAGCGGTGTGAACGGCGCAATCAGGTCGCCGGCACCCTCGGCGCCATAGGCTTCGGCCGATGGAATCACCAAGCGCCATTTCGCACCGACCGGCATTTGCTGCAACGCGCTGCGCCATCCGCTGATCACGCTGTCGAGACTGAACCACTGCGGCTGACTGTTCTGATCGAACACCGTGCCGTCGGGAAGGCGACCGATATACAGCACCTGGACTTTGCCGTTAGGGCCAGCTTTGGCGCCAGTGCCTGGCGCCAACTCCGTTAGCAATATTCCATCGGCCAGCTCACGAACGCCCGGTCTGGTTTTTTCCTCGGCGAGAAAAGCCTGCTCTTTTCCGAGGGCGACTTCGCTTTGCGGCATGCTCGGTTGCAAGGCGACCTGGGCTTCGTGCTCGGCAAGAATCTGTTCGATCTGCTCATCTTTCAGCGCCAGGGGTTTGCCTTGATAGGCTTGTTGCAAACCTTGGATCAGCGCCTGAAGTTGCAGATCGGGAACCTCTTGGCGCAGGCGTTCACCGAGGCTTGCGCCCAGGCTGTAAGAGAGATCATGAGTGTCATTTTCTTTGGTTTTTTCGGCGGCTTGGGCCACGGAAAAAAACACGCACAGTGATAAAAAAAGGTAGCGCGACATGGGCACTCTCCGACCTGAGATGCGGGGGATTATGCCAGTGTGAATGCGCTCGACGGTGAACTGGTTTTGCGCAAGCGCAGAAGAATTTCAATCCGTTGCAACGTAGCGCTTTGGATACTGTCAACATGCCCTAGCGGCGGTAGCAGCAGAGGTCTAGTATGAGCCGCACCCACGTCAGCCAGGAGGTAAACCATGTCGGCCACCAAGAAGCCTGTAAATACTCCGTTGCACTTACTCCAACAACTCTCGGGCAGCTTGCTCGAGCATCTGGAAAACGCTTGTTCCCAAGCCTTGGCTGATGCTGAAAAACTGCTCGCCAAACTGGAAAAGCAACGCGGAAAAGCGCAAGAGAAATTGCACAAGTCCCGTACCAAATTGCAGGACGCTGCGGCGGCCGGCAAGGCCAAGGCACAAACCAAAGCCAAGGGCGCGGTGAAGGAGCTTGAGGACTTGCTCGATGCCCTCAAGGATCGTCAATCCGAAACTCGCAGCTACATTCTGCAACTCAAGCGCGATGCTCAAGAAAGCCTGAAACTGGCCCAGGGCGTCGGTCGTGTACAAGAGGCTGTCGGCAAGGCGTTGTCCCTGCGTTCGGCCAAGCCTGCTGCGGCTCCTGCCAAGAAAGCCGCTGCCAAACCGGCTGCTGCAAAAGCACCGGTCAAGTCTGCCGCCAAACCGGCTGCCAAAGCACCGGTGAAAGCCGCAGCAAAACCTGCCGCTAAACCAGCGGCAAAAAAACCAGTCGCTGCTAGCGCTGCAAAACCGGCTGCAAAAACAGCTGCCGCCAAGCCAGCCGCTGCCAAAACAGCTGCCGCTAAACCGGCCGCAAGAACGGCTGCTGCTAAATCGGCGGTGGCGAAAACTGCAGCGGCTAAACTCGCTGCTAAACCGGCCGCAAAACCAGCTGCAAAAACAGCCGCTGCGAAACCTGCTGCCAAGCCTGCCGCGAAACCAGTCGCGACTAAAACTGCTGCCAAGCCAGCTGCAAAAGCTGCAGCCAAACCGGCTGCCAAAACTGCTGCTGCAAAACCTGCCGCAGCGAAGCCAGCAGCCAAACCTGCCGCTGCCAAACCGGCTGCAAAACCAGCCGTGAAAAAACCGGTTGCCGCCAAGCCGGCCGCCGCTTCAGTTGCCAAGCCAGCCAACCCGGCTCCGGCAGCAACGTCTGCTTTAGCAGCAGCCACCTCGACAGCCACGCCAGCGCCAACGCCGGCAGCCGCATCGATCGCAGCAACCACCCCAACCAGCGCTTCTTAAGTGTCGGTTACCGCGACGCGCAGCTGATGCAGCGCGTCGCGGTCCAGGTGGGCGGCGCCAGCCGTTACACCTTCCAGCCAGGCCGATAGATCGGTCGCCTCACCCTGCGGCCAACTCAACGCCGATCGTTCCAGTCGTACCAACAGATGTCGCTCGGCTTCCAGCTCGAGTGCCTTCACTTGCTCGCGCAAAGCATTCAGTTCGCCATCGTCGGCGGCAACGACTTTCCAATTCACCCGCAAGGCTCGCAGCGGTCGCACCACGTCTGCGTCCCACGGCTCGGCCACGCTACGCAATTGCTGCAATCGGTGTTCGTTACAGGCGACGCCACGTTCTCCCAGCCACAACCCGCACAGCAGCAGGCACGCGTTCACACCCGCCGACTGCAATTGCAGGCATGCGGGTTCAACGCCGGGACGGGCGTAAGTACTAAGGGAAAAGCTCCACAGGTCAGAGGACATAGTGCTACTCGCGCCAGTTGCGAGCGAAGCTGGTAGACTCCGCCGCCATTATGATTCGACTTCAGAACCTGACTTTACAGCGTGGCCCTCAACGTCTGCTAGAAGACGCCGAGCTGACCCTGCACGCCGGCCACAAAGCCGGCCTCATCGGTGCCAACGGCGCCGGCAAATCGAGCCTGTTCGCCTTGCTTCTGGGTGACCTGCACCCGGACTCGGGTGATTGCTTTTTGCCGGCGGACTGGCGCATCGCCCACATGCGCCAGGAGATCGACACCCTCGATCGGGTGGCGGTCGACTATGTGCTCGATGGCGACCTGCGCCTGCGCGAGGTGCAACGCGACCTCGCGGCAGCCGAAGCGGCCCATGACGGTACCGCTCAGGCCCGCCTGCACTCGGAACTCGACAGCGCCGACGGTTACACCGCCGATGCCCGGGCCCGAAAACTGCTGGCCGGCCTTGGGTTCACCAATGAACAGATGGATCGCCAGGTAGGAGATTTCTCTGGTGGTTGGCGGATGCGTCTGAACTTGGCGCAGGCTTTGATGTGCCCCTCGGACCTTCTGCTACTCGACGAACCGACCAACCACTTGGACCTCGACGCCATCATCTGGCTCGAAGAATGGCTCAAAAGCTATCCCGGCACCTTGATGCTGATTTCCCACGACCGGGACTTCCTCGATGCCGTGGTCGATCACGTGGCCCACGTCGATCAGCGCAAGATCACTCTGTATCGCGGTGGTTACAGCGCCTTCGAACGCGCCCGTGCCGAGCGTCTGGCCCAGCAACAGCAGGCCTACGAGAAGCAGCAGGCGCAACGTGCGCACATGGAAAGCTACATCGCCCGCTTCAAGGCCCAGGCCACCAAGGCCCGTCAGGCCCAGAGCCGGATCAAGGCCCTGGAGCGGATGGAAGAACTGTCCGCCGCCCACGTTGATTCGCCGTTCGATTTCGTCTTCCGCGAATCAGTGAAAATCTCCAGCCCGTTGATTGACCTCTCCGACGCCCGACTGGGTTACGGCGAGCGAGCCGTGCTGGAGAAGGTCAAGCTGCAGCTGACCCCCGGTGCGCGGATCGGTTTGCTTGGCCCGAACGGTGCCGGTAAATCGACCCTGATCAAAAACCTTGCCGGTGAACTCGAGCCGTTGTCCGGTCGATTGACCCGTGGCGAGAACACCGTCGTCGGTTACTTCGCCCAGCATCAGCTGGATTCGCTCGACTCCAAGGCCAGCCCGTTGCTGCATATGCAGCGCCTGGCGCCGACCGAGCGCGAGCAGACGCTGCGCGACTTCCTCGGTGGTTTCGACTTCCGCGGTGCGCGGATCGATGAGCCGGTGCTGAACTTCTCCGGTGGCGAAAAGGCCCGTCTGGCGCTGGCGTTGATCGCCTGGGGCCGGCCGAACCTGTTGCTGCTCGACGAACCGACCAACCACCTGGACCTGGAAATGCGACTGGCGCTGACCATGGCCCTTCAGGAGTTCAGTGGCGCGGTATTGGTGGTTTCCCACGATCGTCATTTGCTCAAAAGCACCACCGACAATTTCTATCTGGTGGCGGACGGCAAGGTCGAGGAATTCGACGGCGACCTGGAAGACTACACCCGTTGGCTGGTGGATTACCGCCAGCGCAACGCCCCGGTCAGCAGTACGCCGGTCAATCCGGACAAGACCGACAAGAAGGCCCAGCGCCAGGCGGCGGCCGCGTTGCGTCAGCAACTGGCACCGCACAAGCGCGAGGCTGACAAGCTCGAAGCCGAACTGGGCAAGCTGCACGAGAAACTGGCGAAGATCGATACCAGCCTCGGCGACAGCGACATTTACGAGCCGGCGCGCAAGAACGACTTGCGTGATCTGCTGGCCGAACAGGCCAAGCTGAAGGTCCGTGAAGCTGAGCTGGAAGAAGCCTGGATGGAAGCGCTGGAACTGCTCGAAAGCATGCAGGCGGAGCTGGAGGCGCTGTCCTGATGGAAGCGTTCAAGCTGCCATTGCCTGCCGTGTGGATCGAGCCGATCTGGCTCTTCGTGCAGATCCTGCTGATTCTGTTGGCGGGATATATTGCCCAGCGTTGCGTCGCCAGATGCCTGACTCGCCTGGGTGAGCGCTATCCGTTGCCGCCGCAATTGCTGATGCCGCTACGCGGTGGTCTGCGCTGGCTGATCATGGGCAGTGCGCTGATCTTCGTGCTGGAACGCCTCGGGGTGTCGGCAACGGTGCTCTGGACCGCGTTGTCCGGGTTTGTCGCGGTAGCGGCAGTGGCGTTCTTCGCCATGTGGAGCGTGCTCTCGAATCTGTTGTGCGCAATCCTGATCTTCACCGTCGGCCCGTTTCGCCTCGGTGACGTGGTCGAGTTGGTGGACACCACCGACAAGCCCGGCGTAAAAGGCCGGGTCGTTGCGATCAATCTGCTCTACACCACGCTGATCGAAGCCGAAGAACTCGGCACCGGCAGCGCCATGGTGCAAGTGCCCAACAGCCTGTTCTTCCAGCGCTCGGTTCGACGCTGGCGCGGCAGCGATGTATTCCCTTCCAGCGGTTTCGAAAAGTAGCCGAAATGCCGACCACGCTGGTCGGCAGCTGTTCTGTCCTGCAAAAAATCGGTAGTCATCGGCCCAAAGCCGCATTAGCTTAGACGTCTGTCACGAGTCTGAGTCGAGGTGTGCGATGGTGCTTCAAACATGGCTGGCGTTTTTTGCCGCCTGCTGGGTGATCAGTCTGTCTCCCGGTGCCGGCGCCATTGCGTCGATGTCCAGCGGTCTGCGATACGGTTTCTGGCGCGGTTATTGGAACGCCCTGGGCCTGCAACTGGGCCTGGCGCTACAGATTGCGATTGTCGCCGCCGGTGTCGGTGCAATCCTCGCGGCGTCGGCCACCGCTTTCTACGCGATCAAATGGTTTGGCGTGGCCTATCTGGTTTACCTGGCGGTCAAGCAATGGCGCGCGCTGCCCAATGACATGAGCGACGACGCGGCCGTCCGGCAAATCGGCAAGCCGATGGCGCTGGTGTTCCGGGGGTTCCTGGTGAACGTCAGCAACCCCAAGGCGTTGGTGTTCATGCTCGCAGTGCTGCCGCAATTCATTGATCCGCATGCACCGCTGGTGGCGCAGTACCTGATCCTCGGTGTGACCATGATCTGCGTCGACCTGATCGTCATGGCCGGTTACACCGGGCTCGCTTCCAAGGTGTTGCGCCTGTTGCGCACGCCCAAGCAGCAAAAACGCATGAACCGCACCTTTGCCGGGCTGTTCATCGGTGCGGCGGCGTTCATGGCGACCCTTCGCAAAGCGGTGGTGTAAAACCGTCAGGCACAAAAAAGGCGACCCTTAGGGTCTAATGCCGATCAGTTAAGCCCTCTTGCTTGACCTTTGGCCGCAAGAAATCAAAATCCGATGCCTGTACTGGCATCGGATTTTTTTATGCGTCTCGCTCGGGCCCTAGAACTGACCCACAATATCGCCTCCACCCCTAACTCAATCGAGGGACTGGATTCTTTACTCGATCCATCTTTGGTCGAGCAGGCACTTGAACAGGCCGGCGTGGCGACCCTGCGCAAGCGGCGTTTGCCGCTGGAAATGATGCTTTGGTGCGTGATCTCCATGGCGTTCTTTCGACGCATGTCGGCCTGGGATGTGGTCAGCCGCATGAACATCATGCTGCCGGGACAACGTCCGCTGGTGGCGCCCAGCGCCGTAGTCCAGGCCCGTCAGCGATTAGGCAGCGAAGCTGTACGACAAGTCTTCCATCTGACTCAGAAAAGTTGGCATGAGGCCGTGGATCACCCAACTTGGGCAGGCTTGCGTTTGCTGGGGGTCGACGGTGTCGTATGGCGAACGCCCGATACACCCGAAAATCGGGCGCGCTACGATTCCGCCAGCAACCAGCATGGCGACACCGGTTTCCCCCAGGTGCGCATGGTCTGCCAAATGGAGTTGACCAGCCACATGCTGATCGGCAGCGCGTTGGATGGCTATCGCAGCAACGAAATGAAACTGGCGGAGCAACTGATCGAAACCACGCCCGATCACTCGCTGACGCTGTTCGATCGCGGTTTTTACTCCTTGGGTTTGCTGCATCAGTGGCAGCAAGCAGGCATCGAGCGGCATTGGCTGATGCCTCTGCGCAAAGGTGCGCAGTACGAAGTGATTCAGCGCTTGGGGCGCCAGGACGCTGTGGTCTCGTTGAGCACTTCGCCGCAGGCCCGCACGCAATGGCCGGGGCTGCCGGAGCGCCTGACCGCGCGATTGCTGAGCAAAACCGTCAAGGGCAAGGTTTGTCAGATCCTGACGTCGATGGCCGATCCGCTACGCTTCCCGTCCGACGAAATCGTCGACCTGTACAGCCAGCGATGGGAGATCGAATTAGGGTTTCGCGAGATGAAACAGACGCTGCTCAACAGCAGCTATACATTGCGTAGCAAGACGCCCGAGATGATCGAGCAGGAACTGTGGGGTGTGTTGCTGGGCTACAACCTGCTGCGCTACCAGATGGTGGAAATGAGCCGCCACTGTCCAGGTATTTACCCGTGCGAAATGAGCTTTGCCGCGTGTACTTGGGCAATTTTAGGGTTTATCAACAGCGTTTCGGCCGACCGTTCCGGGAACATCCCCAAATATCTGGCCGAGCTGCACGCCTCTGCCCCGCATTATGTTCTGCCGCATCGACGGGAAGAGCGCATTTATCCCCGCGCCATAAGGCTCAAATCACCGAAATATCCGATCAGAAAGAAAAATGCCAGTCAGCTTAACTGACTGGCATTAACCCTTAGGGTCGCCTTTTTAGTTTCAGGGTTCAGCGCAGAATCACTGGCGCTATGTCCGCTGGCAGGTTATTGCGCCGCGGGGCTTGGCCCGGCTGCTCGTAACCGCCGCCACCGAGCTGTTGGCTCAGTTGCCCCGCCACGTCTTCGCCCAAGGACTTGGACACGTCACGCACCACCCGCGGGCGGTTCAGCGAGACACGGATGTCCCGATGGTTCATCAGTTTGGTGTCCTGACCTTCGCCCATCGCCGTGAAGGCCGAGGTGATTTCGAAGGTCTTGGTGTTGATCAGGCTGAAATCCGCCACCAGGGTCAACGCCAGCACCGCCGAATAGCTATCGGTGTTGGCGAGCTCGTTGATGTCGTTGTTGAAGTCGATGTCCGACACGGTGCCGAACAACACATAGTCGGCGCCTTTGAAGTTGCCGGCCTTGATTCGCTTGATCACGTCATAGACGTCACCCTTGGACGCCGATGTATAAGGCGTGCCCTGGACCAGCTGGAACATGCCGGTACGAAGAATCTCGCCCTTGATGTCGCCGGTGAATTTGCGCAATTCACCTTGTTCGATGTAGCTGGTGGTGGCTTCGATTTCGTTGTAGCTCGAAGACCCGCTGGCGCCGTAGTAACTCTGGTTGTGGTTGCTCTGTGCCGAAACGATGTGGATGTACTGCTCCACTCGCTCCTGGTACGCGAGGTCCGTCACGGCGACTTTCGGGGCCGCTTGCACGCTGAAGGCGCAAGCCAGGGCCATCATGCCAATCCATGCGCGCATTGATTAACGCTCCGTGGTCTTGCGGATCTCTTTCTCGTCCATCCACTCGGCCAGACCGCTTTCAACGTCAATCAATTGCAGGCTGAATTTGTAGAAGACGTCCTTGTAGTCGCTGCTGCGCTTGACGATCGAGCTGATCGAACCTTCGATACGGTATTTGGCGGCGATCATGTTGCCGGTCTTGGCCACGGTGCTTTTCTTGTACAGGCCGCTCTGGTTTTGCAGCTTGAGCTGGTCAACCTGGCTTTGCATCGCGTTGTTGTCGCTGGCGAAGCGCGCGACACCGGTTTTCATCAGCTGGGTCTTGATGCTGGTGGTGATTTCGCGGGTATCGATGTACTCGCTGGTCTTGTTCTTCACGTCGTAGACCTGAACCACCGGACGACCCTGCATGATGCCGGACTGGGCCAGGGAGCGGGTCATGGATTCAGCGATCATCTGCAGGTCGGTGGAACCGAACTCATTGGTCACGGTTTCTACAGCCTTGGTGTCGCCGTAGCTGATGCTTTTGCTGCCCAGCGTTGGCGAAGTGTTGGCGCAACCGCTGGCCAGAAGGGCGATAACGGCAATGAACGAAAAGCGTGCAAACATGGGAATGCTCTCTAGAACTGAACGAATAGGGTGTCGGGCTTAAGGCGTTTTGATTTCGAGACGGAAATCCACGGCTTTGGCGGTTGGCGCGATCGCCTGAATGAAGCTGGTCTGCTCGCCGTACATCATCTGGCTTTTCCAGGTTTCTTCTTCGGCGACGGGGAAGCCTTCAGGGCCGAGCCAGGCAAAACGGTAGTAGAAGGTCTTGTTGTTGAAGCTGGTGTTGCTCAGCTGCGCATTGACCGTCATGAAGCCATTTTCCCGGGCGACGCGCATGGCGCCGACCACGATGTTCTTGAGCTTGCCCATGGCCACGACCTTGCTGGCGGCGCTGCCAGGTTCCGGCGGTGGCGGGGTGGCGCACCCGGCCAACAAGGCCAGGGCGACAACAGCGATAAGTTTGAAACGCATGCAAAGACTCCGTTCTTAAGGTTTGAGGCTGGCCACGGCGGTCGGGTTGGCACTCGGGATCACATGCGCGGCCACGCCGCTGGCGAACACCTGATTGCCCACGGCGCGCAGGCTGATGACCTGGTAACGCTGATCGACGGTGACCTTGACCACCGAACCGCCCACGGCGCTCGGCAGGGTGACTTGGTGCTCACCTTTCTTCAGGCGCAGACGCACCACTTGGGTGTAGTCCGGCAGGGTGCGCCACGTACGGGTATCGGCACCTTCGAGCACGGCTGAAGAGATACCGACCGCCAGGCCCGCCAGCGGGTTGGTTTCATTGATCTGCTTCTGTGCCACGCCTTTGGTCACGGCACGCACGGTGGTGCGCAAAATGATGCCCGGCATATCGTCACGCAGTGCGCGACGGGACATGGCAGTGGTGCTGTTGAGTTGCGTCAAGTTCAGTTGCTGACCGTCCACGCCAATCTGGGTGAGCGTGGCGGTGGAGGTGTCCGCCTTGATGATTGGGAACGACAGTGGCGTGATCACCAACTGGTTGCTGATCGGCAAGGGCAATGGGATGCGGATCGAATCGCGCGCCGGCGCCAGACCACTTTGCACGACGATCAGGACGTCACTTGCCTCGTCCTTGCCACTTGGCTTGTCGAGATTGACCAGCGCCTGTTCGAGCAGCGGAGTGTTCGGGCGCAGTTCGGCGGCTTTGCGATAGCCCGGCGCGGCCAGGTCTTTTTCACCCAGGGCTTCGTAGACGAAGCCGGCCAGGTAGTGGCTGAACGCACTCTGGTAGCTGTTTTTCAGGCTGACCACTTCCGGTGCGTCGAGGCTCGCGACCGGGTAACCCTGCAAATCCTTGTACTGGGTTTTGACGCCTTCTTTCTCGGCTTCCTCTTCGCTCTTGAGGTATTCCTTGTCGCGCAGGTCGGCGATCACTGCTTCGCGTTCGTGGGTCTTCTTGATCGACATGCGCGCGCCGTCGAAGTCGTTCACCGCCAGCAGGTTGAGGGCCATCTGCGTGGTCAACATGACTTTTTCGTAGTCGTAGCCTTCGTAGCGACGGACCTTGTCGTTCACCACGAAACTGCCGAACTGGGCGAGGTATTTGCCGGTATCAAGCTTGACCGAGTCTTCCCACTTGCCCACCACCTGATCGGCACTGGTCCAGGCATTCTGGCTGCCGGACAGGTCACCTTTGGCGCGCAGCAGTTCCCCTTTCTCGAAGTAATAGAGCAGGTCTTTGTCCGCGCTGGTGTTGTTCTTTTCCAGCAGGGTCAACGCGGCATCGACATTGCCGGCGGCCAGTTGCTGGTTGGTTTGGGCCAGTTCGGAGTCGTAGTTGCGAAACGCCGAGCAGCCGGAGAGCAAGGTGACGGCGCTGAGCGCGATCGAGGTAAGGGCGCGGGATGCCATTGGGGTACTTCTTCCCTGAATGTAAGCAGCCGCAAATGCTGGTCGGGCTGATGGGACCTACTGGCGGGAATGTTGGCCTCCTGCCAATTCCTCATAAAAAGAGGAGCTTAAATACCGTTTCGCAATAACGAAGGCGCGGCATTATAAGCAAGGATGCTGGCTATGTAATGGCTTTTTAATTTCGCATTTTAACGGCGTGCCATCATGGCTCGGAAACGCGAACCCGATGCGTTGGCCACCCAGCCTGCCGCGCACCCCACAACAAAGCTTGAGTGAAAGTCATTGGAAGTGAACAATGTGTTACTTCGTATTTCCAATTGAGATTCATTCATGACTGCCCCGTCCCGTTTCCTGGCCTGGCTGATGTTGCCGTTGTTTGCCCTGTGCAGTTTCAACCTGCTGGCCGACACCGTGGAAGGCGCGCCACAAGCGCTGCATTTGCTCGATTACATCGGTGCGGATTACCCGGAAACGGTGCAAGCGGGCAAGGTCATTAATGAGTCCGAATACCAAGAGCAGCTGGAATTTATCAAGGCGCTGCAAGGCTTGATCGCCTCGATGCCGGCCAAACCGGAAAAAGCCGGGCTGGAGCAGGGCGTCAGCACGCTGCGCAACGCGATCGCTGCGCGTCAGGACGGCGCGGATGTCGGCCGTCAGGCACGGCAACTCGGCGCCAAGCTGGCGGTGACCTATGAAGTCAGCCAGGCACCGATCATTACGTCGGATCCGACCCGTGGTGCGCCGTTGTACGCTCAGCATTGTTCGGTGTGCCACGGCGACGCGGGTGCCGGGGATGGCCCGGCGGGAGTTGGTTTGACGCCGCCGCCGTCCAATCTGCGTGATGCGGCGCGACTGGATCACCTGAGCCTCTACGCGATCTACAGCACCCTGGGCCTCGGTGTCGAAAGCACCGACATGCCGGCCTTCGCCGATCAGCTGGATGATCGTCAGCGTTGGGACCTGGCGACCTACATCGCCAGCTTCAGCGCCGACCCGGCTGCTGCAAAATCCGAAAAAACCTACAACATCGCCGACCTGGCCCGTCAGACTCCCGCAGAAGTGCAGGTTGCCGAGGGGCCGCAAGCTGCGGCGACCTTCCGTGCGCAGCGGGCGCAACCGCCGCAGGTCAAGCGTGGCCCGGCGCAATTGCTGGACTATACCGCCGCGACCCTGGACAAGAGCTTCGCAGCCTACCGTGCCGGTGATCACGATCAGGCTTATGACCTGTCGGTGGCGGCTTATCTGGAGGGCTTCGAACTGGTCGAAAGTTCTCTGGATAACGTCGACGCCAATGTGCGTAAAGACACCGAAAAATCACTGATGGCTTACCGTCAGTCGTTGCAGGACGGTTTGCCGGTGGCCCAGGTTCAGGAGCGACTGGATGCGGCCAAGACCAAGTTGAAGGAATCCGCCGGTCTGCTGGGCAGCGATGGCCTGAGCTGGTCTCTGAGCTACATCTCCGGTTTGTTGATTCTGTTGCGCGAAGGTCTGGAAGCGATTCTGGTGTTGGCGGCAATCCTCGCGTTCCTGCGCCACACCGGCCAGCAATCGGCGGTGCACAGCGTCAACGTCGGCTGGGGGCTGGCGCTGCTGGCGGGTCTGGCGACCTGGGCGCTGGCGGCGTATGTGATCGATGTCAGCGGCTCGCAACGCGAATTGCTGGAAGGTGCGACGGCGTTGTTTGCCGCCGTCATGGTGCTTTGGCTCGGCGTGTGGATGCACGACCGTCGTCACGCAGCGGCCTGGCAGGATTACATCAAGAGCAGTCTGGTGGGCGGCGGTGGGCGTTTCGGGTTTGCGACGCTGGCATTCTTCTCGGTGTATCGCGAGCTGTTTGAAGTGATTCTGTTCTACGAGACCCTGTGGCTGCAGGCAGGTCCAGCGGGCCATAACGCGGTACTGGCGGGTGGTGCGACGGCGTTGGTTATGTTGGTGGGTCTGGCTTGGGTGATTCTGCGTGGCTCGGCGAAACTGCCGCTGTCGTTGTTTTTCAGTATCAACGCCGGCCTGCTGTGCGCGTTGTCGGTGGTGTTTGCCGGGCATGGCGTGAAGGCGCTGCAGGAAGCCGGGATTTTCGGCACCCGGCCGGTGCCGTTCTTTGACTTCGACTGGCTGGGGATCCACGCTGATGCGTATTCGCTGAGTGCGCAGGCGGTGGCGATTATCGCGATCATTGTTCTATATAGCCGTAGTCGGCTGGCTGAGAAGCGGCGGGTGCAGGTTTCTTAAAAGCATTCGCTGCGCTCACAATCGCGAGCCTGCTCGCGAAGCTTTTTGAACCGAGGAAAACACAATGCGTGTGTGGATCGATGCCGACGCCTGCCCTCGGGCGGCCAAGGATCTGGTGGTGAAGTTCGCCCTCAAGCGTCAGTTCGAAGTGGTGCTGGTGGCCGGACAGCCGCAGATCAAACCGGGTTTGGCCCTGGTGAAGCTGATCGTGGTGCCAAGCGGTCCGGATGCCGCCGACGACTACCTGGTGGAATACGCGGTCCCTGGCGAATTGGTGATCTGCAGCGATGTGCCGCTGGCCGACCGACTGGTGAAAAAGGGCGTTGCGGCGCTGGATCCACGGGGCAAAGAGTTCGATGCGCAGAACATGGGCGATCGGTTGGCGGTGCGTAATCTGTTTACCGATCTACGTGAGCAGGGGCAGATGAGCGGCGGGCCAGCGCCGTTTGGCGAGCGCGAGAAGCAGGCGTTTGCCAATGCGCTGGACCGGATCCTCACGCGGCTTTCCCGTAAATCTTGAGCCTTGTGCTGGACCCTGTGGGAGCGAGCCTGCTCGCGAAGGGGACAGCACATTCAACGATGATGTCGATTGACAGTACGTCTTCGCGAGCAGGCTCGCTCCCACATTTTGATCAGGGTCAGGCGTCGTTTTCGTGGGTCAGTTCGAGCACGCGGTCGACCAGTTTGTTGATGCCTGACGCTGCCTCGCTGATCGATTGCGCCAGCATATAAGCCGGGGTGCACACCAGTTTGCGGGCCTTGTCTTCGACGATGTCGCTCACCGCGCAATCTTTGTGGGTGGCACCCATCTTGTTCATGGCGGCGGCAGTATCGGCGTCATTACCGATGGTGCAGGTCACGCCCGGTCCATAGATCTTCGCCGCGAGCGCCGGCGAGATGCAGATCAGCCCGACCGGTTTGCCGGCCTCGGCAAAGGCTTCAGCCAGCGCCAGGACTTCCGGTTGCACGGTGCAGCCGGCGCCTTCGACGGCGAAGTTCGACAGGTTCTTGGCCGCCCCGAAACCGCCCGGAACGATCAGCGCATCGAAGTCTTCCACGTCCGCTTCGCGGATATCCTTGATGTTGCCTCGGGCGATCCGCGCCGATTCCACCAGCACGTTGCGCGACTCGGGCATTTCTTCGCCGGTCAGGTGATTGATCACATGTAGCTGCGCGATGTTCGGTGCGAAACACTGCACCTGAGCCCCCCGCTGGTCCAGACGCAGCAGGGTGATCACGCTTTCGTGGATCTCGGCGCCGTCGTACACGCCACAGCCGGATAGGATCACTGCAATTTTTTTGCTCATGGGCTTTTCTCCAGATTCATGGCGTTAAATGTCCACTAATTTGTCACTCGTTGCCATAGGGTTAATTCGCGGCTACACCTAGGATCTGTCCTCAAGATTCCGATCAGGGCGCGTCATGGACTTCATTCTGTATGCGGTGCCGTTTTTCTTTGTGCTGATTGCCGTCGAACTGCTGGCCGACCGTTGGCGCGGATTGAGCAATTATCGTGTGGCGGACGCGATCAACAGCATGAGCACCGGCGTGCTGTCGACCACCACCGGCCTGTTGACCAAAGGCGTCGGTCTGGTGACGTATGCGTTTGCCCTCAAGCACCTGGCGCTGCTCGAACTCTCGGCCGACAGCGTTTGGGTCTGGGTTTTCGCCTTTTTCCTCTACGACTTCTGCTACTACTGGCTGCATCGCATGGGCCATGAACGCAACATCCTCTGGGCGGCGCATTCGGTGCATCACCAGAGCGAGGACTACAACCTGTCCACGGCGCTGCGCCAGACCAGTACCGGCTTCCTGTTGAGCTGGATCTTCTACCTGCCGATGGCCGTGCTCGGCGTGCCGCTGCTGGTGTTCATCAGCGTCGCCTCGCTGAACTTGCTGTACCAATTCTGGGTGCATACCAAACACATTCCCAAGCTCGGCTGGTTCGAGTGGTTCTTTGTCACGCCGTCCAATCATCGGGCCCACCATGCACAGAACGCTCTCTACATGGATCGCAACTACGGCGGGGTGTTCATTATTTGGGACCGTCTATTTGGCTCGTTCCAGGAAGAGGACGATAACGAACCGGTGATTTTCGGTGTTACCACGCCGCTCGCGAGCTGGAATCCGGTGTGGGCGAACGTGCAGTTCTACGCGCAGCTGTGGGATGACGCGCGGCGTGCGCAAAGCAAATGGGACAAGCTGCGCATCTGGTTCATGCGCACCGGTTGGCGGCCGGCGGATGTGGCGGCCAAGTACCCGATGAACAAGCCAGACCTGAGTCAGTTCCGTAAGTTCGAGGTGCCGCTGGACGGGCGTCAGCAGCTTTACGTCGTGTTGCAGTTCTGCGTCTACATCGCGCTGGGCAGCTACTTGATGAACCTGGAGCAAAGTTTGCCAACCTCCGCGCTGGTACTCGGTTGGAGTGCCGTGGCGCTGGGTTTGTTTACGTTGGGCGTGGCCCTGGAGAATCGCCCGTGGGCGCTGAAGCTGGAGCTGCTGCGCCTGGCTTCGAATGTGCCGCTGGTGTGGCTGGCGCCGGTGTTTGGGCTGTGGCCGGCCAGCGCGGCAGGCTGGGTCGGCCTACTGAGTTACAGCCTGCTCAGTGGTATCGGTCTCTACTGTTGCAGAAACCGTTTCACTCGGCTGGCGTCTTAGTCTCGGCAGATTTGGCCAGTTCAGCCTGCTCGTCGGCGTAGATCTTCTTCGCCAGACGGGCGTTCTTGAGGCGTCGGCGCAACCACAGGAAAAAGCCCAGTATCAGCAGGGCGCCAAGCACCCACAGCTCGTACTTCTTGACGCTGCCGAGCATGCCTTCGAGCACCGCACCAAAGTGATAGGCGGCAGCAGCCAGCGCGGCGGCCCAGATCGCGGCACCAATCCCGTTGAGCAACAGATAGCGTCCCGGCGGATAGCCCGACAAGCCGATCGCTACCGGCATCACCGTGCGCAGGCCATAGACAAAGCGGAAGCTCAGTACCCAGATGTCCGGGTGCCTGCGGATGTGTTCCAGAGCCCGGTCACCCATCAATTGCCAGCGCGGTTTGCGTGCCAGCAACTTGCGGCCGTGCTTGCGCCCCAGGAAATACCACAGCTGATCACCGGCATAACTGCCGAGGAACGCCACGATCATGACCAATTTGAGGTCCATGTATCCGCGGAACGCGAGGAAGCCTGCGAGCACCAGAATGGTTTCGCCTTCGAAAAACGTGCCGAGAAAAAGGGCGAAGTAGCCGAATTCCTGAAGAAATTGTTGGAGCATTGTCTGGATGCTGGCGAAATGAACGCGCAGCCTAACCCTTCGGGAACATTCATGAAAGTGTCCAAATGTGTCTCGACGTGAACATTTCCTACAAGGACAATGGAATGCGGCTACCTGTCACAGGGGTGCACATAACTGTAATACGTTCGTCATAATGGCCACTTATAACTGTCACGCTCGCCCGCCAGCGCGGGCTCAGGAGTCTGCCGTGAGCTTTACCCCCGCCAACCGTTTGTTTCCTGCAACCCGCCTGCGTCGCAACCGCCGTGATGATTTCTCGCGTCGACTGGTCCGTGAAAACGTTCTGACCGTCGACGATCTGATCCTGCCGGTGTTCGTGCTGGACGGTGAAAACCGTCGCGAAGCGGTGGCGTCGATGCCAGGTGTCGAGCGCCTGACCATCGATCTGTTGCTTGAAGAAGCGGCCAAGTGGGTCGAACTGGGGATTCCGGCATTGGCGTTATTCCCGGTGACGCCGCCGGAGCTCAAGTCTCTGGACGCCGCCGAAGCCTGGAACCCCAACGGCATTGCCCAGCGCGCCACCCGCGCATTGCGGGCGCAGTTCCCTGAGCTGGGCGTGATCACCGATGTCGCCCTGGACCCGTTCACCACCCATGGTCAGGACGGTATTCTCGACGAAGAAGGCTACGTGCAGAACGACATCACCGTCGACGCACTGGTCAAGCAGGCGTTGTCCCACGCCGAAGCCGGCGCTCAGGTGGTGGCCCCGTCGGACATGATGGACGGCCGCATCCAGGCGATCCGCGAAGCGCTTGAACTGGCCGATCACGTCAACGTGCGGATCATGGCTTACTCGGCGAAGTACGCCAGCGCCTATTACGGCCCGTTCCGCGATGCGGTCGGTTCGGCGCTGAACCTGGGCAAGGCCAACAAGGCCTCCTATCAGATGGACCCGGCCAACAGCAACGAAGCCCTGCACGAAGTGGCGGCGGACTTGTCAGAAGGCGCGGACATGGTCATGGTCAAGCCAGGCATGCCGTATCTGGACATCCTCTACCGGGTCAAAGAAGAATTTAAAGTGCCGACCTTTGTTTATCAGGTCAGCGGTGAATATGCCATGCACATGGCGGCAATCCAGAATGGCTGGTTGAGCGAAGGGGTTATCCTCGAATCCCTGACCGCTTTTAAACGTGCAGGCGCTGATGGCATCCTGACTTACTTTGCCGTCCGTGCTGCTCAATTGTTACGAGAGCAAAAATAGCCCTCCCAGGAACATTCGATGAATACCGAAGGACTCACTGAAGTTGCCGTAAAAGATGCTCAACCTGTGGTGGAGCAAATCGCCGAAACCCCGCCGGAACTGGAGCCTGCTGCTCCCGCTGTGGTGGCCGAGCCCGCAATAGCGGCGCCAGCGATTGCCATTCCCGGCCTGGATGACAGCAGCTTGTACATCCATCGCGAGCTCTCGCAACTGCAGTTCAACATCCGCGTGCTGGAGCAGGCGCTGGATGAGTCCTACCCGTTGCTGGAGCGGCTGAAGTTTCTGCTGATCTTCTCCAGCAACCTGGACGAGTTCTTCGAGATTCGTGTAGCCGGTCTGAAGAAGCAGATCACCTTCGCCCGTGAACAGGCCGGCGCCGATGGCCTGCAACCGCACCAGGCCCTGGCCCGCATCAGCGAACTGGTGCACGGTCACGTCGACCGCCAGTACGCGATCCTAAACGACATTCTGTTGCCGGAGCTGGAAAAGCATCAGGTCCGCTTCATCCGCCGGCGTCACTGGACCACCAAGATCAAAACCTGGGTGCGCCGCTATTTCCGCGACGAGATCGCGCCGATCATTACCCCGATTGGCCTCGACCCGACGCACCCGTTCCCATTGCTGGTCAACAAGAGCCTGAACTTCATCGTCGAGCTCGAAGGTATCGACGCCTTCGGCCGCGATTCCGGTTTGGCGATCATTCCGGCGCCACGTCTGTTGCCGCGCGTCATCAAGTTGCCGGAAGAAGTGGGCGGCTCTGGCGACAACTATGTGTTCCTGTCGTCGATGATCCACGCTCACGCCGATGACTTGTTCCAGGGCATGAAGGTCAAGGGCTGCTACCAGTTCCGTCTGACCCGTAACGCCGACCTTTCCGTCGACACCGAAGATGTAGAAGACCTGGCCCGCGCCCTGCGCGGCGAGTTGTTCTCCCGTCGCTACGGTGACGCGGTGCGTCTGGAAGTGGCCGACACGTGCCCGAAACACCTGTCCGACTACTTGCTCAAGCAGTTCAACCTGCACGAAACCGAGCTGTATCAGGTCAACGGTCCGGTCAACCTGACTCGCCTGTTCAGCATCACCGGCCTGGACAGTCAGCGCGCGCTGCAATACATGCCGTTCACGCCGCAGATCCCGAAACTGCTGCAGAACAGCGAGAACATTTTCAGTGTGATCAGCAAGCAGGACATCCTGTTGCTGCACCCGTTCGAGTCATTCACCCCAGTGGTCGACCTGCTGCGCCAGGCTGCCAAGGACCCGCATGTATTGGCGGTCCGTCAGACCCTGTACCGCTCCGGCGCCAACTCGGAGATCGTTGATGCGCTGGTCGATGCTGCGCGTAACGGCAAGGAAGTCACCGCGGTGATCGAATTGCGCGCGCGGTTCGATGAAGAGTCCAACCTGCAACTGGCCAGCCGTCTGCAAGCGGCCGGTGCGGTGGTGATTTACGGCGTGGTCGGCTTCAAGACCCACGCCAAGATGATGCTGATCTTGCGTCGCGAGGCCGGCGAGATTGTCCGTTACGCCCACTTGGGGACCGGCAACTACCACGCGGCCAACGCCCGTCTGTACACCGACTACAGCCTGCTGACGTCCGACGATGCCTTGTGCGAAGACGTCGGCAAATTGTTCAGCCAGTTGATCGGCATGGGCAAAACCCTGCGCATGAAGAAGCTGCTGCACGCGCCGTTCACGCTGAAGAAGGGCATGCTCGACATGATTGCCCGGGAGACCCAGTTCGCCCTCGACGGCAAACCGGCGCACATCATCGCCAAGTTCAACTCGCTGACCGATCCGAAGATCATTCGCGCGCTGTACAAGGCCAGTCAGTCCGGGGTGCGTATCGATCTGGTGGTGCGCGGCATGTGCTGCCTGCGTCCGGGCATCGCCGGGGTTTCGCATAACATCCACGTGCGCTCGATCATCGGGCGTTTCCTGGAGCACACCCGGGTCTTCTACTTCCTCAATGGCGGCGAAGAGCAGATGTTCCTGTCCAGCGCCGACTGGATGGAGCGCAACCTCGACAAGCGCGTCGAGACTTGCTTCCCGGTCGAGGGCAAGAAGCTGATCTTGCGGGTCAAGAAAGAGCTGGAGCTTTATCTCACCGATAACACCCACAGCTGGAGCTTGCAGGCGGACGGCCGTTACATCCGCAACACGCCGACGGGTAACCAGAATCCGCGCAGCGCCCAGGCGACTTTGCTGGAGCGTTTGGGCAGTCCGATTCTGACGGTTCGTTAACGCGAATTATTTTGGGCAAAAAAAGGGCGATCCAGGTGGATCGCCCTTTTTTCTTTCAGAAGGTTTCAGCGAACGTTGAGCACGAAGCCGACGCGGGTCAGCCACTCCGCTTCCAGACCGAAGTCAGCCTGGGTCAGCTGGTTTTCGTCCAGCCAGTTTTCCGGGAACAACACATCCAGGCTGTCGCCATTGGCCTGCAGCACAACCTGAGGCATTTCCTGGGTGCCGCGGATGTGATGGAACAGAATCGCAAAGCGCAGCAACACGCACAGGCGAATCAGCTTGATGCCTTCATCGCCGAAGTCGGCAAACTTGTCCCGGGGGATATTGCGTCGGTGGCCACGCACCAATAGCGCGAGCATCAGTTGGTCTTCGCGGGAGAACCCGGCCAGGTCCGAGTGCTCGATCAGGTAAGCGCCATGCTTGTGGTAGTGATAGTGGGCGATGTCCAGGCCCACTTCATGGACCTTGGCGGCCCAGCCCAGCAGTTCGCGCCATACGCCGTCATCCAGATCCCAATCCTCAGCCACTTGATCGAAGGCATGCAACGCCTTGCGCTCAACCCGCGCCGCTTGTTCCAGATCGACGTGATAACGCTCCATCAACGAGCTGAGGGTGCGCTCACGGACGTCTTCGTGATGATGACGGCCCAACAGATCATAGAGCACGCCTTCGCGCAGGGCGCCTTCACAGTGGTCCATGCGTTGCAGTTCGAGTGCGTCGAAGATCGCTTCGAGAATCGCCAGGCCCGCAGGGAAGATCGCCCGGCGGTCAGGCTTGATGCCTTCGAAGTCGATCTTCTCGACGTCGCCGAGCTTGATCAGCTTGCGCTTGAGCCAGGCCAGGCCTTGGGCGTTAACCTCGCCCGTGCCATGACCGCCGGCCTTCAGCGCCAGGCCGATGGCGCGAATGGTGCCCGAGGAGCCGATGGCTTCATCCCAGGTCAGGCGATGCAGTGCGTGTTCGATGCTCATGATCTCCAGCCGCGCCGCCGTGTACGCCTGGGCGTAGCGGGCCGGGGTGATCTTGCCGTCCTTGAAATAGCGCTGGGTGTAGCTGACGCAGCCCATTTGCAGGCTTTCGCGCAGCAGTGGTTCAAAGCGCTGGCCGATGATGAATTCGGTACTGCCGCCGCCGATGTCGGCCACCAGGCGTTTGCCAGGAGTGTCGGCGAGGGTATGGGAAACGCCGAGGTAGATCAGACGCGCTTCTTCACGGCCGGAGATGACTTCCACCGGGTGGCCGAGAATTTCTTCGGCGCGGTGGATGAACTCGGCACGGTTACGGGCTTCACGCAGGGCGTTGGTGCCGACGATCCGCACGGCGCCGGGCGGCATACCGTTGATCAGTTGGGCAAAACGCTTCAGGCAATCAAGCCCGCGTTGCATGGATTCTTCACTGAGCTGGCGCTCATCGTCGATGCCGGCGGCCAGCTGAACCTTCTCCCCGAGTCGTTCGAGAATACGGATTTCGCCGTTCTGGGCCTTGGCCACGACCATGTGAAAGCTGTTGGAGCCCAGGTCGATTGCGGCGATCAGGGACAGATTCTTGGCTTGGGATTGCGGCATGGTCAGGGAGTCTCGGTCGATAACCTCGACATCGTGCCACGATCAAACGCTGCCGCCAACGCGCAGTGTTCAAAGCCTTGATCCAGCGCAGTCATGCAGGTGACCGCTGCGCGGTCAATCGCGAGCAGGCTCGCTCCCACAGGGTTTTGCGTTGCCGCCCATCCTGCGCACGACACAGAACTAATGTGGGAGCGAGCCTGCTCGCGATGGCGTCCTTCAGCCCGCCGCTTCAACTGTGCCAATGAAATTCGCCAACTCCGCGGTCTGCGGATTGGCAAACAACACTTTCGGATCCCCGACCTCATGCACCTTGCCCTGATGCATGAACACCAACTTATCCCCAACCTCCCGGGCAAAACGCATCTCATGGGTGACCATAATCAACGTCATCCCTTCCTTGGCCAGTTTCCGGACCACGCTCAGCACTTCGTTCACCAATTCCGGGTCCAGCGCCGAGGTAATCTCATCGCACAGCAAGACCTTCGGCGACATCGCCAGCGCCCGGGCAATCGCCACCCGCTGTTGCTGCCCGCCAGACAACCGATCCGGGAAGGCATCGAATTTTTCCCCCAGCCCGACCCGCTCCAGCATCTCCCGCGCCAGTTCCGCCGCTTTGGCTTTTGGCACTTTCTGCACCACTTGCGGCGCGAGCATCACGTTCTCGCCGACCGTCAGGTGCGGAAACAGGTTGAACTGTTGAAACACCATCCCGACTTTCTGTCGCAAGCTGCGCAGATCGGCACGGGCGGCGTCGAGGTATTCGCCGTCGACTTCAATCACGCCGTCGTTGATCGATTCCAGGCCATTGAGGGTGCGCAGTAACGTGGATTTTCCCGAGCCGCTGCGGCCGATGATCGCCACGACCTGGCCTTCCTCGACACTCAGGTCGATGCCTCTGAGTACATGGTGGTCACCGTAATATTTATGCAGGGCCGAAATTCTAAGCAGAGGCATGCAGTCTCCTTTCCAGGTAGCGCGCACTGAGGGACAAGGGGTAGCAGAGCAGGAAGTAACCGAGGGCCACGAGGCCGTAGACCATGAACGGTTCGAAGGTCGCGTTGGCGAGCATGCCGCCGGTCTTGGTCAATTCGGTGAAGCCGATGATCGAGGTGACGGCGGTGCCTTTGACCACCTGCACCGAGAAGCCCACGGTCGGTGCCACGGCGATCCGCAGCGCTTGCGGCAGGATCACGTAGCGCAGTTGCTCCAGAGGATTGAGAGCCAGGCTTGATGACGCTTCCCACTGGCCGTTGGGGATCGATTCGACGCAACCACGCCAGATCTCCGCCAGGTAGGCGCTGGTGAACAGCGTCAGGGCAATGGCCGCGGCCATCCACGGCGAAATCTCCACCCCGGCCAACGCCACACCGAAGAACACCAGAAACAGCTGCATCAACAGCGGCGTGCCCTGGAACAGTTCGATATAGGTGCGGGCGAAGCTGCGGGGCAGGGATTGTTTCGAGATGCGCATGACCATGATCAGCAAGCCGATCAGTCCGCCACCGATAAATGCCAGCAGCGACAGCGCCAGGGTCCATTGCAGGCCTGTGAGCAGGTTGCGTACGACGTCCCAGAACGTGAAATCGCTCATTGGCTGGTCCTTGCGCTGCTTCTTGCTATAAACCGGCGGCCGATCCAGTTCAGTAACTGGCGGATCATTAGCGCCATGCACAGGTAGAGCAGCGTGGTCAGGGCGTAGGTTTCAAAGGCGCGGAAGTTGCGCGACTGAATGAAGTTGGCGGCGAAGCTCAGCTCTTCGGTGGCGATTTGCGAGCAGACCGCCGAACCCAGCATCACGATGATGATCTGGCTGCTCAGCGCCGGCCAGACCTTGCCCAGCGCCGGCAGCAGCACCACGTGGCGAAAGGCTTCGAAACGCGTCATTGCCAGCGCCGCTGCGGCTTCAAGCTGTCCTCGAGGGATTGCTTGAATGCCGGCGCGGATGATCTCGGTGGAATAGGCGCCCAGGTTGATCACCATCGCCAGCACCGCCGCCTGCCATTCCGAAATCTGCACATCCAGTGACGGCAGGCCGAAGAAGATGAAAAACAACTGCACCAGAAACGGCGTGTTGCGGATCAACTCGACGTAGACCCCGAAAATGCTGGCGAACGGGCGGATGTTCCACGCTCGCACCAGCGCTCCGACGATGCCTAGACCCACCCCGAGCACAGCGCCGATGGCTGTCAGTTCAAGGGTGAACAGCGCACCGCGCAGCAGCAGGTCTGTGTTTTGCACCACCGGTATGAAACCGAACTGATAAGCCATGTTTAGGCTCCTTGTTTGAACGGCGTCGCGCGACGATCAGAGATCAGCCGGCAGCGGCTCTTTGAGCCAGGTTCGGGAGTTCTTTTCCAGCGCGCCGTCGGTCTTGGCGGTGGCGAGGATCTGGTTGACCTTGTCCAGCAGCGCCGGCTCGTTTTTGTTCACGCCGACGTAGACCGGCGAATCCTTGAGCTTCACTTTCAGCGCCGGAATACGCTTCGGGTTGCGCTCGCTGATGGTCACCATCACCACGTTGCCGCTGGCGATCAGGTCGACTTGCCCGGCGAGGTAAGCGGCGATGGTCGAGTTGTTGTCTTCGAAGCGCTTGATGGTCACGCCTTCGGGCGCGACTTTCGTCAGCTCAATGTCTTCGATGGCACCACGGGTGACGCTGATGGTTTTGCCCTTGAGGTCGTCCAGGCCTTTGATGCTCGCATCTGGCGGGCCGAACACTGCCAGGTAGAACGGCGCGTAGGCACGGGAGAAGTCGATAACCTTCTCGCGCTCGGGGTTCTTGCCGAGGCTGGAGATCACCAGATCGACCTTGCCGGTGGTCAGGAACGGAATGCGGTTGGTGCTATTGACCGGCGTCAGCTCGAGTTTGACCTTGAGTTGGTCGGCCAGCAG
The DNA here is from genome assembly GCF_030053115.1 of Pseudomonas svalbardensis. Taxonomy (NCBI): domain Bacteria; kingdom Pseudomonadati; phylum Pseudomonadota; class Gammaproteobacteria; order Pseudomonadales; family Pseudomonadaceae; genus Pseudomonas; species Pseudomonas svalbardensis. The sequence goes on along the minus strand of NZ_CP125619.1, from coordinate 6,044,891 downwards.
CTTGGCGGTGTCGATATCGAGGCCGCGCGGCTTCATGTCCGGGCCGACCGAACCGAAGGGCGGGAAGTCTTGAGGCACGGCAACCTTGAGGACGCCGCGCTTGACCACATCCTCCAGACCGTCGGCGTGGGCGGGCGCCTGGCTCAGCATCAGGCTGGCAAACAGTGCTTTGATCAGGGCGCTGTAACGCTGGGTCATGGCAAATCTCCGAATCGGCGAGAAGTGAATTCTGCGGATCGACAGAGCATGGGCCGTGCCAATATCGGGTTGTGGAGGCGCAAGGCCACGGTTTTGCTGGTGTCTCTCGGTCTTACTGGTCTGAACAGTTGGGCGGCGTTTCGCACCCCGATAGCGCATCCATAAAAATCTCCGAACCCCCATGGGGCACGTCTTGCCGGGCGTCGCGAATAGCTTTACAACTAACCGCTCATTGGCCTGGTTCGTCTGAAAAACCATGAACTCGATCTTTCGCGCCGTACCTGAAGTGGCGCTGCAAGCCATCCGTAAACTGATCACCGAGCAAGGTTTCGGGCCGGGCGATGCCTTGCCCTCGCAACGGGATTTGGCGGTGCAATTGGGGGTCAGTCGGGCGTCGCTACGCGAAGCGTTGTCGTCATTGAGTGCGTTGGGGGTGATCAGCATCCAGCCGGGCAAAGGCGTGTTCGTGCAGTCACCGGTTGATTTGCCGCGAGGTGATGCGGCGCTGAGTTGGCCATTTGCGGCACAAGCCTCGCCGCTGGACATCTTTCAGTTGCGCTATGCCCTGGAAGGCTTTGCGGCCGGTTTGGCGGCGGTGACCCTGAGTACTCACGAGCTCGATGCACTGGAAGATAACGTCGCCGCCATGCGCATCGAATTGAAGGCCGGCGACTTCGAGGCCGCGGCGAGACTGGATTTCGAGTTTCACCGGCGCATCCTGCTGGCGAGCGGCAATCAGGCGATGCTGAGCATTCTGACGGCCAGCGCTGACATCTTTCTAGAGAGCCAGAAACTACCGTTCATCCGGGCAGAGCGGGCCATGGAAACTTGGCAGGAACACCGCAAAATCCTCCGCGCACTGGCCCGGCGGGCGTCCGGGGCAGCGCAGAAGGCCATGCACGAACACGTGCGTAATGCGGCACTGCGCACCGGAATTGCCTTCGTCGCTCCCGCCACCTCGTGACTTGGTCTATACCCAAACTCATGCGGCACCATAGCGAGACTCAATCATCTGCACCTTCCTGAACGAGGGAAGGGCGGCTATGATGGGCCACGTTTTTTTGCTTACAACCTGGAGACTTCCATGAGCAGCGATCTTATTAAACACGTCACCGACGCTAGCTTCGACGTCGACGTCCTCAAGGCCGAAGGCGCTGTACTGGTCGACTACTGGGCTGAATGGTGCGGCCCTTGCAAAATGATCGCTCCTGTTCTGGACGAAATTGCTGAAACCTACAAAGGCAAGCTGACCGTTGCCAAACTGAACATCGACGAGAACCAGGAAACCCCGGCCAAGCACGGCGTGCGTGGTATCCCGACTCTGATGCTGTTCAAGAACGGCAACGTTGAAGCGACCAAGGTCGGCGCACTGTCGAAGTCGCAACTGGCTGCTTTCCTCGACGCCAACATCTAAGCGTCGTTTAAAGCGTCATCAAAAAGGCCCCGCACATCGCGGGGCCTTTTCGTTATTGAGGGCTAGACGCTCCGAAACTCAGGTGGTACATTCGGCCCCGCACTGGTTTCTCCAATGCCCCCTGCTAGCCGTCGCCGACGCACTCCTTTTCGAATAAGTACGCGATCCTGTCGCCTTCTCTGCGGCGCGGCCTCATTAAGCCAAAAGCTTAATTTCCCCCCCTCCATAAATGATTACGTCATTCCTATATGAATCTGACTGAACTCAAGCAAAAGCCGATTACCGAACTGCTCGAATTGGCCGAACAGATGGGCATAGAAAATATGGCCCGTTCGCGCAAGCAGGACGTGATTTTCTCCCTGCTCAAAAAGCACGCTAAAAGCGGCGAGGAAATCTCCGGTGATGGCGTGCTGGAGATTCTCCAGGACGGCTTCGGCTTCCTTCGCTCCGCTGACGCTTCCTATCTCGCCGGCCCAGACGATATCTACGTCTCGCCGAGTCAGATCCGTCGCTTCAACTTGCGCACCGGTGACACCATCGTTGGCAAGATCCGTCCTCCAAAGGAAGGCGAGCGTTATTTCGCGCTGCTCAAGGTCGACACGATCAACTACGATCGTCCTGAGAACGCGAAAAACAAGATTCTCTTCGAGAACCTGACCCCGCTGTTCCCGACCGTGCGCATGAAGATGGAAGCCGGCAACGGTTCCACCGAAGACTTGACCGGTCGTGTCATCGACCTGTGCGCCCCGATCGGTAAAGGCCAGCGCGGTCTGATCGTTGCACCGCCGAAAGCCGGTAAAACCATCATGCTGCAGAACATCGCAGCGAACATCGCTCGTAATAACCCAGAAGTTCATCTGATCGTTTTGCTGATCGACGAACGTCCGGAAGAAGTAACCGAAATGCAGCGCACCGTGCGCGGCGAAGTGGTTGCCTCGACGTTCGACGAGCCGCCAACCCGCCACGTGCAGGTTGCCGAAATGGTGATCGAGAAGGCCAAGCGCCTGGTCGAACACAAGAAGGACGTGGTGATCCTGCTCGACTCCATCACCCGTCTGGCTCGCGCCTACAACACCGTGATCCCGAGCTCCGGCAAAGTACTCACCGGTGGTGTCGATGCTCACGCCCTGGAGAAACCGAAACGTTTCTTCGGCGCCGCGCGGAACATCGAAGAAGGCGGTTCGCTGACCATCATCGCCACCGCGCTGGTTGAAACCGGCTCGAAGATGGACGAAGTGATCTACGAAGAATTCAAAGGCACGGGCAACATGGAACTGCCGCTGGATCGCCGCATCGCTGAAAAACGTGTCTTCCCGGCCATCAACATCAACCGTTCCGGCACCCGCCGCGAAGAGTTGCTGACAGCCGACGACGAGTTGCAACGCATGTGGATTCTTCGCAAGCTGCTGCACCCGATGGACGAAATCGCTGCCATCGAGTTCCTGGTCGACAAGCTGAAAACGACCAAGACCAACGATGAGTTCTTCCTGTCGATGAAACGCAAGTAAGTCGATAGGCTAGCAAAAGCCGGGGAAACCCGGCTTTTTGCTATCTGATTTTTGATCAATGGCAGTTCGTGGTTCTGAATAGAGGGGTTCGGCGCTAAACTGCCACCCCCGAACGGCACGGCCAAAACGAGGCTCACGCATGCAGTATCGCGACTTGCGCGACTTTATCAGCGGTCTGGAAAAGCGCGGCGAACTCAAGCGCATCCAGGTTCCGGTGTCCCCAGTGCTCGAAATGACCGAGGTCTGCGACCGCACCCTGCGTGCCAAAGGTCCGGCCCTGCTTTTCGAGAAGCCCACGGGTTATGACATTCCCGTGCTCGGCAACCTGTTCGGCACCCCTGAGCGCGTGGCGCTGGGCATGGGCGCAGAGGCGGTCAGCGAATTGCGCGAGATCGGCAAGCTGCTGGCGTTCCTCAAGGAACCCGAGCCGCCGAAAGGCCTGAAGGATGCCTGGTCCAAGCTGCCGATCTTCCGCAAGATCATCGCCATGGCTCCGAAGGTGGTCAAAGACGCAGTGTGTCAGGAAGTGGTCATCGAAGGCGACGACGTCGACCTCGCGATGCTGCCGGTGCAGACCTGCTGGCCGGGCGACGTCGGCCCGCTGATCACCTGGGGCCTGACCGTCACCAAAGGTCCGAACAAGGATCGCCAGAACCTCGGCATTTACCGTCAGCAAGTGATTGGCCGCAACAAGGTCATCATGCGCTGGCTCAGTCACCGTGGCGGCGCGCTGGATTACCGCGAGTGGTGCGAGAAGCATCCTGGACAGCCGTTCCCGGTGTCCGTGGCGCTGGGCGCTGACCCAGCGACCATTCTCGGCGCGGTGACGCCAGTGCCGGACAGCCTTTCCGAATATGCTTTCGCCGGCTTGTTGCGCGGCAACCGCACCGAACTGGTGAAGTGCCGTGGCAACGACTTGCAAGTCCCGGCCACTGCCGAGATCATCCTTGAAGGCGTGATCCATCCGGGCGAAATGGCCGATGAAGGCCCGTACGGCGACCACACCGGCTACTACAACGAAGTCGACAGCTTCCCGGTGTTCACCGTCGAGCGCATCACCCACCGCATCAAACCGATCTACCACAGCACTTACACCGGCCGTCCACCGGATGAGCCGGCGATTCTCGGCGTGGCGCTGAACGAAGTGTTCGTGCCGATCCTGCAGAAGCAGTTCCCTGAGATCACCGACTTCTACCTGCCGCCCGAAGGCTGCTCGTACCGCATGGCCATCGTGACCATGAAGAAGTCGTATCCCGGCCATGCCAAGCGGGTAATGCTCGGTGTCTGGTCGTTTTTGCGACAGTTCATGTACACCAAGTTCGTTATCGTCACTGATGACGACATCAACGCACGCGACTGGAACGACGTGATCTGGGCCATCACCACGCGCATGGACCCCAAGCGCGACACGGTGATGATCGACAACACGCCGATCGACTACCTTGACTTCGCCTCGCCGGTTTCCGGCCTGGGTTCGAAGATGGGGCTCGATGCCACGCATAAATGGCCGGGCGAAACCACTCGCGAGTGGGGCCGGGTGATCGTCAAGGACGAAGCCGTTACCCAGCGGATCGATGCCATCTGGAATCAGTTAGGAATAGATTGATGCGTGTAACCTTGCAGCCCTCCGGAGCAGTGCTACAGATTCTGCCCGGCGAGCGGATTCTCGATGGCGCGCGGCGTCTGGGCTATGAATGCCCGCAAAGCTGTCGAAACGGCAATTGCCATGTGTGCGCCGCACTGCTGGTGGAAGGGCGGATCGAACAGGAAGGCGGTGTGCGCGACCATGGCGAGTTCTACACTTGCATTGCAGAGCCGCTGGAAGACTGCATCGTGCTGTGGGATGGCGTGCTTGCGCTGGGAGAATTGCCGGTGCGCAGCTTGTCGTGTCAGGTCATTGAATGCAGGGACGTCGGCGGCGATACCTGGCGTGTGCGTCTGCGAGCGCCGGCCGGCAAGCCACCGCGTTATCACGCCGGTCAGTACTTGATGATCGAGCGCGAGAACGGTGAGAAATCCGCGTTCTCCCTCGCCTCGGCGCCACATGGCGGGCGTGATCTGGAAATCCATGTGCTGGCGCGCGAAAGCAGTGCGCTGAGCCTGATCGACCAGTTGCAACGCAACCCGATGGTGCGGATCGAAATGCCGTTCGGCGACACCCATCTGGCGGAACTGCCGGAGGGTCCGCTGGTGCTGATCGCTGCGGGCACCGGCATGGGCCAGATCCATAGCCTGATCGAACATTGCCGTGCCGCGGGCTTCAAACATCCGGTGCACCTGTATTGGGGCGTGCGTCGTCCTGAAGATTTTTATGCCATCGAACATTGGGATGAATGGCTGAAACTGCCCAATCTATTCCTGCATAAAGTCGTCAGCGATCAATGCGGCTGGCAGGGGCGCTGCGGGATGTTGCATGAGGCGGTGTGTGAGGACTTCCCGGATCTGAAACCCTTGCATGTCTACGCTAGCGGCTCTCCGGCCATGGTCTACGGCACGCTGGATGCTTTGGTTGAGGCGGGGATGGACGCTCATCAAATGCGTGCGGATGTATTTGCATACGCGCCTCGATCTTGATCCGCGATCTTAATCGTTATAACTCTCTATATAGCCGATCGGTATTTATAAAATCTTATAAATGCCGGTAGGTTATATGTCATCCAGGCAAATATTTAAGAACTGTGCCATGGCACTTAAATTGCCTTAAAACATATGTGCCTTATTGTTACAGCGGTGCGTTCTATTAAGTAATTCTTCACCCGCGGGGAGCTGAACGCTGATCGCCATGAGCGCCATCGAATCTGCTTTTTTGAATCTGGCTTACCCTCCGCGGCTCGATCTGGGGCCGCAGCTCACGCACGAACAATTACTCAGCTCGATGCAGTCGACGATGGCGCGCCACAAGGGCGGGCCGGTGTGGCTGTTCGCTTACGGCTCGCTGATCTGGCGTCCCGAATGCGCAGCAGTGGAGCGAGTGCGCGGTCGTGTGCATGGCTACCATCGCGGTTTGTATTTGTGGTCCCACGAACATCGCGGCACGCCCGAAGTGCCTGGGCTGGTATTTGGCCTGGATCGCGGTGGTTCTTGCAGCGGCTTCGCCTATCGCTTGCCTGAAGAACAACTTGAAGCGTCTCTTTACGCACTTTGGCAGCGCGAAATGCCATTCCCGTCCTACCGTCCACACTGGCTCAACTGCCGTCTTGAAGACGGAAGTCAGGTTCAGGCGTTGGGGTTTGTATTGGAGCGGCATCTGCCCAGCTATGCGGGCAACTTGCCGGATCACGTGCTGAGCCACGTGTTCGAAAACGCTTGCGGGCGTTACGGCACGACTCGCGATTATGTCGAGCAGACCGCCCACGCCCTGCGTAGCCACGCCATGCCAGACCGGAATCTGGAGGCGCGGCTCAAGCGCTGCAAATCAAAGGCCGATCAGGCGATTGCTTCGCGGCTCTGACTGGCGACTTGTTTGTGCCACAGCGTCGGCGCAAGGAAGGCCATCGCCAGTAAGCATGCGCCGATCAGCAGCACGAAACCGCCGTCCCAGCCGAAGTGGTCCACGGTGTAGCCCATCGCTGCACTGGCCGCGACCGAACCACCCAGATAACCGAACAGGCCCGTGAAGCCCGCTGCCGTACCGGCGGCTTTCTTCGGTGCCAATTCCAGTGCTTGCAGGCCGATCAGCATCACCGGGCCGTAAATCAGGAAGCCGATCGAGACGAGCGCGATCATGTCGACTGTCGGGTTGCCCGCCGGGTTGAGCCAGTACACCAGGGTCGCAACAGTCACCAATGCCATGAACACCATGCCGGTCAGGCCACGGTTGCCACGGAAGATCTTGTCCGACATCCAGCCGCACAACAGCGTGCCCGGAATACCTGCCCATTCGTAGAAGAAGTAGGCCCACGAGGTTTTATCCACGGTGAAGCCCTTGGCTTCCTTGAGGTAGGTCGGTGCCCAGTCCAGCACGCCGTAGCGCAACAGGTAGACGAAGACGTTGGCCAGGGCGATGTACCAGAGCATTTTGTTGCGTAGCACGTATTTGACGAAGATTTCCTTGGCGCTGAATTCTTCTTCGTGGCTGGCGTCGTAGCCTTCCGGGTAATCGTTCTTGTACTTCTCGATGGGCGGCAGGCCCACCGATTGCGGGGTGTCGCGCATGGTGACGAAGGCAAATACCGCCACCGCCATGGCGACCGCCGCCGGCACGTAAAACGCTGCGTGCCAGTCATTGAACAGGCCCATGCCGAGCAGGAACAGCGGGCCGATCAGGCCGCCACCGACGTTATGCGCCACGTTCCACAAGGACACTACGCCACCGCGTTCCTTCTGCGACCACCAGTGCACCATCGTCCGCCCACTCGGCGGCCAGCCCATGCCCTGGGCCCAGCCATTGATAAAGAGCAGGATGAACATGATGGTCACGCTGGACGTCGCCCAGGGCGCGAAACCGAAAATGAACATCACACCGGCCGATACCAACAGGCCGAAGGGCAGGAAGAAACGCGGATTGGAACGGTCGGACACGATGCCCATCAGGAACTTGGACAGGCCGTAGGAAATGGCAATGGCCGACAGCGCCAGGCCCAGCTCACCGCGGGTATAGCCCTCTTCGATCAGATAGGGCATGGCCAGGGAAAAGTTTTTGCGCAGCAGGTAATAGCCGGCGTAGCCGATAAAAATCCCGGCGAAGATCTGCCAGCGAAGGCGTCGGTAGGTGTTGTCTATTTTTTCTTCAGGCAATGGAGCCTGATGTGCGGCAGGACGAAAGAAAGCAAACATTCAAGAGCTCCAGATTTCTTGTTTTGACTGCGGATGCGAATGTTACAGTTTCGTTACCGAAAATAGCACCGCTTCGCATCGGCCAAATAGAGGAAATTCTGGAGATTGCATGTTCTTTTATGAACATGTCGCTCAGGTATAAATGTAGGGCGTTGTGGGAAACGTTACTTGCAGGTCTACGTGCCGCATTTCGGTCCAGGGTAGGACGAGGCTTTGGGAAATGTCCTTCGCATGAATGGGAAGTCGTGGCGTTCTGTTCCCAGTCGTCGAGTCTTAACCTTTACGCAGCTGCCAGCTCTGGCATTTCAGTTGCGGGGTTGCTTTAGTCCTGGACAAAAAAAGCGGTCTGAACAACTTCATTCGAAGTCCAGACCGCTGCATTGGGCTCAGCGAATCTGAACCACCACTTTCCCAACCGCCTTGCGCTGGCCAAGATCATTGATCGCCTGCGCCGCATTGCTCAGTGGATATACCTGCGACACCAACGGCTTCAACTTGCCCTCGGCAAACCAGCCAAACAATTGCTGGAAGTTCGCCGCGTTGTCTTGAGGCTGGCGCTGGGCAAACGAGCCCCAGAACACACCCACCACCGCTGCACCTTTGAGTAGCGCAAGATTGACCGGCAATTCAGGGATGCGTCCGCTGGCGAAACCGACCACCAGCAGACGGCCGTTCCACGCAATGGCGCGGATGGCCTGGTCGAACAGGTCGCCGCCCACCGGGTCGTAGATCACGTCGGCGCCCTGGCCATCGGTCAGGCGTTTGATTTCGTCCTTGAGGCTGGTTTCGCTGTAGTTAATCAGCTCATCGGCACCGGCAGCTTTGGCCACTGCGAGTTTTTCGGCACTGCTGGCGGCGGCGATCACGCGGGCGCCCATGGCTTTGCCGATTTCCACGGCGGCCAGACCGACACCGCCGGAAGCGCCGAGTACCAGCAAGGTTTCACCCGGTTGCAGGTTGCCCCGTTGCTTGAGCGCGTGCATCGAAGTGCCGTAAGTCATGCTGAACGCGGCGGCGGTGTTGAAGTCCATCGATGGCGGGATGGGCAGCACGTTGTAGCCCGGCACCGCGACCTGTTCGGCGAAACTGCCCCAGCCAGTCAGCGCCATGACCCGATCACCAACCTTGAGGTGGCTGACCTTTTCGCCTACTTCGCTGACCACGCCAGCCGCTTCGCCGCCCGGGGAAAACGGGAAGGGCGGCTTGAACTGATATTTGCCCTCGATGATCAGCGTGTCCGGGAAATTCACCCCGGCGGCGTGCACGTCCAGCAGGATTTCATTCTTCTTCGCGACAGGACTGGCGACGTCTTCCAGCACCAGCGATTCGGCAGGGCCGAAGGCTTTGCACAGCACGGCTTTCATCAGGGCTATTCCTTTGGGAGTGATGGCCGATAAGTGTAGGTGTGTGAGTCGATGGGTCAACGAGCATGCCCGGCCCTGATAGTCAGCCATAAGCTTGTGCTTGAGCGGCGGGTCGTTATGCTAGGCCGCAAACCGGATAAGGAGCGAATTGTGAAAGCGTGGATCATGTTGTTGCTGGCCCTGTCTCTGCCTGTGGCAGCGATGGCCGAAGAAGCCAAAGAAGGTGCAGCTCCGAAGGTCAATTACATCACCCTGAGCCCGCCGTTCGTGGGCAACTACGGGCTGGACGGGACGTCGAAGCTGAAGGTCTACAAGGCCGATGTGGCATTGCGAGTGACCGGTGATGAGGCGACCAAACTGGTGAAAGCCAATGAGCCGTTGATTCGTAATCAACTGGTGGCGTTGTTTGCCCAGCAGACCACTGAAGCGATGAACAACGTCGAGGCCAAGGAAAAGCTGCGGCAGGAAGCCCTGAAGCAGACCCAGCAAATCATGAACGACGAAACCGGCAACCCGGTGGTTGAGGATCTGTTGTTCAACAACCTCATTATCCAGTAAGTTTTTCGCTGTCCGGGCGGGCCTCTTCGCGAGCAAGCCCGCTCCCACAGGGGATCTTCAGTGAATGCAGAACCATTGTGGGAGCGGGCTTGCTCGCGAAGGCATTCATGCAGTCACTGCATGGCTTAAGCCCGTAATGCAATCACCGCCACCCACTGCTCGGCCGTCACCGGCATCACCGACAGTCGCGAGCCTTTCTGCACCAGCGGCATCTCGGCCAGCGCCGCCTGCTGTTTCAGGTAATCCAGCTTAAGCACGTTGGGAAACGTCTCGACATGCGCGACATCGATCGCGCTCCAGGCGTTTTTCTCTGCCGTGGCCTTCGGATCGTAGTAATGACTCTCCGGCTCCAGCGCCGTCGGGTCCGGATACGCGGCTTCGACGATCTTTCCGATCCCGGCGATCCCCGGTTCGGGGCAGCTGGAGTGATAGAAGAAAAACTCGTCGCCCACGGCCATGGCCCGCAGAAAATTACGCGCCTGGTAATTGCGAACCCCGTCCCAGCGCGCGTTGCCAAGCGTCTCCAGGCCCTTGATCGAGAGCTCGTCGGGCTCGGATTTCATCAGCCAATAAGCCATGGTTTTTGCTCCTTGCGAGGTGAGTGGGCAAGTTGTCGGGGAATTTTATGACAAACCGACGGTCGGTTGACGCCAGCGTTTGCGTGTCGGTTCACGTTGTCGCAAAATGCCGGCCTTCTAAGCTTGACGCTGCTGCACGGCCTACACCTACAACGGAAACCGCTGCTGTCATCGTGTTGATGTGCCTTTGGGGGGCAATCGATGAAACGCAAACCGGATTTACTATGGATTTTGGTTATTTTGTTCGGCCTCGGCGTCGTGACAACTGGCTATGCCCAAAGCCTGTGGAGCAACAAGACTGACGCTCCGATCGAAATCGCGCAGCAACAGCAACAGCAACAGCAACAGCAGCCTTCGGCCTTAAAGCGCTGAATCTCTTCGGACGCCGCTGATTTCAGTGGCGTCTAGCCGGCGAAATACCGCGCTTTGTCTGTCACCGTTCCCTGTAACGGCACATCCCAGCTCGCTTGAGCCAATCGCTCGACCTTCTGACATTCATGGGCCAGCCCCAATAGCGTCGGCTTGCGCCAGTTTTTACGTCGTGCCAGGTACGCCAGGCTTCGATCATAGAAACCACCTCCCATGCCTAGGCGTCCGCCGACATCGTCAAACCCTACCAATGGCAACAACACCAGATCGAGCGCCCAGACTTTGCGTTGCCGGGCGAGGTTGTGCCGGGGTTCGAGAATACGAAAGCGGTTGGGTTTGAGTTTTTCGCCGGGGCGAATTCGCTGGAACACCATTTTGGTTCGTGGCCAGGCGCTGAGCACCGGCAGATAAGTCGCCTTGCCCCGACGTTGAGCGGCACGCAGCAAAACACGCGGGTCGATTTCACCGTCAGTGGGCAGATACAAAGAGATATGTTTTGCGCGGCGAAACAGCGGCTGCTGGGCCAATTGTTTGTACAGCCCGCGAGCAGCCTGGCGTTGCTGACTGGGTGTCAGTGCGCGGCGGGCCTTGCGCAGCATGCGTCGAAGTTGCGGGCGGGGCAGCAGCGCAGGTTCGGTCATGAATTCGGGCTTCGGCAGTGCGGGTACATAAAGCGTACCCGTAAAAAAGCCGATGCCGGTATTTAAACCGGCATCGGACTGGAATCAGGCTCCCCGGATGTACCGCTGTCGACTTAGCCCTTGAACCCGAAAGTTCAAGGTGGAAGATGCAGTAGGCTTTAAGGCTTTCCGTCTAGCGGACATGCACACCAGCCCAACGTGCAACCTCCAGGGTATAGCAAATCGGCTCAGGGACATCGCCAACTGGCAAGCACCCCAGGGAGTGTTGCGAGTATACCCCAAGCTGTTTCGTGTTTCAGCCCTTGGTGACGTCCGGATCGGTGGCGAGCACCAGATCGACGCGGTCCAGCAGGTCGCGAACCTGCTCACGGGTCGATCCGCTGGCCTGCACATCCGGGCGTTCTTCCTTGTGCAGAAGATCGTGGGTGATGTTCAGGGCGGCCATCACGGCGATGCGATCGGCGCCGATGACTTTGCCGCTGCTGCGGATTTCGCGCATTTTGCCGTCCAGGTAACGGGCGGCGCTCACCAGATTGCTGCGCTCTTCCTGCGGGCAGATGATCGAATACTCTTTATCGAGGATCTGCACGGTAACGCTATTGCTTGAACTCATGAGTCTTGCTCCAGGGCCTTGAGGCGCGAAATCATTGATTCGACCTTACGCCGGGCGATTTCGTTCTTTTCAATGAGGTGAGCGCGTTCCTCGCGCCAGGTCTTTTCCTGAGCTAATAGGAGTCCGTTTTGACTCTTTAGTTGCTCGACGCGAGTAATTAGCAGTTCGAGTCTGGCCATTAGCGCTTGCAGGTCGGTGTCTTCCATTGGGTCCACTGAAATTGTGTCAGATGGGTGATAGCTGGCGGACAGCCTTTAATAGTCTTGGCGAGTCTGTCGATGTAGGATACAAGGCCTTCATTCTAGACATAGCGCCGTCTGGCGCCTAGCTGCCCATGCCCATTCAGAATTCCCCGTACCAAGCCTTCGCCACACTGCTGACTTCCAGCGGTCATAATGTCTCGCCTGCCGAACTGCATGGCCTGCTGCTCGGCCGCAGTTGCGCCGGTGCCGGTTTCGATGCCGAAGGCTGGCTGGTCGATGCCGCCGAGCTGCTCGAAAGCGAGCCGCAGGATAATGTCCGCAACGCCTTGATCGGCTTGCAGGAGATGGTCAAGGGCGAGCTCACCGGCGACGATGTGACCGTCGTTCTGCTGCTGCCGACCGATGACGAACCACTGGCCGACCGCGCCGCCGCACTGGGCCAATGGTGCCAGGGTTTCCTCAGCGGTTTTGGCCTGAACTGCCGTGACAGCAGCATGCTGAGCACCGAGGCCACCGAAGTACTTCAGGACCTGGCGGCTATTTCACAGGTGCAAGACGCCCTGGAAGAGTCCGACGACGGCGAAAGCGACTACATGGAAGTGATGGAGTACCTGCGCGTCGCGCCGCTGCTGCTGTTCACCGAAAACAAAAAGCCGGACGCGCCGGCTGCCGCCAAACCGTCGTTGCATTAATCGCGTGCCAGGGAAAGCCATCTGCCCATGATTCATATCCCGAAATCGGAATACAGCCGTCGCCGCAAGGCCCTGATGGCGCAGATGGAACCCAACAGCATCGCCATCCTGCCCGCCGCCGCCGTTGCGATCCGCAACCGCGACGTCGAGCACGTCTACCGTCAGGACAGCGACTTCCAGTACCTCAGCGGTTTTCCCGAGCCTTCGGCGGTCATCGTTTTGATACCTGGGCGTTTACATGGCGAATACATATTGTTCTGCCGTGAACGCAATGCCGAACGAGAGTTGTGGGACGGCCTGCGCGCCGGGCAGGAAGGCGCGATTCGCGACTTTGGCGCCGACGACGCCTTCCCCATCACCGACATCGACGACATCCTGCCGGGCCTGATTGAAGGTCGCGACCGGGTGTATTCGGCCATGGGCAGCAACCCGGAATTCGACCGGCACCTGATGGACTGGATCAACGTGATCCGCTCTAAAGCGCACCTCGGCGCCCAGCCGCCGAACGAATTCGTTGCCCTGGATCACCTGCTTCACGACATGCGCCTGTATAAATCGGCGGCAGAAGTGAAGGTGATGCGCGAAGCCGCACGGATTTCCGCCCAGGCACACATCCGCGCGATGCAGGCCAGTCGTGTGGGGCTGCATGAGTTCAGCCTCGAAGCCGAACTCGACTACGAGTTCCGCAAGGGCGGGGCGAAAATGCCGGCCTACGGTTCGATCGTCGCCGCTGGACGCAACAGCTGCATCCTGCATTACCAGCAGAATGACGCGGTGCTCAAGGACGGCGATCTGGTGCTGATCGATGCCGGTTGCGAGATCGACTGCTACGCCAGCGACATCACCCGCACCTGGCCGGTCAACGGTAAGTATTCAGCGGAACAGAAGGCAATCTACGAGTTGGTGCTGGCGTCGCAAGAAGCTGCGTTTGCGGAAATCGCCCCGAACAAACACTGGAATCAAGCCCACGAAGCCACAGTTCGGGTGATTACTGCCGGTCTGGTGAAGTTGGGCCTGTTGCAGGGCGACGTCGACGAGTTGATCGCCAGCGAAGCCTATAAAGCGTTTTACATGCACCGCGCCGGCCACTGGCTGGGCATGGATGTGCATGATGTCGGCGAATACAAGGTCGGCGGTGAATGGCGTGTATTGGAAGTCGGCATGGCGCTGACCGTGGAGCCGGGCATCTACATTGCCCCGGACAACCAGAACGTGGCGAAGAAATGGCGCGGCATTGGCGTGCGCATCGAGGACGACGTGGTGGTCACCAAAACCGGCTGTGAAATCCTGACCAAAGGCGTACCGAAAACGGTCGCCGAGATCGAGGCCTTGATGGCCGCCGCGCGGGCACAAGCGGCATGAGTCGAGTCAATCTGGCAATCATCGGTGGTGGTCTGGTCGGCGCCAGCCTGGCGTTGGCATTGCAGGCCGGAGCCAAGGCTCGTGGCTGGAAGATCGTGCTGATCGAACCGTTTGCCCCGGGTGACACTTATCAGCCGAGCTACGATGCCCGTTCTTCGGCGTTGTCCTACGGCGCCAAGCAGATTTATCAACGGTTGGGCGTGTGGCAGGAAATCTCCCGTCGCGCCGAGCCGATCAAGCAAATTCATGTGTCCGACCGTGGGCGTTTTTCCACGGCACGGTTGTCGGCGATGGAAGAGGGCGTTCCGGCGCTGGGCTATGTGGTGGAAAACGCCTGGCTCGGCCAATGCCTCTGGCAAGGTCTGGACAAGGACGTGATCAGCTGGCGTTGCCCGGCGGAAGTCACGCGAATGGAGCCAATGACCGGCGGCTATCGCCTGACCCTCAACGACGAAACCACTCTGGAATGCGATCTTGCGGTGCTGGCTGATGGCGGCCGTTCCGGCCTGCGCGAGCAACTGGGGATCGGCATCAAAAAGCGTCCGTACAACCAGAGCGCGTTGATTGCCAACATCACGCCGAGTGAAGCGCACAACGGCATGGCCTTCGAGCGTTTCACCGATGACGGGCCGATGGCGTTGTTGCCGTTGCCGGAAAACCGCTGCGCACTGGTGTGGACCCGTCTGGGGATGGATGCGCAACGGCTGGCGAACCTCGATGAAAAGAGCTTCCTTAGTGAGTTGCAAGGCGTGTTCGGTTATCGCCTCGGCACTTTGAAGCAGGTTGGCGCGCGGCATTTGTACCCGCTGACATTGATCGAGGCCGAAGAGCAGGTGCGTCCGCATCTGGCGATTCTCGGCAATGCTGCCCACAGCCTGCACCCGATTGCAGGGCAAGGTTTCAACTTGTCCTTGCGTGATGCTCAAGCTTTGGCCGATGCGTTGTTGACCAGCGAAACATCTCCCGGCGATTTTGCGACCTTGCAGGCTTACCGCGAGCGTCAGCGTCTGGATCAGAACCTGACCGTGGGCTTCTCCGATCAGGTCACCCGTTTGTTCGGCAGCACTCAACCGCTGGTTTCCCTCGGCCGTAACATCGGTCTGCTCGGTCTCGATCTGCTGCCGCCGGCCAAACGCTGGTTCGCCCGGCAGGCCATGGGTTTGGGTACGCGTCCCGATGCTTAAGTGGCTGACCAACAAGTTCGGCAAAGCGCGGTTGATGTGTTGGGTGATGAGCTTCTATTCGCCGTACCTCGGCGCCGACACTTTGGTGGCGCGGGTCGGGAAAACCCTTTATATGCGGCTCAAGCCGCAAGCGAGACAGGCTTAAAGCATGGAAATGCGCGCAGATCTGCTGATTGTCGGGGCCGGAATGGTCGGTAGCACCCTGGCGCTGGCGTTGCAGGACAGCGGGCTGGAAGTCCTGCTGCTGGACGGCAGCCCGATGAGCGTCAAACCCTTCGACGAGCAATCGCCGTTCGAACCGCGAGTGAGCGCCTTGTCGACGGCCAGCCATAGGATTCTCGAACGCCTCGGTGTCTGGGACGGTATCGCCAACCGGCGCAGCAGCCCGTATACCGACATGCACGTCTGGGACGGCAGCGGCACCGGGCAAATCCATTTTTCGGCGACCAGTGTGCATGCTGAAGTGCTGGGGCATATCGTCGAGAACCGCGTGGTTCAGGATGCCTTGCTCGACCGTTTGCATGACTGTGATCTGGGAATGCTGGCCAACGCGCGCCTGGAGCAAATGCGTCGCTCCGGCGACGATTGGCTGCTGACCCTGGCCGATGGGCGCACGCTACGCGCACCGCTGGTGATTGCGGCGGATGGCGCCAACTCCGCAGTGCGGCGACTGACCGGTGTGGCGACTCGCGAGTGGGATTATCTGCACCATGCGATCGTCACCAGCGTGCGCAGCTCCAAACCTCATCAACTGACCGCCTGGCAGCGTTTCACCGACAACGGTCCATTGGCGTTTCTGCCGCTGGAGCGTGATGGTCAGCAGGATTGGTGTTCGATCGTCTGGTCGACCACCCCGAGCGAAGCCGAACGCCTGATGGCGCTGGACGACGAAGGTTTCTGCAAAGCGCTGGAGCGGGCCTTCGAAGGCCGACTGGGCACAGTGATCAGCGCAGACCCGCGTCTGTGCGTACCGCTGCGGCAGCGTCATGCCAAGCGTTATGTGGCTGAAGGTTTGGCGTTGATCGGTGATGCAGCGCACACCATTCACCCATTGGCCGGGCAGGGCGTGAACCTTGGTTTTCTCGATGCGGCCGTGCTGGCCGAAGTGCTGTTGCAAGCGGCCGTGCGTGGCGAGCGTCTGGCGGATGTGAAAGTGCTCAGCCGTTACGAACGTCGGCGCATGCCCCACAACCTGGCATTGATGGCGGCGATGGAAGGCTTCGAACGCCTGTTCCAGGCTGATCCGTTGCCGATTCGCTGGTTGCGTAATGCCGGGTTGAAGATGGTCGACCAGATGCCCGAAGCCAAGGCGCTATTCGTGCGCGAAGCACTGGGATTGACCGGGGATCTACCGGCACTCGCCAAGGCCTGACTCACCCTTGCAGGGCTGCGCGCAACATCTGGTAACGCCTCCGCCAACTGTTCGATTGAGAACGTAAATGTGAGTCCATATCATTTGACCTCACTTTTCCAATCGAGAGATCGCTCCCATGCTGGTACCGAAGCGTCTACTGACCGCACTCGCCCTGACCCTGATTGGCAGCACCGCAGCCCAGGCCGCTGACGAGGTGGTGGTTTACTCCTCGCGTATCGACGAGCTGATCAAACCGGTCTTCGATGCCTACACCGCGAAAACCGGCGTGCAGGTGAAGTTCATCACCGACAAGGAAGCGCCGCTGATGCAGCGGATCAAGGCCGAGGGCGAGAACGCCACCGCGGATCTGCTGCTGACCGTCGATGCCGGCAACCTCTGGCAGGCCGAGCAAATGGGCATCCTGCAACCGTTCACCTCCAAGGTGATCGACGCCAACATCCCGCTGCAATACCGCTCATCCGCTCATGCCTGGACTGGCCTGAGCCTGCGGGCGAGGACCATCGCTTACTCCACCGATCGGGTGAAACCCGGTGAGTTGACCACCTACGAAGGTCTGGCCGACAAGAACTGGGAAGGTCGCCTGTGCCTGCGCACAGCGAAGAAGGTCTACAACCAGTCACTGACCGCCACCATGATCGAAGTCCATGGCGCCGACAAAACCGAGAAAATTCTCAAGGGCTGGGTGAGTAACCTGTCCACCGACGTGTTCTCGGATGACATCGCGGTGCTGGAGGCCATCAACGCGGGTCAATGCGACGTCGGCATCGTCAACACGTACTACTACGGTCGTCTGCACAAGCAGAAGCCTGATCTGGCGGTGAAGCTGTTCTGGCCGAACCAGGGTGATCGTGGCGTGCACGTGAACCTGTCGGGCATCGGCCTGACCAAACATGCTCCGCACCCGGAAGCAGCCAAGGCCTTGGTGGAATGGATGACCACACCTGAAGCGCAGAAGATCTTTGCTGACGTGAACCAGGAATTCCCGGCCAACCCTGCCGTTCAGCCGTCTGCTGAGGTGGCGAGTTGGGGCAAGTTTGTCGCCGATACCTTGCCTGTGGAAATTGCCGGCAAGCGTCAGGCTGAAGCGATTCGGATGATGGATCGGGCGGGTTGGAACTGAATCTGGCGGTATTCTTTCGTTAGCTTCAAGATCCACCCCTCATCGGAACGCCGCCCGCCCATCCCTCTCCCCACGGGGGAGAGGGGGAAAGGGAGCTGATCTTTATGCTTTTCAATTCCTGAGTTCGACTTTGAAATTTCAAGTCGCAGGATTTCAACTAAACGCCGCGGTCAGTCCCCTCGCCCCTTTGGGGAGAGGGTTAGGGTGAGGGGGCGATCTTGGAGCCCAGACACCAAACTCACCGTCTCAGAGACCTTAACGTGGCCCACCCCGCCCAACGCCGCTGGTATCCCCTGGTCTTCGCCATCGCTGCGCTGGTCCTGCTGCCACTTAGCGTTTTGCTGTTGTCATGGCAAACCATCGATCATCAAATCTGGTCCCACCTCTGGGATACCCAGATGCCGCGCTTGCTAAGCAATACCCTGACCCTGGTGCTCGGCGTCGGTATCGGCGTGACGCTCTTGGGTGTGAGCCTCGCCTGGCTCACCAGCCTCTGCGAATTCCCCGGTCGGCGTTGGCTGGACTGGGCGCTGATGCTGCCATTCGCCATTCCCGCTTATGTGCTGGCATTCGTCTTCGTCGGCCTGTTGGATTTTGCCGGCCCCGTGCAAACCCTGTTGCGCGAATGGTTCGGCACGGGCTTGAGGTTGCCGCGCGTGCGCTCCACCGGCGGTGTGATTCTGGTGCTGGTGCTGGTCTTCTATCCTTACGTTTACCTGTTGGCGCGAACCGCGTTCCTGGCTCAGGGCAAAGGCCTGATGGAAGCGGCGCGAGTCCTGGGGCAATCCCCGTGGCAAGCGTTCTGGCGAGTCGCGCTGCCCATGGCGCGCCCGGCCATCGGCGCTGGCGTGGCGCTGGCGTTGATGGAAACCCTGGCAGACTTCGGTGCGGTGTCGGTGTTCAACTTCGACACGTTCACGACCGCCATCTACAAGACCTGGTACGGATTTTTCAGCCTCTCCACCGCCGCGCAACTCGCCAGCCTGTTGCTGCTGGTGGTGATGGTCGTGATGTACGGCGAGCGTCGTGCTCGCGGGGCCAACCGGGCGAGTAACGAACGACCTCGGGTCAAGGCGCTGTATCACCTGCGCGGTTTCAAGGCGCTGGCGGCCATGAGTTGGTGCAGTCTGGTGTTCGCCTGCGCTTTCGTCATTCCAGTGCTTCAACTGGTGGTGTGGTTCTGGCAGCGCGGGCGCTTCGACCTGGATGAGCGTTACGCGGGGTTGATCGTCCATACGTTGTACCTGGGCGGCATGGCGGCGCTGATCACCGTCAGTGTTGCTTTAGTGCTGGCGTTTGCCCGGCGCCAGGCTCCGACCCGAGCGATCCGCTCCGGCATCAGCCTGGCCAACCTCGGCTACGCCTTGCCGGGTTCGGTGCTGGCGGTGTCGATCATGCTGGCGTTCAGTTACCTGGATCGCGAACTGGTGATCCCGTTATCGGGCTGGTTGGGCGGCGCCGGCAAGCCATTGTTGCTGGGCAGCCTCTCGGCGTTGTTGCTGGCCTATCTGGTGCGTTTCATCGCGGTGGCTTATGGGCCGCTGGAAAGCAGTCTGGCGCGAATACGGCCATCTTTGCCCGAAGCGGCACGTAGCCTTGGCGTCAGTGGGCCACGACTGTTTTTCAAAGTGTATCTGCCGTTATTGCTGCCAGGAACGTTGAGCGCTGCGTTGCTGGTGTTCGTCGATGTGCTCAAGGAAATGCCCGCGACCCTTCTGATGCGCCCGTTTGGCTGGGATACGCTGGCGGTGCGCATCTTCGAAATGACCAGCGAAGGCGAGTGGGCGAGGGCCTCTTTGCCGGCCTTGACTCTGGTTTTGGTCGGCCTGCTACCGGTCATCGGATTGATTCGACGTTCAGCGCATCGAAACGCCTAGGTGCCAGTCCTACACCTTGAGGCTACAATGCGCGGCATTCGGTGCGGTCCGTCCTACGGATCAGGTAGCTGAAATCGGCTGAAAGCCTTCTATTTCAAGGCTTTCACCCCGTGCAGCACCGGCCCGCACCTTCGCCACGCCCGGAAGGAGAAACCCATGGGACAGCGCACGCCTCTGTATGACCTTCATCTCGCCCTCGGCGCGAAGATGGTCGATTTTGGCGGTTGGGATATGCCTTTGCATTACGGCTCGCAGGTCGAGGAACACCATCAGGTGCGTCGCGATTGCGGGGTTTTCGATGTGTCCCACATGACCGTGATCGATGTCAGCGGCCCTCAGGCCAAGGCCTGGCTCCAGCATTTGCTGGCCAATGACGTCGAACGTCTGCACAGCCCTGGCCGTGCCTTGTACAGCACCATGCTCAACAAGCGCGGCGGCATCGTCGACGACATGATCGTCTACCGTCTCGACGAAGGTTATCGGCTGGTGGTCAACGCCTCCACCCGTAATCAGGACCTCGCCTGGATGCAGGCCCATATCGATGGTTTCAAGGTGCGGCTCAACGAGCGCTCCGAGCTGGCGATGCTGGCCATTCAAGGTCCCCAGGCCCGGCATAAAATCTCCGAACTGGTGACCCAGTCCCGCGGCAACCTGATTCAGATGCTCAAGCCTTTCGAAGGCCAGGCCGATGGTGACTGGTTCATCGCACGCACGGGCTACACCGGCGAAGATGGCCTGGAAATCGTGCTGCCGGCCAATCAAGCGCCAGGATTCTTCAACGATCTGGTGGGCGCGGGCATCTCGCCGATCGGCCTCGGGGCGCGCGATACGCTGCGGGTCGAAGCCGGTATGAACCTCTACGGTCAGGACATTCACCAAGACGTTTCACCGCTGGCCTCCAACATGGCCTGGAGCATTGCCTGGGAGCCGGCCACTCGCCAGTTCATAGGTCGCAGTGCTCTGGAAGCCGAACGGGCGGGTGGCGTGCAGCACAAACTGGTCGGTCTGGTCCTTGAGGAGCGTGGGGTTTTGCGCGCTCATCAAGTGGTCCGCATCGCCAATGTTGGCGAAGGGGAGATCACCAGTGGTAGTTTCTCTCCTACGCTTAGCAAGTCGATAGCACTGGCGCGCGTGCCGATGGCAACAGCCGACCGCGCAGAAGTGGAAATCCGTGGCAAGTGGTACCCGGTCCGAGTGGTCAAACCGACCTTCGTACGCCATGGCAAAACCTTGATCTAACCTTTTCTGGCGGGCAACGACCGCTGACAATTCTCTTGAGGACATAGAACATGAGCGATATTCCTGCCGACCTGCGTTTTGCCGAAAGTCACGAGTGGGCCCGTCTCGAAGCCGATGGCAGCGTCACCGTGGGCATCAGCGATCACGCTCAGGAAGCCTTGGGTGACGTGGTGTTCGTTGAGCTGACCGAAGTCGGAACAGTCTTCGCTGCCGGTGATCAATCCGGTGTGGTGGAGTCGGTTAAAGCCGCTTCGGACATCTACTCCCCGGTTGCCGGTGAAGTGATTGCCATCAATGAAGAACTGAGCGCCAACCCTGAGTTGCTCAACTCCGACCCGTACGGTGCCTGGATCTTCAAGCTCAAGCCAAGCAACGCTGGCGATCTGGACAAGCTGCTCGATGCAGCTGGCTACAAATCCGCCATCGGCGAGTAAGCGTTTAGCGTCACCCCCAAAGCCCCGACTAGTCGGGGCTTTTTCATTATCAAGGGGTACAGCGACATCGACTGCTATGCTGGTTTGACCGTGTTGCATCGACGCTGAGCGCCAGTCAAGAGAGAGCCCGTCATGTCCCAGTTGCCGTCCTTGAGCCAGTTACGCGACCCCAATGCCTTCCTCCGCCGCCACCTCGGGCCCGATGCCGCCGAGCAACAGGCGATGCTCGACAGCCTCGGCCTCGGCAGCCGGGTCGAGCTGATCGAGCAGACGGTGCCGCCGGGAATCCGCCTGAACAGGCCGCTCGACCTGCCGCCTGCCCTCGACGAAGAAGCCGCGCTGGCCAAACTGCGCGGTTACGCCGAGCAAAACCAGGTCTGGACCAGCCTGATCGGCATGGGCTACCACGGCACCCTTACGCCGACCGTTATTGTGCGCAACGTGCTGGAAAATCCCGGTTGGTACACCGCATACACGCCGTATCAACCAGAGATCGCCCAAGGGCGGCTCGAAGCGCTGCTGAACTTCCAGCAATTGACCATCGACCTCACGGGCCTGGAACTGGCCAACGCCTCGCTGCTGGACGAAGCTACGGCGGCGGCGGAAGCCATGGCATTGGCCAAGCGTGTCGCCAAGTCCAGAAGCAATCTGTTCTTCGTCGACGAAAACTGTCATCCGCAGACCATTTCCGTGGTGCAGACACGAGCAGAAGGGTTCGGCTTCGAGCTGATCATCGACACTGTGGATAACTTGAAGCAGCACCAGGTGTTCGGCGCGCTCCTGCAATATCCCGACACCCACGGCGAAATCCGCGATCTTCGTCCCTTGATCGATCATCTGCATGCGCAGCAAGCCTTGGCGTGTGTCGCAACCGATCTGCTGAGTCTGCTGTTGCTGACGCCGCCGGGGGAGTTGGGCGCTGACGTGGTGTTCGGTTCATCCCAGCGTTTCGGCGTGCCCATGGGTTACGGCGGCCCTCACGCGGCGTTTTTTGCCAGTCGCGATGAGTACAAACGGGCGATTCCCGGGCGGATCATCGGCGTGTCGAAAGATGCTCGCGCCAACGTCGCCCTGCGCATGGCCCTGCAAACCCGCGAGCAACATATCCGCCGGGAGAAGGCCAACTCGAACATTTGCACCGCTCAGGTGCTACTGGCCAACATTGCCAGTTTCTATGCGGTCTACCACGGTCCGGATGGGCTCAAACGCATTGCCCAACGCGTCCATCGGCTGACCAGCATCCTCGCCGCTGGCCTGGAGCGCCGCGGCATCACCCGCCTCAACACACACTTTTTCGACACGCTGACGCTGGAGGTCGGTGGTACTCAGACGGCAATCATCGAAAGCGCCCAGGCCGCACAGATCAACTTGCGCATCCTCGGGCGTGGGCAGTTGGGGCTGAGCCTCGACGAAACCTCTGACGAATCCACCGTCGCGAAGTTGTTTGATGTGTTCCTCGGTTCCGATCACGGGTTTAACGTCGACGAACTGGACGCTGAAGCCCTTGCTTCCGGTATTCCCGCAGGTCTGCTACGTACCTCGCCTTATCTGCGCCACCCGGTCTTCAGCGCCCATCACAGCGAAACCGAGATGCTGCGCTACCTCAAGCAACTGGAGAACAAGGACCTGGCGCTCAATCAATCGATGATCCCGCTGGGCTCCTGCACCATGAAGCTCAACGCCACCAGTGAGATGATCCCGATCACGTGGCCGCAGTTCGCCAACCTGCACCCGTTTGTGCCGAAAGTGCAGGCGGTCGGTTATTCGTTGATGATCGAAGAGTTGGAGCGCTGGCTCTGCGCGATTACCGGTTACGACGCGATCTGTATGCAACCCAACTCTGGCGCCCAAGGCGAGTACGCCGGGTTGCTGGCGATCCGCAAATATCACGAGAGTCGTCATGAGGGCGCGCGGGATATTTGCCTGATCCCGTCCTCGGCCCACGGCACCAACCCGGCGTCGGCGCAGATGGCCGGGATGCGGGTGGTGATCGTCGAATGCGACGAGGCGGGCAACGTTGATCTGGATGACCTCAAAGGCAAAGCCGCAGAGGCCGGAGACAAACTCGCTTGCCTGATGGCGACGTACCCATCGACCCACGGCGTATACGAGGAAGGCATCAGCGAAATCTGCGAAGTTATCCACAGCCACGGCGGCCAGGTGTACATGGATGGCGCCAACCTCAACGCCCAGGTCGGACTGGCGCGCCCGGCGGACATTGGTGCCGACGTGTCCCACATGAACCTGCACAAGACTTTCTGCATTCCACATGGTGGCGGCGGGCCGGGCATGGGGCCGATTGGTGTGCGGGCGCATCTGGCGCCATTCGTGGCCAATCACCCGGTGGTGCCGATCGACGGGCCATTAGCGCAAAACGGCGCAGTCAGCGCGGCGCCTTGGGGCAGCGCGAGCATCCTGCCGATCAGCTGGATGTACATTGCGATGATGGGGCCGCAATTGGCGGATGCCAGTGAGGTGGCGATTCTCGCCGCGAATTACCTGGCGCAGCACTTGTCCGGGGCGTTTCCGGTGCTTTACACCGGGCGCAACCAGCGGGTGGCTCACGAATGCATTCTTGACCTGCGGCCACTCAAGGCGCTGACCGGGATCAGCGAGGAGGACGTCGCCAAGCGGCTGATGGACTATGGCTTCCATGCGCCGACCATGTCGTTTCCGGTACCGGGGACGTTGATGGTTGAGCCCACCGAAAGTGAATCGAAGGCGGAGCTGGACCGGTTTATCGGGGCGATGCTGAGTATCCGCGCGGAAATCACCGAGGTGCAGAACGGCAACTGGCCGGCCGATGACAACCCGCTGAAACGTTCGCCGCACACCTTGGCGGATATCACCGGGGTGTGGGAGCGACCCTACAGCATCGAGCAGGCGGTGACGCCGGATGCTCACACCAAGGCGCATAAGTACTGGCCGGTGGTGAACCGGGTGGACAATGTCTACGGCGATCGGAACCTGTTTTGCGCTTGCGTCCCGGTGGATGATTACCGCTGACGCACCGTTTTGTATTCGGGCAAAAAAATGCCGCTCATGGAGAGCTGCATTTTTTTGAGTCATGAATCAGAACGACATCCGCGCTTCAACGTAAAGATTCTGCTCTCGAAGCTTGCCCTTTAGTTGTTCGTCCCGCGCATTGATGCGGTTGGCGAAGGTGTTATAGCCGGTTTCAACCTTACCCATGTCGACATAGCGGTAGCCGGTGCCGACGGTAATTTGCCGGGTCAGTTTGAGGTCTGCACCGACGCCCAGGGTGTAGGCGAAATTGTTTTGGGTATTGTTGGCAAATCGACGTGAAGGGTTGGACTGATAGCCTTCGGATTTGATATGGGCCACGCCTGCGCCGGCCATGGCGTACAGCGATAGGCTTTGGGTCAAGCGGAAGTCCTTATAGGCATTGAACATCAGACGCTTGGATGAGACCTGCATGTTGTTAACGTTGGCGTTGAATGGCGCCCAGTAACTCATGAACTCCGAGTCCTGCTTGATGGTGTACTCGCTTTCCAGGCGCCAGCCACCTATGAACTCATAGCCGAGCGCAACGGAGCCGCCGACATCTTTGTTGCGCTCCGGACTGACGATACGGCTGTTCACCCTGGGACTTGTGAGCAGGGCGTCGGCAAGGTCTTGCTGGACACTCTGGATTTTTATCGAGCCGTACAGGCCTTCCGCGTGGGAAACGTGACTGTAGGCGGCCAGCAGAAGTAAAGATAAGACTGGTTTTTTCATGTGAGTCGATTCGCTTGTGGGGGTAATCCGAATCGACAAAGTTTGAGTTCGCACGTCTGGCGCTCATATCAGAGCTTTCATCAGTAGGTCGGTGAAAACTCGTCTGTATGTCAGTGTTTTGGCGTTAGCCTACGTAGGAAATAGCTGTGCAATTTCTCTGGTTCAAAAAAATGCCGCTCATTGAGAGCGGCATTTTTGTTCAGCAGTACATCTTAATTCGAAGCGACGGCATTCTTCGCCAGGATTGCGTTCGCCAGTTCCATGTCCGTGGCCTGCAGGCCAGGGTTGTCGGCGCGGACTTTCTGCATCGCGGCCTCCAGGTATGGGCCGCGAATGCCGCCGTCACTGGCGACAAAGCTGCCAGCATCGTCCTGGGCGGCAACGATCAGCTTGTGATCCTTGAAGGTCAGGTAGGTCGAACCGGTGGTCGCACCGGATGAGATGACGTTACGCCAAAAGCTATCGGCCATCGCCGAACCAACAGGAAGGGACAACAAGGCGATGGTAGCGACAGCAAGTTTGAGACGCATATTGGGTGACTCCACTGGGTTAACTACGGCGTTTGATTGCCAATCCCCCAATCGAGTTCCATAGCGGCTCATCAACAGATTCGTTTGCCCAATACCGGATTGGGCCTGGCCGACTGGTAGCGCAGCTATTTCTGCTCACTCTGCGGCGTCACCCGCAATACCTCCTCAATCGTCGTCAAACCCGCTGCGACTTTTTGCGCCCCTGACAATCGCAAACTGCGCATGCCTTCCTTGAACGCCTGACGCCGCACCGCCAGCAAATCGGTGTCGGGGTTGATCAGCGCTTTGACGCCGTCCGTCAGCTGCATGATTTCGTAGACCCCGGCGCGGCCGCGGTAACCGGTATCGCGGCATTCCAGGCAACCAATGGCGCGCTGTGCGTTGTTCGGCAACGGTGCCTGCCAGGGCCGGGTCAAGGTTTGCCAGTCTTCTTCGCCCAGGGTCAGCGGTGCCTTGCAATGCGGGCACAAGGTGCGGACCAGGCGCTGGGCCATGACGCCGAGCACCGTGGCTTTGATCAGGTAATGCGGCACACCCAGTTCCAGCAAGCGGCTGATGGCGCTCGGCGCATCGTTGGTGTGCAGCGTCGACAGCACCAGGTGGCCCGTGAGCGCAGCCTGGATCGCCATTTCAGCGGTTTCCAGATCACGGATCTCACCGATCATGATGATGTCCGGGTCCTGTCGCATCAGCGCGCGCACACCGGCGGCGAAGGTCAGGTCGATGTTGTGCTGGACCTGCATCTGATTGAAGGCTGGCTCGACCATTTCGATCGGGTCTTCGATGGTGCAGAGGTTGACCTCCGGCGTCGCCAGTTTTTTCAGGGTGGTGTACAGCGTGGTGGTCTTGCCGGAACCGGTCGGGCCGGTGACCAGAATGATGCCATTGGGCTGGCTCGTCATGTCCTTCCAGCGGCGCAAGTCGTCGGCGGAGAAGCCCAGCTGATCGAAATTCTTGAGCAGTACCTCCGGGTCGAAGATCCGCATGACCATTTTTTCGCCGAATGCAGTAGGCAATGTCGATAGCCGCAACTCGACTTCGCCACCGTCCGGGGTTTTGGTTTTCACCCGGCCGTCCTGGGGTTTGCGTTTTTCCGCGACGTTCATCCGCCCGAGGCTTTTCAGGCGGCTGACGATGGCCATGGTCACTTGCGGCGGAAATTGATAGACGTTGTGCAGCACGCCGTCGATACGAAAGCGCACCGTGCCTTGTTCGCGCCGGGGTTCGATGTGGATATCGCTGGCGCGTTGCTGGAACGCGTACTGGAACAACCAGTCGACGATGTTGACGATGTGCGCGTCGTTGGCGTCCGGTTCCTGATCGCTCGCGCCGAGGTTCAGTAGCTGCTCGAAATTGCCCAATGTGTTCATCTGCTGATCGGCGTTGGTCGCACCGCTGACCGATTTGGCCAGACGGAAAAACTCCACGCTGAAGCGCTGGATGTCGACCGGGTTGGCGACCACACGCTTGATCGGCAGCTTCAGCACATGGGTCAGGTCGGCTTCCCAACCGGTGACGTAAGGCTGGGCGCTGGCCACGGTGACTGCTTCGCGGTCGATAGACACCGCAAGAATCTTGTGGCGCTGGGCGAACGCGTAGGACATCAGCGGCGTAATCGCCGCAACGTTGATTTTCAGCGGGTCGATACGCAGATAAGGCTGACCGGCCTGCTGCGACAGCCAAAGCGTCAGGCTTTCCAGATCGAGGGGTTTACCGGGGCGGCTGAGGTCGTCCAGGTGTTGGCTGGCGATGAATTCCAGTGGGTGCATCTGGCCATTGGCGGCGTGGCGGCGTCGGGCATTGAGCGCGTGTTCGGCCGAGTCCTGGCTGATAAAGCCTTGGGCGACCAGTTCACGCAGCAAATCATTGAGATCCAGCCAGCGGTCCTGAATGGCAAGGTGAACGGACATGCGGGCTCCTCATGAACAACAGTTCGCAAAGGATAGTCGCGGAGCCGCAGACCGTTGGGCCACTACCCGACGAAGCCGTGTCGAATTTTTTCAGCCCGCCGCCTGAGCCGGTTCATCCCACGCGCAATCAGCGGCTTGCAGCTCAACCGAACAGACGCTGATCAGGTTACGTAATTTTTCTGCGATCACCTGGGCGCGGTGCCAGCTCAGGCCGTCCATCACGATGTCGATCGACAGCAGATCGTCCATCCGCTGCACGTTGACCTGTTGCGGCGTCAGAAACTGCAAGGCGAACAGGTTGAGCGCCCGGCACAGCAGATCCGGTTCGGCCTCGGCCAGCACTTGATAGTGAACGCGGCAGTGGGCGTTGCTGACGTTCCAGACATCGGCGCGGGTGTGCGGGGTGTTTACGGCTTCTAGATGCGGCATGGTCGTACTCCAAAATCACTGGAGGAATTTTTACATTCGGTGCCGGGCATTTCTTATCTATGATTGGGCTTATTGGCGATTATTTGAATTGCTTGATTCGACAAGTTATCAATCAAAGGTTTTTTTATGCATAGCGAGCTGGATGGCTACGACCGCAAGATTCTCGCGTTGCTGCAAGAGGACGCTTCACTTTCCAGTGCGCAGATTGCGGAACAGGTGGGGTTGTCGCAGTCGCCGTGCTGGCGACGGATACAGCGGATGAAGGAGGAGGGGATCATTCGCGGGCAGGTGACCTTGCTCGATCGGAAGAAAATCGGGCTTAACACGCAGATCTTCGCTGAAATCAAACTCAACGCTCACGGGCGTTCGAACTTCACTGAATTCACCGAGGCGATTCGCGGCTTTCCCGAAGTACTGGAGTGTTATGTGCTGATGGGGTCGGTGGATTTTTTGCTGCGGATTGTGACGGCGGACATTGAGGCGTATGAGCGCTTCTTCTTCGAGAAGCTGTCGATGGTGCCGGGGATTCAGGAGGTGAACTCGATCGTGGCGTTGTCGGAAATCAAATCCACGACGAGTTTGCCGGTCTGAGTTTTTCGGTGACCGGGCTGGCCTCTTCGCGAGCAGGCTCGCTCCCACAGGGGGATGTGTGTCTGGCACAGATCCCCCTGTGGGAGCGAGCCTGCTCGCGAAGGCGGTATCACATGCGCAACAGCATCTTCCACGCACGATTCTGATACACCGCAATCGCTTGCTGCTTGCGCGCATCCAGCGATTCATCGGTGATCGGCTCGTTCGCTAGCAGAGCAAGCTGTTTCAGCTCACCGTACAGGCGATCCATTTCCGGGATGTCCAGCACGCTGCGGGCGTGGTGCAGCCAGGCCTGTATGCGCTCGATGCGCGGCAGTTGTTCGGCCAGGTCTTCCGGCTGTTGCTGATAACGCTGCAACTGCAGCGAAGTCGCTTCTTCACCCAGCAGGCGCGGCAGCCAGCTGCCCAGTTGCGCAGCGCCTTGGCGATTGCCGCGGACGTTGCGATCGGCGGCCCAGGTGCGGGCCAGCAACCAGCGCGAAGTGTTCAAGGAGAACAAGCCCCAACGCGGATCTTCCAGTTCTTCGAGGAACTGCTCCGGCGCGGCTTTGCGCACGTCTTCGTCGTCGACACCGGCTTGCACCAGCGGACGCCAGTCTTCCAGCAAGGCATCCAGCGCAACCCGCAGATCGTGCGTCGACTGACGCGGTGCGGCTTGACCCAGGCTGCTCAGCAGCGCGCGCAATTCAGCCAGGTTTTCGATCCAGTCCTGCAACAGGCGCCAGTGGCCATTGAAGCGATACTGCTCGGCCAGACGCTGGCTGCTGCTCAGCAAGTGCCAGCTCAGCGCGGCGAAAGCGTCGTCCAGCGGGGTTTCGGCGGTGATCTGCGGCGCCGGCAGGCTCAGCGAGTAGCTGTTGGCGTCGTACAAGCGATAACCGCGTTCGGCCTTGCTGATGTCACATGGCATCAGGGCCAGGGTCGCGGCCAGTTCGGCGGCCAGTTCCAGCAAAGCGGCCGGCTCGCCTTCGCGCAGTTCCAGCTCCAGTTCGCAGATTTCTTCTTTCTGCTTGCCGACCACCACGTGGCCGAGGTCGAGCGCGGCTTCGATGACCACTTTGGTCTTGCCACGGCCCCAAGCGATTTCAGCGCGTTCGCGGACGAAATCGGTGGTAAAGATAGCCTTCAGGGTTTTCTTGTCCAGCTCGGCGAGTTCTTCGGGCCAGCATTCGCCGTCGAGTTTCTTCACGTCGAGCTTGGCTTTGGGCAGGTTCCAGTCGTATTCGTTACGCACCGACAGACCGGCAACGCTCTGGCCGCGGGTCTTGAGGGTCTGAATCACTTCTTCGCCATCGCGGCGCAGGCGCAGGGCAACCTTGGCGCGGGCCAGGTCGCGCTCAGGTGTGTCGAAGTACTGGTTCATCAACTCACGGCGTTCCCAGCCACTTTTGTTGCGTTTTTTCAGGAGCGGGTGCTCGCGCAGGGCAGCGAGAGTTTCTCGGCTGACGCGGAGTTTGATTTCGGTTTCTTTCTGCATGGCCGGAAAATCCAGGATCGGGAGCGCAGCCGGGGGAATGTGTGGCTGCCAAGGCCGTGCAGTGTACAGCACTGACCAAACCTACGCGCCGCGACGGTTTATTCCTGTCGCCGGATGGTTCTATGATGGAGTTCAAATCGGGAGTTGGGAGTCAGCGATGCCTTTGCCGTCCATGAAAGATCAGTTCGCTGCGCTGATCGCTGCGCCGTCCGTCAGCTGTACGCAGGCCAGCCTCGATCAAAGCAACCGTCCGGTGATTGATTTGCTGGCGACGTGGCTCGGCGATCTGGGTTTTACCTGCGACATCCAGCAGGTCAGCCCCGGCAAATTCAATCTGCTGGCCAGTTTCGGTTCCGGCCCCGGTGGCCTGGTGCTGGCCGGTCACAGTGACACGGTGCCGTTCGATGGCGCGCTGTGGCAGACCGATCCGCTGAAGCTGACCGAAGTTGACGGTCGCTGGGTCGGGCTGGGCAGTTGCGACATGAAGGGCTTTTTCGCGCTGGCCATCGAAGCCGTCATACCGCTGCTCGATCAGCCGTTCAAGCAACCGCTGCTGATCCTCGCCACCTGTGATGAAGAAAGCTCGATGTCCGGCGCTCGTGCCTTGGCCGAAGCCGGGCGTCCACTCGGTCGTGCGGCGGTGATCGGCGAGCCGACCGGGCTGAAACCGATCCGCATGCACAAAGGCATCATGATGGAGCGCATCGACATCCTCGGCCAGAGCGGCCACTCCTCGGATCCACGCCTCGGCCACAGCGCTCTTGAAGCCATGCACGATGCCATCGGTGAACTGCGTGGTTTGCGGTTGGCGTGGCAGCGTGAATTCCGTAATCCACAGTTCAGCGTGCCGACGCCGACCCTGAATTTCGGCTGCATCCATGGCGGCGATAATCCCAACCGTATTTGCGGTCAGTGTTCGCTGGAGTTTGATCTGCGCCCGTTGCCAGGCATGGACCCAAATGCCCTGCGCGCGGAAATTCTGCAGAAGCTCAAGCCCATTGCCGAGTGGCATCAGGTGAAGATCGATTACGCGCCGCTGTTCCCCGAA
Organism: Pseudomonas svalbardensis; assembly: GCF_030053115.1. Lineage (NCBI taxonomy): Bacteria > Pseudomonadati > Pseudomonadota > Gammaproteobacteria > Pseudomonadales > Pseudomonadaceae > Pseudomonas > Pseudomonas svalbardensis. The sequence goes on along the minus strand of NZ_CP125619.1, from coordinate 6,013,663 downwards.
GTGCCGCCGTTCGAGCAGGCCGAGGATGCAGAATTGGTCCGGGTCGCGGAAAAGCTCACCGGCCATCGTGCCGAAGCAGTGGCGTTCGGCACCGAAGCGCCTTATCTTCAGCGTCTTGGCTGTGAAACCCTGGTGCTCGGCCCTGGCGACATCGCCTGTGCGCACCAACCGGGGGAATACCTCGAAATGTCACGTTTGCAGCCTACGGTGCATCTATTACGACAACTGATTGAACATTACTGCCTCACACCGGCCCAAGCCGTATAAATTGCCAGCATCCCAACCCGTATTCATGAGGAGAGCGCGCGTGTCGCCAAGCCTGTTCCGACGATAACCATCAGCCCGCTGTGCGTTTTTCTGTTTCGCCCATTTTTTGGCTGCTATTTATTACAGGCCCAGGTTCATGCCCGACTACGTTAATTGGCTTCGTCATGCTTCGCCTTACATCAACGCCCACCGCGATTGCACCTTCGTCGTCATGCTGCCCGGCGACGGCGTGGAGCACCCGAACTTCGGCAATATCGTCCATGACCTGGTGCTGTTGCACAGCCTGGGCGTGCGACTGGTGCTGGTTCACGGTTCCCGTCCGCAAATTGAAACCCGCCTCACTGCGCGCGGCCTGACCCCGCATTACCACCATGGGATGCGCATCACCGATGCCGCGACCCTTGAGTGCGTGATCGATGCGGTCGGCCAGCTACGTATCGCCATCGAAGCGCGACTGTCCATGGACATGGCTTCATCGCCGATGCAGGGCTCGCGTCTGCGGGTGGCCGGCGGCAATCTGGTGACGGCGCGGCCGATCGGCGTGCTCGAAGGCGTCGACTATCACCACACCGGCGAAGTGCGTCGGGTCGACCGCAAGGGCATCAATCGTCTGCTGGATGAACGCTCCATCGTGCTGTTGTCGCCACTGGGTTACTCGCCGACCGGTGAGATTTTCAACCTCGCCTGCGAAGACGTCGCCACTCGCGCGGCCATCGATCTGGGGGCGGACAAGCTGCTGTTGTTCGGCGCCGACCTGGGGCTGATCGATGAAAACGGTCGGCTGGTTCGTGAGTTGCGTCCGCAACAAGTGCCGGCGCATCTGCAGCGCTTGGGCAGCAACTATCAAGCTGAGCTGTTGGATGCCGCCGCTGAGGCCTGCCGCGGTGGCGTGGCGCGCAGTCACATCGTCAGCTACGCCGAAGACGGCGCGCTGCTGACCGAACTGTTCACCCGTGACGGTGGCGGTACGCTGGTGGCCCAGGAGCAATTCGAGATTGTGCGCGAAGCGGCGATCGAAGACGTCGGTGGTTTGCTGGATTTGATCAGCCCGCTGGAAGAGCAGGGCATTCTGGTGCGGCGTTCCCGTGAGGTGCTGGAGCGTGAGATCGAGCAGTTCAGTGTGGTCGAGCGCGAAGGCATGATCATCGCGTGTGCGGCGCTGTATCAGATTGCTGATTCGGATGCGGGGGAGTTGGCGTGTCTGGCGGTGAACCCGGAATACCGCCATGGCGGTCGTGGTGATGAGTTGCTGGAGCGCATCGAAACCCGCGCCCGGGCGCAGGGGCTGAAAACCTTGTTCGTACTGACGACCCGGACCGCTCACTGGTTTCGCGAGCGTGGTTTCGTGCCGAGCAGCGTCGAACGCCTGCCGTCGGCACGGGCATCGCTATACAACTTTCAGCGTAATTCGAAGATCTTCGAAAAGACCTTGTAACCGCGGTGCGGCCATCGCGAGCAAGCTCGCTTGTATGTTTAGACTTGAAGGGGTGGGCGGGACTAAAAGCTCGATTCTGACCAGTACAGACCGTGGGAGACTTCTCATCCCGCCCCTTCTACCCAAAGCGCCGATAAGGAATTCATCGGTAAAACCGACGATAGAGGCAAGCCAGCGCAACGGTAGACCCCGACAAGCTCTTAAACCCTAGCTCCGAGGATTCGTCATGACAATCCTTACTTCGCAGACGGTGGTTGGCGTCGATATCGCCAAGACCGAAATAGTTGTCTATCGCTCCGACCGGCTAACCACTGACACCATCAAGAACGATCGAACAGCCCTCAAACGCTGGCTTAAAACATTGCCCGCCCAAAGCGCTATCGCCGTTGAAGCCACCAACATCTACCACCTGGACACCGTCGAGCTGGCCCATGCGATGGGGCACCAGGTCTATGTCGTGGATGCTTATCGGGTGAGCAACTATCGCCGCGGCATCGGCCAACGAGCCAAGAACGATCCCTGCGATGCCCGTCTGCTGGCGCGTTATTTGACGAACGAACAAGACGGACTGCGGATCTGGAGCCCACCACCCAAGGCCTACACCTCGCTGAAAAGCCTGCTCCACAGACGTGCAACGCTGATCCAGAACCATGCCGGTCTGATGCTGAGCTGGGCCAATGAACCCTTGTTGAAGAAAGTACAGAGCGCCCAGCAAAAGGCCTTCAAGCAAGCGGATCAGGCCATTCAGAAACTGCTGCGCAAGGTCAGCAAAGAGGCGGGTATTGAAGAGAATATCGACCGCTGCAAAGCCATCGAAGGGGTTGGCGAACTGACTGCAACCGGGTTGGCGACGACCTTTATGCGCGGTGATTTTGCCAATAGTGATGCGTTCATCGCGTTTCTAGGGATGGACCTTACGGTCGATGACTCCGGGAAGAAGAACGGCCCCCGGCACCTGACAAAAAAAGGGGATCCGGAAGTCCGCCGGTTGGCTTACAACGCCGCAATGGCAGCCTGTCGCTCAGCTAAATGGAAACCGTTTTACGAGTCGTATTTGGCAAGAGGCTTCTCGAAAACCCAGGCCTTGGTGGCCCTTGCCCGGAAACTCTGCCGGGTGGCATTTGCCCTGATGAAAAATCAGAGCGAATACCACCCGGCCTGAGGTTGCGGGGTTGCCCTGCAACATAGAATCTCCCACAGGGATCTTTGGCGTTTACAAAACCACTGTGGGAGCCAGCTTGCTTCGGGCGGCGTTCCGACGATCGGCTGCGCAGCAGCCGTCAGCAATCACTCAGTGACAAACTTCGCGCTGACATACGGCGAATAATCCGGCAGCACCGTCTCGACCTTCCCTTGTTCCTTCAAGAACTTCGCCGTCTCGCCAATCGCCTTGGCCGTGCCGCCGTCCAGCAGCGCGGTGGTCTGTTGGGCTTTAGCATCCGGGAACGTGGAGCCGGCCAGCAACTCCGGCACATCGACGGCATTGGCGCCGGTCAGTTTGGCGATTTTTTGCACCGGTACCGAGTCAGCAGTCCAGCTGTCTTTATGCGCGGCATAGTCGGCGAACGAGTCCACCGTGACCTTGGCAAATTTGGCCACAACCTCTGGGTGCTTCTCGGCGTAATCCTTGCGCGCGACCCAGACTTCGAAGGTCGGTGCACCCCATTGGCCGACCTGTGCCGCGTCGGTCAAAGTCTTGCCGGTCTTGCGAATTTCCCCCAAGGCGGGTGACCAGACAAACGCACCATCGATGTCACCACGCTTCCACGCCGCCGCGATTTCCGCCGGTTGCAAATTCACCACTTTGACTTTCGAGGCATCCAGGCCCCAGTGCTTCAACGCACCCAGCAAACTGTAGTGGGAGGTTGAAACGAAGGGTGTGGCGATGGTCTTGCCGATCATATCTTCCGGTTTATCAATGCCACTGCCGTTGCGTACCACGAGGGCTTCAGCGGCGTTGATCTGGGCGGAAACAATGAACGCAACGATTGGCAGATTGCGCGAAGCAGCGGCTGCCAGCGGACTCGAGCCGAGGTTGCCAATCTGCACGTCGCCGGAAGCAATGGCCGTAACCACTTCCGGGCCGCTATTGAAACGACGCCAGTCAATTTTCTGGCCGATGGTTTTCTCGTACAGTCCGTCTGCCTGGGGGACTTTGCTGGGGTCGATACCGGTTTGATAACCGATCGTAAGGTTCGCCGCGTGAGCGCTAAAAGAAATTATTAGCGATACACAAACTGTAACAATTGGGCCGGATAGTGCGCGTTTGGTCGTCATGGCGCTGCCTTTCGATAGGTATTGATCGTGAATTGCATCAAAGCTAATCGATCTAAAAAAAGGCTAACAAATACCCTTTAGGAATTAGCTTATGAGCCGGCGCCCGTGTCCCGGCTCAAGGAATAGTGCGGAGCTAAATTCCTAAACGGTATGAAAAAGAACTGGGTGATTCTTTTTGGGTTTATGGCCCGGCTTAGGAAGGAATTTGTTGGGGGTTAGACCATGGTCGTAGACACACATAGTTACGATTGACTTGTGAGTCACGGTCTGGCGCTAATCGCGGATCTTAGGAGCCCGGGCATACGACCCAGGACCAGGAACACAAGAATTAGAAACGAGAGGAGCGAAACAATGAACAAGTCCACCTTGGCTCTGGGTGTGGCCGTGGCCGTCGGGGTTCTGGCGCAGCAGGCAGGCGCCGCGGGTTTCATCGAAGACAGCAAAGCTTCCGTCAGTTCTCGCACCATGTATTACAACGACGATAACCGCGATTCCGGTGGTACGGATCAGAGAGAGACCGCTGAAGGCCTCAAGTTCGATTATCTGTCCGGTTTCACCCAAGGTACTGTCGGCTTCGGTATCGACGCCCAGGCCCTCGTGGGTATCCATCTGGACGGCGGCAAAGGTCACCACCCAGCCAACAACAACACGTTTTTCCCAAGCGACACCGATGGTTCGGCTGTGGACGAGTGGAGCCGTGCGGCCGCTAACGTCAAGGCCCGCTTCTCGAAGACCGAAGCCCACCTGGGTGGCGCTCTGCAACCGAACATGCCGATCCTGGTCGCGAACGACAGCCGCCTGCTGCCACAGACCTTTGACGGTGGCACCATCACCTCGAAGGAGATCGACAACGTGACCTTTAACCTGGGTCAGTTGGAGCACTCGGCAGGTCGCGCCTCTTCAAACTCCACCGGCCTGGCCGTGGCTGGCGGAACTCAGGACAGCAACCAGTTCCGTTACGCCGGTGCTGACTGGAAGGTCACCAAGGACCTCACCCTGCAGTACTACCACTCGAATCTGAAGGATTACTACAAGCAGGACTTCCTTGGCTTGATTCACGTTTTCCCGATCGACGCCAAACAGTCCTTCAAGACAGACCTGCGCTATTTTGACAGCAGCTCCGATGGCAAGAACGGCGACCTCGGCTACCGCTTCAACAACAACGGTGGTTTCGCCAAGACCCCGGGCGAGGTCGATAACAAGACCTGGAGCGCCATGTTCACCTACACCTTGGGTGGCAATGCTTTCTTGCTCGGTCACCAGCGCGTCAGCGATGACGGCGGTTTCGTCTATCTGAACCAGGGCAGCGTGGTTGACGGCAATGGTCGTCCGGAAGGTAACGGTGGTACCAGCTTCTACCTGTTCACCGACGCCATGATCAACGGTTTTGTCCGCGCAGGTGAAAACACCACCTTCGGTCAATACACCTACGATTTCGCCGCTGCGGGTGTGCCGGGTCTGAAAGCGTCCGTGGCTTACTTGAAGGGCGAAAACATCAAATCCGCAACCGGTGGCAGCGATGCGTCCGAGTGGGAGCGCGACATGCGGGTGGACTACACCATTCAGCAGGGCGCGCTCAAAGGCTTAGGCGCAACGGTGCGTCATGGCGTCTACCGTGGCGACGCAGCCGGCCTCGCCGACAAGGACCAGACCCGTCTGATCTTCAACTACACCTACAGCTTCCTCTAAAGCCACTAGGAAAAGCCTCGTCCGCAAGCGACGCTTTTTTTGTGTTTTTCAATATTCCAAATAGAGCTTACGTAGTAATTTTTTATTCTTTTTGGCTTTTAGGCCAAGCGCCTAAAGTGGGTGGCTTATGAGCCGATACCTTGTGTCCCGACTCAGAGTAATAGCGCGAAGCTATATTCCTGAATGGCATGAAAAATGATGAAATAATTCTTTTTGTGTTTATTATGCGGGCCAAAATCACAGGGTCAGGCCATCGCCGTAGTCACAAGGTCTGGCGCTAACCGAGCATTTCAGGATCCAGGGCATTCGACCCAGGACCTCAAGAATTAGAAACGATAGGAGCGAAACAAATGAACAAGTCCACCTTGGCCCTGGCTGTGGCCGTAGGGGTTTTGGCGCAGCAGGCAGGCGCCGCCGGTTTCATCGAAGACAGCAAGGCTACTTTGGGGCTGCGTAACTTCTACATCAACACGGATAACCGTGACGGCACTGCCGATCCAAGCAGAAACGAAGAGTGGGGCCAAGGCTTCGACCTGCGCTTCATCTCCGGTTACACCCAAGGCACCGTAGGCTTCGGTATCGACGCTATCGGTCTGTTGGGCGTGCGTCTGGATTCTGGTGGTGGCACTAATGGTGCGAGCCCTGCAACCGCCACGAACTATGGTTCTTATGGCGGTACTGTATTTCCAAGCAAGTCCAACGGCGAAGCAGTTGATAACTTCTCCAGCCTGGGCCTGACTGCTAAAGCCAAGATTTCCCAGACCGAACTGAAATTGGGCACCCTGCAGCCAAAACTGCCGGTGATCGTGACCAACGACGGTCGTCTGCTGCCGCAAACGTTCCAGGGCGGCCAGATCACTTCGAACGAGATCAAGGACCTGACACTGGTCGGTGGTCAGATCGAGCACGCCAAAGGTCGTAACTCCAGCAACAACGAAGAGTTGTCGATTGTTGGTGCGAACGGTCGCACTGCGGCTGGTCGCGACAGCAACAAATTCTATTACGGCGGCGGTGACTACAAAATCACCAAAGACCTGACTGCCCAGTACTACTACGGCAACCTGGAAGATTTCTACAAGCAGCACTTCCTGGGTCTGGTTCACAACTGGGCAATCGGCCCGGGCGTTCTGAAATCCGACCTGCGCTACTTCAACAGCCGGGATGACGGTGCCAACGGTCACGACGCCAACTACTTCACCTCTGGCAACTACAATGCGCCAAACGGTAAAGGCAAGGTCGACAACAACCTGTATAGCGGCCTGTTCCTGTATACCGTTGCCGGCCACACCTTCGGCGGCGGCTATCAGATCAGCAACGGTAGCAGCGACTTCCCTTACTTGAACCAGGGTGACGGCGCTTCGGCTTACCTGACTACCGACATGCAGATCCAGAAGTTCGCCCGTGCCGGCGAGCGCACTTGGCAAGCACGCTACTCGTATGACTTTGCCAAGGTCGGTGTACCAGGTCTGACGGCCGGTGTGGTCTACCTGAAAGGTGATGAAATTGATACCGTCAACGCTCGCAGTGGCGAGTTGGCTAACGGTGCTTCCGAGTGGGAACGCGACCTGACTCTGGCTTACGTCGTACAAGAAGGCCCGCTGAAAAACCTTGGCTTCATGTGGAAAAACGCTATGTGGCGTACCGACCTGCCGAACACTCGTTCGCAGGACGAAAACCGTCTGATCGTCAGCTACTCGATCCCGCTGTTGTAATAGCACTCGCGTAACAGAAGTAAAAAAAGCCCCGCCCGGCATCACGCCGGGCGGGGCTTTTGCGTTTTCAAGTCAGGCTCACCCCCGTAAACCTTCCTCGAAATTTCCCTCTTTGTGCAGCCCAATGAACACATCTTTAATATTCATTTACGATCTAAACAAATCGATATTTATTCTTTTTAATGAATAAGAAATGCAGGCACAGTTGACCTCAACAAGCACTCACCAGGAGCAGCACCATGAGTCTCAGACTGGGCGATATCGCCCCCGACTTCGAACAGGATTCCAGCGCCGGCACCCTCCGTTTCCACGAATGGCTGGGCGATAGCTGGGGCGTGCTGTTTTCCCATCCGGCGGACTTCACCCCGGTGTGCACCACGGAGTTGGGCTTCACTGCCAAGCTCAAGGACGAGTTTGCTCAGCGCGGTGTGAAAGCCATAGCCCTGTCCGTGGACCCGGTGGACTCGCACCACAAGTGGATCGAAGACATCAACGAAACCCAGAACACCCTCGTCAACTTCCCGATTATTGCCGACGCCGACCGCAAGGTCTCGGACCTCTACGACCTGATCCATCCGAATGCCAACGACACCCTGACCGTGCGTTCGCTGTTCGTGATCGACCCAAACAAAAAGGTTCGGCTGACCATCACCTACCCGGCGAGCACCGGCCGTAACTTCCATGAAATTCTGCGAGTGATCGACTCGCTGCAACTCACCGACAACTACAAGGTGGCCACCCCGGCCAACTGGCAGGACGGTGATGAAGTAGTGATCGTGCCGTCACTCAAGGATGAAGACGAAATCAAGAAACGCTTTCCCAAGGGTTATCGCGCGGTGAAGCCGTACCTGCGTCTGACGCCACAGCCGAACAGGTAATCCATAGCATTTTAGGTGTGGCTGAAATCGCCTTCGCGAGCAAGCCCGCTCCCACAGGTAAAGCTCGATCCAATAATGCGGGCTTGCTCGCGAAGACGGCATAACAGGCGCCGTATAATTCAGATTGAACCGTATCCATAAAGCAGGGGATTTCAGGCCGTTTTTACGGCCTATTTTTTTGCCTGGGAAAAGACATTCCGTATAGATCCGTAAGGAATAACCAAATGAATAAATATGATTTATGGATATAACAATCACCTGTTAAGGTCACTTCCATCAAAGCGAGATCGCAAACCGCGAATCGCCAACACCGTTCAAGGAATCGTCTGAATGCTGGTTGTCTCACTCGGTGGCAGTCCCAGCCAACGCTCCCGTTCCGGGGTGCTGCTGGAGCGCTCCCAACGCTGGTTGCAGGAGCAAGGTGTGGAAGTGGTGAGTTACCAGGTACGGGACTTCCCGGCCGAAGACTTGCTGCATACACGCTTCGACAGCCCGAAGGTGATCGACCTGCTGCAACAGATTGAAAACGCCGATGGCCTGCTGATCGCCACGCCGGTGTACAAGGCGTCGTTCTCCGGCGCATTGAAAACGGTGTTGGACCTGCTGCCCGAACGTGCTCTGGCTCACAAAGTGGTTTTGCCAATGGCCACCGGCGGCAGCATCGCTCACATGCTGGCGGTGGATTACGCGCTCAAGCCGGTGTTGTCGGCGTTGAAAGCCCAGGAAATGCTCCACGGGATTTTCGCCGTAGACAGCCAGATCGCTTACGGCGAAGGCAGCGTCCAGGCGCAGTTGGCACCGGAGCTGGAAGAAAGACTGAATGAATCACTGGAGCTGTTTTTCAGCGCCATGGCCCGACGGCCCAAGCCGATCGATCCGAACCTGTTGAATGAACGTTTGTTGAGTGCTCGCTGGAGCATTTAAACCCTTACCCGAATTTGAAGTACTCACCTTACTGGCCCGCTAACGGGCAAGCAGGTGCAGCCAAAACCCAACTGCAAAAAGGAGAGCGCCATGCGCACTGTCATTTTGCGTCGTGGTCTGGTCGCTCTGTTTGCTGCGGCTGTGTCCTTCGGCGTTATTACTCAAGCTCAAGCTCAAGCTCAAGCCGAGACCCTAAGAATCGGTTATCAAAAGTACGGCACTTTGGTGCTGCTCAAAGCCAAAGGCACTTTGGAAAAACGCCTCGCCGCCCAAGGCGTGGACGTGCAATGGACTGAATTCCCCGGCGGCCCGCAACTGCTCGAAGGCCTGAACGTCGGCTCCATCGACTTCGGCGTTACGGGTGAAACTCCACCGGTATTCGCTCAAGCCGCCGGCGCCGATCTGCTCTACGTCGCCTACGAACCGCCAGCGCCTCACAGCGAAGCGATCCTGGTGCCGAAGGACTCGCCGATCAAATCGGTGCAGGACCTCAAGGGCAAGAAAGTCGTCCTGAACAAAGGTTCCAACGTTCACTACTTGCTGGTCCGCGCACTGGAAGACGCCGGCCTCAAATACACCGACATCAAGACCGTATTCCTGCCGCCGGCCGATGCTCGCGCTGCGTTCGAACGTGGCAGTGTCGATGCCTGGGTGATCTGGGACCCGTACCAGGCTGCCGCCGAACAGCAACTGCAAGCACGCACCCTGCGTGATGGCCAAGGCATCGTCGACAACCATCAGTTCTACCTCGCGACCAAGCCATACGCGCAGAAAAATCCTGAGGTGATCAAGACCTTGGTGGAAGAAGTGCGCGCCGTCGGCGAATGGTCCAAGGCCAATCCCGACGACGTGACCAAACAAGTCTCGCCACTGCTCGGCCTGCCGGCGGACATCACCCTGACTTCGGTGAAACGCCAGGGCTACGGCGCGTTGTTCCTCACGCCTGAAGTGGTCGCCGCGCAACAGAAAATCGCCGACAGCTTCTACCAGCTCAAGCTGATTCCAAAGCCGCTGAGCATCAAAGACGTGATCTGGACGCCTCCGGCGGCCGTTGCCAAAGCTCAGTAATTCGAATCCCTAAGGAGACCACTCCATGAGCCTCAATATCTTCTGGTTCCTGCCTACCCACGGCGACGGCCATTACCTTGGCACCGCCGAAGGCGCTCGCGCCGTCGATCACGGTTATCTGCAACAAGTCGCGCAAGCAGCGGACCGGCTGGGCTTCGGCGGGGTGCTGATTCCTACGGGTCGCTCTTGCGAAGATTCGTGGCTGGTGGCCGCGTCGCTGATCCCGGTGACCCAGCGTTTGAAGTTCCTCGTCGCCCTGCGCCCCGGGATCATTTCCCCGACGGTGGCAGCGCGTCAGGCTGCGACGCTGGATCGCCTGTCCGGCGGTCGTGCGTTGTTCAACCTGGTCACCGGCGGTGATCCGGAAGAATTGGCCGGCGACGGTTTGTTCCTCACTCACGAAGAGCGCTATCAAGCCTCGGTGGAATTCACCCGCATCTGGCGCCGCGTGCTGGAAGGCGAAACCGTCGATTACGACGGTCAGCACATCAGCGTGAAGGGCGCGAAGTTGCTCTACCCGCCGATTCAGCAACCGCGTCCGCCGCTGTACTTCGGCGGTTCTTCGGAAGCGGCGCAAGACCTCGCGGCAGAACAGGTCGAGATGGTCCTGACCTGGGGCGAACCTCCGGCAGCCGTTGCCGAGAAGATCGAACAAGTGCGCGCCAAAGCCGCGAAGCTCGGGCGCACCGTGCGCTTCGGCATTCGTTTGCATGTGATCGTTCGTGAAACCAATGCCGAAGCCTGGCAAGCGGCGGATCGGCTGATCTCTCATCTGGACGACGACACCATCGCTCGCGCCCAGGCTTCTCTGGCGCGCTTCGACTCGGTCGGTCAGCAACGCATGGCCGCATTGCACGGCGGCAGCCGTGACAACCTGGAAGTCAGCCCCAACCTGTGGGCCGGTGTTGGCCTGGTGCGTGGCGGTGCCGGTACAGCATTGGTGGGCGATGGTCCGACCGTGGCCGCTCGCGTGAAGGAATACGCGGACCTGGGCATCGACACGTTCATCTTCTCCGGTTACCCACACCTGGAAGAGTCGTACCGCGTCGCCGAATTGCTGTTCCCGCATCTGGACATCGAACGTCCGGAATTGCCGAAAAGCGCCGGTTACGTCAGCCCGTTTGGTGAGATGGTCGCTAACGACATTCTTCCCAAAGCCGCGTCGCAGAGCTGAGGCGCGCCATGAAGAAACTTATCCATAGCCTTGCGCCCTGGGCGTTACCTGTTTTGCTGCTGGCGGTGTGGCAGTTGTCGGTGTCGGCGGGCTGGTTGTCGACACGGATTCTGCCGGCGCCGATCGCGGTCATCGAAGCCGGCGTCAGCCTGGTGCGCAGCGGTGAAATCTGGACTCACCTGGCGATCAGCGGCTGGCGTGCGGCGCTGGGCTTCGCCATCGGCGGCAGCATCGGCCTGACCCTGGGCTTCATCACCGGCCTGTCGAAATGGGGCGAGCGTCTGCTCGACAGTTCGGTGCAGATGATCCGCAACGTGCCGCACCTGGCGCTGATTCCACTGGTGATCCTGTGGTTCGGCATTGATGAGTCGGCGAAGATTTTCCTGGTGGCGTTGGGCACGTTGTTCCCGATCTACCTCAACACCTATCACGGCATCCGCAATGTCGATCCGGCGCTGGTGGAAATGTCCCGCAGTTATGGCTTGTCCGGTTTCAGCCTGTTCCGTCAGGTGATTCTGCCGGGCGCGCTGCCTTCGATTCTAGTCGGTGTGCGGTTCGCGCTGGGCTTCATGTGGCTGACGTTGATCGTCGCGGAAACCATTTCCGCCAGCTCCGGCATCGGCTACCTGGCAATGAATGCCCGGGAGTTCCTGCAGACCGACGTAGTGGTGCTGGCGATTCTCTTGTACGCCGTGCTCGGCAAACTCGCCGACCTCGCGGCCCGTGGACTTGAGCGCGTGTGGTTGCGCTGGCACCCGGCCTATCAGGTTGTTAAAGGAGGTGCGGCATGACGGCTCAACAACCTCCACGCCTGCTGCGCGGGATTCCGCTGGCAGTGCGCAAACTGCAAAAAACCTTCGGCGCGCGGCAAGTGCTGCGCGAGATCGATCTGCATATCCCGGCCGGTCAGTTTGTCGCCGTGGTCGGTCGTAGCGGTTGCGGAAAAAGTACCTTGCTGCGTTTGCTCGCCGGTCTCGACAAACCCACGGGCGGTGAATTGCTCGCGGGCTCAGCGCCACTGAATGAGGCGCGGGAAGACACCCGATTGATGTTCCAGGAAGCGCGTTTGCTGCCATGGAAAAAGGTCATCGACAACGTCGGCCTCGGGCTCAAGGGCAACTGGCGTCCGCAAGCGCTGGAAGCGTTGGAGTCGGTCGGTCTGGCCGACCGCGCCAATGAATGGCCAGCGGCCTTGTCCGGCGGCCAGAAGCAACGCGTGGCCCTGGCCCGCGCGCTGATCCATCAACCGCGTTTGCTGTTGCTGGACGAACCGCTGGGCGCGCTGGATGCACTGACCCGAATTGAAATGCAGCAGCTGATCGAACGGCTCTGGCAGAAGCACGGATTCACCGTGTTGCTGGTCACCCATGATGTCAGTGAAGCGGTGGCGATTGCCGATCGGGTGATCCTGATCGAAGAGGGCGAAGTCGGCCTCGACCTGCACGTTGAGTTGCCGCGCCCTCGGGTTCGCGGCTCCCATCGGCTGGCGGCGCTGGAAACCGAAGTCCTCAATCGCGTGCTGGCGTTGCCCGGCGAACCGCCGGCACCGGAACCTGTTTCACCATTGCCTACGCAATTGCGTTGGGCTCAATAACTCAAGCCTTATCCAACGACAGGAATCAACATCATGACAATCAAAGCCATCAACGTTCGTAACCAGTTCAAAGGCTCCATCAAGGAAATCGTACTCGGCGACGTACTGTCCGAAATTGACGTACAAACCGCCTCCGGCATCGTCACCTCGGTGATCACCACTCGCTCGGTGAAAGAGCTGGAACTGGTGGTCGGCAGCGAAGTGATCGCGTTTGTGAAATCCACCGAGGTGTCGATCGCCAAGTTGTAAGCGCGTGCGCAAACAACAACCCCGAACGGTTTAAGCCCTTCGGGGTTTTTTATGCGTGTGAGTCAGTGAGGTCGGCGGTGCGGCCTTCGCGAGCAAGCCTGCTCCCACATCTGACCGGCGTCGGACTCAGGTTTTGCATTCACTGGAGATCTAATGTGGGAGCGCGCTTGCTCGCGAAGAGGCCTGCACGGTCAATAAAGAAATCAGGCTGTAATAGCGCGCTTGGGCAGGTAGGGCGGCAAATACAGCCCTAGGTAGGCGTCGAATACCCGCATCCCTTCCTCAGCCATGCGCGGCGTGATCTGTCCGTGTTGTTGCACTGAGCGTGCATACACCCGATCCCCCAGCTCCATGGCCAACGCAAACACATCAACGTCCGTCGGCAGTCTCGGCAGCTCGAAGTGGTGGTCGAAGAGTTTGTGCATCAAGTCGCCAAGTTCGATGTCGTGCTGGCGGTCGGCCTGGGTGACCTCGGTCAGGCCGTGCTGGGCAAGGATCAGTTGGCGGGCGGCGGCGTCTTCGTCATAGATGTCGAGCATGCGCTGTTCCACTAGTCGCGAAAGATCGCGCCAGCCGTTGAGGGCTTCGTGGTCGATGGGGGCTTGCAGGCAGGCACGGAACGCAGCGTGGACGTCGGCCGTCAGGGCTTCGAGCAGCGCCGGGACGCTGGCAAAGAAGTGGTACACGGAGGAGGGCGGGATCTCCGCGCGTTCGGCGACGCTATAGATCGACAGGCTGGCCACGCCCTCGGCAGCCAGCAGCGTGCGGGCGGCATCGAGTATCGAATCGATCCGGGCCTGGCTGCGGGCGCGGGGTTTGCGTGGGGTGGCGAGTCGGGTCATCGAAGTCTCCTGCGGGGCAGCGGGCATTGTACGAGCAGGGATTGATGTTGTCTGCCAGGACGCCTTCGCGAGCAGGCTCGCTCCCACAGTTGATCTCCAGCGAACATGAATTTTGTGCACACAGGAAATCCCCTGTGGGAGCGAGCCTGCTCGCGATCCGCCGAAGGCGGCCATAAAAAAACGCCGCAAGCTGTGAGGCCGGCGGCGTTGTTTTTACTGCAACCGCTTACACGGTATGCAGGTACCAGTTGTACTCGAGGTCGGAGATGGAGTGTTCGAACTCCTCCAGCTCGCTCTCTTTACACGCGACGAAGATATCGATGTATTTCGGGTCGATGTACTTGGCCATGACTTCGCTGTCGTCCAGCTCACGCAATGCATCGCGCAGGTTGTTCGGCAGGCTTTGCTCGTTCTGCTCGTATGAGTTGCCTTCCACGGGAGCGCCCGGCTCGATCTTGTTGGTCAGGCCGTGGTGCACGCCTGCCAGGACCGAAGCCATCAGCAGGTACGGGTTGGCATCGGCGCCGGCAACGCGGTGTTCCAGACGGACCGCGTCGGCAGAACCGGTCGGCACGCGCACCGCAACAGTACGGTTGTCCAGACCCCAGCACGGTGCATTCGGCACGTAGAACTGTGCGCCGAAACGACGGTAGGAGTTGACGTTCGGGCAGAGGAAAGCCATCTGCGCCGGTAGGGTCTCGAGCACACCGCCGATCGCGTGACGCAGTGCGGCGTTCTGCTCGGGATCCTCACTGGCAAAAATGTTTTTGCCGTCTTTATCAAGAATCGAGATGTGGACGTGCAGACCGTTCCCCGCCTGGCCCGGGTAAGGCTTGGCCATGAAGGTGGTGTCCATTTCATGGTCGTAGGCGATGTTTTTGATCAGGCGCTTGAGCAGGACCGCGTAGTCGCAGGCCTTGATCGGGTCGGCAACGTGGTGCAGGTTCACTTCGAACTGCGCCGGGGCACTTTCCTTGACGATCGCGTCGGCAGGGATGCCTTGCTCTTTCGCACCTTCCAGAATGTCCTGGAGGCAGTCGACGTATTCGTCGAGGTCGTCGATCAGGTAAACCTGTGTCGAATGCGGGCGTTTGCCGGAGACCGGCGAGCGTGGCGGTTGCGGACGACCGTTCACGTTCTCCTGGTCGATCAGGTAGAACTCCAGTTCGAACGCGGCGCAGATGGTCAGGCCCATGTCGTCGAACTTGCGCACCACATTGGCCAGCACTTCTCGCGGGTCGGCAAAGAATGGCTGGCCTTCGAGTTCATGCATGGTCATCAACAGTTGCGCGGTAGGGCGCTTCTGCCAAGGCTCGTTGCACAGGGTGTCAGGGATTGGATAGCAGATTCGGTCAGCATCACCGATGTCCAGGCCCAGGCCGGTGCTTTCCACCGTCGAGCCATTGATATCCAGAGCAAATAGAGAGGCCGGCAGGTTGATGCCTTTCTCGTAAACCTTGTGGAGGCTGGTGCGTTCAATGCGCTTGCCGCGCACCACACCATTCATATCCGCAATCAGAAGGTCAACGTACAGAACCTCAGGATGTTCCTTAAGGAACGCGTTCGCTTCGTTAAGCTGAACGGCACGCGGGGGTACCGACATGATGCAACACCTTTGTTGTTAAAAATATCAATCATTGATCTCTGCGGATTCCAGTCAACCCGAACGGCATGCCGAAGTCAAGCGAGGCCTTTTTTGCCCTAAAAAAGCGCTCGTAAGGCTTTTTTGAGGCGCTTTGGGGCGTTTTTATGCCTTTGAACGCTTTGGCTGATGCACACTTGAGCGGGCCGTGTTGTATTTTTTACGGGGGTGTTGTGTAAAAAAATGAACAAGGCTAAGCTCGATTCAAACCCATAACACCAATAATACCGGGGTGCTTCATGTCTCGCCTGCCGTTAATCGGCGTCACCGCCTGCTCTAAGCAGATCGGTCTGCATGCTTATCACATCAGTGGCGACAAGTACGTCCGCGCCGTGGCCTCAGCGGCCAAGGGCCTGCCGATGATTCTTCCGTCCCTGGCCGATTTGCTGGCACCGTCCGATATTCTGGACAGTTTGGATGGCATCCTCTTTACAGGCTCTCCTTCCAATATAGAACCGTTTCACTATAGCGGCCTAGCCAGCGCGCCGGGCACTGCTCATGATTCTGCACGCGATGCCACAACCCTCCCGTTGATCCGCGCCGCAGTCGAGGCCGGCATTCCCGTACTCGGTATTTGCCGCGGCTTCCAGGAAATGAATGTGGCGTTCGGCGGCAGCCTGCATCAAAAAGTCCACGATGCCGGTCCCTTCATGGATCACCGTGAAGACGATAGCCTACCGCTTGAAGGACAGTATGCGCCAAGTCACCCGGTGCACATTCAACCGGGTGGTGTGCTTGCAGGTCTGGGCCTGGCGAGCGAGATACACGTCAATTCGATTCATGGTCAGGGCGTTGAACGTCTGGCGCCGGGCCTTTGCGTCGAAGCCTTGGCTCCTGACGGGTTGATCGAGGCAGTCTCGGTCCCGCAGGGCAAGGGTTTTGCTTTGGGAGTGCAATGGCATCCCGAATGGCAGGTAAGCTCAAACCCGGATTACCTTGCGATCTTCCAGGCATTTGGCGATGCCTGCCGTAAGCACGCATTACAACGCGACGCCGATGCGTCAAACAACGCCTGACTTATAAGAGTCAGGAAACCAAGCCTAGAGGCATTTATGAGTAACAACCTCGACCAGCTCACCGATTGGTTGAAAAACCACAAGATCACAGAAGTCGAATGCATGATCGCCGACTTGACCGGGATCACCCGGGGCAAGATTTCGCCGACCAACAAGTTCATTGCCGAAAAAGGCATGCGCCTGCCCGAGAGCGTTCTGTTGCAGACCGTGACCGGCGATTATGTCGAAGACGACATCTATTACGAACTGCTCGACCCGGCCGACATCGACATGATCTGCCGTCCCGACCAGAACGCGGTATTCCTTGTGCCCTGGGCCATCGAGCCCACCGCTCAGGTGATCCACGACACCTACGACAAGCAAGGCAACCCAATCGAGCTGTCGCCGCGCAACGTGCTCAAAAAGGTGCTGAAACTCTATTCCGACAAAGGCTGGCAGCCGATCGTGGCGCCAGAAATGGAGTTCTACCTGACCAAGCGCTGCGAAGACCCGGACTTCCCGCTGCAACCGCCGATAGGCCGTTCCGGCCGCCCGGAAACCGGTCGCCAATCCTTCTCGATCGAAGCGGCAAACGAATTCGATCCGCTGTTCGAAGACGTCTACGACTGGTGCGAATTGCAGGAGCTGGACCTCGACACGCTGATCCACGAGGACGGCACGGCGCAGATGGAAATCAACTTCCGTCACGGCGATGCCCTGTCCCTGGCCGACCAGATCCTGGTGTTCAAGCGCACCATGCGCGAAGCCGCGCTCAAGCACAACGTGGCCGCCACCTTCATGGCCAAACCCATGACCGGCGAGCCGGGCAGTGCGATGCACTTGCACCAGAGCATCATCGACATCGAGACCGGCAAGAACGTCTTCTCCAACGAAGACGGGACCATGAGCCAGCTGTTCCTGCACCACATCGGTGGTTTGCAGAAACTGATCCCCGAGCTGTTGCCGCTGTTCGCCCCGAACGTCAACTCGTTCCGCCGCTTCCTGCCAGACACCTCGGCACCGGTGAACGTGGAGTGGGGCGAAGAGAACCGCACCGTGGGCCTGCGGGTTCCGGATGCCGGGCCGCAAAACCGTCGGGTGGAAAACCGCCTGCCGGGCGCCGACGCCAACCCGTACCTGGCGATTGCCGCGAGCCTGCTCTGCGGTTACATCGGCATGGTCGAAGGCTTGGACCCGAGTGCGCCGGTGGTGGGGCGTGGCTATGAACGCCGCAACCTGCGCCTGCCACTGACCATCGAAGACGCGCTGGAACGCATGGAACACAGCGCGACTATCGAGAAGTACCTGGGCAAGAAATTCATCACTGGCTACGTCGCGGTCAAGCGGGCCGAGCATGAAAACTTCAAGCGCGTGATCAGTTCGTGGGAGCGGGAATTCCTGCTCTTCGCCGTCTGATGCGCCGGGCGCGGCTGAGAGGGCGTGATTACCGTAAATGATGGCCGCGCCGTCGTCCCGCAAAGCGCAAGACTAGGCGCGAGGAGTGAGATTTGGTTTTCTTCAAATGAACGACGAGTAACGACGTATTGCGCTTTGCGGGACACGGCCCTTCGGGTTGTTTCTGTGATCGCGCCATGCGGCGTTGCGGGACTCGGCAAGGAAACAACCCTTACCTTCGTCCCGCGCCTTGCCTGGCGCGATCACAGAAACAACGCGGCCGTCATTTACGGTAATCACGCCCTCTTGGCGGCGCCCTTCACTGAAATCTTAGGAGAATTCGCATGACCAGCAACAACCCGCAAACCCGTGAATGGCAAACCCTGAGCAGCGATCACCACCTGGCCCCGTTCAGCGACTTCAAGCAGCTGAAAGAGAAAGGCCCGCGGATCATCACCAACGCCAAGGGCGTTTACCTCTGGGACAGCGAAGGCAACAAGATCCTCGACGGTATGGCAGGCCTGTGGTGCGTGGCGATCGGCTACGGTCGCGATGAATTGGCTGATGCCGCCAGTAAACAAATGCGCGAACTGCCTTACTACAATTTGTTCTTCCAGACGGCTCACCCGCCGGTGCTGGAACTGGCCAAGGCCATCTCCGACATCGCGCCACAAGGCATGAACCACGTGTTCTTCACCGGTTCCGGCTCTGAAGGCAACGACACCATGCTGCGTATGGTTCGTCACTACTGGGCGATCAAGGGCCAGCCGAAGAAGAAAGTCATCATCAGCCGCAAGAACGGTTATCACGGTTCCACCGTGGCCGGCGCGAGCCTGGGTGGCATGAAGTACATGCACGAACAAGGCGACTTGCCGATCCCGGGCATCGTCCACATCGCGCAACCGTACTGGTTCGCTGAAGGCGGCGAGATGGCACCGGAAGAGTTCGGTATCTGGGCGGCCAATCAGCTGGAAGAGAAGATTCTGGAAGTCGGCGTGGACAACGTCGGTGCCTTTATCGCCGAGCCGATCCAGGGTGCCGGCGGCGTGATCATTCCGCCAGACACCTACTGGCCGCGCATCAAGGAAATCCTCGCCAAGTACGACATTCTGTTCGTGGCTGACGAAGTGATCTGTGGTTTCGGCCGTACCGGTGAGTGGTTCGGTAGCGATTTCTACGACCTCAAACCCGACATGATGACCATCGCCAAAGGCCTGACGTCCGGCTACATCCCTATGGGTGGCCTGATCGTGCGTGACGAAGTGGTTGCGGTGCTCAACGAAGGTGGCGATTTCAACCACGGTTTCACCTATTCCGGGCACCCGGTGGCCGCTGCGGTGGCACTGGAGAACATCCGCATCCTGCGCGAAGAAAAAATTATCGAGCGCGTTCATGCAGAAACGGCACCCTATTTGCAGAGTCGCCTACGAGAACTGAACGATCATCCCCTGGTGGGTGAAGTGCGTGGGGTGGGTCTGCTGGGGGCGATCGAACTGGTGCAGGACAAGGCCACTCGCAAGCGTTACGAAGGCAAGGGCGCTGGCATGATTTGCCGCACGTTCTGCTTCGAGAACGGCCTGATCATGCGCGCCGTGGGCGACACCATGATCATCGCTCCGCCACTGGTGATTACACCGGCTGAAATCGATGAGTTGGTGACCAAGGCACGCAAGTGTCTGGACCTGACCCTGAGTGCATTGCAGGGCTAAGTGCTAGGCTCTGAGCGGGGTGTGAAGTTCGCATTTCGCTCAGCGCAAACAAAGGATGGGTCTTTCCTTGAAAGCCTGCCTTGGATCTTGCCAGACTACCGGTTGTTTTAGTTGCCCAGGAATAGGCCGCTGGCTCTTGGTTAACAAGAACGTGGTTAAGAAGAAAAATTGGAGCATTACCCATGAAGGCATTAGGTATGAAGATAGCTGGCAAGACCCTCCTCGCCATGTCCCTGATGGGCGTGATGGTGGGCGCAGCTCAGGCGGACGACAAGGTTCTTCACGTGTACAACTGGTCCGATTACATCGCACCGGATACCGTCAAGAAGTTCGAAGCCGAGTCGGGAATCAAGGTTGTTTACGACGTATTCGACAGTAACGAAACCCTGGAAGCCAAGTTGCTGGCAGGCAAGTCCGGCTACGACATCGTCGTACCGTCGAACAACTTCCTGGCCAAGCAAATCAAGGCTGGCGTTTACCAGAAGCTCGACAAGTCCAAGCTGCCTAACTGGAAGAACCTGAACCCTGACCTGCTTAAAGCAGTATCGGTGAGCGACCCGGGCAACGAACACGCTTTCCCGTACATGTGGGGGTCGATCGGCATCGGCTTCAACGCCGAGAAGGTCAAGGCTGCACTGGGTGCCGATGCACCGACCAATTCCTGGGACCTGCTCTTCAAACCTGAAAACGCTGCCAAGTTGAAGTCATGCGGTATCAGTTTCCTCGATTCGCCAACCGAGATGATTCCGGTGGCGTTGCACTACCTGGGCTATCCAACCGACAGCCAGGACAAAAAACAACTGGCCGAAGCCGAAGCACTGTTCCTGAAGATTCGTCCTTCGGTGGGCTACTTCCACTCGTCCAAGTACATCTCCGACCTGGCCAACGGCAACATCTGCGTGGCCGTCGGTTACTCGGGTGACATCTACCAGGCCAAGTCCCGCGCGGCTGAAGCCGGTGACAAGGTGAAAGTCAGCTACAACATTCCGAAAGAAGGTGCAGGCAGCTTCTACGACATGGTCGCCATCCCTAAAGATGCCGAAAACGTCGAAGGCGCCTACAAGTTCATGACCTTCCTGCAGAAGCCGGAAATCATGGCTGAAATCACCAACGCCGTACGCTTCCCGAACGGTAACGCGGCGGCCACCGCATTGGTCGATAAAGAAATCACCGCCGACCCAGGCATCTACCCGCCGGCAGACGTGCTGGCCAAGCTGTACGCGATTGCCGACTTGCCGGCCGCGACCCAGCGGATCCTGACTCGCAGTTGGACCAAGATCAAATCCGGTAAGTAAGTAAAACCCTGTAGCAGCTGCCGCAGGCTGTGTTGAGGTCCGAAGGACCTCCGCTTTTCGACAGCACAACGGCTTCGCAGTTGAACGCAGCCTTCGGCAGCTGCTACAGGTATCTGCATAAAAGTTTTGCTGGAACGGTTTTTCGAGGGTAAGTTGCGCGCCGGTTTTGTTGCCAGGCAGCCATGGCTGTCATGTAACGCGGGGCCACTTGGGCCCAACTAATTTTAGAGGACCTCCACGTGCCTATTTTTTCTTTGTTGCGCAATGCACTGCTGGTCGGCGCCGGACTGACGCTTGCCGTTAGTGTCCAGGCCGCTGGCACCGTGCATATTTATAACTGGTCGGACTACGTCGGTTCGACGACCCTGGCAGACTTCCAGAAAGAGACCGGCATCAAGCCGGTGTATGACGTCTTTGATTCCAACGAAACCCTGGAAGGCAAGTTGCTGGCCGGGCGTACCGGTTATGACGTGGTCGTGCCTTCCAACCACTTCCTTGGCAAGCAGATCAAGGCGGGCGCTTTCCAGAAGCTCGACAAATCGAAGCTGCCCAACTATTCCAACCTCGACCCGGTGCTGCTCAAGCGCCTGGAGCAAAACGATCCGGGTAACCAGTACGCCGTGCCGTATCTGTGGGGCACCAACGGCATCGGTTACAACGTCGACAAAGTGAAGGCTGTACTGGGTCTCGACAAGATCGATTCCTGGGATGTGGTGTTCGAGCCGGAAAACATCAAGAAACTGCACAGCTGTGGCGTGGCGTTCCTCGACTCCGCCGATGAAATGATGCCCACGGTCCTCAACTACATGGGCCTGAACGCCAACAGCACCAACCCCGAAGACTACAAAAAGGCCGAAGCCAAGTTGCTGGCGGTGCGGCCTTACGTGACCTATTTCCACTCGTCCAAATACATCGCGGACCTGGCCAACGGCGATATCTGCGTGGCGATCGGTTTTTCCGGCGACATGTTCCAGGCCAAGGCCCGCGCGGCTGAAGCCGGCAAAGGCATGAACATCGCCTACTCGATTCCGAAAGAGGGCGGCGCGCTCTGGTTTGACATGCTGGCGATCCCCAAGGATGCGGCCAACGTCAAGGAAGCCCATGCCTTCATCAACTATTTGCTGAAACCTGAGGTGATCGCCCAGGTCAGTGATTCCGTGGGTTACGCCAACCCTAACCCAGGGTCGGACACACTGATGGAACAGTCCATTCGCACCGACGAATCGGTTTATCCACCGCAAGCAGTCCTCGACAAGACTTACGTGTCTATCGAGTTACCACCAAACATTCAACGTTTGATGACCCGCAGCTGGACCAAGGTCAAGTCGGGTAAATAGCTAAAAAGGCTCAAATTATCCAAGGTTGGCTCACCTTGAGCGAACTGCACTCTTTTTTTCTGGGAGTTTCGTAAATGGCAGTTGCCTCCGGCGCCTATAAGAAAGCCCTCGAGGGCGACCAATCACCTAAACAGGTGTTGGTCAAAATCGACCGGGTCACGAAGAAGTTCGACGAGACGATTGCCGTGGACGATGTGTCCCTGGAAATCAAGAAAGGCGAGATTTTCGCCCTGCTCGGCGGTTCGGGATCGGGCAAATCCACGTTGCTGCGCATGCTCGCAGGCTTCGAACGGCCCACGGAGGGGCGCATTTTCCTCGATGGCGTAGACATCACCGACATGCCGCCGTACGAGCGGCCGATCAACATGATGTTCCAGTCCTACGCCTTGTTCCCGCACATGACCGTGGCGCAGAACATCGCGTTCGGCCTCAAGCAGGACAAGCTTCCCGCCGCTGAAGTCGATGCGCGCGTGGCCGACATGCTCAAGCTGGTACAGATGAGCCAGTACGCCAAGCGCAAGCCGCATCAGTTGTCCGGTGGCCAGCGTCAGCGTGTGGCCCTGGCGCGTTCTTTGGCCAAGCGACCGAAGCTGTTGCTGCTCGACGAACCGATGGGTGCTCTGGACAAGAAGCTGCGTTCGCAAATGCAGCTTGAGCTTGTCGAGATCATCGAGCGGGTCGGCGTAACCTGCGTCATGGTGACCCACGACCAGGAAGAAGCCATGACCATGGCCGAGCGCATCGCGATCATGCACTTGGGCTGGATCGCCCAGATCGGCAGCCCGATCGACATCTACGAAACCCCGACCAGCCGTCTGGTCTGCGAGTTCATCGGCAACGTCAACATCTTCGACGGTGAAGTGATCGACGACGCCGAAGGTCACGCGACCATTACCTGCAAGGACCTGGACCGCCAGATTTACGTGGGCCACGGCATCAGCACGTCGGTGCAGGACAAATCCGTGACCTACGCGATCCGTCCGGAAAAACTGCTGGTGACGCCGACCATGCCGACCTGCGAATACAACTGGTCTAGCGGCAAGGTGCACGACATCGCCTACCTCGGTGGCCACTCGGTGTTCTACGTCGAACTGCCGAGCGGCAAGATCGTCCAGTCTTTCGTCGCCAACGCCGAGCGCCGTGGCCAGCGCCCAACCTGGGGTGACCAGGTTTACGTGTATTGGGAAGACGACAGCGGCGTGGTACTTCGCTCATGAACATGCGCAAATTCAAACGCCGCCTCAATCGAATAATTCCCGGCGGCCGTCAGCTGGTCATCGGGGTTCCGTTCATTTGGCTGTTC
The DNA here is from genome assembly GCF_030053115.1 of Pseudomonas svalbardensis. NCBI lineage: Bacteria > Pseudomonadati > Pseudomonadota > Gammaproteobacteria > Pseudomonadales > Pseudomonadaceae > Pseudomonas > Pseudomonas svalbardensis. The sequence continues at coordinate 5,989,878 of NZ_CP125619.1, read as the reverse complement.
ATGTTCTTCATGTTGCCGTTCTTCATTGTTCTGAAGATCAGCTTCGCCGAAGCCGACGTGGCCATTCCGCCGTACACCGAGATCTATAGCTTCGTCGAGCAGAAGCTGCAGGTGCTGCTCAACCTCGGCAACTACGCGATGCTCGCCGGTGACGAGTTGTACATCGCCGCGTACCTCGGTTCGTTGAAGATGGCGCTGATCAGCACCATCCTCTGTTTGCTGATCGGTTACCCGATGGCCTACGCCATTGCCAGCGCCCGTAAAGAGATGCAGACGGTGCTGGTGCTGCTGATCATGATGCCGACCTGGACCGCGATCCTGATCCGCGTGTATGCGTGGATGGGCATCCTCAGCAACAACGGTTTGCTCAACGGTTTCCTGATGACCATGGGCTGGATCGACGAACCGCTGCAGATCCTCAACACCAACCTCGCCGTGTATATCGGCGTGGTGTATTCGTACCTGCCGTTCATGATCCTGCCGCTCTATGCCAACCTGGTGAAGCACGACAACAGTTTGCTGGAAGCCGCGTCCGATCTGGGTTCGAGCACCTTCAACAGCTTCTGGAAGATCACCATTCCGCTGTCCAAGAACGGCATCGTCGCCGGTTGCATGCTGGTGTTCATTCCGGTGGTGGGCGAGTTCGTGATCCCGGAACTGCTCGGCGGTCCGGAAACCCTCATGATCGGTAAAGTGCTCTGGCAAGAGTTCTTCAACAACCGTGACTGGCCGGTGGCCTCTGCCCTGGCAGTGGTGATGTTGTTGATCCTGATTGTGCCGATCATCCTGTTCAACCGTAGTCAGGCCAAAGAAATGGAGGGCAAGGAATGAAGCGCTTCCGTTTTTCGAGTTTCATGCTGGTAGCGGGTTTGCTGTTCATCTACGCGCCGATGCTGATCCTGGTGATCTACTCGTTCAACGCCTCGAAACTGGTGACGGTGTGGGGCGGTTGGTCGATCAAGTGGTACGTCGGGTTGATGGACAACACCCAGTTGATGGGGTCGGTGGTGCGCTCGCTGGAAATCGCTTGCTACACGGCGGTGGCGGCGGTGGCGCTGGGTACGTTGGCGGCATTCGTGCTGACCCGTATCACCCACTTCAAGGGTCGCACGCTGTTCGGTGGCCTGGTCACCGCGCCGCTGGTGATGCCTGAAGTAATCACCGGTCTGTCGCTGTTGCTGCTGTTCGTCGCCATGGCGCAGATGATTGGCTGGCCGCAGGAACGCGGCCTCGTCACCATCTGGATCGCCCACACGACCTTCTGTTCAGCCTATGTGGCGGTGGTGGTATCGGCGCGTTTGCGCGAGCTTGACCTGTCCATCGAAGAGGCGGCCATGGACCTCGGTGCGAAGCCGTGGAAGGTGTTCTTCCTGATCACCATTCCGATGATCGCGCCATCCCTGGGGGCCGGTGGCATGATGTCCTTCGCCCTGTCGCTGGATGACCTGGTGTTGGCGAGCTTCGTATCGGGTCCGGGTTCCACGACCCTGCCGATGGAAGTGTTCTCGGCGGTGCGTCTGGGCGTGAAACCCGAGATCAACGCCGTGGCCAGCCTGATTCTGCTGGCGGTATCGCTGATGACCTTCCTGGTCTGGTTCTTCAGCCGCCGTGCCGAAGAAGCGCGCAAGCGTGCAATCCAGCAGGCGATCGAAGAAAGCGCAGCCGACTCCTGGAAACAACCGGACGTACGTCGCGCCCAGCAGGCGCCGGAAGCTGCTTGAGCTTGATGTTGGGTTGACCACATTTGTGTGGCCAACCCAAATCCATTGTGGGAGCTGCGGTGCGACGATTCGACTTGCTCGCGAAGACGGACTGACATTCAACATCCATGTTGACTGACACACCGCTTTCGCGAGCAAGTCGAATCGTCGCACCGCCGCTCCCACATTGGTTTATGCCACCCAAGGCGACTTGCGGATGATCTCGACGAAGTTCATCGGTTTGAAGCCAGGCTCGCTGTCGACCAGCACATCCGCGTTTACGGTGCCAAAAGTGGTGTCCGGCTTGTGTTTGAAGCCATTGGCGAACGCACACAGGATGCACTCCTTGAACCCTTCGCCACGTGGGTGGGCATGCACCACTTCTTCGCGTTGCGCGCTGGGGAACGCTGCGTAATCGATGCCCAGCACATCCATTTCAACGCCGGCAGTGACTAACGCTACGTTAGGCCGCAGGTGTTGCGGCACACGCGCTGGCGGGGATTTTGATACCGGCGATGGTGCTGCTCATGGTGCTGTCCTCATGGGGAACGCCGTGGCGGCGCTGATGGGGGCAGTCTGTCCGCGCCCCCGAAACCGGACAATCGATCCATAGCTGCGATCCCGGCCAATGAGCATGCATATCGCGCCAACTCGCTTGTTGGTCGCGGATTGACTAGGGTTGAACCAGATATCCGGGATGCACGCATACCCTGTAGCAGCTGCCGAGCCCGCGAGGCCGCGTCCGGCTGCGAAGCAGTCGTGAAATAAGACACTGCGGTCTTTCAGGTGAATCGCGTGCGTAGGGTTTAAGACTGCTGCGCAGCCGGACGCAGCCTCGCGGGCTCGGCAGCTGCTACAGATCGTGTGATGGCCGACTTTCATTTCAATACCTGGAAGGCGAATCTTGCCATGAGTAAAACCGTTGCCATCGTGGTCTTCGCCGGCGTCCAGTCTCTGGACGTCACCGGCCCCATGGATGTGTTTTGCGAAGCCAATCGTTTCCTTGAGCCGGCAGATCACTATCGACTGGAGGTGATTGGCGTCGAGCGCGGGGTGATGGCGTGTTCCAACGGTTTGTCACTCAATGCCCATAGGCATTTCAGCGAAGCGCTGAAGCCTTACGACTTGCTGCTGGTGGCCGGTGGCCGGTGGCCGGTGGGCCGCGGTTGCCGTTCATGGATTTTGGTGCGGCCTTCGATGCCTGGCTGCGCGATGCCTGCACACGGGCGCAACGCTTTGGCTCGATCTGCAACGGCGCGTTCATGCTCGCCCGGGCCGGATTGCTGGACGGGCGAACGGTGACCACCCACTGGGGCGACGCCGCGGCGCTGGCGCAGTTGTGCCCGTCGACTCAGGTCGAGGCGGATCGTCTTTACGTGGAGGACGGCGAGCTCTACACCTCGGCGGGTGTCACGGCCGGGATTGATCTGTCGCTGTACTTGCTGGCCAGGGATCACGGGCCGGAAGTCGCATTGAGTGTGGCAAAACGATTGGTGGTGTTCACTCAGCGCTCGGGCGGGCAGTCACAGTTCAGCCCATTCCTCACGCCACATGCCGAACCCACTTCTGCCGTGGCGTTGGTGCAGCTCTACGTGTTGGCCAACCTGACGGGCGACCTGACAATTGCCGACCTGGCCAACGCCGCCACCATGAGCGCCCGCAACTTTTCCCGGGTGTTTGCCAAAGAGGCGAAAGTCACCCCGGCGGAATTCGTTGAACGGGCCAGAGTGGATGCGGCGCGGGTGCTGCTCGAAAGCACCCAGTCGCCGCTGAAGACCGTGGCTTATCAGTGCGGATTTCGCGATGCCCAGCACATGCGCAGTGTGTTCAACCGCAGGCTGGGGGTGACGCCGCAGCAGTTCAGGCTGAACTTTGCGGCGATGGTTTGAGCAGGCATTGTTGTTGCCTGTGATGGCCTCTTCGCGAGCAAGCCCGCACACATTGGAATGCATTCTCCTGTGGGAGCGGGCTTGCCTGCGAAGGCGTCAGCCCGGCCAACAAAAATCTACTGCGCAGCCCGTGCCGGCAACAGCTTCAACGTGCTCCGCGTATTGGCCGTAACCTCTTCTTCATTGAGATGCGCCTGGTAGTAGATCCCTTCGATATACGCCTCAGCCTGGTCGTCATAGTGGCTGTCGAACGGTACGCCACTCTGGCCAACCGGGTTGACGGTCAGGCTGTGGGTCGGGTCGGCGAAGTCGATCAGGCGGCGGGTCGACGGACCATAAGTCACTGGCCATGGCGCCGGACCGATTTTCGCCGAAAGGTTGTTCGGCACTTCGTGAGTGCCTGGCGCCGCGAACGGGCCGACATTGAAGAGACGATCCAGCGGCTTTTGCTGTCCCAGCGGATGGCCATGGGTCAGCGTGTGCGCCTTGCCCCACTGCCATTGCGCGAAATCGCCGCCGAGGGTGGTTTTGAGATGAGCAATGCTCGCCTGCCACGCAACCTTGACCGTATCGGCGCGGGTTTCCTTGCCGAGGGTGTTGCGGTTGTCCCACCACGGCGAATCGGCAGTCGCGGCCAGGCGAGGCAGTGCGGAATCAATCACCCGGGTCGACAGCAAAGTCTCGAAGAAGTCATTGCCCAGTTCATCTCGCATCGTTGCGTCAGCCAGGTTGAACAGGAACTGGTTGAACAGCGTGGCGCTGGTGGAGTCGAGCGGGTAGTCGCCTTTCCATTGGGCCAGTTGCTCAACCAGTTTGAGTTCGGCGGGATCGCTCACCCCTTCACGCAGTACGGGCAACAACGGCGCCAGCAAGCGCGGGCCGTAGGCGGTGGTGGTGCCCAGTTGCAGCTTCTGGCTGGCGTCCAGATCCCACTTGATGGTTTTGTCGCTGAGCTGACGATTGAGCTGCTGACCTCGATCGGCCAGGTTGTAGTAACCGGGAATCTCCATGCCGGTCGGCGACACCGGCTGGAAGTTGGCCGAGACGATGTAACCGCGTGCCGGGTTCTCTTCCTGTGGGTTGGCGCTGAACGGGTAAAAACCTTCCTTATCCGCGTCGGCGGTGCTGCCATCGAGGATGAACCCCGGATGCACACCCGCCGGACGTTTTGGCAGTTGCGCCGCTGCCCACCAGCCGATGTCGCCCTTGGCGTTGGCCCAGACGATGTTCAGGCCCGGCGCCTGAACCTTTGCGGAGGCACTGCGCGCCTTGGCCAGGGTGTCGGCGCGGTTGAGCTGATAGAAGCCCTCAAGGATCGGATTCTGGCTTTCGAGAAAACCCCACCACATGGCGATCGGCGTTTTGCCGACGCCGCTGCCCAACGCATCGTTGACGATCGGGCCGTGGGGCGACTGGCGCAGCACCAGTGTTACCGGTGCCTGGCCCTTGACCGCGATCTGCTGTTCGCTGGTCACCATGTCCACCCACTTGCCGCGATACCAGACCTGATTGGGGTTGTCCGGGTTGACCTTTTCGGCGATCAGATCGAGGTCGTCGTTCTGGAACATGGTGATGCTCCAGCCGAAGTCGCGGTTCATCCCGAGAGAGGCGAACGGCATCAATGCCTGATAGTGGCCGTAGAGCTCGAAACCCGGCGCCGAGAGGTGCGCTTCGTACCACACCGACGGCGCGGAAAAGCGGATATGCGGGTCGCCGGCCAACAGCGGTTTGCCGCTTTTGGTTCGGCCTCCAGAGACGACCCAGGCGTTGCTGCCCTCGAACTGCGGCAAACCGTTGTCGGCGAGTGCGTGTTCGCTAAGGCGGGCGAGGGTATTGAGGTCTTTCCAGTCGGTGCTGGCGAGGGGCAGCGTGCTGCCGTTGAGCACACCTTTGGGCTGCCAGTCGAGATCGAAGACGTTCAGGTAGTTGGCGCCCAACTGATCGCGCACGTAGGTCAGCAACGGTTCGGTGCGAAACGCTGCGGCAAAACTGTAGGCCATGTAGCCGGCGATGCTGATGGTGTCCTGAGCAGTGAACGGGCGTTTGGGGATGCCCAGAACATCATACTCTGCGGGTTTTGGATGGCTGTCCTGATACTGGTTAATGCCGTCCAGATAGGCTTGCATGGCGATAAAGGTCGGCGACTGTTGGTCCAGATTCGCCAGGTAGGTTTCGGCGCGTTCACGAATGCGCAGACTGCGCATCAGCTTGTCAGTGTCGAGCAGTTTCGGGCCCAGGACCTCGGCCAGCTCGCCGCGGGCGAGGCGGCGCAGGACTTCCATCTGAAACAGCCGGTCCTGGGCGTGCACGTACCCGAGGGCGCGGTACAGGTCGGTTTCGTTCTCGGCGCGGATGTGCGGGATGCCGCGCTCGTCGTAGCGCACGGTGACCGAACCTTGCAGGTGTTGCAGCTCCACCATGCCCTGGCGTGTCGGCTGCTTGCTGTAGACGTACCCGCCGGCACCTGCGGCGAGTGCGACAATCAGCAGGGCGAGAACGGTCAGGCTACGTTTCATGGTGGTTCCTTGTTGTTATGAGTGGCAGCAGATCCCTGGCGGCACTGTTTTAACACGGCTTGGCGATAAGGCCATCGCACTTAGGAGGTATTCGCGTCTCCTGTCAGCCTTACTTCGTTGTGTCGACGGGCCACGGGCAGTAACAACCCACCGCCAGTGTGTGCGTGGCATTCACCGCGCGCCCTTCGTTCAACGCTTGCAGGATCGGCTCGATAAAGCTGTTGTTCGAATTGCAGGTCAGGCCTTCGCTGTACGGGCCGAAATACGCCAGTTTGCCGCTGCGATCCCAGATCGCCACGGCCGGGCTGGCGGGGATCTGTTCGGAGCCTGGGAGGACGGCGATGCTTTTCAGGCTGCTTAAGGTGCTCGGCAACTGGCCGTGGCTGCCAGGCTTTTGTACCGCATAAAACTCCACGCCTTGCGGTACATAGTGCTCAACCAGTTCGCTCAGGTGTTGTTGGTTACCGACGTTGCACGGGCAGGCCGGGTCCCAGAAGTGCACGAGGCGGATGGCGCCGGGGCCGGCGAGATGGTCGGGCAGGCGCAGCGGGTCACCGGAGAACACCGCGGTATGCTCGCTGAATGCTCGCAGGTAGCGGCCCTGAAACCAGTCGTAGGCAGTCCACAGCACGCCGGCACACACGAGGGCGAGCAGGCTGGCAAGCAGTGTGGCGCGGAAGGGCGAGCGCATGGATTTCAGTCCTCGAAGGTGCGCTAGCTTGCCATGCTTGTCCCAACAGATGAGTATCGCAGGCCCATAAAGTCCGTTTGCGTTCTGGAATTGCTCATGTCTGCCACTTTCGACTCCGATCATCTGCGTGCCAGCCTGCGGCCGCTGGCCGACTGGCAGCCGCTGTCGGTGGAAGCGCTGGCTTACCAGCGCTTCTACGGGCTGGATTTTGCGGGGCGTAACGTGCGCAGTGGCCTTGGACGTTTCGCGGTCGATGGTTATGAAGTGGTCAGCCAGGTCTGGTGGCCCGAGCGGGCGAAGGCGACGCTGTTTTTGTTCCACGGTTTTTACGATCACGCCGGGCTTTACCGGCATGTGATCGAATGGGCGCTGGATCAGGATTTTGCGGTGATTGCCTGCGACTTACCGGGGCATGGGCTGTCCAGTGGTGAACGGGCCAGCATCAAGGATTTCACCGAGTATCAGGACACGCTGCAAGGGTTGTTCACCGAAGCACAATCCCTCGATCTGCCGCAGCCGTGGCACCTGTGCGGGCAAAGCACCGGCGGCGCGATCGTGATCGATCATGTACTCAATCAGGGCGCCAGCAGTCCGGCCCAGGGCCAGGTCATCCTGCTGTCGCCGCTGGTCAGACCGCGGGCCTGGGGCTGGTCGCAACTCAGCTATTACCTGCTCAAGCCTTTCGTCAAAGCCATCGCCCGGCGCTTCAGCGAGAACTCCAACGACCCGGATTTTTTGCCCTTCCTGCAAGCCGATCCATTGCAGCCGCTACGTTTGCCGACCGCTTGGGTCGGTGCATTGGCGCGTTGGATCAAACGCATCGAAGCCGCACCGGACAGCACGCGGCGGCCGCTGATTGTTCAGGGGCAGGCGGACATGACCGTGGATTGGGAACATAACCTTGAGGTGTTGCGGGGCAAGTTCGATCGACCGCAGGTGCTGATGTTGCCTGAGGCGCGGCATCACCTGGCGAATGAGACGCTGGCGTTGCGGCGGGAGTATTTCGGGTTTTTGAGCAAGCGGATGAAGGGTCGGAATCTTTAGCGGTAGTTCGGGCCTCTTCGCGAGCAGGCTCGCTCCCACATTGGAATGCATACTCCTGTGGGAGCGAGCCTGCTCGCGAAAGCGATCCTACAGGCGCCGAATATTACTGGCGAAGACTTGAAGTATCCTGCCCCACCGCCAGCCCCGCGCGAATCGCCGCCAATGCTGCCTGGTAATAAGCCTTGCCCTCGGTGGACTCGGCGAAGGTCGCGAACTCTTCCAGTTCTTCATCCGACAGGTCGCGATAGACATACAACAGCGTGTTGTTCAGGTCGTTGCCGATCTGGTCCATCAAGCGCTGACGCTGACCGTTCAACATGCCTTGAGCCTGACCACCGCCGAGCAGGCCGGGGATCATCGAACTGAGGCTATCAGCCGCGACGCCGGCAATCGCCAGGCTGACTTCCGCGCCAGCCTCGCGAACGGGTAAGGCCTGGGCCAGATGGCCGATGATCAGCATGCGGCTGTCGCTGGCCTGGATCTTGGGCAAACCCTTGGCGTTTTTTGCCAACTGATCGCGACGGGTAGCGAGCAATTCGGCGGCCACGATTTTCTTGCCCAAGGGTGATTGAAAGAATGTCAGCGCAGGTTTCGGATCGGCGAGGGTCTTGCGCAATTGCGCTTCGGCGCGCTGGTCCACGGCCTGGGGGTCAAAGCGCTGATTACTGTTGTTCACCAGCGCCTGGAACACTGCCGGCGGCAGGCTGTTCTGGTACCGCTGCTGAGCGGCCGAGAGAGCGTCGTTGAAATGCGCGCGTTGTTCTGGCCAGCCGGCGACCTTGTACAACTGGTCGTGGCCGTCTGCCCAAGCAGGCATAACGCAGAACATCAGCATTGAGAAAAGCAAACGGCGCATAGGGACTCCTGTCAGCAGGCGACTATTCTCCGTGTGGCATTCGTCCTTGTCGAGAATTCGTATCAAGCCGCTGCGCGGCTCTGTCGGATTTTCAGGCACAGGAATACTATGCGCGGCATGCCAATACCCTCTGATCACCCGCTGCTGTTACGTATCGTCGACGACCTGGCTGAACATGGCTGGTCGCAGCAGAATATTTTCCTTCCTCTGGGTCTGACCCGGGAACTGTCGGCTGAGTGCCGTAAACGTGCTGCCGAGGGCGAACTGGCCCCGGCCGCCGTGGGGCGCGGGTCGACATCCGAGATTCGCGAGGGGATTCGCGGCGACCATATCCAGTGGATCGAGCCCGGCCAGGCGTTGGCGTGCGATAGCTATCTGGAGTTGATGGACAGCCTGCGCGAGGCGATGAATCGCGGTTTGTTTCTGGGCCTGGAAGATTTCGAAAGCCATTTCGCGCTGTACCCGCCCGGCGCGTTCTACCTCAAGCATGTCGACCGCTTTCGCGACGACGACCGGCGCATGGTGTCGGCGGTGGTCTATCTCAATGACGCCTGGCTGCCCGAGCACGGCGGCCAGTTGCGTATGTACCTGGGTGAAGGCGTCGAGCACGATGTAGTGCCTACCGGCGGATGCCTGGTGGTGTTTCTGTCGGGTGAAGTGCCCCACGAAGTCCTGCCCGCGACCCGCGATCGCCTGTCGTTGACCGGCTGGTTCCGGCGTCGTGGCAACGAGCCGTTCTGATCATGCAAAAAATTCTGGTTAGCCGCTGTCTGCTGGGCCACCTCGTACGTTATGACGGCGGGGCGAGTGGGCCGTTCGATCCGCTTCAACAGTGGCTTGATGAAGGTCGGGTGGTGCCGTTGTGTCCGGAGGTTGCTGGTGGGTTGACGACGCCGAGAGCGGCGGCGGAAATTCCGGGTGGGCAGGGTGCTGAAGTGCTTGATGGCCACGGCTCAGTGATCACCACCGAGGGCGAGGACGTCAGCGCCGAGTTTCTCTCGGGGGCTTATCAGGCGTTGGAACTGGTGCAAAAGCACGGCATCCGCATTGCCGTGCTCAAGGCCAACAGCCCGTCTTGCGGGAATCTGTTGACCTATGACGGGACGTTCAGTGGTGTGAAGGTGAGTGGTGAAGGCGTGACTGCCGCATTGCTCAAGCGCCATGGGGTTCAGGTCTTCAGTGAGCTGGAGTTGGTTGAAGCTGCGGTGGCTTTGAATAATCTGAACTGATTCAAGAGCCACCCCTCACCCCAGCCCTCCCGAAACGTCGGACCGCCCCAATGGGGAGAGGGGAAAGGGAGCCGATCGGGTAATGCCGATCAGTTAAGCCCTCTTGCTTGACCTTTGGCCGCAAGAAATCAAAATCCGATGCCTGTACTGGCATCGGATTTTTTTATGCGTCTCGCTCGGGCCCTGGAACTGACCCACAATATCGCCTCCACCCCTAACTCAATCGAGGGACTGGATTCTTTACTCGATCCATCTTTGGTCGAGCAGGCACTTGAACAGGCCGGCGTGGCGACCCTGCGCAAGCGGCGTTTGCCACTGGAAATGATGCTCTGGTGCGTGATCTCCATGGCCTTCTTTCGCCGCATGTCGGCGTGGGATGTGGTCAGCCGCATGAACATCATGCTGCCGGGCCAACGTCCATTGGTGGCACCCAGCGCTGTGGTTCAAGCCCGTCAGAGATTGGGCTGCGAGGCTGTACGACAAGTCTTCCATCTGACTCAGAAAAGTTGGCATGAGGCCGTGGATCACCCAACTTGGGCAGGCTTGCGTTTGCTGGGGGTCGACGGTGTCGTATGGCGAACGCCCGATACACCCGAAAATCGGGCGCGCTACGATTCCGCCAGCAACCAGCATGGCGACACCGGTTTCCCCCAGGTGCGCATGGTCTGCCAAATGGAGTTGACCAGCCACATGCTGATCGGCAGCGCGTTGGATGGCTATCGCAGCAACGAAATGAAACTGGCGGAGCAACTGATCGAAACCACGCCCGATCACTCGCTGACGCTGTTCGATCGCGGTTTTTACTCCTTGGGTTTGCTGCATCAGTGGCAGCAAGCAGGCATCGAGCGGCATTGGCTGATGCCTCTGCGCAAAGGTGCGCAGTACGAAGTGATTCAGCGCTTGGGGCGCCAGGACGCTGTGGTCTCGTTGAGCACTTCGCCGCAGGCCCGCACGCAATGGCCGGGGCTGCCGGAGCGCCTGACCGCGCGATTGCTGAGCAAAACCGTCAAGGGCAAGGTTTGTCAGATCCTGACGTCGATGGCCGATCCGCTACGCTTCCCGTCCGACGAAATCGTCGACCTGTACAGCCAGCGATGGGAGATCGAATTAGGGTTTCGCGAGATGAAACAGACGCTGCTCAACAGCAGCTATACATTGCGTAGCAAGACGCCCGAGATGATCGAGCAGGAACTGTGGGGTGTGTTGCTGGGCTACAACCTGCTGCGCTACCAGATGGTGGAAATGAGCCGCCACTGTCCAGGTATTTACCCGTGCGAAATGAGCTTTGCCGCGTGTACTTGGGCAATTTTAGGGTTTATCAACAGCGTTTCGGCCGACCGTTCCGGGAACATCCCCAAATATCTGGCCGAGCTGCACGCCTCTGCCCCGCATTATGTTCTGCCGCATCGACGGGAAGAGCGCATTTATCCCCGCGCCATAAGGCTCAAATCACCGAAATATCCGATCAGAAAGAAAAATGCCAGTCAGCTTAACTGACTGGCATTAGCCGATCGGGGGCTTTTCAAATCTTGAGTTCGACTCGGTTTCTCAGGTCGATGTAGCTCTAAGAACACCTCGGTCAGTCCCCTCGCCCCCTGGGGAGAGGGTTAGGGTGAGGGGCTGGATCTAAAGAGCGACAAAATTCTTAAGGCTTGGGCGCCACACTCGTATCCACCCCCAACCACTTCTGTTCCAGTGCCTCCAATCGCCCATCCGCCTTGATCCGCTGTAGCGCGTTCTCCAGGCTGGCATGAAACGCCGGGTTACCTTTCTGAAACGGAATCGCCAGGCTAACCGGCGAGCTGTCTTTTGGCTTTTCTTCAGTCAGCGACTGCACCAACAGGATTGAGCGTGGCTCTTCCTTCTGCGCGATCAATTGCGCGTTGGTGTGAATGTAAGGTTCGCTGAAGTCGAAACGATCCTCGAGGTCCGGGGTCACTGCTATGTGGTTGATGGCGACGTCGTACTTGCCGGTTTCAACACCTTGCAACAGATCGTTGGAATCGGTAACGACGAAGTCGGCCCGCACATCCAGTTCGTTGGCCAGCATTTGCCCCAATTCGACTTCGAACCCGGTGAGTTTGCCGTCTTCCTTGAAATTGAAGGGCGGTGTATTAGCCTCAAGGGCAATACGCAATTCGCCTCGGTCGTTTACATCGTCAATCAGCTCGGCATGAGCCAAAGGGCTCAGAAGGGGTAGCAGGCAGATCAGGCCAGGCAAAAAACGCATGGTCACTCCTTTGAATTCATTATCGCGATGCTCTGATTCAGGCTCGCTTTGCTATGGTTGTCGAGTGCCTTCGACAACGATTGGCCGTGAAGTTGTCATGGCCACACGGATTTTACGAAAAAACTGGAGAAGAGAATGAAAACCTTTATGTCACGAGCAGCATTGGCTGGCCTGTTGATGGGTGCTTCGATGCTGGCAACGGCTGGTACACCGGCTCCCAAAGGTGCAGAAGTGTCCATCGTTTCTCCTGCGGACGGAGCCACGGTTCCGCAAACCGTCGTCGTCAAGTTCGCTGTCGAGAATATTGCGCTGGCGCCAGCGGGCGATGTCACCAAGAACACCGGCCATCACCACTTGCTGATCGATGTCGATCAACTGCCAGCCGCCGGTGCGCCGATCCCCAACGATGCCAATCACCTGCATTTCGGCAAGGCGCAGACCCAGGCTGAAGTAAAGCTGACGCCGGGCAAACACACCTTGCAGCTGGAACTGGGCGATAGCGGCCACATGCCGTTCGATCCGCCAATCGTTTCGAAGAAAATCACCGTGAATGTGAAGTAACTTTTCCACAGGCATGAAAAAGGGAGACCCGAGGGTCTCCCTTTTTTGTCGCTCAAGTCACTATCAGAACAACACGCGGCAACGAATGGTGCCGTTGATGTGCTGCAGCTTCTCTTGCGCCATTTCCGAGTACTCGGCGTCGACGTCGATCACGACGTAGCCGACTTTCTCGTTGGTCTGCAGGAACTGACCGGAAATGTTGATACCGTTTTCGGCGAAGACCTTGTTGATCTCGCTCATCACACCCGGAATGTTCTCGTGGATGTGCAGCAGACGGTGCTTGCCAGGGTGAGCCGGCAGGGCCACTTCCGGGAAGTTCACCGACGATACCGACGTACCGTTGTCGCTGTACTTGACCAGTTTTTCTGCCACTTCCAGACCGATGTTGGCTTGCGCTTCAGCGGTGGAACCGCCGATGTGCGGGGTCAGGATCACGTTGTCCAGGCCACGCAGCGGGCTTTCGAACTCTTCGTCGTTGGAACGAGGCTCCACCGGGAATACGTCGATGGCCGCGCCGATCAGGTGCTTGTCCTTGATCGCGTCCGCCAGCGCTTGCAGTTCAACTACAGTGCCGCGAGCCGCGTTGATCAGAATGCCGCCCTTCTTGATCGCACGGATTTCTTTCTCGCCGATCATCCACTGGGTCGCAGCGGTTTCCGGAACGTGCAGGGTGACGATGTCGGACATGCCCAGCAGCTCGGTCAGGTTACCGACCTGAGTGGCGTTGCCCAATGGCAGCTTGGTCACGGTGTCGTAGAAGTACACCTGCATGCCCAGGCCTTCAGCCAGGACCGACAGTTGAGTACCGATCGAGCCGTAACCGACGATACCCAACTTCTTGCCACGGATTTCGAAGGAGTTGGCTGCGCTCTTGATCCAGCCGCCACGGTGGCAGGAAGCGTTCTTCTCAGGGATGCCGCGCAGCAACAGGATCGCTTCGGCCAGCACCAGCTCGGCAACGGAGCGAGTGTTGGAGTACGGAGCGTTGAACACTGCGATGCCGCGTTCGCGGGCAGCATTAAGGTCAACCTGGTTGGTGCCGATGCAGAAACAGCCGACAGCGACCAGTTTCTTCGCCTGATCGAAGATCTCTTCGGTCAGTTGAGTGCGGGAGCGAATGCCGATGAAGTGCGCATCAGCGATCTTTTCCTTCAGCTGGGCTTCCGGCAGAGAACCTGTGAGGTACTCGATGCTGGTGTAGCCCGCCGACTTGAGGACGTCGACAGCCGATTGGTGGACGCCTTCGAGAAGAAGGAACTTGATCTTGCTCTTATCGAGAGAAGTCTTGCTCATCTGCGTAAACCTGTATCCCGGAGAAAAATGGCAGGAAATAGCCAGCAGACGCTGACCCGGACGGCAAGAAAGCCGTCGCCACAGAATAGCCGTTGGGCACTATCCTGCGGGGTCGGTATGCTAGCATATGCACCCCGCTAAACACTCATTCCTGCGACGTGAAGCGTTCTCAGGATGACCATGAATTGTTCGAGAGTTCTGTCGATGACCAATCCTGCCTTGATTGAAGAGCTGAAGACCCTGGTTGAGCCTGGCAAGGTGCTGACCGATGCCGACTCCCTGAATGCTTACGGTAAGGATTGGACCAAGCATTTCGCCCCGGCCCCGACTGCCATCGTGTTCCCCAAGACCACCGAGCAGGTCCAGGCCATTGTCCGTTGGGCCAATGAGCACAAAATTGCGTTGGTGCCGTCCGGCGGTCGCACCGGGCTGTCCGCCGCTGCCGTGGCCGCCAATGGCGAAGTCGTTGTGTCCTTCGACTACATGAACCAGATCCTTGACGTGAACATGACCGACCGCACCGCGGTCTGCCAGCCGGGCGTGGTCACCGAACACTTGCAGAACGTCGCCGAAGAGAAAGGCCTGTACTACCCGGTGGATTTCGCCTCGGCAGGCTCGAGCCAGATTGGCGGCAATATCGGCACCAATGCCGGCGGGATCAAAGTGATTCGTTACGGCATGACCCGTAACTGGGTCGCGGGCATGAAAGTGGTCACCGGCAAGGGCGATCTGCTGGAACTGAACAAAGACCTGATCAAGAACGCTACAGGTTACGACCTGCGTCAGCTGTTCATTGGCGCTGAAGGCACCCTCGGTTTTGTGGTCGAAGCCACCATGCGCCTGGACCGAGCCCCGAAAAACCTCACCGCCATGGTCCTCGGCACGGCCGATTTCGACTCGATCATGCCGGTGTTGCACGCGTTCCAGAGCAAGCTCGACCTGACCGCTTTCGAATTCTTCTCCGACAAAGCGTTGGCCAAGGTGATGGCCCGCGGCGACGTACCAGCGCCATTCGAAACAGATTGCCCGTTCTACGCGCTGCTGGAATTCGAAGCGACTACCGAAGAAGTGGCCAACCACGCCCTGGAAACCTTCGAGCACTGCGTCGAGCAGGGTTGGGTGCTGGACGGCGTGATGAGCCAGAGCGAAACCCAGCTGCAGAACCTCTGGAAGCTGCGCGAATACATCTCCGAGACCATCTCCCACTGGACGCCGTACAAGAACGACATTTCGGTCACTGTGTCGAAAGTCCCGGCGTTCCTGAAGGAAATCGACGCGATCGTCGGCGAACACTACCCGGATTTCGAAATCGTCTGGTTCGGCCACATCGGCGACGGCAACCTGCACTTGAACATCCTTAAGCCCGAAAACCTGAGCAAGGATGAGTTCTTCGCCAAGTGCGCGACCGTCAACAAGTGGGTGTTCGAAACCGTCGAGAAGTACAACGGTTCGATTTCCGCCGAACACGGCGTGGGCATGACCAAGCGTGATTACTTGACCTACAGCCGCTCGCCGGTTGAGATCGAGTACATGAAAGCCGTCAAAGCCGTGTTCGACCCGAACGGCATCATGAACCCGGGCAAAATTTTCGCTGTTTGACTTTTGAATTTAAGAGCTACGAAACAGGAGTCGGTAATGAGCTATCAGCACCAGTATGTCGACGGTACGCGTATTCACTTTCCGCTGGGGAAAGTGGTGTGCATCGGCCGTAACTACGCCGAACACGCCAAGGAACTGGACAACCCGGTGCCTACAGAACCGCTGCTGTTCATTAAACCGGGCAGTTGCGTAGTGCCGCTGGAAGGTGGTTTCAGCATTCCGGCCGAACGTGGTTCGGTGCATTACGAAGCGGAAATCGCGGTGTTGATCGGCAAGCCATTGTCGACCAAACCGAGCCGTGAAGAAGTGCTGGATGCTATCTCCGGCTTCGCCCCGGCCCTGGACCTGACCCTGCGCGACAAGCAGGCCGAGCTGAAAGCCAAGGGCCTGCCGTGGGAAATCGCCAAGTCCTTCGACGGTGCGGCGGTGATTGCGCCATTCGTGTCCGGCAGCACGTTCGCTGACCTGACCGACATTGGCATCCGCCTGACCATCAATGGCGAAGTGCGCCAGGATGGCAACAGCAGCGCAATGCTCAACCCGATCGTGCCGATGATCCAGCACATGGCCGGCTGCTTCTCGCTGCAGGCCGGTGACGTGATCCTGACGGGTACGCCGGTTGGCGTTGGCCCGCTGAATGTCGGTGACGAACTGGTGATTGAATTGCCAGGCGCCAGCAGCTTCACCAGCAGCGTCCGCTAGTCGCAACACCGCAAAAACCTGTGGGAGCGAGCCTGCTCGCGAAGGCGGTGTGTCAGTCAACTTTAATGTCGACTGACGCACCGCCTTCGCGAGCAGGCTCGCTCCCACATTGGTTTTTGTGCTCGGCCGCAAAAGGGCTTTCCCGCCATTTCCCGTTTTTTTCACATATTGTCCGGATAATTCCGGGACTTGCGGCGTCTGAGCCGGTCCCAATTGTGCTATTACCCTTAGCCTGAATTTCTGGAACGCATCCCTCGATGGTCACCCAACCACTGCCCAAGCTTAAAACTGCCCGCCGCTCGCGCTTTGTCATGCGTTGGTATTCCTGGCTTTTGCTAGTGGCCGCCGCCGTGTATGGCCTCGCGTTTGCGATGCACTGGGATGACCGTGGTGTGCTCTGGGTGCTGGAGCGTTTCGAAAGCCCCGCCGAACGTCAGGAGAGCATCTGGCTGCCGAATTACCGGGCAGTGATCGATGCCAAGGTGCTGCCGGGCATGGAGAAGGACGAAGCGTCGGACCTGGCCTACGATCCGCAGTCCAAAACCCTGTTTTCGGTCATGGGCAAAAATCCGTTCCTGGTCGAACTGACTCTGCAGGGTGACGTGCTGCGCAAGATGCCGCTGGTGGGCTGGAGCAATCCGGAAGGGGTGACCGCGATGGGTAACGGTCTGCTGGCCATCGTCGATGAGCGCGAACACATGCTCTCCATCGTCAAGGTCGATGCCGATACCCGCGAGCTGAACATCGCCAACTTCCCGAAATACGACCTCGGTCCTTCGAAAGACCAGAACAAGGCGTTCGAAGCCATCGTCTGGGATTCGCGCAATCAGCAAATGTTGCTGGGTGAAGAGCGTCCACCGGCGTTGTTCACCTGGAAAAGCAACGATGGCCAGACACTCACCGGTGACAAGCAAAAACTCTTCAGTGATGAACTGGACATCCGCAACCTCTCGGCGCTGGCCATCGACCCGCGCACTGGGCACACCCTGGTGCTGTCTGCCGATTCCCACTTGTTGCTGGAGCTGGACGAGAAGGGCGAGCAGGTCAGCTTCATGACCTTGCTGGGTGGCTTCAATGGTTTGAAGAAGACCATTCCTCGCGCCGAAGGCGTGACCATGGACGATGCGGGCACGCTGTACCTGGTGAGCGAACCAAACCTGTTCTACCGTTTCGAAAAACAGAAATAAGCCCGCAGTGAGGGTGGCGCGCGGTCGCCTGTTGGCGTACACCTTCGGGGCCGCGGCCACTGGCCATTAAGCTTCAATTCAGACTGCCGTGGTATTTCATCCGCCCGTCCTGATTCCGAGCTTGCCCGAATGCGCCGACTTGCCCGCCCCAAACCCCTGATTCTGATCCTGTCGGTCATTGCGTTGATCGCGCTGGTTGCGGCCGGCCAGTACCTGCGCCTGTTCGAGCGCGCCTGGTTCAACCTGCACACCCTTTGGCAGCCAGTGAACGGTCAGTCCATCGCTCTGGATCAGTACCAGGTAGCGGTTGAGGCGCGAGTCATTGTTGGGCTGGACGACGATGTCTCGGCGCTGACCTTCGATCCAGTGCGCAAAAGCCTGTTCACCGTCACCAACAAAAACTCAGAGCTGATCGAACTGTCGCTGGACGGCCAGATTATTCGACGCATTGCGCTGGTCGGGTTTGGCGATCCTGAAGCCGTGGAATTCATTAGTGCCGACACTTACGTGATCACTGATGAACGTCAGCAGCGGCTGATCAAGATTCATCTGGAGAACGACACAACGTTCCTCGACGCAGCGGATGCCGAACAGATGACCCTTGGCGTGCACATGAGCGGCAACAAGGGCTTCGAAGGCCTGGCTTACGACTCGGTGGGCAAGCGGTTGTTTGTCGCCAAGGAACGCGACCCGATGCTGATCTACGAAGTGCACGGCTTTCCGCATTACAACCCGGAAAAGTCCTACGCGGTGCACGTAGTGAACAACCCCAAACGCGATGCCGGGATGTTCGTGACGGACCTGTCGAGCCTGCAATACGACGAGCGCAGCGGCCATCTGCTGGCGTTGTCGGATGAGTCGCGGTTGATTCTGGAACTCGATGTGGACGGACGACCGCTGAGCACCATGTCACTGAGCAAGGGGCGTCAGGGGTTGCAGAAGACAGTGCCGCAAGCGGAAGGGATCGCCATGGATGACGACGGTACGATGTATTTGGTGAGCGAGCCGAACCTGTTCTACGTCTTCAAAAAACCGCCACAACCCTAACAATCACCCCAAAACAACTGTGGGAGCGAGGCTGCTCGCGAATAGGCCGTGTCAGTCGATGGAAATGTCGGCTGACAGACCGCCTTCGCGAGCAGGCTCGCTCCCACAGGTTTTGCTATGTGTTTGGTTTACTTTGCGCGCAGGGTTTTCACGCCTTCGCTGGTGCCCAGCAGCAGCAAATCAGCCGGACGCGCCGCGAACAAACCGTTGGTGACCACGCCGACGATGGCGTTGATCTGCGTCTCGAGCTCCACCGGGTTGGTGATCTGCATGTTAAACACGTCGAGGATGATGTTGCCGTTGTCGGTCAGCACGCCTTCACGATAGACCGGGTCGCCGCCGAGCTTCACCAGCTCGCGGGCCACGTGGCTGCGGGCCATCGGGATCACTTCCACCGGCAGCGGGAACGCACCGAGCACCGGCACCAGTTTGCTGGCGTCGGCGATGCAGATGAAGGTCTTGGCCACAGCCGCCACAATCTTCTCGCGGGTCAGGGCTGCGCCGCCGCCCTTGATCAGGTTCAGGTGTTCGTCGCTTTCATCGGCGCCGTCGACGTAGAACTCCAGATCGCTGACGGTATTCAACTCATACACCGGAATGCCGTGGCCCTTGAGGCGGGCAGCGGTGGCTTCGGAACTGGCGACCGCGCCGTCGAACGCGCCTTTGTGCTTGGCCAGTGCGTCGATGAAGCAGTTGGCGGTGGAGCCGGTGCCGACCCCGACGATGCTCTTGTCGTCGAGTTTCGGGAGGATGAAGTCGACGGCGGCCTGAGCCACTGCCTGTTTGAGTTGATCCTGGGTCATGCGGGCTCCGAAGCGGGCAAGGGGAGAACGGAAAGGCCGGCATTATAGCCCCATGCCCGGCTAAAACCTCTTGATTCGTGTGGTCGCCCAGCCGAAAGCCGGGTTAGACTCCTTGGCCCTGCCCAACCCGCTCAGTGATGCTTTCCGATGCTCGAACAGTACGTCAAAAAGATCCTCACCTCGCGCGTTTATGACGTTGCCGTAGAAACCCCATTGCAGACTGCCCGCCAGCTCTCCGAGCGGCTGGGCAACAGTATTTTGCTCAAGCGCGAAGACTTGCAGCCGGTGTTCTCGTTCAAGATTCGCGGCGCCTACAACAAGCTCACGCAGCTTTCCGACGAAGAGCGCGCTCGCGGTGTCGTCACTGCTTCCGCGGGCAACCACGCGCAAGGCCTGGCCCTGGCGGCGAAAGTGTTGGGCGTGAAAGCGACCATCGTCATGCCCAAGACCACCCCGGAAATCAAAGTCGAAGGCGTGCGTTCCCGTGGCGGCAAAGTGGTGTTGCACGGGGATTCGTTCCCGGAAGCCCTGGCCTACTCGCTGAAACTGGTCGACGAAAAAGGCTACGTCTACATTCACCCTTACGACGATCCCCACACCATTGCCGGGCAGGGCACGGTGGCGATGGAGATTTTGCGCCAGCACCCTGGCCGTCTGGATGCGATTTTTGTCCCGGTGGGCGGCGGCGGGCTGATCGCCGGCATCGCGGCGTACGTGAAGTACTTGCGACCTGAGATCAAAATCATCGGCGTCGAGCCGGACGACTCCAACTGCCTGCAAGCCGCCATGGCGGCTGGCGAGCGCGTGATCCTGCCGACCGTGGGCCTCTTCGCCGACGGCGTTGCTGTGGCGCAGATTGGTCAGCACACCTTCGACATCTGCAAAGACTATGTCGATGAAGTGATCACCGTCAGCACCGATGAAATCTGCGCGGCGATCAAGGACATCTACGACGATACCCGCTCGATTACTGAACCTGCCGGCGCATTGGGCGTGGCCGGGATCAAGAAATACGTCGAGCAACGCGGCGTCACCGGTCACACCTTTGTGGCCATCGATTCCGGTGCCAACGTCAACTTCGACCGCCTGCGCCACGTCGCCGAGCGCGCTGAACTGGGCGAGGGCCGCGAAGCGATTATCGCCGTGACGATCCCCGAGAAGCCGGGCAGCTTCAAGGCGTTCTGTGAAGCCATCGGCAAGCGTCAGATCACCGAATTCAACTACCGCTACAACACCGGCAGCGAGGCGCACATCTTTGTTGGTGTGCAGACGCATCCGGAAAACGATCCGCGCAGTGCGCTGATTGCCAGCCTGACCGAGCAGGGTTTCCCGGTGCTCGACCTGACCGACAACGAACTAGCCAAGTTGCACATCCGCCACATGGTCGGCGGCCGTGCGGCTCATGTGGTGGATGAAGTGATTCTGCGCTTCGAATTCCCGGAGCGTCCGGGTGCGCTGTTCAACTTCCTCAACAAGCTCGGCGGGCGCTGGAACATCTCGATGTTCCACTACCGCAACCATGGCGCGGCGGATGGTCGTGTGGTCGCGGGCTTGCAAGTACCTCATGATGAACGCCACCTGGTGCCCGCAGCGCTGGAAGAAATCGGCTACCCATATTGGGACGAAAGCGACAACCCGGCCTATCAGCTGTTTCTCGGCTGAGCGGCTACGCTGATGGCCAGGCCATAAGGAAATCGAACAATGGAAACGTTAACCGCCCTGAAAGTCGCTCATATGGTGGCGACGGTGTTGCTGCTGGTCAGCGCGCTGGGTCTGGCCATCTGGGTCTGGCGTACACGCCGTAACGGTGACGCAACGGCTCACGCGCGCACGTTGCAGCGCCCGCGCGTGTTCATCTGGCTGGTGATGGGGCTGGCGTTGCTGAGCATGCCATTTACCGGTTGGTGGATGGTGCATCTGGTGGGCTGGCCGCTGGGGCAGATCTGGTTGTTGGCTTCCAGTGTGCTTTACACCGTCGCGGCGTTGGGCTGGTTCTGGTTGCTGGTGCGGCTTAACAAGTTGCGCAAGGCGCCGGCGGGGAGCAATGGGAAGTTTACGTTTGCCTTGGCGTTGTTCAGTTTTGTCTGCTTTATCGCCATTGCGGGGTTGATGGGCGCCAAGCCGGTTTAGCGCGGAATCTGTAGCAGCTGCCGAGGTACGAGGCTGCGTTGGGCTGCGAAGCGGCCCCATGGGCGGTCCTGCAGACCGCGACGCAGCCTCGTACCTCGGCAGCTGCTACAGGCAATTTCAGTCGCGCAGAGACATCACCGGCCAGCCACGCCTCTCGGCTTCAGCGCGCAGATTTGGATCAGGATCGACCGCAACCGGATTGGCCACTTGTTCAAGCAGCGCCAAATCATTCATCGAGTCGCTGTAGAAATAGCTGTCCTCCAACGAATACCCGGTCTCTTCCAGCCAACGATTCAACCGCGTCACCTTGCCTTCGCGGAAGCACGGGACGTCGGTGCTGCGCCCGGTGTAGCGGCCATCAACCATTTCACATTCCGTGGCGATCAGGGTTTCGACGCCCAGACGCTGGGCAATCGGCCCGGTAACAAAACGGTTGGTCGCGGTGATGATCACCAGTTTGTCACCCGCCTCGCGGTGCTTGGCCAGCAGTTCGAGACCCTTGGGCAACACAATCGGCTCAATGCAATCGCGCATGTAATCCAGATGCCATTGACCCAGCGTGGCCATCTCGGTGCGGCCGAGCACTTCCAGGCAGAAGTTCAGGTAGGCATCGTTATCCAGCTTGCCAGCCAGGTAATCCTGGTAGAACTCGTCGTTGCGTGCCTTGTAGGCGACGGCGTCGAGGAAGCCGCGTTCGCACAGGTAATCGCCCCAGGCGTGGTCACTGTCACCGCCCAAGAGCGTGTTGTCCAAGTCGAATAAAGCCAGCCGCATTGCAGTTACTCGCTGAAAAGTCTGTAGAAAGGTGTCCAGAATACGGACTTTTCACAAGAGTGCACATAAGGTAGACCGGCTCGTTGCTGCTATCACAACCTTTGTGGAACAATGCGGCGACATGCGTTTGCGAGGTTGTTGCCGTGATCGACCCCGATGGTTTCCGCCCCAATGTCGGGATCATTCTCACGAATGATGCCGGACAGGTGCTATGGGCTCGCCGTATCAATCAAGATGCCTGGCAGTTTCCACAGGGCGGGATCAACCCCCAGGAGACGCCGGAAGACGCCTTGTACCGCGAGTTGAACGAAGAAGTGGGTCTTGAGCGCGAAGATGTTGAAATTCTCGCCTGCACCCGGGGCTGGTTGCGCTATCGTTTGCCGCAACGTCTGGTCAGGACGCACAGCCAACCGCTGTGTATCGGCCAGAAACAGAAATGGTTTCTCCTGCGCCTGGTCTCCAACGAGCAGCGGGTGCGGATGGATTTGACCGGTAAACCGGAATTCGATGGCTGGCGCTGGGTCAGCTATTGGTATCCGTTGGGCCAGG
Source organism: Pseudomonas svalbardensis (assembly GCF_030053115.1). Lineage (NCBI taxonomy): Bacteria > Pseudomonadati > Pseudomonadota > Gammaproteobacteria > Pseudomonadales > Pseudomonadaceae > Pseudomonas > Pseudomonas svalbardensis. The sequence continues at coordinate 5,967,078 of NZ_CP125619.1, read as the reverse complement.
TGGTGACATTCAAGCGCGAAGTGTATCGACGCGCTCTCAAAGAGCTTGCCCCGCGCCTTTTATCGCGCGACTGACGACGGAGTTCGACCCCGAGCCATGCTCAATACGCTGCGCAAGATCGTCCAGGAAGTTAACTCCGCCAAGGATCTCAAGGCGGCGTTGGGGATTATTGTGTTGCGCGTCAAAGAGGCCATGGGCAGCCAGGTCTGCTCGGTCTACCTGCTTGACCCTGAGACCAACCGCTTCGTGCTGATGGCCACCGAGGGCTTGAACAAGCGCTCGATCGGCAAAGTCAGCATGGCACCCAACGAAGGTCTGGTTGGCCTGGTCGGCACGCGTGAAGAACCCCTGAACCTCGAAAACGCCGCGGATCACCCGCGCTACCGCTACTTCGCCGAGACCGGTGAAGAGCGCTACGCCTCATTCCTCGGGGCGCCGATCATTCACCACCGCCGCGTCGTCGGCGTGTTGGTCATTCAGCAAAAAGAACGTCGCCAGTTCGATGAAGGTGAAGAAGCCTTCCTCGTGACCATGAGCGCGCAGCTTGCCGGCGTTATCGCCCACGCCGAAGCCACCGGTTCGATCCGGGGCCTGGGCCGTCAGGGCAAGGGCATTCAGGAAGCCAAGTTCATCGGCGTACCGGGTTCGCCGGGTGCGGCGGTCGGTACCGCGGTGGTCATGCTGCCGCCGGCCGATCTGGATGTGGTGCCCGACAAGACCATCATCGATATCGCCGCCGAACTCGGGCTGTTCAAGACCGCCATCGAAGGCGTGCGCGCCGACATGCGCGCCTTGTCCGCCAAGCTCGCGAACCAGTTACGCCCGGAAGAGCGGGCGCTGTTCGACGTCTACCTGATGATGCTCGACGATGCCTCGCTCGGCAGCGAAATCACCACCGTGATCAAGACTGGGCAGTGGGCCCAGGGCGCGTTGCGTCAGGTGGTCACCGAACACGTCAACCGTTTCGAATTGATGGACGACGCCTACCTGCGTGAGCGCGCCTCCGACGTCAAAGACCTCGGCCGGCGCTTGCTGGCTTACTTGCAGGAAGAGCGTCAACAGACCCTGGTCTACCCCGACAACACCATCCTGATCAGCGAAGAACTGACGCCGGCAATGCTCGGCGAAGTGCCGGAAGGCAAGCTGGTCGGTCTGGTGTCGGTACTCGGTTCCGGCAACTCCCACGTGGCGATCCTGGCGCGAGCCATGGGTATCCCGACGGTGATGGGCCTGGTCGACCTGCCGTATTCGAAAGTCGACGGCATCCAGATGATCGTCGACGGCTACCACGGCGAGGTCTACACCAACCCCAGCGAAGTGTTGCGCAAGCAGTTCGCCGAAGTGGTCGAGGAAGAGAAGCAACTGGCCCTCGGGCTGGACGCTTTGCGTGACTTGCCATGCGTGACCCTCGATGGCCACCGCATGCCGCTGTGGGTCAACACCGGCCTGCTGGCGGACGTGGCGCGGGCTCAGAAGCGGGGTGCTGAAGGCGTCGGTCTGTACCGCACCGAAGTGCCGTTCATGATCAACCAGCGCTTCCCGAGTGAAAAAGAGCAGTTGGCGATCTATCGCGAGCAACTCGCCGCGTTCCACCCGCAACCGGTGACGATGCGCAGCCTGGACATCGGTGGCGACAAGTCGCTGTCATACTTCCCGATCAAGGAAGACAACCCGTTCCTCGGCTGGCGCGGTATTCGCGTCACGCTCGACCACCCGGAAATTTTCCTGGTGCAGACCCGCGCCATGCTCAAGGCCAGCGAAGGCTTGAACAATCTGCGGATTCTGCTGCCGATGATCTCCGGCACCCACGAGCTGGAAGAAGCCCTGCACCTGATTCACCGGGCCTGGGGCGAAGTCCGCGACGAAGGCTGCGACGTGCCTATGCCGCCGATCGGCGTGATGATCGAAATTCCGGCGGCGGTTTATCAGACCAAGGAACTGGCGCGGCAAGTGGACTTCCTGTCGGTCGGCTCCAACGACCTGACCCAGTACCTGCTGGCCGTGGACCGAAACAACCCGCGGGTAGCCGACCTCTACGACTACCTGCACCCAGCGGTGCTGCAAGCGCTTCAGAGCGTGGTGCGTGACGCTCATGCCGAAGGCAAGCCAGTGAGTATCTGCGGTGAGATGGCCGGTGACCCGGCGGCGGCGGTGCTGTTGATGGCGATGGGTTTCGACAGCCTGTCGATGAACGCCACCAACTTGCCAAAAGTGAAGTGGATGTTGCGTCAGATCAACCTGAGCAAGGCCAAGGAATTGCTCGCCGAACTGATGACCATCGACAATCCGCAAGTTATCCACAGCTCGCTGCAACTGGCGCTGAAGAACCTTGGGTTGGCGCGGATGATTAATCCGGCTTCGGCGAAGACGCTGTAGATCTGCGGCGGATTCAGAAGCCACCCCTCACCCCAGCCCTCTCCCCAAGGGGGAGAGGGGGAAAGGGAGCCGATCTCCATGCTGTTCAAACTCTGAGCTCGACTCGATTTTCTCGGTCGCAAAATATCAAAAAAACACCTCGGTCAGTCCCCTCGCCCCTTTGGGGTGTTTGTACCGGACACATGGTGGACACATGTTCGGGGACATGGTGGACGTCTTCAAAGCCGCTTTCCTGATACAACGGTCTGCAAGCTCAAGTCAATTTTGGCAATGCGATGTCTGCTCCAATAGATGTCGTAGATGCCATCCTCGGTCGTTTCTCTGATGGCTATGTGCTCGCCGATGAAGGCCTTTCCAATCGCATACTTGCGGCTTTTCCAGTACATCTCGCCATTGGCCTGAACCTTTCTGATCAAATCCCCTTCGGCGTACTCCAGTGCTTGCCGATGCTCCTGGTATTCACGAGGACTACAGCTGTAGCGAGTCGCTGGAACCTCCATTTCCAATGCTTGATGGGGGCGTTTCTGGTTGTAGATATCGCGCCAGATATCGAAGGCGTTCTGTGCCCCAAGCAGGTCGATGAAGCACTGACCTTGCAAAACTTCAGCCTTGAGGCTGCGGTGAAAACGCTCAAGCTTGCCCTGAGTCTGCGGGTGATAAGGCCTGGAGTGGCCCACTCGGATGCCCTGGCTCATCAGCCAGACCTCTAACGCGGTATAAACCCCGCTCTGATCGCCCCACGGTGCACCGTTATCCATGGTCATGCGCATCGGCAAGCCGTAGCGCCGAAACACGTGGATAAGCTGCTCCTGCACGGTCTGACGCTGCTCGTTGCCACAGGCCGCGATGCACAGCGAGAACCGCGAATGGTCGTCCAATACCGTCAAGGGATGGCAGCGACCATGGCGCATGCCGACATGTCCCTTGAAGTCCATCTGCCAAAGATCGTTGGGGGCTTCATGCTCAAATCGGATAAAGGGTTTGGTATTTGCCGCCTGCGGGTCGATTCGCGAATTACGCTGCAAAATCGCATGCACCGTGCTGACGGCGGGCATCAAATACCCCTCATCCTCCAGATTGCGTTTGAGCTTGCGGGCGCCCCAGGCCGTGTGCTCCACCCCCAAGGCCAGAATCTGCTTTTCAACCGTATCAGCGCAGCGTTTGGGTGAATGTTTTGGGCGCCGAGACTGGTCGTGCAAGCCGTCTGCACCAGAGGTTTCGAACCGGCCAAGCCATTTGTATCCGGTGCTTGGGCTGATATGAAAGCGTCGGCAGAGTTGTCGGATATTGGCCCCTTCTTGCCGAGCTAACAGTACAAATTCGGAACGAAGCTGCATGGTGGACACCTCTTCCCAAGACACAAACCATCTCCTTTCAGATGAGCAATGTGTCTATTTAAAAGTGTCCACCATGTCTCCGAACACCTGTCCACCATGTGTCCGGTACAAACATGGGGAGAGGGTTAGGGTGAGGGGTGGTTCTAACTGACACCTCACAATCTAAACCCGCACCTCTACCTCCCCCAAATGCCCCCCATACGGCCCAAAACTCCGCTCAACCATCCACCGCGTCCCATCCTCCTGAACAATCAGTGCCGTACTCGCTCGCGTCCCATAAGTCGGACTGGCAATAAACACACTCGACAGCAACGTCTCGGTGGCCAACCCGACCCCAGTATCCGGCAGTTCGGCAAACGTCGCCGTCTGCGGATCATTCAGCAACGCCAGTAGCGCCTGGGGCTGCGGATTTTCCAGCACTTCCTCCAGCGCTGCCCGGGCCTTGAGCAGTTTCGGCCACGGCGTATCCAGCCCCGCGTTCGACAACCCATAAACCCCCGGTGGCAGCATCACCGCCTCAGTCTCCCGGGCATTGAAGTGCCACAGCTCGTTAGCGTTACCGATCAGCAGATTAAATCCGGAATATTCCAGCGAACGTGCAACAACGTCGCTCAAATAGTCATCTATCGGCATATCCCCGCTAAGAAATCGCGCCACCAGCTCCCCTCGCGACTTGCGTGCGGGCGGCTGATGCGGATCGCGGATATTGGTCAGTGCGGCGAAGCGTCCATTGGCGCCAACACCGAGCCAGGTGCCCCCTGCCTCCAGATCGCGACCGGCATGCACGTGCGGTGCTTCGGGCCATTGCGCCAGGGGCAGGCTGGGCCGGGCATAGAATTCGTCGCGGTTGGCCGCCACGATCAGCGGCTGGGCGTGACCCGGTCGCCAGGCGAAAACAATCAGGCACATAAGGTAGTCCTTGTGTGTTTTCTGCCCACTCTACTCAGTCATCGTGTGGGTATCCATCGCCATCCAGTGGAGCTTGAGGCCATGCATCCGTTACCATGCCGCTCTCATTTGGGGATGCGCATGGAATTTCTGCTCTATCTGGCGCTCGGCGCCTGTGCAGGTGTGCTGGCCGGGCTGTTCGGGGTCGGCGGCGGGATCATTATCGTTCCGGTGCTGGTGTACAGTTTCACCTTGCAGGGTTTCGATGCGTCGATCCTCACGCACCTGGCGGTCGGTACGTCCCTGGCGACAATCATATTTACCTCGGTCAATGCGATCCGCGAACATCACCGTCGCGGTGCCGTGCGTTGGCCGATTTTTGCCTGGATGACCCTCGGTATTCTCATCGGTGCCGGTTTTGGCGCGCTGACGGCAGAGGCGATCTCCGGGCCTAACTTGCAGAAAATCATTGGCGTATTTGCACTGATCATCGCAGTTCAGCTCGCCTTGGACTTCAAACCAAAGGCCAGCCGAACGGTGCCCGGTAAAGTCGGTCTGACCGTCGCCGGCAGTGTGATTGGCTGGGCCTCGGCGATTTTCGGGATTGGCGGCGGCTCGCTGACGGTACCGTTCCTGACCTGGCGCAGCGTACCGATGCAGCAAGCCGTGGCGACTTCATCCGCCTGCGGTCTGCCGATTGCGTTGTCCAGTGCACTATTTTTCATGATTCTGGGCTGGCACGACCCGTTGCTGCCGGCCCATAGTCTCGGTTTTGTTTATTTGCCGGCGCTGCTGGGGATCGCCCTGACTAGCATGGTCTTCGCCCGACTCGGCGCACGACTGGCCCACAGCCTGTCGCCGAAGTTGCTGAAAAGACTGTTCGCCGCTTTGCTGTTCTGCGTCGGCCTGAGCTTTTTGCTCTGACGCGTACCGCAATCCTGGCTTAATCCTGGCGTGGCAGCGTCGCCCAGGAATTTTGGTTTTAACTCTAACAAGGAGTCGCAATGCTGCCTTACCCGCAGATCGACCCGGTGGCATTGGCCATCGGTCCGCTGAAAATCCACTGGTACGGCTTGATGTACCTGATCGGCATCGGCGGCGCCTGGCTACTGGCGTCGCGCCGGTTGAACCGCTTTGACCCAACCTGGAGTAAAGAGAAGCTCTCCGACATGGTGTTCTGGATGTCGATGGGGGTCATTGTCGGCGGCCGCTTGGGCTATGTGCTGTTCTATGATCTGAGTGCTTACCTCGCCAACCCGCTGTTGATCTTTGAAGTGTGGAAGGGCGGCATGTCGTTCCACGGCGGGTTCATCGGCGTGATGTTGGCCGCGTTGTGGTTCGGTAAAAAGAACGGCAAGTCGTTCTTCCAACTGATGGATTTCATCGCACCGATGGTGCCGATCGGCCTGGGTGCCGGGCGCATCGGCAACTTCATCAACGCCGAGTTGTGGGGTAAGGCAACCGATGTGCCGTGGGCGATGATCTTCCCGACCGATCCGGCGCAGCTGGCGCGCCACCCGTCGCAGCTGTATCAGTTCGCGCTCGAAGGCGTAGCGCTGTTCGCCATTCTCTGGCTGTTCTCGCGCAAGCCGCGGCCGACCATGGCGGTGTCCGGAATGTTCGCGCTGTTCTATGGCATTTTCCGTTTCATCGTCGAATTCGTCCGGGTGCCGGACGCGCAACTGGGCTATCTGGCCTGGAACTGGCTGACCATGGGTCAGGTACTGTGCGTACCGATGATCGTCGGCGGTCTGTTCCTGATCTGGCTGGCGTATCACCGTGCACCGGCGGCTCCAGCGGCGGCTGTATAAATTCGAACCCCGGGGCGACGGTCCCGGGTTCAAGGACACAGGTAACTCATGAAGCAATATCTCGAACTGGTCGCCCACGTCATCAAGAACGGCACCAAACAGGCCAACCGCACTGGCGTAAACACCATCAGCTTCCCTGGCGCGATGCTGCGTTATGACCTTAAGGAAGGTTTCCCGGCCATCACCACGCGCAAGATGGCCTTCAAATCGGCCATCGGCGAGATGTGTGGTTTTCTGCGCGGGGTGAACAACGCCGCCGAATTCCGTGCGCTGGGCTGCAAGGTCTGGGATCAGAACGCCAACGAAAACGCCCAGTGGCTGGCCAACCCGTTCCGTCAGGGCGAGGACGACCTTGGCGAGATCTACGGCGTGCAATGGCGCAAATGGCCGGCGTACAAGCAGATTCCGGTCAGCAACCAAGCCGCCATCGAGCAGACCCTGAGTCAGGGCTACCGCCAAATCGCCGAAGGCGAAGAAGACGGCCAAGCTTATGTGGTGCTGTACAAGGCGATCGACCAGATCCGCCAATGCGTCGACACCATCATCAAAGACCCGGGCAGCCGCCGCATTCTGTTCCACGGCTGGAACGTCGCCCAACTTGATGAAATGGCCCTACCCCCGTGCCACTTGCTGTACCAGTTCCACCCGAATGTAGAGACCAAAGAGATCTCTTTGACGCTGTACATCCGCTCCAATGATTTGGGCCTGGGCACGCCGTTCAACCTCACCGAAGGCGCCGCGCTGCTGAGCCTGATCGGTCGCCTGACCGGTTACACGCCGCGCTGGTTCACCTATTTCATCGGTGATGCCCACGTCTACGAAAACCACTTGGACATGCTGAATGAACAGCTCAAGCGCGAGCCGTTCCCGATGCCGAAACTGGTGATTAGTGATCGTGTGCCTGAGTTTGCCAAGACCGGTGTGTATCAGCCGGAGTGGCTGGAGTTGATCGAGCCGAGCGATTTCTCGCTGGAAGGCTACGAGCACCACGCGCCGATGACTGCGCCGATGGCGGTCTAAAGCCTCACCGCCTACCAACTGTGGGAGCGGGCTTGCTCGCGAATGCGGTGTGACAGTCGACAGAAGTGTTGTCTGACACACAGCATTCGCGAGCAAGCCCACACATTGGTTTTGTGGTGTTCTTAATGGCCGTGACTGCGGCCAACATGGGAATGCTCAACCTCCGTCGCCACAACTCCACCACTCACCTCCAACCGCTGCAAAATCCCGCACTGATCAATATCCGGCCCTTCGCTGCAACGTTGGCGCAGGTCGAGCAGTTGTGTCTGCAACGCCAGCAACCCATCGATCCGCGCTTTGACGTGATGAATGTGTTCGTCGATCAACGCATTCACGCTTTCACATTGATCCTGCGGGCTGTCGCGCAGGGCCAGCAGGCTGCGGATTTCTTCCAGCGTCATGTCGAGCGTGCGGCAGTTGCGGATGAAAGTCAGACGCTCGGCATGGGCCTGGGTGTAGACGCGGTAGTTGCCGTCGCTGCGGGCCGGTTCCGGCAGGAGGTTTTCGCGCTCGTAGTAGCGGATGGTTTCCACGGCGCAGTCGGTGAGTTTGGCCAGTTCTCCGATCTTCATGACGGCAATCTCCAAAAGGGTGCTTGACCCTATAGTGGCTACAGGGTCTTTACTTGGCAACAGGCACCTTTCCGGACGCGACCCAATGAGCGATTCCCTTCACACGCACAAACCCGAGGCTGATCACGATCACGATCACGATCACGATCACGATCACGATCATGATCATGATCACAGCCACAAGCTGCAGCCTGTACAGAAACATGAGCATGGCAGTCACGGGGATTCTTGCTGTTCGTCCAAAGTGGCGGCACCGTCGCTGATCAAACTCAGCGAAACTCCAACGGCTGGCGCGCGCCTGAGCAGCTTCCGCATCGACGCCATGGACTGTCCGACCGAGCAGACGCTGATCGAGAACAAACTCGGCAAGCTCGTGGGTGTGCAGCAACTGGAATTCAACCTGATCAATCGCGTGTTGGGCGTCACCCATGACCTGCCGAGCACCGCGCCGATCATCGACGCGATCAAGTCCCTCGGCATGCAGGCCGAGCCGCTGGAGCAGGGCGCCGAACCGCCAGCGCCGGCTCCCGAGAAAAAGCCTTGGTGGCCCTTGGCGCTGTCGGGTATTGGTGCGTTGGCCGCCGAAGTTATCCACTTCACCAACGCTGCGCCGAACTGGGTTGTGGCCGTCATCGCGCTGATCTCGATCCTCAGCGGCGGCCTCAGTACCTATAAAAAGGGCTGGATCGCACTTAAAAACCTCAACCTGAACATCAACGCGCTGATGAGCATCGCGGTGACTGGCGCGATCCTGATCGGTCAGTGGCCGGAAGCGGCGATGGTGATGTTCTTGTTCACCGTGGCCGAGTTGATTGAGGCCAAGTCTTTGGACCGGGCACGCAACGCCATCGGTGGTCTGATGCAGATGACCCCGGAACAGGCCACGGTGCAGCAGGCCGACGGTAGTTGGGTCGAGCGGGACGTCAAAGTGATCGAGCTGGGCGCGCGGGTGCGGGTGCGCCCCGGCGAGCGAATCGGTCTTGACGGTGAAGTGGTGTCGGGCAGTTCAACCATCGATCAGGCGCCGATCACCGGTGAAAGCCTGCCCGTTGAGAAAACTCTCGGCGACAAAGTCTTCGCCGGTACCATCAATCAGGCCGGTTCCCTGGAGTACTCGGTAACCGCGGCGGCCAACAACTCGACCCTGGCGCGAATCATCCACGCCGTGGAACAGGCCCAGGGCGCGCGGGCACCGACCCAGCGTTTCGTCGACAGCTTCTCGAAAATCTATACGCCAGCAGTGTTTATCCTGGCGCTCGCGGTGGCGGTGATTCCGCCACTGTTTATGGGCGCGCTGTGGTTCGACTGGATCTACCGGGCGCTGGTTTTGTTGGTGGTCGCCTGCCCATGCGCCTTGGTGATTTCGACCCCCGTAACCATCGTCAGCGGCCTTGCGGCGGCGGCGCGCAAAGGCATTCTGGTGAAGGGCGGCGTTTATCTGGAGGGCGGTTACAAGCTCGATTACCTGGCTTTGGACAAGACCGGCACCATCACGCACGGCAAACCGGTGCAGACCGATTACCTGTCGCTTGATCCGACCGCGGACGAATCAGCCCCGGCGATTGCAGCAGCGCTGGCCGGACGCTCCGATCACCCGGTGTCCTTGGCCATTGCCAACGCGGCTGTGGATAAACAACTCGCACCGCTGACTGTGGATAACTTTGAGGCGCTGGCCGGTCGCGGTGTACGCGGCGAAATCAATGGTCAGGTTTACCACTTGGGCAACCACCGCTTGGTGGAAGAACTGAACCTGTGCTCGCCTGCACTGGAGGAAAAGCTGTTTGCGCTGGAGAAACAGGGCAAGTCAGTGGTGCTGCTGCTCGACAAATCCGGCCCGCTGGCACTGTTCGCCGTGGCCGACACCGTGAAAGAGTCCAGCCGCGAAGCAATCCAGCAACTGCACGACCTGGGCATCAAAACCCTGATGCTCACCGGCGACAACGTCCACACCGCTCAGGCGATTGCCGCGCAAGTCGGCATCGACGAGGCCAAGGGCGATCTGCTGCCGACCGACAAGCTGCAAGCCATCGAAGCCCTTTATGCACGGGGCCATAGCGTCGGCATGGTCGGCGACGGCATCAACGACGCTCCGGCGCTGGCGCGAGCCGAGATCGGTTTTGCCATGGCTGCGGCGGGCACCGATACCGCCATCGAGACCGCCGATGTCGCCCTGATGGACGACGATCTGCGCAAGATTCCGACCTTCATCCGGCTGTCACGGCAAACCTCAAGCATCCTCAAACAGAACATCGCCCTGGCATTGGTCATCAAAGCGATCTTTCTTGGGGTAACCTTCGCCGGGATCGCCACCATGTGGATGGCGGTGTTCGCCGACATGGGCGTCAGCCTGTTGGTGGTGTTTAACGGTTTGCGCCTGTTGCGCAAATAAGCGATGAGGGACGGGTGTGCTGAGTGCCGAGCTGAAGGCGTTTTACATGGTTGCCCGCCTGGGCAGCATTACCCTGGCGGCGAAAAAACTCGGCCTGAGCCAACCCACGGTGACGACGCAGATTCGCAATCTGGAAAGTCACTACTCGGTTGAATTGTTCTACCGTGGCGGCCGCCGCCTCAGCGTCAGCGATGAAGGTGCGCGGCTGCTGCCGATGGTCAAGGCGCTGTTGCAGCAGGAAGCCGACATCGAGTTTTTCCTGCGTAACAGCGGGCAGGTCCAAGGCACGTTGCGCATTGCGGCCACGGCGCCTTACTACATCCTTGATCTGGTGAAGACCTTTCGCGAGCGTTTGCCGCAGGTGGAAGTGTCGGTGGAAATCGGCAACTCCCAGCAGGTGCTTGAAGCGCTGGAGGATTACCGGGTTGATATCGCTGCGTCTTCGCAGTTACTGGAGGATGCGCGGCTGATTCGCCGGGTGCTCGGCAGCGATCCGCTGGTGCTGGCGGTGCATCGCAATCATCCGTTGGCGGTCCACGACCATGTTCCTCTGAGTGCATTAGCCGGGCATACCTTATTGATGCGCGAGTCGGGCTCGACCACTCGACGTCTGACCGAGGAATTGCTGGCCAGCGCCGGGGTGAGTTTCGGGCCTTTGCTGGAGATTGGCAGCCGCGAGTCGATCCGTGAGGCGGTGTTGCGCAATATCGGCATCAGCATCATTGCCCGGCAGGAAGTGCCGCACGATCCGCAATTGCGCGTGCTGACCATCGAGAATGCGCCGCAGATTCCCGAGTATTTGTACTGCCTCAAAGAGCGAAAAAGCGCGCGACTGCCGGCGGCGTTTCTCGGGTTGGCGCAGGAAATGGCTCCGGCCTGAAGTCTTGTGCTGACTGAGCTGACGCCTTCGCGAGCAGGCTCGCTCCCACAGGTGACCGCATTCCCCTGTGGGAGCGAGCCTGCTCGCGATGGCGTCAGACGGGGCAACCCAAATCCTTGAATACCACTATCAGCCGTTTTTGCCTCACTGCCACATGACGGACGCATTACAAATCTAGGATGGCCTTCATCTGCTTGATGAGGCCTGTCCATGAACCACTCGATCGCAACTGCCCTGACCAATCCCGGCGCCCCGATGAAAGTGCGCGGCGTGCAGAAACGCTTCGGCGCTTTCACCGCGCTGGATAACGTGTCCCTCGACGTGGCGGCCGGCGAGTTGGTATGCCTGCTCGGCCCGTCGGGCTGTGGCAAAACCACTTTGCTGCGCTGCATCGCCGGTCTTGAGAAGCAGGACAGCGGCGAGTTGTACCTCGGCGATCGCGACGTTTCCCACCTGGCGCCTCAGGCTCGGGACTACGGCATTCTGTTTCAGTCCTACGCGCTGTTTCCCAATCTCACCGTCGAAGCGAACATCGCCTACGGCCTCGCCGGCAGTGGTCGCGATGAAGTGCGCAAGCGTGTCGCTCAGATGCTGGAGCTGGTCGGCCTGATCGGCAGTGAGAAAAAGTACCCCGGCCAATTGTCCGGCGGCCAACAGCAGCGCGTCGCACTGGCTCGGGCCTTGGCGCCGGCACCTTCGTTGCTGCTGCTGGACGAACCGATGTCGGCCCTCGACGCCAGGGTACGCGAGCATCTGTGCACCGAACTGCGCCAATTGCAGCGCAACCTCGGCATCACCACCCTGATGGTCACGCACAATCAGGACGAAGCCATGCTGATGGCCGACCGCATCGCCGTGATGAACAACGGCAAGGTCGAGCAATACGCCACGCCGCAGGAAATCTACGACCGCCCGGCGACGCCGTTTGTGGCGGAGTTCGTCGGCCAGGGTAACTGGCTGCCATTCCAGCGCAGCAGCGACAGCCACGCTCAGGTCGGCGGTATGAACATGCGCCTGGCCGCCGGTTCGGGCAACGCCGCATCGGGTCGTCTGTTTTGCCGCCCGGAAGCGATCAACGTCAACCCGCCCGTGCATGAAGAAAACCTGTTCCCGGCCAAGGTTCGCGAGATCACCTTCCTCGGCAACCGCTGCCGCATGAGCTTCGAACTCGATCAACTGCCAGGCCACGCATTGCTGGCCGAGCTCGCGCCGGAAGCCATGCCACGCCTCGGCGCCCAGCAGATCATGGTCGCCTTGCCACCACGCAGCCTGCAGGTGTTTGCCTGATGAGCGCGAACCTCGCGCTGCCGATACCGCACAAGCAGGTTCGGCAGACCTCCCGTGCCGAAATCGGCGACCGGGTGTTCGTGGTCGGCGGCAAAGTCCTTTTGCTGGTGTTGCTCGGCGTCGCGGTATTGATGCCGTTGCTGGCGATCTTCTGGCGCGGTTTCAGTTCTGAGGCGGGGCAGGGCGGTGGTCTGGTCGCCGCCCGTGAATTGGTGACCAGTGCCAATTTCCACTGGTTGCTCGGCAACAGCCTGAAAGTGTCTCTCAGTGTCGCTGCGATTGTCGTACCGCTGGCTTACCTGTTTGCCTACGCCCTGCAACGCACATTGATACCGGGCAAAGGCATCTGGCGTGGCATGTCACTGTTGCCACTGATGGCGCCGTCGATGCTGCCGGGCATTGCGCTGGTTTATCTGTTCGGCAACCAGGGCATGCTGCGCGGTTTGCTCTCGGACAATATCTACGGCTTCTGGGGCATTGTTCTGGGCGAGGTCATCTACACCTTCCCACACGCGCTGATGATTCTGCTGTCGGCGCTGTCCCTGGCGGATGCGCGACTGTTCGATGCTGCCTCCAGCATGGGCGCCAGCCCGGCGAAAGCTTTCCGTAGCATCACTTGGCCGGCGACTCGTCAGGCGGTGTTCGCGGCGTTCTGTCTGGTGTTCACCCTGACCATCACCGACTTCGGCGTGCCCGTGGTGGTCGGTGGCGATTATCAAGTACTGGCGCTGGAAGCCTACAAAGCCGTGGTTGGCCAACAACAGTTCGGCCGCGGCGCGTTGATCGGCATGGTCCTGCTGCTGCCAGCGCTGTTCAGCTTTGGTGTCGACGCCTGGCTGCGTCGGCGTCACGGCGACTCCATGAGCGGTCGGGCGCAAGTCTTTCAACCGGCGCCGTCGAAACTGCGGGACGGTTGCTACCTGGCCATCGTGCTGCTGATCTGCGCGGTGTTGCTGCTGGTGTTCGGCATGGCGGTGTATTCGTCGCTGGTGAAATTCTGGCCGTACAACCTGTCGCTGTCGCTCAACCATTACCAGTTCAACGACACGGCGGGCGGTGGCTGGCTGGCCTACGGCAACAGCGTGAAGATGGCCTTGTGCACGGCGTTGATCGGCAGCGTGCTGATCTTTACCGGCGCGTACCTGATGGAAAAAACCAAGGGCCAGCGCGGGTTGAATCTGACCCTGCGCATGCTCAGTTTCGTACCGATGGCGGTGCCGGGTCTGGTGCTGGGCCTGGGTTACGTCTTCTTCTTCAACCTCACCGGCAACCCGCTGCATGTGTTCTACGGGACCATGACCCTGCTGGTGGTCTGCACCATTGCTCACTATTTGACCACTGCGCAAATGACCGCCACCACCGCGCTGCGCCAACTCGATGCCGAGTTCGAAGCCGCCGCGCTGTCGCTCAAGGCGCCGCTGTATCGGCATTACCTGCGCGTCACCGTGCCGATCTGCCTGCCGGCGCTGCTGGACATCGTGCGCTACCTGTTCGTCTCGGCCATGACCACCGTCTCGGCGGCGATCTTCCTCTACAGCCCCGACACCATCCTTGCGGCCGTGGCGGTGCTGAACATGGACGACGCCGGCAACGTCGGCGGCGCGGCAGCGATGTCGACCCTGATTCTGTTCACCTCGGCGGGCGTGTCGCTGCTGCTGGCCTGGGCCTCGCGCGGTTTGCTGCGCCGTTCCCAGGCCTGGCGGCAGACCGCGCCTGGCAATTGATTCGCTGCTCCTAAAACCGAAAACCCCTCAACTCAAAACAGGAAAAGATCATGTTCAAGCCCCTGGCCCTGGCCGCTGCTGTCCTCACCGCTTTCAGCCTGAACGCCTTCGCGGCGAAAACCGAGTTGACGGTGTACACCGCCCTCGAAGCCGAACAACTGAAGACCTACAAGCAAGCCTTCGAAAAGGCCAATCCGGACGTCGAGATCAAGTGGGTGCGCGACTCCACCGGCATCATCACCGCCAAGCTGCTGGCCGAAAAAGCCCGCCCGCAGGCTGACGCGGTGTGGGGCCTGGCGGCTTCAAGCCTGGCGATCCTCGATCAGCAAGGCATGCTGCACAGCTACGCACCAAAGGACCTGGGCAAGATCGGCGGCAACTACCGCGACGCCGCCAACCCGCCGGCCTGGGTCGGCATGGACGTCTGGGCCGCGACCATTTGCTTCAACACTGTCGAAGCCGAGAAACAGGGTTTGAGCAAACCCGTGAGCTGGCAGGACCTGACCAAGCCTGAGTACAAAGGCAAGATCGTCATGCCCAACCCGGCCTCGTCTGGCACCGGTTTCCTCGACGTCAGCGCCTGGCTGCAAACCTTCGGCGAGAAGCAGGGCTGGCAGTACATGGACGACCTGCACCAGAACATTGGCCAGTACGTTCACTCCGGTTCCAAGCCTTGCAAACTGGCGGCTGCGGGTGAATTCCCGATTGGTATTTCCTTTGAATATCCGGCCGTTCAACTGAAACGCCAAGGCGCACCGCTGGACATCATCCTGCCGAAAGAAGGCCTGGGCTGGGAGATCGAAGCCACCGCCGTGATCAAGGGCACACCGCATGAAGAGGCGGCGAAGAAACTGGCTGACTTCTCTGCTAGCCCGGCTGCGATGGAGCTTTATAAAGAGAACTTCGCCGTGCTCGCGCAACCGGGTATTGCCAAACCGCAGACCGAATTGCCGGCGGATTATGAGCAGCGTTTGATCAAAAACGACTTTGCCTGGGCGTCGAAGAATCGCGATGAAATCCTCACCGAGTGGCGCAAGCGCTATGACGGCAAGTCCGAGAAAGTGGCTGCCAAGTAAGATCTTCATCGGCTGTGAGGGCTCTTTCGCGGGCAAGTCGGATCGCCGCACCGCTCGCTCCTACAGGGATACGGGTTCCCCTGTAGGAGCGAGGCTTGCCCGCGAAGGCGGCTTCGAGTTCAGGACAAAACTCCATGACACAACACAACGACATGCTGATCGTCGGCGCCGGCATCCTCGGCCTGTCCCACGCCTACGCCGCCGCCAAGCGCGGTCTGAAAGTCACCGTTTTCGAGCGCAGCGAAACGCCCTTAGGCGCATCGGTACGCAACTTCGGTCAGGCATTGGTAACCGGCCAACCACCGGGCCCGATGCTCGAACTGGCCAAAGCCAGTCGCGAAATATGGGGCCAATTGGCACAGCTCGCCGGTCTGCAGCTCAAGCGCAACGGCTCGTACCTGTTTGCCCGCACCGAAGCCGAAGAACACCTGCTGGAAGCCTTCTGCGCCGGCCGCGCCGTGGAACACGGTTACCGCGTCGACCTGCTGCATGGCGCTGCGTTGCGTGACTTGTATGGCGGCCAATTCAGCCATCACCGCGCCGCGTTGCACGGCATGGACGATCAGCAACTGTATTCCCGTGAAGCCATTCCAGCGCTGATCGACTATCTGCGCCGCGAACTCGGCGTCGCGTTTCACTTCTCCACACTCGTGCGCGATATCGAGCCTGGCCGCTTGCACAGCACCGCCGGGGCCTTCACTGCCGAACAGATCATCGTCTGTTCCGGCCACGATTATCAGACGTTGCTGGCCGAGCCGATCGCCGAACTCAACCCGCAAATTTGTCGTTTGCAAATGCTCCGCGCTCGGTCGCAAATCAACCTCAACCTGCAACACGCCTTGCTCACCGGTTTGAGCTGCGTGCACTACGGCGCCTTCGCCGATCTGCCGGAAGCGGCGGCGGTGCACGCGCAAATCATGCGAGAGGAACCGCATCTGCATGAAAACGGCATTCACCTGCTGATCAGCCCGACGCCTCACGGTGAATTGATCATCGGCGACTCCCACCATTACGGCAGCGACCCGTCGCCGTTCAACGCCGAGCAAGTGGACAACTGGATGATTGAACTGGCCGAGCAGACGTTGGGTTGCAAGGTGCAAGTGGTGGAACGCTGGCAGGGTGTCTATGGTTCTCGTGGGCCGGGGCCGTTCTCGTTCCTGCGTCCGATGCCGGGCGTGAGCGTGGCACTGATGCACAGTGGTGTCGGCATGAGCGTCGGGCCGGCGATGGCTGAACGCAACGTAGCGACTGTGTTGGGAGAGCGTTGATGGACCGCAATGAGCAAGTGATCGCCGAGGTGTTCGGTCTGTATGAGCGCTTTGGTGACCGCGATTATATCGGCGAGCCGGTCTCGCAGATCGAGCACATGTCCCAGGCCGCCGAACTGGCCCTGGCCGAGGGCTTCGATGACGAAGTGGTGCTGGCGGCATTCTTCCATGACATCGGGCATATCTGCGCCGAGAGTGCCGAGAACATGGGCGGCTTCGGCGTGGTCAGTCACGAGCGTCTGGGCGCCGAATACTTGCGTCGTGCAGGTTTCAGCGAGCGCATGGCGCGGCTTGTGGAATACCACGTTCAGGCCAAGCGCTACCTGACGCTGAAAGAGCCTGGGTACTACGAGCGCTTGAGTGAAGCCAGTCGCCGCACTCTGGAGTATCAGGGCGGGGTGATGACCGCTGCCGAGGCTGAAGCCTTCGAGAAGGATCCGTTGTGCGAGGTCAGTTTGCGGATGCGCCAGTGGGATGAGCAGGCGAAGGACATGTGGGTGCCGGTGATCGACCTCAAAATATTGAAGGCGAAAGCATCAGCGTTGCTGGCCAAGAGCAAGTCTCCTGCAACGGAGACGTCTTTTGCGACGGATGCTTAGCGAAACTCCTTACTTGTCACGGCGAAGTCGAGCCATGGCTACGAGGTTTTCGAGCCGCTAGTGTTTGAGCTTCTTTAATTGCCAAGGAATGCTCATGCGCTATTTGAAAGTCACCGTTCAGGATCGAATCGGCAATGGTCGACCGGATTCTGTTTTGCTGCAGTTCTATGAACCTGCTTGTACGCCAGGCGAAGATGTCCTGGCCAACAAAGCCTTTGCACTGGATTTCGATGCTGATGGCAACGTCGATTACAAAATGGGCGACGTCACTAACAACGGCAGGGAAAACAGTGTTGACCAGCGTCTGCTGAAAACCTTCGCCAATGCCTGTCTCAAACTCAACTGGTTCAATCCCGGTGCTTCCACAAAACGCTATCTGAAGATCTTCGCCGAGGATTTTGCCGAAGATGGCAGCCCGGATACCGTGCGTTTGCATTTTCACGAAGGCAACGGGAAACCGACTGACAAGACGCTGACTTACACCGCGTCTGCCTACGACACGGATAACAACGGCACACTGGACTGGTCGATCCACTTTGATGTGGATAACGATGGCGATATTGATGCACTGGACCGTGGTTTGGTGTCGTTGCTGAGCGCCACTTACCTGAAGTTCAAATGGAAGTGAGCGCGAGGACGCGCTACTTGAAAGTGATCGCCCAAGCGCCGATCGGTCAAGGGCAGGACGGAATCGTGCGTTACCGGTTTTCTGAAAGTGATCATTTACAGCGTGAGGCTACGGACGCTGAACTTCGGTGGCTCAAGACCTTCGGCAAGACGTATTTGAAGTGTGCCTGGTACAACGAGGGGCAAGGCGAGGAGCACCACTTACGGATCTTCTCGGAAAATCCAGGCGGTGATGGCACGCCGGAAACGGTGCGACTGCATTTTCATGAAGGGCAGACGATTGCCTATAAAGCAGCTGCCCGTGATCTTGATAATGATGGGGATTTCGAGCTGATATTGAGTTCGGATGTGGACAACGACGGGCGTGCTGATCGCACGGATCGGCGACGAGTCGCGTCGCTGGTGCGAGAATTTTTGAAGCTCGGCTTTTGATCGTTCCCACGCGGGAGCGTGGGAACGATCAGGTTCAGAGCTGCTGCGCCAGCACTTCGATCTGTTCCTGCCTTTGCGCCTGATTCAACTTCGGATGCGCATTAAGCGGCGACCACTGCGGATGCGCCCGCGCCTTGTTCAGTGCCTCGGGCAGTTTGCCTTCGCGCCAGGATTTGTCCTGGGGCGTGGCCACCTGAATGCTGTCCATCGCCGCATGCCCACGCGCATTGAGCGCTTGCAGCAGTTGCCGCTGACGCAATGCTAATAGCCGCAGCACGCCGTCATCGACGGTCAGCTCTCGCTGGCCTTTGATCTTGCCCATTAACCGGCTGCCATAACTGCGCGCGGTTTGCAGGGCGCCGCCGGCAATCGCGCCGGCCAGTGCCGCCGCGCCGAGGGTCAGGCCGCCCACCAGCAAGTCGACCCCGGCGCCGGCTGCCGCGCCGGCCGCGATACCGCCACCGACTCGCACGCCCAGTTGTTTCAGGGTTTCCGGGTTGAACAGGTCGTCACCCCAGCGGCCATCGAGCAGTGGCAGATCACTGGCCGCCGCGTCCTGTGGACGGAAGGCGTAGAGCTTGAGCAGCGCTTCGACGCAGCGTTGTTCCCGTTGTCGAACCGCTTTGCGCAGTTCGTTGATGGCCTGCTGTTCTTGCTCGGCTTCGCTGACCACGCTGCGACGGCACGCGGCGCAGTCGATCAATAATTCGGCAATCAGCCGCGCCGCACTCTGTTGCCGGGCCTGGCGTTGGGCTTGCTGATCGGCGATCAGGCGTTCCAGTTGCGGGCGGGCGTTTTCCAGCAGCAGTGCGAGGCTTTCATACAGTCGACGTTCGCCATCCTCCGGCGGTGCGACGCTGTCGAAACGCACCAAGGCGTGCAAGCCCAGACGTGCCAACGCTTCGCGCCAATCCGGCTCGCGATGGTTGGCGCTGCTGACAAAATTCAGCACCGGCAGCAACGGTTTTCCGCAGCTGGCCAACACTTCCAGCTCATCACGGTATTTGGCCAGCACCGGTTCCCGGGCATCGATCACGTAGAGACCGGCGTCGCAGGTCAGCAGTTGCCGCAGCACCTTGGCTTCCTGTTCGAAACGCTGCCGGGCTTCGCTGCCTTCAAGGAAACGCGCAAGACGTGCCGGGCCGTCCAGGCGTTCACCCGGTCGTTCCAGACGTTCGAGGTAGTCGAGCAGGGCGATGGCGTCTTCCAGGCCCGGCGTGTCGAAGAGATCGAGCAACGGCTCGCCGTCCACCGACAATCGTGCGCCCTCGACGTGTCGTGTGGTGCTGGGGCGATGAGACACCTCACCGAAACCGACATCGCGGGTCAGGGTGCGCAGCAACGAGGTTTTGCCGACGTTGGTGTGGCCGACTACCGCGAGCTTCAAGGGCGCTTTCCATGGATTAGTCATGACCGCTCTCCAGCCAGTTCAACGGCGCGCAATCGGCGAACGGCAAGTCCAACTGCTGCAACGCCACGTGCCAGTCGCCCAGCCTTTCGGCATCCAGCGCTTCGCCCGGTGGTGCTTGCAGCAGCCAGACGCGGGTGGCGCTGGCGTTGCGCGCCAGTTCGGCGATCAGTGCCAGACTGCCGCGGTCTGGCGAACGTCGCGGATCGCAAGCGATGGCCAATCGGGCCGGAGGGAAACGGCTCAGCTGTTCGAGAAGTTTGTTGCGCGATTCGCGACTGTCGAGAATCCCGGCGTTGCCCACGGTTTTCGGCAGTGGCGGCGGCCAGGGGCGTTGATCGTCCAGCTCGATGGCCACCAACAGTGCGCCATCGCTTGGCAGGTCGTTGACGCCGCTTTCAATACGATGCAATTGCTCTGGCGCAGCGTCGCTGATGCCCAGGCGTTCACTGGTCGGCATCAGCCGTTCGCGCAGTTGGGCATAACCGGGCAGGTTCAAATCCAGATGTAATGTCGCTTGGCCGGTTTTCCAGCGCCACAGGCAAAACAGCGCCAACAACAGACGCGGCAAAACACCGTAGACCACCAACACACCGACCAGCCATGTTGCCCAGGCCTGACGGGCGCTTTCGATGTTCAGCGCGGCATCGTCGCTGGCGCGGATCATTTCTACGGTCGGAACGTTGAAACCAAGCATGGCCGGAAGGGCTCCGAGAGCCTGAGTCATGGCGACGAAGGTGTCGCCGCTGAGGAGGGTGGTTTCCCAGACGAAGCCGTAACGCCGGGTCGCCATCAGCATCAACAGCATCACCAGAGCGCTGAGCATCGCCAGCAACCACAAACCGTTGACCAGTACGCCGACCGCCCAGCGATTGAGTTTTTGTCGTTGCAGCAATAGCAGCAGGGCCGGCGCCAGTTGCGCCGCTTTGGCATCGCGAGCGAGTTTTTCGCTGAGCCATAACCACAAGCGGCCGAGGGTGGCGCCGTGTTCGCCGGCGAAGGCAAGGCCCAACGCCCAGCTCAGCAACAGAATCAGGTTCAGCCCAAGCAAACTGCCCAAGGCCCAGAACACATTGACCGGGGGTTGTCCGTCGCCCAGCGCGGCAAGCGCCAGGCCGGCGCCGCTGGCAACGGCGAGAACAGCCAATACCAACAGTGCCAGCCGCGCACCTTGCAGCCAATGTTTGAGGGCGCTGGTCAGCCCGTCGCGGTCCGCCAGCCACAGGGCGCGGCGTTGAATGCGTGACGGCAAATCACCGCCCGCGCTGCGGGCCAGTCGGTTGGCTTCCAGATCATCCAGGGGGCCGGCGTGTTCTTCGCGCAGGCGAATGGTTTCCGTCAACCAGAGGTTATTCAGTTCAGTCACGCGGCATCCCGTCGCTTAGTTCAGTGGTGAGCATAACCGCTGTGGCGCTTATCGGGGTACGGGAGGCTCTGGTATCCTCGCCGGCATGACTAAATCACTCCCCCTCAGCCTGATTGCAGCCCTCGGTGAAAACCGTGTGATCGGCGTCGACAACAGCATGCCCTGGCACTTGCCGGGGGACTTCAAATACTTCAAGGCCACCACCCTGGGCAAGCCGATCATCATGGGTCGCAAGACCTGGGATTCCCTCGGTCGTCCGTTGCCGGGCCGGTTGAACATCGTGGTCAGTCGTCAGGCGGATCTGCTGCTGGAAGGCGCGGAGGTTTATCCGTCGCTGGAGGCTGCAGTGGTTCGCGCTGAAGAGTGGGCTCGGGAACAGGGTGTCGATGAGCTGATGCTGATTGGCGGCGCGCAATTGTATGCGCAGGGGATGGCTCGGGCTGATCGGTTGTATTTGACGCGCGTGGCGCTGAGCCCGGAAGGGGATGCGTGGTTTCCGGAGTTTGATTTGAAAGAGTGGAAACTGGTGTCGAACACCGAGAATCCGGCTGTGGATGACAAGCCGGCGTACAACTTCG
Source organism: Pseudomonas svalbardensis (assembly GCF_030053115.1). NCBI lineage: Bacteria > Pseudomonadati > Pseudomonadota > Gammaproteobacteria > Pseudomonadales > Pseudomonadaceae > Pseudomonas > Pseudomonas svalbardensis. The sequence goes on along the minus strand of NZ_CP125619.1, from coordinate 5,945,440 downwards.
AAGTGTGGGAAAAGTCTTAAAAGCTTCGCGAGCAAGCCCGCTTGTGTCTTGGGCAGGAATTAGACTGAGGGTGAGAGCGGTGAGTGGCAAGCTGAATGCCCGGAGTGCTTAAAGCACGTGTGGGAGCCCATGCTGCCATTCACCTCTCCGCTCTGGTTATTGAGCCCGAACAGTTGAACGAGCCGACCTCGAACATTACAAGCGTGGTGCCCAGCCAGAGCGCTCTCACCTTTGAGTGTAAGAGGGATCGGCTATGTTTTCCTGCGCAGGCATCGATGTTTCCAAAGATACCCTTGAAGTTCGGATTAACCCGCAAGACGTTGGCGCGAGTCACCTCAATACCGCCAGTGATTTCCTTGCGCTGATTGACTGGTTAAAGCGCTATCAGGTCAGCCGCGTATTGCTGGAAGCCACCGGCGGCTATGAGCGAGAGGTCATGAAAGCGCTTCAGGCTGCCGGCTTCGAAGTCTTGCGGATCAACCCTCGCCGAGCCAGGGATTTTGCCAAGGCCATGGGGCAGCGCGCTAAAACCGACCCGATAGATGCGCGGCTGCTCGCGCAGTTTGCCGAAGTCATAAAGTCGCCAAGCAACCGAATCACCAGCCCTGAACAGGACAATTTGCGTGCGCTGGTACAGCAGCGCGAAAATTTTGTTCAGCAGCAAGGCGACGATATACGGCGCCTTAAAACAGCCTCTGCTGACACGGTAAAACCCTGTCTGCGAAGTCATATCGACTATTTATGCCAAGCCATAAAGTCGATAGAAAAGCTGATCCGTCAAACTGCTAAAGACCTGGACAGTGATAAAACGGCCCGTTTGTGCTCGGTCAAGGGTATAGGGCTCGTGACGGCAGCCAGCTTGATGGCCTACTTACCCGAGCTGGGCGAGGTTGGACGGCACGAGATTGCAGCGCTGGCAGGCATAGCCCCCTACAACGACGACAGTGGCAAGCATGAAGGCCCCCGCCACATTAGCGGCGGCAGGTTTGCTGCGCGTCGGGCAATGTACATGGCGTGCTGGGTGGTGATTCAGCGACAGCCTGAGTTCAAAGCGCGGTATGACGCACTGCGTCATAAGGGTAAATGCGCAAAAGTAGCGCTCATCGCCTGTATGCGTGTGTTGTTGATACGGCTGAACGCCATGATCCGAGACCGAACCGAGTGGAAAGAACCCTTGGCCTAAACGGGTCGCGGTGTTCCTGTAGGGCATCGCATGGCGTAAAGCTGTGGGAATTCAGCTGTCTATCAATATGCCTTCAGAATAAAGATCATCAAGACAGTTGCTCCCACATTGGTCCTGCGGTGTACATAGAACTTATGAACACCGAAGATCAACTGTGGGAGCGGGCTTGCTCGCGAAGGCGGACTATCAGGCGCTACTTAAGCGTGAGCCAACTCCGAATGCTCATCCGCATGTAGCAGTTCTTTATCGGTCTGCTGCATGATCTGGCTGGTAATCGCACCGGCCGTTATCGAACCGCTGACGTTCAACGCCGTACGGCCCATGTCAATCAGCGGCTCAACCGAAATCAGCAACGCCACCAGTGACACCGGCAAGCCCATCGCGGGCAGCACGATCAACGCGGCAAACGTCGCGCCACCGCCCACGCCGGCCACACCGGCCGAGCTCAGCGTCACAATCGCCACCAGCGTCGCGATCCACAGCGGGTCCAGCGGGTTGATGCCCACGGTTGGCGCAACCATCACCGCCAACATCGCCGGGTACAGACCGGCACAACCATTCTGGCCAATGGTCGCGCCGAACGAGGCGGCGAAACTGGCGATGGATTGTGGAATACCCAAACGGCTGGTCTGGGCTTCGATGCTCAGCGGAATGGTCGCGGCGCTGGAGCGGCTGGTGAAAGCAAACGTCAGCACCGGCCAGATCTTGCGGAAAAAGCGCAGCGGATTGATCCCGGCGGCCGACACCAGCAAGCCATGGACCACGAACATCAGGCCCAGTCCGATGTAGGAAACCACCACGAAACTGCCAAGTTTGATGATGTCCTGCAGGTTGGAGCCGGCGACCACTTTGGTCATCAGAGCCAATACACCGTACGGGGTCAGCTTCATCACCAGACGCACCAGACGCATCACCCAGGCTTGCAGGGTGTCGATGGCGTTGATCACTTTCTGACCTTTTTCGACGTCATCTTTCAGCAGTTGCAGCGCTGCGACGCCAAGGAACGCAGCAAAAATCACCACGCTGATGATCGAGGTCGGCTTCGCGCGAGCGAGGTCGGCGAACGGGTTTTGCGGAATGAACGACAGCAACAGCTGCGGCACATTCAGGTCGGCAACCTTGCCCGCGTAGTCGGTCTGGATGGTTTGCAGACGGGCCATTTCCTGAGTGCCGGCCACCAGGCCTTCGGCGGTCAAACCAAACAGGTTGGTCAAACCGATACCGATCAGCGCCGCGAGGGCCGTGGTAAACAACAGCGTGCCGATGGTCAGGAAGCTGATCTTGCCCAGCGACGAGGCGTTGTGCAGACGGGCCACGGCACTGAGGATCGAGGCGAACACCAGCGGGATCACGATCATTTGCAGCAACTGCACGTAACCGTTGCCTACCAGATCGAACCAGCCGATCGAGGCTTTCAGTACCGGGTTGCCGGCACCGTAAACGGTGTGCAGAGCCACACCGAAGACCACGCCCAGCACCAACGCGAGCAGGACTTTTTTCGCCAGGCTCCATGTGGTGTGACGGGTTTGCGCCAGGCCAAAGAGCAGGGCGAGGAACACCAGCAGATTGAGGATCAGCGGCAGATTCATTGGAACTCCGATAAAGACTTGTGCCAGCTACCTTCCGGGGCAGCCGCGAACCGGCAAGCCTAACAGCTTGATATCTAATGAATTAATATCAAAAACATCTGGATGCTGTCGTTTTTGGAATAAGCGAGTGTCGCTGACAGAGATGCAGCTGGCGCAATAGGGACGCAGGCGGTCGCGGGCAGACGAGGGCTGTCACACTTATTTGTTAGCTTCGATGTCTTTAATTCAGGGTCTTTTAATAAGGAAAGCATGCCGATGAAGCTCGCACCGAAATTTCTGGTCGCTGCACTCTGCTTGGGCCTCGCCGGCCAAGCCTTCGCTACGGATTTGAAGCATTGGCCAGCCGATCAGGCCAAGGCGCTGGACGCAATGATTGCCGCCAACGCCAACAAAGGTAACTACGCGGTGTTCGACATGGACAACACCAGTTACCGCTACGACCTCGAAGAGTCGTTGCTGCCGTTCATGGAAAACAAGGGCCTGATCACCCGCGAGAAACTCGACCCCTCCCTGAAACTGATGCCGTTCAAAGACACCGCCGACCACAAGGAAAGTCTGTTCAGTTACTACTATCGCCTCTGCGAACTCGACGATATGGTCTGCTATCCATGGGTCGCGCAAGTGTTCTCAAAGGCTACGTCGATGAGTTGATGGCGTCCGGTAAACCGGTTCCGGCGACTTACTACGAAGGCGACGTGGTCAAGAACCTCGACGTCAATCCGCCGAAAATCTTCACTGGTCAGAAAGAGCTGTACAACAAGCTGATGGAGAACGGCATCGAGGTCTACGTGATGACCGCCGCCTCCGAAGAACTGGTGCGCATGGTCGCCGCCGATCCGAAGTACGGCTACAACGTGAAACCGCAAAACGTGATCGGCGTGAGCTTGTTGCTCAAGGATCCGAAGACCGGCGAGCTGACCACGGCGCGCAAGCAGATCACCGCGGGCAAGTATGACGAAAAGGCTAACCTCGGCCTCGAACTGACCCCGTACCTTTGGACTCCGGCGACCTGGATGGCCGGCAAGCACTCCGCGATCCTGACCTACATCGACGAGTGGAAAAAACCAGTACTGGTTGGCGGCGATACGCCGACCAGCGACGGTTACATGCTGTTCCACGATGTCGACGTGGCCAAGGGCGGCATCCACTTGTGGGTCAACCGCAAAGACAAATACATGACCCAGATTAACGGCATGATGGCCAAGCACGCCGCGGCTCAGGCCAAGGAAGGGTTGCAGGTTACGGCGGACAAGAACTGGGTGATTGTGAAGCCAGAAGAAATCCAGTAAGCACCAAAAATCCAAATGTGGGAGTGAGCCTGCTCGCGAAAGCGTCGGGCCATTCAACATCAATGCTGCGTGACACACCGCCTTCGCGAGCAGGCTCGCTCCCACACTTGACCGAGTTGGCCGCAAAAAAATGCCCCGCACTTGGCGGGGCATTTTTTTGTTCGACGGTTAAGCCTTACAGCCCGTCGAGCATTGCCTTGTTACGCACGGCACCCTTGTCGGCGCTGGTTGCCAACAGGGCGTAGGCCTTCAGTGCGGTGGTCACCTTGCGTGGACGTTTTTCCACAGGCTTCCAGCCTTTCTGATCCTGCTCGGCACGACGGCCGGCCATTTCTTCGTCGCTGATCAACAGGTTGATCGAGCGGTTCGGAATGTCGATCAGCACTTTGTCGCCATCCTGTACCAGACCAATCGCGCCGCCCGCCGCCGCTTCTGGCGAAGCGTGGCCGATGGACAGGCCCGAGGTGCCGCCGGAGAAACGGCCATCGGTGAGCAGGGCGCAAGCTTTGCCCAGGCCTTTGGATTTCAGGTACGACGTCGGGTACAGCATTTCCTGCATGCCCGGGCCGCCTTTCGGGCCTTCGTAACGAATGATCACGATGTCACCGGCTTTCACTTCGTCCGCGAGAATGCCGCGTACGGCGCTGTCCTGGCTTTCGAAGATCTTCGCGTTGCCTTCGAAGACATGAATCGACTCGTCGACACCGGCGGTTTTCACCACGCAGCCGTTCAGTGCAATGTTGCCGTACAGAACGGCCAGGCCGCCTTCTTTCGAGTACGCGTGTTCGACGCTACGGATGCAGCCGTTTTCACGGTCGTCGTCCAGGGTTTCCCAGCGGGTCGACTGGCTGAACGCGGTTTGCGTCGGGATGCCCCCAGGACCGGCCTTGAAGAAGTGATGCACCGCTTCGTCGTTGGTCTGGGTGATGTCCCACTTGGCGATGCCTTCAGCCAGTGTGTTGCTGTGCACGGTCGGCAGGTCGGTGTGCAGCAGACCGCCACGGGCCAGCGAGCCGAGGATGCTGAAGATCCCGCCGGCGCGGTGCACGTCTTCCATGTGGTACTTCTGGATGTTCGGCGCGACCTTGCACAGTTGCGGCACGTGACGGGAGAGACGGTCGATGTCGCGCAGGTCGAAATCGATCTCGGCTTCCTGGGCCGCGGCCAGCAAGTGCAGGATGGTGTTGGTGGAACCGCCCATCGCGATGTCCAGCGTCATGGCGTTTTCGAATGCCTTGAAGTTGGCGATGTTGCGCGGCAATACCGACTCATCGTTGTCGCCGTAGTAACGCTTGCACAGCTCGACGATGGTGCGGCCGGCCTGCAGGAACAGCTGTTCGCGGTCGCTGTGGGTGGCCAGGGTCGAACCGTTGCCCGGCAATGCCAGACCCAGGGCTTCAACCAGGCAGTTCATCGAGTTGGCGGTGAACATGCCGGAGCACGAGCCGCAGGTCGGGCAGGCGCTGCGCTCGTACTCAGCGACTTTCTCGTCAGAAGCGCTGGAGTCGGCGGCGATCACCATGGCGTCGACGAGGTCGAGACCGTGGCTGGCCAGTTTGGTCTTGCCGGCTTCCATCGGACCGCCGGAAACGAAGATCACCGGGATGTTCAGGCGCAAAGCAGCCATCAGCATGCCAGGGGTGATCTTGTCGCAGTTGGAGATGCAGACGATGGCGTCGGCGCAGTGGGCGTTGACCATGTACTCGACGGAGTCGGCGATGATCTCGCGGCTCGGCAGCGAATACAGCATGCCGTCGTGGCCCATGGCGATGCCGTCATCCACGGCGATGGTGTTGAATTCTTTGGCTACACCGCCGGCGCGTTCGATTTCGCGGGCGACCAGTTGGCCCAGGTCCTTGAGGTGGACGTGGCCCGGTACGAACTGGGTGAAGGAGTTGGCAATGGCGATGATCGGCTTTTTGAAGTCGTCATCTTTCATCCCCGTGGCGCGCCACAGTGCGCGGGCGCCGGCCATGTTGCGGCCATGGGTGGATGTTTTCGAGCGGTAATCAGGCATGAAGCACTCCGGGCGGCTAATCAGGTATCAAAAGGGAAGTGAGCTTCTATTGACGTCTGGAACACTCAGAAATGGCCGTGTGTCCGGAAGTTGCCGATAACTTTGCGGGATCGCCGCGCGCTTCAGCTTGAGCTCATAAACCCGCCGGGGGATGACTGGCGATGAATGTCGCGATTCTACACGGCTGGCGTCAGGAGGGAATGCCGGAAAATGGGGATCCAGCGCTGACGGAACGTGTGGGATGACCATCGGTAGGTGAGCAATCGCTTTGTGGGGATATCACCGCACGGGACGCTTGGCTAAACTGCCCGGCCTCGCGCAACCCCACCAAAAGGAATTGGAATGTCGCTGTTGAATCGTTCGTTGTGGTTTTACCTGCTGACCGGCCTGTGCCAAGGGTTAGTGTTCTGGCAGTTCGAAACACTCAAGACTTTTGGCGCGGGGGTGCTGGCGGCAAGCTTGACGCTGGTGTTGGTGGGTGGCCTGTTTCTGCAATTGCTCGGCCCTAAGCTCAGAAACACGCGGGTTCTGGCGCTGACGGTGGTGTTTTGCGTGTTGACGATGTCAATCAGCAGCTGGGTCCTGGTGTCCGGGATGGAGTATGGCAATCGCTGGCTGACGAACACTTGGCTGTTGACCAGCGTGCCGCTGTGTTACGTGGTGTGTGCGTTTCTGGCCAGTTGGCCTTCCGGCGAAGGCCGCAACTGGCGCTACGACGATCTGTTCCAGTACGCCTGGAGCCATGTGTTCGTGGTGTTTTTTGCTCTGACGCTGACCGGTGTATTCGGTTTGCTGCTTCTGCTCTGGAGCATGCTGTTTGTCATGCTGGGCATCGGGTTCTTTGCCGAGCTATTCGGTTCCCCGCTGTTTATTTGCCTGAGTGGGCCGGTGGTGTTTTCCCTGACCATGCGCCTGGGGCTGAACAACGAAAAAGTCATCGGCATGCTGCGGGGCGTCTTCCTGGCGGCGTGTCATTTTCTGTTGCCGCTGATCACGCTCATTACCGTTCTGTTTACCGTGACGCTCCCCTTTACCGGCCTGCAACAGATCTGGGCCACCGGCTACTCGACCCCGATATTGTTGTGTCTGGTGGGGACGTATCTGTTTTTGCTCATGGGGGTGTTTCAGGATGGGCGTCAGGCTCAGCCTTATCCGGTGTGGCTGATGCGTTGTGTCGAGGCGGGTTTGCTTTGCTTGCCGGTGCTGATGGTGGTGGCCGGGTACTCAAGCTGGCTGCGTGTTGAGCAGTACGGCCTGTCGCCCCGGCGGTTTGTCAGCCTGTTGCTGGTCGCGGTCATCGCGGCGTATAGCCTGGCCGCGGCGTGGGCCGTGGCGCAACGCAAGACCCCATGGCTGGACAGTCTGCGGCGCAGTAACCCGGCCCTTGCCCTGGCAGTGTGCGTGGTGTTGGTGCTGATCAATACACCTTGGCTCAATGCGCAATCGTTCAGCGCACGGGATCAGGTGCGACGTTTGCTCGATGGCCGCACGTCGGTGTTGACGTTCGATTCCAACTACTTGCGCAACGGGCTCGGCGTGTCTGGACGGCAGCAATTCGAGGCGTTGTCCGAGCGGCTTGAACGCAATGAAATTCTCGATGCGCCCTCGCGAGAGGTGCTGCGCATCCAGATGAAACAAACGCCCGGTGAAACCACCTTTACGTACCCGCCGACGGAGTCGACACCCGTGAACATTGAATGGGTGGGGCCGAAGGTGGACGGCAGCGAGCAGTTTGTCAGCCTCAACAGCAAAAAACGTCAGTGCCAGGATGCGGGGTGCGTGATGTGGGCGGCCGACCTGGATGGCGATGGCCAAGCCGAAGTGGTGCAATTCAATCAGCAGCCGTGGGATCACAGGGCGTTCCTCTATAAACGCGCCGCCGACGGTGAGTGGCAATATGTCACCGTGCTCCAGGGCGCGAATGTCACGCCGCAAAACCTTGACCAGCTGCGTGCGGGAGAGGTCAAACTCATCGAGCCGCGCTTCAAGAACGTTCAACTAGGTACGCTCTCGCTGGTCCCCGAACCTGAGGAGCAATGACACCGCACCCACTGTCTCAGGCTTCGCGCAAGGCCGGATTGCGCAGGCGGATGTGACAGATCATGACCAGCCCGACGCTGCTCAAGGCGATGAAGCTGAGGGCCAGCGTCAGTTGCAGTTCGAAGGGACTCAGGTTGATCAGGGCGCTGATCAGGCCACCGAAGATGAATACCAGCGTGTTCCCGGCGGACGCCGAGGTACCGGCCATGTCCGGAAAAACCTCCATCGCCTTCGAGGTGGCGATAGGGCGAGCGATGGTGGTGCCGGCGGTGCAGATGATCATCGGGATCAGCACCGTCAGGGTCGACAGCCCCATCGCGTTTGAGAGCATGAGCATTACCAGCCCCGAAAAGAAGATCAGGCTTAGACCGACGATGATCTGTGTATTGGGGGCGATTCGCCCAGCGAGGACTCGAGCGAGAATGCCGCCGATGATGTAGGCCACGCCATACAGCAGCAGTGTCAGGGAAAACTCGTAGGCCGAAAGCTGCAACTGCTCCATGAAGATCAGGGGCGAGATGACAATGAAGGAAAAGTGGCAGGTGAAGGCGATTGCGGCGATCAGCCAATAGCCGAGGAAACCCGCATCGCGACAGACACGCCGGTAGGACTGAAGAATACTTCGGCGCTGGGTTGTGGCAGTGTGCCGGTTTTCAAGAAAGAAGCAGGCCTTAAGGAACACGGCGGCGGCGATGGCAATAAAGACAATGAAGCTTGCGGGCCAGTCCAGTGCCTGTTGCAACAGGGTGCCAGCCAGTGGCGAGACGGAAATGAAGATCCCGCTGGCGGTGACCATCAGAATCCGCAGTTGATCCCGCTCCTTGCCGTCGAACAGGTCCTGGACCAGCGCCTGCGAGAGCACGAAGCAACCGCAGCCGATGGCTTGCACCACCCGGAACATCAGGAACCAGGCGTAGTCGGTGGACAGCACGCAACCAGTCGCACCGACAATCGAGACCGCCATTCCCGCCAGCAGCAGACTTTTGCGCCCGATGACATCCGAGAGCGGCCCGACCAGTAGTTGGGAAAGTGCGATCCCGATGGCAAACAGGCTGATGGAAAACGCGATGTCGCCTGGCGTGGTCCGGAAGTGTTCGGCCAGCGCCGGGAACGATGGCAGCAGAACATCCAGAGGGAAGACCCCGAGCATCACCATGGTCATTAACAGGGTGATCGCAGAGCGGCGGTGTTTGACACTGACCGCAGATATTCCTTCATCCATCGACAAGTCCTGCCTGTGCGAAGAGCTGCTGGTTAAAAGGCAGGTCGAAAAAACCTGCCTTTTCCATCGCCTGTAGCGTCGCGCCTGCACCTGATCGGGCGCGCTGAAGGCAGGCTTGCGGGCTGGTCAGGGCACTGAGGATTTCTGCGACGCAATTCTCCCTGAGGCCCACGCTGTTCAGGCTTTCCTTCAGCCATCGCTCATCGACCTCAAAGAACATCAGGATGATGTCCACCAGCAGCTTCGCCGCGAACGTGCGTTGGCTGCTGTTCAGGGTCAGCCACAGATAATGGAACACTTCGCAAAAATAACGACTGTGTCGGGCCTCGTCGGTGAGGTGGTCCCTGAGCATTTCCTGGACGCTGGACACCAACTCGTTGCGGCAAACCTCGAGCAGTTCCCTGGCGATGATGGTCTCGGACACGAAGCCGACGAGAAACCAGGCCAGCGCCTTATGCCTGTCAGGCGCGTGGTCAAGCAGGGCGTTCAGTCGGGTAATGCGGTGCGGCATCACCGGGCGTTGGCTCATGCCGTAAAGGTCGGCTATCTGCTCGGCGAGACTATTGGAGAACAGAGCGTGATAACCCTCATCGGTATAAAGCTGGAGGGCAGCTGTTTTCATCCGTCGGGGGATAGATACACCGAGCTCATCGTGGACGATGGTTTCCACGGAGCGGTTGACGATTCGATGTTCGAGCTGGGTGGTGTAGTCGAGGAAATACACCAGATGGTTGGCCGATAAACGATGGGTGATCGCACTGCCGGCTGCATCGATTTCCGGGTGATTCAGGTAGGGCAGGAAGGCGGGCGGGAACCAGTGTCGTGTTTCCAGTTGCCGTTCCAGATCTGATGGCAATTGATAGGTGTGCTCGCTGGTTCGTACCGAGGCCCGGGTGTTCCAGTCGCCGAGGGTGAAGCGCTGTGCCCAGGCGTCGGGCAGTGACAGGTCGTCTGTGCGGGGCTCGGTCATTGTTGTGGGCCTCGGTTGCGCAGCAGCGCTTTCAATTCCTTGCACATCACTTGTCCGTCACTCTGGCCGCAGCCCACAAAAAACAACGGTTGTTCGGCGCTGTCCTCGATCCCCAGCAACGTTTCGACCTGATCGTCGGCCAACGCACCGGTCAGCCAGGTGCTTAACCCAAGTGCGGTGGCCACCAGTTGAAAGGTCTGGGAAATATGACCTGCCTCGACGTAAGCCATTCGGTAGGCCCGCGAGTGTTCATATTTCCACCACAGTTTGTCGAAGCGAGCGGTGATGAACAGGCCGACTGGCAGGTTGTTGATGAAATGCTGCCCACACAACAACTGGCCCAAGGGCAAGTCAGGTACCGGATTGACGAAGCTCAACGCATGTTCGTCGGGGTGGTAGGCGTAGAGCCCGGGATTCAGGCCGCTGACGTTCTGAACATGCAGAAAACCTTCGCAGGCATTCAGCCCGCCACCGGATGGACTGCTGCGCCGGGCGCCAAGACCTTCAGCGATGGTTTCGTCGATGTCGTTGTCGCGCTCACGCAGATAACCAAGGGACAAATACAGAAGAGTGCTCACATCATCGAGGGAAACTCTTTCACCCGTGAAGGTGCGACAGGTCTTTCGCTCGATCAACGTCTTTACAAGCGCTTTTACCGGGAAGCAGGAAGGTTGAGGCAATGCAATCCGTTCGGTTGTCGGGTGCTCTGTGAGTCTGGCCTCCGGGGCAGGAGTGGCCAGTACTTCGGCGCAATGGTTCAGATAGTGTCTCGACCATTCATTAATATCTTGGGGGATATATTCACAAGGAATGTTCTTGGTGCCGATATGAAATATCTTCGACAGTTCATCCCAGCCCCATTCAAGGGTGTCTTGTATTGAGGTTGTGAGTATTCCCGCGTTCAGGAGTTGCGTGTCTATTATGTTGTTGTTATCAAACTTTTCAGGGTTTTCGATAAGGTGTGCGAGACGGGTTGAATATTCAAGATTCAATTCGAACTGTTTGTGGTTCTTGTAATCCCAGACTATTTGGTCGGGCGTGCGGGGAAGTATGAATATATAAGGGTTTATCTGCATGATTGGCGACTCACTCTGGTCTTTGCCATAGAAAACGCTGGGTAGCCGGCACTCCCCAGCGTTTCATTTACTTAGCGGGCTTTTGGCGCAACCAGAAAAGCCAGGTTAGCGATTTTGTTGGTTTCCAGAGTAATTGCTTTCATGTTTTGAACTCCTTGTAATTGATAGTGAGTGTCACTCCTTTGTGACGACTTAATCATAGTTTGTAATGAGTTCTTATCAAGGGGGGATTGGGTAGGAATATTCCAGTAATTTTGTCGGATTGATCTGAGGGTTGGATGAGTCTTGTAAGTTCTGTCCGCTAAAATAAAAGACAAAGCGAAACGTCCTGCAAGTCATTAAGACCGCTGGAGTAGGAAGTTGGAGGATTCAATAACAGATAACAGAACGGGGAGCCGGCTGGCTCCCCGTCAAACCAGCGTAATCAGCTGTTTGGCAGCAGACGGCAGGTGATGCTCTTGATGTAGCGGGTTTCGGCGATGGCTGGGTGAACCGGGTGATCCGGGCCCTGACCGCCGCGCTCCAGGATCTGGATGTTGCGGTCCAGGTGACGGGCGCTGGTCAGCAGGATGTTCTGCAGATCGTCTTCCGGCAGGTGCATCGAGCACGAAGCGCTGACCAGGATGCCGTCTTTGCTGAGCAGACGCATGGCTTGCTCGTTCAGGCGACGGTAGGCACCTTCACCGTTCTTCATGTCTTTCTTGCGTTTGATGAACGCCGGAGGATCGGCAACGATCACGTCGAAACGCTCTTCGCTGGCTTTCAGCTCTTTCAGGGCTTCGAACACGTCACCTTCAATGCAGGTCATCTTGTCTGCGAAACCGTTCAGCGCGGCGTTGCGCTCGACGCCGTCGAGGGCGAAGGCCGACGCGTCGACGCAGAACACTTCACTGGCGCCGAACGCAGCCGCTTGCACGCCCCAGCCACCGATGTAGCTGTACAGGTCCAGCACGCGTTTGCCTTTGGCATAAGGTGCCAGACGCGCGCGGTTCATGCGGTGGTCGTAGAACCAGCCGGTTTTCTGTCCCTGGATGACGGGCGCTTCGAATTTCACGCCGTTCTCTTCCAGGGCAACCCACTCCGGCACCAGGCCGAACACGGTTTCGACGTAGCGGTTGAGGCCTTCGGCATCACGGGCAGCGGAGTCGTTCTTGAACAGAATGCCGCTAGGCTTGATCACTTGGGTCAGCGCTGCGATCACGTCTTCTTTATGGGCTTCCATGGTCGCCGAAGCGATCTGTACCACCAGGATGTCGCCGAAACGGTCGACCACCAGACCTGGCAGCAGGTCGGAATCGCCGTAGACCAGGCGATAGAACGGCTTGTCGAACAGGCGATCGCGCAGGGACAGCGCGACGTTCAGGCGATGCACCAGCAGCGACTTGTCCAGCGGCAACTTGATGTCGCGCGACAAGAGGCGGGCGCAGATCAGGTTGTTCGGGCTCATGGCAACGATGCCCAGCGGCTTGCCGCTGGCTGCTTCGAGGATCGCCTGGTCGCCGGCCTTGAAGCCGTGCAAAGGAGTAGCGGCTACATCGATTTCGTTGCTATAGACCCACAAATGGCCGTTTCGCAGGCGACGGTCGGCGTTGGCTTTGAGGCGCAGGCTAGGCAGGGACATGACGTCGCTCCGGAAAAAAGAGCGGGAGTATAGCGTGTTGCGCACGGCCACGGTTTGGCGGATGGACATGCGGTGAGGAAGGGCAAGGCATTTGATGAAACTTCAGACGATGGACCGGCCAAGGTGTCGGATCCAACTTTATAAGGGTTAGAATCGCCGCCTGTCCCAGAGTGTGTACTTATGTCCCAAGAGCTGACTACCGAACAGATTCAACAGTCCCTGCAAGGCATCAGCGTGCCGGCCCAACCGCAAATCATGGTGGATTTGCAGATGGAACAGTACATGCCCGATCCGGATCTGGAGGTGATCGCGAAGCTGATCTCCCAGGACCCGGGCCTCTCTGGCGCCTTGTTGAAAATCGTCAACTCGCCGTATTACGGCTTGAGCAACAAGATCGCCTCGATTCAGCGTGCGGTGAATCTGCTGGGCAGCCGCTCGATCATCAACCTGATCAACGCGCAGTCGATCAAGGGCGAGATGAACGACGACACCATTGTTACCTTGAATCGTTTCTGGGATACCGCTCAGGACGTGGCGATGACTTGCCTGACCCTGGCCAAGCGCATTGGCACCCAGGCCGGCGATGAAGCGTACGCGTTGGGCCTGTTCCATGACTGCGGCGTGCCGCTGATGCTCCAGCGCTTCCCCAACTACATGACCATTCTGGAAGAGGCCTATGCCAGCGCCAGCGCCGAATGCCGAGTGGTGGATACCGAGAATCGGGTGTTCAATACCAATCATGCGGTGGTGGGTTATTACACCGCCAAATCCTGGCGCCTGCCGGAGCATGTGACCGCCGCCATCGCCAATCACCACAATGCATTGGCGATCTTCAGCGATGAGTCGTCGCGCAACAGTCAGGTGAAAAACCTGCTGGCGATCCTGAAAATGGCCGAGCACATTTGTGCGTCCTTCCGGGTGCTGGGCAACCAGCGTGATGACCACGAGTGGAACAGCATCGCACCGCTGGTTCTCGATTATGTCGGGCTCTCGGACTACGACTTCGAGACCCTCAAACAAACGATTCGTGACCTTGGCGCTCACCGCTGAGCGTTGCACAGCCTGATTCGAGAGCACCATGCCGGAACTGCCTGAAGTCGAAACCACTCGCCGCGGAATTGCGCCACACCTGGAAGGCCAGCGTGTCAGCCGGGTGATCGTGCGTGAGCGGCGCTTGCGCTGGCCGATTCCCGAAGACCTGGATGTGCGACTGTCTGGCCAGCGCATCGTGCTGGTGGAGCGACGCGCGAAGTACCTGCTGATCAATGCCGAAGTCGGCACGCTGATCAGCCATTTGGGGATGTCGGGAAATCTGCGTCTGGTGGAAGTCGGCACGCCGGTGGCCAAGCATGAGCATGTGGACATCGAACTGGAATCCGGTCTGGCCCTGCGTTACACCGACCCGCGACGGTTTGGCGCGATGCTCTGGAGTCTCGATCCGCTCAACCACGAGTTGCTGATTCGCCTCGGGCCGGAGCCGTTGACCGACCTGTTTGACGGCGAGCGCTTGTTCCAGCAGTCCCGCGGGCGATCCATGGCGGTCAAACCGTTCATCATGGACAACGCGGTGGTGGTGGGCGTGGGCAATATCTACGCAACCGAAGCATTGTTCGCGGCCGGTATCGACCCGCGTCGTGAGGCCAAGAGCATCTCTCGGGGGCGTTATCTGAAACTGGCGATCGAGATCAAACGCATCCTGGCGGCCGCTATCGAGCGCGGCGGCACCACATTGCGAGACTTTATCGGCGGTGACGGTCAGCCGGGTTATTTCCAGCAGGAACTGTTCGTGTATGGCCGTGGCGGTGCACCCTGCAAGATCTGCGGCACGGAGTTGCGGGAAGTGAAGCTGGGGCAGCGCGCCAGCGTCTTTTGCCCGCGTTGTCAGAGCTGATACGCCCAGGGTCTATAGTCAGTGTTCTGACTGCCTAGCCCAAGGACCGCGCCATGAACCTGTTTCGAACCGTTGTCGTCGTTTTGCTGCTGAGCGTCGGTGCGCCAGCGTTGGCAGCAAACACGGGCAGCGGCGACCCGCGTTACACCATCCAGAATCCCCCGGCGTACGCCATGATCGGCGATATGCTGATTGCCCGACCTTTGCTGGTCGTGGCGACGGTGATTGGTGCAGGAGTGTTTGTGGTGTCGTTGCCGTTTACCGCATTGGGTGGCGGCGTCGGCGATGCGGGGCAGGCGTTGGTGGTCGACCCGGCGAAAGCGGCGTTTGTGCGGTGCTTGGGGTGTATCGGAGAAGGGTTTGAGCAGCGGGAGTGAAGCCTTAAGCGCTTCGCGGGCAAGCCTCGCTCCTACAGGTGATACGCGAATCTTGTGCAAGATCCTGTAGGAGCGAGGCTTGCCCGCGAAGGCGCCCTCACAGGCGCCAAATGACTCAAGCCTTACCGGTAATGATCCGGTACTTCTCCATCAACTGCTCTTCAGTCTCCGGATGCGCCTCGTCCAGCGGAATGCAATCCACCGGGCACACTTGCTGGCACTGAGGTTCGTCGTAGTGGCCGACGCACTGGGTGCACAGGTTCGGGTCGATCACGTAGATCTCTTCGCCCTGGGAGATGGCGGCGTTCGGGCACTCGGGTTCGCAGACGTCGCAGTTGATGCAGTCGTCGGTGATGATCAGGGACATGCTAACTCCAGCCAGGGCGGAAGGCCCGGGCGCAATAAACCAATGCGCACAATTGTGCCGCATTGGCGCCCGCAGTGCACGCGGGCGCCGCTTGAGCGGTTGCTACTTCTTGAAGCGTTCGTTCAGGGCGTCCGCCACCGCAGGGTGGACGAACTTGGTGATATCGCCACCCAGGGCTGCGATTTCACGGACCAGCGTCGAGGAAATGTACGAATAACGCTCGGACGGGGTGAGAAACAGACTTTCCACATCTGGCGCCAACTGACGGTTCATGTTGGCCAGCTGGAATTCGTATTCGAAGTCCGACACCGCACGCAAACCACGCAGGAACACGTTGGCGTTCTTCTCTTTGGCGAAATGCGCCAGCAACGTCGAGAAGCCGACGACTTCAACGTTGGGCAGATGTTTAGTGACCTCGCGGGCCAGCGCCACACGCTGTTCCAGGGGAAACAACGGGTTTTTCTTCGGGCTGGCGGCGACGGCGATGATCACATGATCGAACAGGCGCGCGGCGCGTTCGACCAGATCGCCATGGCCCTTGGTAATAGGGTCGAAGGTACCTGGGTACAACACTCGGTTCATCGCGTCGTCCTGGCGGGAGTCCGTTGGGGAGTCGGATGGTATCGCAGCCTTCCCGGTCGGCCAAGTCGCCTTTTGTGTAAGAAAGCACTATAGACGATTGGAATATTCTCCATTTTCATGGGTTTTTCAAACGTTCGGCCAAAGAAGTTGCCAACTGCGCTGTCAGCCCGTAGACCGACAATTGCGGGTTTGCGCCAATGCTGGTGGGGAACAGCGAGCCATCATGAATTGACAGGTTGCCTAACTGATGATGCCGGCCGAGGCTGTCGGTCACTGCGTTTTTCGGGTCTTCACCCATGGCACAACCGCCCATCACATGGGCGCTGCCCAGGCGTGTGCGATACAGCTCAAGGCTCAGGCTGTCGATCAGCGTGCGCGCTTCGGCGAGGGTTTTCACGTAGCGAGCGTCGGTGTGCATTGGCATTACCGCATTGGCACCGCCCGCGAACTGGATCTCGGCCATGCTGTGGAACGCCCGACGCAATCCGTCCCAGGCATAAGGTGAAACCTGATAGTCGAGCACCGGCGTGCCGTCACCGCGCAACTCGACGCTGCCGCCGGGGCTGTCCGGGTGAAAGCCGTCCCGCAGCAACGCCAACATGGCGTGGGTGTGGGGCAGGTTTTCCATGTGTTGGGCGTTTTCCTTGCCGAAACCGCCGAGCAGGGTCGTGGCCAGTGCCGGGTGCAGCGGCGGCACTTCGAGTTTGTAAGACATTTTCCCGGTGGTGCCGTCCTGCCATTGGAAATGGTCGGAATAGATCGACTGTGGTGCGCCATAAAACGGGTTGATCACCTCGTCGAACAGCCCAGCCGACATGTTTACCAGGTGTAGAAAAGTCCGTTTACCCAGCCGTTTGTGCGGATCCGGTGCCTCGGAGCGCATGAGCAGCGCCGGGCTGTTGATCCCGCCGCCGGCTAGCACGTAATGCCGGGCCTTGACCGTGATCGTGTGTCCGGTAGGTGCGACGCAGCGGTCGTCCATCGCTACGCAATGCAAGCCAGTGACCTTGTCGCCGCTGATCAAGAGCTTTTCGGCGCGAGCCAGATAGAGCAACTCCCCACCTTTTTCCAGGGTCGCCGGGATGGTCGTGACCAGCATCGATTGCTTGGCGTTGGTCGGGCAACCCATGCCGCAGTAGCCCAGGTTCCAACAGCCACGCACGTTGCGCGGGATCACATGCCAGGCGTAGCCGAGTTTTTCGCAGCCTTTGCGGATCACGTCGTTGTTGGCGTTGGGCGGGATCATCCAGGGGGCGACGCCCAGGCGTTGTTCCATTGTCTCGAACCACGGCGCCATCTCGGCTGGAGTATGGCCTTTGACGCCGTGTTCCTTAGCCCAGTGGTCGAGGGTCAGGTCCGGCGTGCGAAAACTGGAGGTCCAGTTGATCAGCGTGGTGCCGCCCACCGCCCGGCCCTGAAGGATGGTGATCGCGCCGTCCTTACTCATGCGGCCGATACCTTCCTGATAGAGGTTGGTGTAGGCCTGGTCTTCGAGCATCTTGAAGTCGCTGCTGGTCTTGAGCGGGCCTTCCTCGATCAGCAATACCTTGTAGCCCGCTGCGCTGAGGATTTCTGCGGTGGTGCCACCGCCTGCGCCGCTGCCGATAATCGCCACGTCCACTTCGACGGTCAGGTCCTGGGTCAGTTGTGAACCGTTATAGGTTTTCCAGCCACGGGCCAGGCCTTCGCGGAACGGATCGGGTACGGGCATCTTCAGGTTCTCTTGTTGTTATGGTTTGGACGCATTGGTGAGGCGGCTGACGCCTTCGCGAGCAGGCTCGCTCCCACATGGATCGCGAGCCCCCTGTGGGAGCGAGCCTGCTCGCGAATGGGTCGACTCGGTTTTAAACTGTTGGTGGCCCGGGATACCCGCAATGCGCCCACGACTCCGCCCGGCTGTACCACGCCATCATCACCAGCTGCTGCAGCGAGCTGTGGCCCATGCGCAGCAAACTTAACCAGCTGTTTTCCCAGCGATCCAAAAAGTGCCGAATCTCGTCAGCACTGGCGTTTTCCCAACTGCCCCAGATCCCGGTCAGGGGGCCGCGAGTCACGGCCATTCCCAGCACATCAAATAACTGCCGGGTCAGCTTGAGCATTTCCGGCGACAGATGATTCAGACCGTTATCCAGGCAGTGCAGGGTTTCACCGACGGCCGCCGGCATTTTCTCGACGGCCACAGCGCCGTCGAGCATCACCGGAATCAGTGCTCGCAGAAACAGTAAGTCACCGCTGCGCAGAATCGCGAAACCGCTGGCCGGCAGGCTCGATGAGCAGCCGCTGAGGCTCGCTCCCAAACCGGCGGTGGCGAGAAAAGCGCTGGCGCCCAGGCTGAATTTAAGCAAGCCGCGCCGTGACAACGCGGGTGTATCGGACAGGCTTGGGCTCATTCTTGTTATTACCCGAAGGGGATGGTCGTTAGCGGATAAACAGCTTCTGAATCAGCTTCTGAATGGATTTTCCGTACGGCGGATAGATCAATTTCGCCGCATTGAACCGCTGTTTGATCAGCACGCCTTTGGCTTTGCTGAACGTCAGAAAACCTTCGTGGCCGTGGTAATGGCCCATGCCCGAGGCACCGATCCCGCCGAATGGCATATCGTCCTGAGCGACGTGCAGCAGGGTGTCGTTCAGGCACACGCCGCCGGAATGGGTTTCGTGAAGTACGCGGTGTTGCTCACGCTTGTCGTAGCCAAAGTAATAAAGGGCC
Source organism: Pseudomonas svalbardensis (assembly GCF_030053115.1). Lineage (NCBI taxonomy): Bacteria > Pseudomonadati > Pseudomonadota > Gammaproteobacteria > Pseudomonadales > Pseudomonadaceae > Pseudomonas > Pseudomonas svalbardensis. The sequence goes on along the minus strand of NZ_CP125619.1, from coordinate 5,926,506 downwards.
AGCGGCCGGGGTCGTTCATTGATATAGGCAAAGGCCTGATCCAGATCCTTGTAGGGAACGATCGGCAACAGCGGGCCAAAGATTTCGTCCTGCATCACCATCATGTCGTTGCTGACGTTGAGCAGCAGGCTGTGACTCATGCGGCGTCCCTGGCCCTTGTCGAACAACGGAATCAGCAGCGCGCCCTTGCTGGTGGCGTCGCTGATGTAGCCGTTGAGGCGCGCCAATTGCCGGTCATTGATGATCGCGGTGTAGTCCGGGTTGTCGGTCAAGGTCGGATAAAACCCGCGAACCGCCTGACGATAGGCTTCGACGAAAGCGCCGACGCGATCTTCCGGCACCAGCACATAGTCCGGGGCCACGCAGGTCTGCCCGGCATTGAGTGTCTTGCCGAAGGCGATGCGTTCGGCGGCGTCCTTGAGTGGCACGTCGCGCGACACGATGGCGGGGGATTTGCCGCCGAGTTCGAGGGTCACCGGGGTCAGGTTCTCGGCCGCCGCACGCATCACGTGTTTGCCGATGCTGGTGGCGCCGGTGAACAGCAGGTGATCGAAACGCAATCTGGAGAACGCCACACCGAAATCAGCTTCGCCCAGTACCACGCAGACCAGGTCTTGCGGGAAGATTCGGCCCAGCAGTTCCTTGAGCAACAAACCGGTGACGGGGGTCGATTCGCTGAGCTTGAGCATCACCCGATTGCCTGCCGACAACGCGCCTACCAACGGGCCGATGGCCAGATACAGCGGGTAGTTCCACGGCACGATCACCCCGACCACACCCAACGGTTGATAAATGACTTTGGCCGCTGCGGGTTGAAAGGCAACTCCGACCTTGCGCTTCGACGCCTTCATCCAGCCTTTGAGGTGCTGACTGGCGTAGTGAATGCCGTGCAGGCTGGGCATCAGTTCGGCGAGCAGGGTTTCATCGGCGCTGCGATGGCTGAAATCCTGGCTGATGGCATCGATCAGAGCCTGGCGCTCATTGCTCAACAGATCGCGCAGGGCTTTTAGCCATTGCTGGCGCTGGGCGGCGGGCGGCATCGGGTTGGCGGCATACGCCGCGCGTTGAGCGTCGAACAGGGTCTGGAGCTCTTCCAGGGGCTGCTGAAGGTTTTGCAGGTAGGCGATGTCAGCAGTCATGGTCGGCTCCGGATTTATTGTAATGAGGGACGTTTTAGAGTCTATGCTCTATAAAGTCAAATGACATCCTGGCGCAGCTTTGTTTTATCCACCCGCGGATAGGTCGTAAGATGCCGGTCAACGCACTTTGAATTAAAGCCCAAGCCATGGCCCCTCGGATCAAAACCAGCGAGCGCATCGTGCAGAACAGCCTGGAGCTGTTCAATCAGCAGGGTGAGCGCAGCATCAGCACCAACCACATTGCTGCCCATATGGAAATTTCCCCGGGCAACCTGTACTACCACTTCCCCAACAAGCAGGCGATCATCGCCGTGCTGTTCAGTGAGTACGAAAACCTGGTGGACAGCTTCCTGCGCCCGCCCCAGGGGCGTGCCGCCACGGTCGAAGACAAGCGCTTCTACCTTCAGGAACTGCTGGCCGCCATGTGGCGCTACCGGTTTTTGCACCGCGATCTGGAGCACCTGCTCGACAGTGATCCGGAGCTGGCCGCCCGTTATCGGCGCTTTTCCCAACGCTGTCTGATCCATGGCACGCACATCTACGCGGGCTTCGTCGAGGCCGGCATCCTGCAAATGGACAAGGTTCAGATCGAATCCCTGACGCTAAACGCCTGGATCATCCTGACGTCCTGGGTGCGTTTTCTGTGCACCACCCGTGAAAATTCCAATCACCTGAGTGAACAGGCCATTAAACGTGGCGTGTATCAGGTGCTGGTGCTGGAGGCCGGTTTTGTCACGGATCAGTCCCGCGACGCAGTGAATGCGCTGTTCGAGGAGTTTTACGTGCCGCTGGCCAAAGCGCTGGAAGAAGTGGGATAGAAAGTGCAGTAGGATCAAACATCGCCCAATCACAGGAGCCCGTCATGGCCATTGCGCAACTGATCAGCCCGCAAGCGTTGGACCTGAAAAAGGAGCAGCCGGGGCTGGTGATTCTGGATTGTCGTTTTGCCCTCGAAGACCCGGATTACGGTCAGCGCAGCTATGCCGAAGGGCATATTGCCGGGTCGAGCTTTGCCGATCTTGAGCGTGATTTGAGCGGGACAGTAATCAAGGGTGTGACCGGGCGCCATCCGTTGCCTGAACCTGAAGACTTGATCGAACGTCTGCAAGCCTGGGGCGTCAACGCCGACAGCGATGTGATTTTGTACGACGACGGTCCGGGTGCCTACGCGGCGCGGGCCTGGTGGTTGCTGGCCTGGCTGGGCAAACGTGACGGCGTGTTCATTCTGGATGGCGGGCTCAAGGCCTGGCACGCGGCCGGTTTGCCCCTGAGTCTTGATGCGCCGCAGATTGAGCGTGGCACCTTCACGGGGTCGCCGGACAACGCGCTGATCTTGAGCGCCGAACAGCTCCAGCAACGTCTCGGCCAGCCCGCGCTGACCCTGCTCGATGCCCGCGGCTTGCCGCGTTTCAAAGGCGAAGTAGAGCCGATCGATCCGATTGCCGGGCACATCCCCGGCGCGCAATGTGCGGCGTTCACCGACAACCTGGGCAGCGACGGGCGTTTTCTGCCGGCGGATCAGCTCAAGCAGCGTTTTGCCGCAAAACTCGGTAATCGTTCGCCGACCGATCTGGTGGCGTACTGCGGTTCTGGCGTGACGGCCTGTCACAACCTGTTCGCGTTGTGTCTGGCCGGCTATCCGCTGGGATCGTTGTATGCCGGTTCATGGAGCGAGTGGATCAATGATCCTGCGCACGGCATCGCCATCGGCGAGTAATCCCGATCCAATGTGGGAGCGAGCCTGCTCGCGAAAGCGGAGTGTCAATCAACATTGATGCCTACTGACCCACCGCCTTCGCGAGCAGGCTCGCTCCCACATTTGGACCTGTGTCGACCTCAACTTCCGGGGAGTTGCCGGGCGCTGCGATACGCGCCCGGTCCCACGCCGTAAACCTGCTTGAATTGCCGACTCAGATGACTCTGGTCAGCAAACCCCAATTGCGTCGCCACTTCCAGCGGCAAGCAACCGCTCTGTAACAGCGCCCGCGCCCGAGCGATGCGCTGCTGCATCAGCCAGGTGTGCGGCGGCATGCCCGTGGCGCGGCGGAACATCCGGGCGAAGTGGAAGGGCGAAAGGTTGACCGCCGCTGCCAGTTCTTCCAGCGAAGGCGGCGTCGCCAGTTGTGCTTGCAGCAGATCCTTGGCCCGCGTCACCGCCCGATGTTCCTTGCCCGGCTTGCCGGCAATCAGCACGGCCGCGTGCCGTTGCAGCAGCAACGGCATCATTTCCCGCCAGACCGTTTGTTGTTGCAAGGCAGTGGACGGACTTTCCAGTAGACGATGCAGTTGGCAGAAACCCTTCACCAGATCCGGATCGCGATACAGCGTCGCGCCGAACGCCGGTAAGTTGTTGGTCGGCAGTTCCAGTTCATCGAGTAGCGACAGAATCTGACCGCTGTCCGGATAGAACGCCCGATACAACCAACCGTCCTCCGTGCCTTTATGGCCGGTGTGCAGTTCGTCTGGATTGATCAGCACCAGCGTGCCGCTGCCCGCCAGGTGTTCGGCACCGCGATAGCGATAGCGCTGGGCGCCCGCCATGATCATGCCGATCACGTAACCGTCATGCACATGGGGGGCGAAACGGTGTTCGATGTAGCGCGCGGACAATAACTCGACGCCGGCCAACGGCGCTGTTTGCCAGAATCGGATCGACTCGCCCTGATCGACGTCCATGGCCTTACTGACGACCCACGGCGGTCAACCACTGTGGGATGCGGCGTTCCAGGTAGTAACCCGGTTGCTTGACCGAACCATCGACGAAGCCGACATGCCCACCCTTGGTCTGTAACTCGAATTGAGTGCAGGCGGACAATTCGTCGGCTTGCGGCAGGCTATGAGGAAAGACAAACGGGTCATCGGCCGCTTGAATGATCAGGGTCGGCGTACGAATCTCGCCAAGGAAATAGCGACTTGAGGCGCGTTGATAGTAATCCTTGGCGTCGACGAAACCGTTCAGCGGCGCGGTGACCCGGCCATCGAAATCCCAGAACGTGCGCATGTTCTCCAGCGAGCCCAGCGCGGCCAATGCCGCCAGTCCATCCTCGCGTCCGTCATGCTGGAACTGGCGTTGTTTGTTCTTGATGTAGGCCACCATCTCCCGCATGAAATGCGCCTGATAGACCTTCGAGAAACCCTGGCCGATACGGTCGGCGCATTGATCGAGACGAAACGGGACCGACACCGCCACCGCACCGACCACGCCACTATGGCTGCCGGATTCGCCCAAGTGCTTAAGCAACACATTGCCACCCAGGGAATAGCCGACCGCATACAACGGCGCGAGCGGTCGTTGAGCCTTCAGGTGTTTGATGGTTTCGGCCAGGTCTTCACTGGCGCCGGAATGGTAGCTGCGTGGCAACAGATTCGGCTCACCCGAACAGCCGCGCCAGTTCAGCGCGACGCTGGCCCAGCCTTGGGCGCCCAGTGCTTTCTGCACCCCGGCCACGTAAGGCGAATTGGAAGAGCCGGTCAGACCGTGCAACACCAGCACCAGTGGTGCATCGGCGCTGTGCGGGCCGTGCCAGTCGAGATCGAGAAAGTCGCCATCCTCAAGCCACAAGCGTTCGCGCTGGCGTTCTATGTGCGTGGTTTTGCGCCACAGCGGTCCCCACAAGGTTTGCAAGTGCGGGTTGCCGAGGCCGAAGGCGGGGGTGAAACGTTCTGGCGAATGGGACACGATGGTTCTCGATGCAGCGGTGCGAGCCTCGCTTGAGGCGCGCACCTTTTTCAGGCCGGTTGATTAACCGGCAATCTCTGCCATACGTTGCCACAACGCGTAATACACCCGCCCGGATTTTTGCTCCCGGTGCAGGCGCCAGTTGCCTGGTAAGCCAAGGCTCGATGGCGCATTCTCGCTTTCAGTGTAGATCCAGGCTTCATCGGCCAGCCACTGACGTTCTTCAAGCAATGCGCAAACGCCTGGCAACAGGTTCTGGTTGAAGGGCGGATCGAGGAACACCAGGTCGTAAGCGGTCGCTGTTTGTGTTTCCAGATAGCGCAGGGCATCGGCGGTCTGAATCTGGCCGGTGGTGCAGCGCAGTGTGCCCAGATGTTCCTTGATGCTGGCGACCGCGATGTTACTGGCGTCCAGCGCCTGACCCATGGCCGCGCCACGGGACAAGGCTTCGAGGAACAACGCGCCGCTGCCGGCGAACGGGTCCAGAACCTTGGCGCCAGCGACATAAGGCGCGAGCCAGTTGAACAGGGTTTCACGCACCCGGTCCGGGGTCGGACGCAGGCCCGGTGCATCCGGGAAACTCAGCTTTCTGCTGCCCCATTCACCGCCGATGATGCGCAGTTGGTTCACGCCGTTATGGACGTTGTGTACGGGTTTTTTGGGACGAGTGGCCATTAATGCTCCGGAACCCCGAGCGGTTGCTCGGCAGGTTTATCAGTTGGGGCCGGTAACGGCTTTTGCGGCACGGTCGGGCCAGCGCTGACGATGACCATTTTGTCCGTGCTCAAGTGTTTGTTCAGTGCGGTTTTGACCTGCTCGACCGTCAGGCTCTGGGACTCGCGCATAAAGTCATCCAGATAGCTCAGCGGCAAGTTGTAGAAACCCATGGCGCCAAGCTGGCCGACGATATCGGCGTTGCTGGCGGTGGACAGCGGGAAGCTGCCGGCCAGTTCACGCTTGGCGTCGTCGAGTTCTTTCTGGGTCGGGCCGGTTTTAAGGTAGTCAGCGAGCACGTCCTGCACCAGTTTCAGCGTGCCTTCGCTCATCTCGGCGCGGGTTTGCAGATTGATCATGAACGGACCGCGAGCCTGCATCGGGGAAAAGCCCGAATAGACGCCGTAAGCCAGGCCGCGCTTCTCGCGCACTTCGCTCATCAATCGGGTGCCGAAGCCACCGCCGCCAAGAATCTGGTTACCCATGGACAGTGCCGCGTAGTCCGGGTCGTCACGGTCGATGCCCAATTGCGCGAGCATCAGGTTGGTCTGCTTGGACGGGAACTCGATGTGACCGATGCTGGCTTTCGGTTCCTCCGGTTGCGGGATTTTCGCCAGCTCCGGGCCTTTTGGCAGCGCGCTGGAGACTTGCGCAGCAATCGCCTCCGCCTCGGCACGAGACAGGTCGCCCACCAGCGCAATCACCACGTTGCCAGCCGCATAGGCCTTCTCATGGAACGCGCGCATCTGTGCCGCGGTAATCGCTGGAACGGTTTTCGCCGTGCCGTCGCTGGAGTGTGCGTACGGGTGATCGCCGTACAGACGGTTCATCAGCTCCAGGCTCGCGAGTTTGCCGGGGTTCTGCTTCTGGTACTCGAAACCGGCGAGCATCTGGTTCTTGATGCGCGCAAAGGAATCGGCCGGGAAGGTCGGTTTGCCGACGACTTCAGAGAACAATTTCAGGGCCGGTTCGCGTTTATCCGCGGCGCTGAGGCTGCGCAGGGAAGCCAGTGCCATGTCTTTAAATGCGCCGTTGCCAAAGTCTGCGCCCAGGCCTTCGAAGCCCTGAGCAATGGCGCCGACATCTTTGCCGGCCACACCTTCGTTGAGCATGGCGTTGGTCAGCACGGAGAGGCCAGGTGCGTCGCCGTCCTGGCTGCTGCCGGCGGCGAAGATCAGGCGCATGTCGAACATCGGCAGCTCCCGGGCTTCAACGAACAGCACCTTGGCGCCCTCGGCGGTTTTCCAGGTCTGCACGTCCAGGGTGCGGTGGCTTGGCGCCTTGCCGTCGAGTTCGGCCAGCGATTGCAGTTTCTGGCTGGCCTTGGCCTTGTCGAGGGCTTCGCTGGCCTTGGACTCGTCGGTCTTTGAGAAGTAAAACGCGGCAGACCCGATCAATGCGACAGCGATCAGGCCCATCAGGGCCAGGCGCGGTTTTTTACGCTCACTCATGAGTCGTCTCCTCTGGCAGTACATGGGCGACGCTGAGACGTTCGCGGGTGAAATACAGCTTGGCGGCTTTCTGGATGTCTTCCGGGGTCACGCTTTCCAGCTCGGCGAGTTCGGTGTCCATCAGCTTCCACGACAGGCCAACGGTTTCCAATTGGCCAATGGCGGTCGCCTGGCTGGTGATCGAGTCACGCTCGTAAACCAGGCCGGCGATGACCTGCGCACGGACGCGTTCCAGTTCTTCAGCGGACGGCGCGGTGGTTTTCAGCTGTTCGAGCAGCTTCCACAGGCCCGCTTCGGCCTGGGCCATGGTTTTCTTTTTCTGGGTGTTGGGCGTTGCGGACAAGGTGAACAGGCTGTCGCCACGGGTATAGGCGTCGTAACTCGACGAACCGCCGGACACCAGCTCTTCGCCACGCTCCAGTTGTGTCGGGATACGTCCGCTGTAGCCGCCGTCGAGCAGGGCGGAGATCAGGCGCAAGGCGTTGACCGAGCGTTTGTCTTCAGCGGTGGCGATGCTTGGCACGTTGAAACCCAGCATCAGGCTTGGCAGTTGGGTCTGCACATGCAGGGTGATCTGCCGTTCGCCGGGTTCGGCCAGTTCCAGCGGGATTTTCGCCGATGGCACATCACGTTTGGCGATCGGGCCGAAATAGCGTTGGGCCAGGGTTTTGACCTCGTCCGGGGTCACGTCACCGACCACCACCAACGTGGCGTTGTTCGGCACGTACCAGGATTGGTACCAGTGGCGCAGCTCTTCGACTTTCATGCGGTCCAGGTCAGCCATCCAGCCGATGGTCGGCGTGTGGTAACCGCTGGCCGGGTAGGCCATGGCCTTGAAGCGTTCGTAGGCCTTGGACATCGGTTTGTCGTCGGTGCGCAGGCGACGTTCTTCTTTAATGACTTCGATCTCGCGGGCGAACTCGTCGGCCGGCAGACGCAGGCTGGCCATGCGGTCGGCTTCCAGCTCGAAGGCCACACCGAGGCGGTCGCGGGCCAGCACCTGGTAATACGCCGTGAAGTCATCGCTGGTGAACGCGTTCTCTTCGGCGCCGAGGTCGCGCAGGATCAGCGACGCTTCGCCGGGGCCGACTTTTTCGCTGCCCTTGAACATCATATGTTCCAGGGCGTGGGACAAACCGGTCTGACCCGGCGTCTCGTAGCTTGAGCCGACCTTGTACCAGACTTGGGAAACCACCACTGGCGCACGATGGTCTTCGCGCACGACGACCTTCAGGCCGTTATCGAGGGTGAATTCGTGGGTGGGTTGTGGATCGGCAGCCAGGGCCGAGAGGGGCAGACAAACTGTGCTGAGCAGCAGGCCTGCAGCGCGGCGGGCTAGAGCATTCATTCGTTTTTAAACCTTTGGGGCTGCCCGCTTGGTCTTAGCGTCGGCGGGCGAGAGGGTGCTAGGATACTGATCCGTTTTACTGGCGGCCACGCCTATCAGGCCTTTGATCGGTCAGCAGGTTGTTTGGGTTTACGGCTAAAGCTTTGAGTTTGTCAGCTAAACTCTGCGTTTTCGCCGACGATGCCGTTCCAGTCCTTCGTATTAGTCGACCTTTGAGGTGCTGTTTGCACCTCGACAAAATGTTGCGCGTGAACAAGCTGGGTCAATCGCAGTCTGTTCTGCATCGAATATTTATTTGCCGAGGCGCCCTTTGGCGCGTCGCTACCGTGAGATAGCCGTCCTCCATGTTTGGTTCCAACGACGACAAGAAAGCCCCAGCTGCGGCTGGTGAGAAGAAAAGCCTGTTCGGATGGCTGCGCAAAAAGCCGCAGGAACCCGTCGTCGAACAGCCACAGCCACTTCCTGAGCCCACGCCTGCGCCGGTAATAGAAGAAGAACCCGCGCCGGTTGTCCTGCCGATCGCCGAACCGGTGCTGCAAACGGCCATCGAGCCTGAGCCTGATGTTGTCGCTGAAGTCGTGGCCCAGGTGCCGCTCACGCCCGTTGCCGAGCCATGGCTGACGTTGCCCGTGGCGGAAGAGCCGGTGGCATTGGTCGAAGATGAGCTGGCGCCGCACGTTACGCCGCCGATTCCAGCGCCGACTGCGTTTGCTCCTGAGCCCGTTCAAGCGCCAGTGGTTGAGTCGGTTGTCACGCCAGTGGTGGTGGCCGAGCCTGAACCGGTTGTTCCAGAACCTGTGGTGCCCGCATTCGTTGCTCCGGTTGCTCCGGCTGCTCCGGTTGTCCAAGCGCCGGCTCCGGCCATCGCTCCCGTCGCTCCCGTCGCTCCCGTTGCCGCCGCACCTGTCGTTCCCATCGAAGCGCCTGCCGAGCCTGTGCGTACCGAAGAAACCAAAGCCGGTTTCTTCGCCCGCCTGAAACAAGGCTTGTCCAAGACCAGCGCCAGCATCGGCGAAGGCATGGCCAGCCTGTTCCTGGGCAAGAAGATCATCGATGACGAGCTGCTCGAGGACATCGAAACCCGTCTGCTGACCGCCGATGTGGGCGTCGAGGCGACTTCGGTGATCATTCAGCGTCTGACCCAGAAGGTCGCCCGTAAAGAATTGGCCGATGCCGACGCACTGTACAAATCCCTGCAAGCGGAATTGGCGGCGATGCTCAAGCCCGTCGAGCAACCGCTGAAAATCACTTCGCAGACCCAGCCGTTCGTCATCCTGGTCGTCGGCGTCAACGGTGCCGGCAAGACCACCACCATCGGCAAACTGGCGAAGAAGCTGCAGCTCGAAGGCAAGAAAGTCATGCTCGCGGCCGGCGATACCTTCCGCGCCGCCGCCGTCGAACAATTGCAGGTCTGGGGCGAGCGCAACAAGATCCCGGTCATCGCCCAGCACACCGGCGCTGACTCGGCTTCGGTTATCTTCGATGCCGTGCAAGCCGCCAAGGCCCGTGGCATTGACGTGCTGATCGCCGACACCGCCGGTCGTTTGCACACCAAAGACAACTTGATGGAAGAGCTGAAGAAGGTTCGCCGGGTGATCAGCAAGCTCGACGCCGACGCGCCTCACGAGGTGCTGTTGGTGCTTGATGCCGGTACAGGACAGAACGCGATCAGCCAGGCCAAACAATTCAACCAGACCGTCGAACTGACAGGCCTGGCGCTGACCAAGCTCGATGGCACCGCCAAAGGCGGGGTGATTTTCGCCCTCGCCAAGCAGTTTGGCCTGCCGATTCGCTACATCGGCGTCGGTGAAGGCATCGATGATTTGCGTACTTTTGAAGCAGAACCCTTTGTCCAGGCATTGTTTGCCGAGCGGGAGCGTTCATGATTCGTTTCGAACAGGTCGGTAAACGCTACCCGAACGGCCACGTCGGCTTGCATGAGCTGAGCTTTCGAGTCCGTCGGGGCGAGTTTTTGTTTGTGACCGGGCACTCTGGCGCAGGTAAAAGCACTTTGTTGCGCCTGCTGCTGGCGATGGAGCGTCCGACCACTGGCAAGTTGCTGCTGGCGGGGCAAGACCTTGGCACCATCAGCAACGCGCAGATTCCTTACCTGCGGCGCCAGATCGGCGTGGTGTTCCAGAATCACCAGCTGTTGTTCGATCGCACGGTGTTCAACAACATCGCGCTGCCCTTGCAGATCCTTGGGTTGTCCAAGGCCGAGATCGCCAAACGCGTGGATTCGGCGCTGGAGCGCGTGGCGCTGTCGGACAAGACCGACTTGTACCCTGGCGACCTGTCCACCGGTCAGCAGCAGCGCGTCGGCATCGCCCGCGCCATCGTTCACCGCCCGGCCTTGCTGCTGGCGGACGAACCGACCGGTAACCTCGATCCGCGTCTGGCGGCCGAAATCATGGGCGTGTTCGAAGACATCAACCGTCTGGGCACCAGCGTGCTGATTGCCAGTCACGACCTGGCACTGATCGCCCGCATGCGACACCGCATGCTGACCCTGCAACGCGGCCGGTTGATCGGCGACGGGGAGGCCGGCGTATGAGTGCGACACGCAGCCCCAAGGTTTCCGAGCGCGTGGCCCCGAAGGCCGCCGATCAGCAACCGCAGAAGAAAAAACGCGACGATGATGACGGTCCGGATTTCGCCACACTGTTCCGTGCCTGGGTCGAGAGTCATCGCGCCAGCCTGCTCGATAGCTTGCGTCGTTTGGGCAAGCAGCCAATCGGTAGCTTCTTCACCTGCATGGTAATGGCGGTTGCCCTGAGTTTGCCGATGGGCCTGTCACTTTTGCTAAGTAACGTCGAGCGTCTCGGCGGTTCCTGGCAGCGTGCGGCGCAGATTTCCCTGTATTTGCAAATCGAGGCCAGCCCCGCTGAAGGCGAGTCGTTGCGCGAGCAGATCAAAGGCATGCCTGGCGTAGCTGATGCTGAATATGTCGGCCGCGATCAGGCGCTGGAAGAGTTCCAGCAGCAGTCAGGTCTGGGTGAGGCGCTCAAGGAACTGCCGGAAAACCCGCTGCCGGGCGTGGTGCTGGTCACCCCGAACGAAGTCGACAAGCCCGCGCTTGAAGCATTACGACAAAAACTTTCCGAGCTGCCCAAGGTACAACAGGCGCAACTTGATCTAGTCTGGGTCGAGCGTCTGGCAGCGATCCTCAAGTTGGGTGACCGTTTTGTCTTCGGTCTGACCGTGCTTCTGGTTTCTGCATTACTTTTGGTGATAGGCAATACCATTCGTCTTCATATTGAAAACCGCCGCACAGAGATAGAAGTGATTAAACTCGTCGGCGGCACTGACAGCTATGTGCGCAGGCCCTTTCTGTATATGGGTGCGCTTTATGGCTTCGGTGCGGGGATTCTTTCCTGGGGCGTATTGGCGTTCGGCCTTGACTGGCTGAACGACGCGGTAGTTGGGCTGGCCGGTCTGTATGGCAGTGATTTTGCGCTGGCCGGAGTGCCAGCTGCCGACGGTCTGTCGCTCTTGCTTGGCGCGGTGCTGTTGGGGTATATCGGTGCATGGATTGCAGTCGCACGCCACCTGCGGGAGCTTGCGCCAAAGTAATATCATTTTGCTCGTATTGACCTTTCAGCGTTTATGGGAACTTGTCTTTCGGTTTCCGGTCAATTTTCGCAGTGCTGAACTGCACGAGTTATGTAAGTCGGAGGTTTTTTCGTATGACCAATTCTTTGCAACCTGCATATGCTCTGGTCCCGGGTGCGAACCTGGAGGCCTATGTGCACACCGTGAACAGCATTCCATTGCTGACGCCGGAGCAGGAGCGTGAACTGGCCGAGAGTCTCTATTATGAGCAGGATTTGGGGGCGGCTCGGCAGATGGTGCTCGCCCACCTGCGTTTTGTTGTACATATCGCCCGTAGCTATTCAGGCTACGGTCTGGCTCAGGCTGACCTGATCCAGGAAGGCAATGTCGGCCTGATGAAGGCCGTGAAGCGTTTCAACCCGGAAATGGGTGTGCGCCTGGTGTCCTTTGCCGTGCACTGGATCAAGGCGGAAATCCACGAGTTCATCCTGCGCAACTGGCGGATCGTGAAAGTCGCGACCACCAAGGCCCAGCGCAAGCTGTTCTTCAACCTGCGCAGCCAGAAGAAACGTCTGGCGTGGCTGAACAACGAGGAAGTCCATCGTGTGGCGGAAAGCCTCGGTGTAGAGCCTCGGGAAGTGCGTGAGATGGAAAGTCGCCTGACCGGCCATGACATGGCCTTCGACCCGGCCACGGAAGCGGACGACGACAGTGCTTTCCAATCGCCGGCCAACTATCTGGAAGACCACCGGTACGACCCGGCCCGTCAGCTGGAAGATGCCGACTGGAGCGACAACTCCAACCACAACCTGCACGAAGCGCTCGAAGTGCTGGACGACCGCAGCCGCGACATCCTCTACCAGCGCTGGCTGGCGGAAGAAAAAGCCACGCTGCATGACCTGGCGCAGAAGTACAACGTGTCGGCCGAGCGTATTCGTCAGCTCGAGAAGAGCGCGATGAACAAGCTCAAGATGTCGATTGCCGCCTAACCGCAGCTCCGGCATAAAAAAACGCCCCGATCATTGATCGGGGCGTTTTTGTTTGTGGATCAAAAGGTCACTGAGCCCAAGGTACGCGGCGTGAATCATTGATTCCTACAAGGTAGCTATCGCCACCGAGCTGACTCATCTGCTGTCGAATCCATCCCGCTCGCCGTGCGACGTAGTTAGTTGGATGACTGGCGCTCCACACCCGCGGGTTAGGCAGCACCGCCGCCAGCAAACTGGCCTGCTGCCGGGTCAGCGAGCGAGCGCCGACACCAAAGTGATGCCTGGCTGCTGCTTCAGCGCCAAACACACCGTCATCCCACTCGACACTGTTGAGGTACACCTCAAGTATTCGCTGCTTGGGCCAGAACACTTCGATCAGCCCGGTAAACCAGGCTTCCAGGCCTTTGCGCAGCCAGCTGCGGCCGGACCATAGAAACAGATTCTTCGAGACCTGCTGGCTCAAGGTGCTGGCGCCGCGAATCGTTCCGCCGAGTTCGTTGTGGGCCAGTGCGGCCTGGATCGCGCCAAAGTCAAAGCCCCAATGCTCCGGGAATTTTTGATCTTCGCCGGCAATCACTGCGACTTTCAGGTCATCGGAAATTTCATCCCAGGGTTTCCAGGTGCGCTGCAGATCGATGGGCTCGCCGTCGAACCAGGATTCGACCTTACGCTCGACCATCAACGCCGTTCCCGGTGGCGGTACCACGCGAAAGATCAGCACCAGTAATACGCTGCCACCCGCGAACCAGAGCAGGGCCTTCGTGAATCGTCGCAAAAATAAACGCAGCATAGAGATGGCTTGGCCGAACCCGTTGAGCGGGCCATTATACAGACCCTGTGGATCGAGTCTGACTGGAGTTCTTCATGCTGCGTGGCTTTCTGATGCTGGCCGCTTTCTTCGGCTTCACCGGCGTTGCCCTTGGCGCGTTCGCCGCCCATGGCTTGAAAAGCCGTCTGACGCCCGAGTACCTGGCGATTTTCCACACCGGCGTGACCTACCAATTGGTGCACACGTTGGCCTTGCTGGGCGTTGCGCTGCTGGTCACGCAGATTCCCGGTCGCCTGATCACCTGGGCGGGTGCATCGTTTGTCGTCGGCATCCTGCTGTTTTCCGGCAGTCTGTACCTGTTGACCATGACCGGCGTCAGCAAGCTCGGGATCATCACCCCCTTCGGCGGGCTGGCATTTCTGGTCGGCTGGTTCTGTCTGGGGCTTGCCGCCTGGCGGTTGAGCTGACCGGGTGGTCCATTTCATGACGAATGGCTTGGGTCGCCAAGACTGATCGGGCTAGAATGCCAGCCCCTAAAAATGATGGCGGCATTCGGCATGCGCATTCAGTTGAACGGCGAATCCCTTGAACTGCCCGACGGTGAAACCGTTGCGGCCCTGCTGACCCGTCTGGAACTGACCGGACGCCGGGTGGCGGTCGAACTCAATCTGGATATCGTCCCGCGCAGCCAGCATGCGGAAACCACGCTGAACGACGGCGATTCCGTCGAGGTGGTCCACGCCATCGGCGGCGGCTAGTCGTCCGGCCCATAAGGGCACAGAATTCTGCAAGAACCTCACTCCTACAGAGGATTTCCCATGAGCATCGTTCGTAGCGACAAGCCCTTCGTCCTGGCCGGTCGTACTTACCAGTCGCGTTTGCTGGTAGGCACCGGCAAGTACCGCGACATGGAAGAAACCCGCCTGGCCATCGAAGCCTCGGGTGCCGAGATCGTCACCTTCGCCGTGCGCCGCACCAACCTCGGCCAGAACCCGGGCGAACCGAACCTGCTCGAAGTCCTGTCGCCGGATCGCTACACCTTCCTGCCTAACACCGCCGGTTGCTTCGACGCTACCGAGGCGGTGCGCACCTGTCGCCTGGCCCGTGAGCTGCTCGGCGGCCACAACCTGGTGAAGCTGGAAGTGCTGGCGGATCAGAAAACCCTGTTCCCCAACGTGATCGAAACCCTCAAGGCCGCCGAAGTGCTGGTCAAGGAAGGTTTCGACGTGATGGTCTACACCAGCGATGATCCGATCATCGCCCGTCAACTGGCGGAAATCGGCTGCATCGCGGTCATGCCGCTGGCCGGCCTGATCGGCACGGGCCTGGGGATCTGCAACCCGTACAACCTGCAGATCATCCTCGAAGAAGCCAAGATCCCTGTGCTGGTGGACGCCGGTGTCGGTACCGCCTCCGACGCCACTATCGCCATGGAACTGGGTTGCGAAGCGGTGCTGATGAACTCGGCCATCGCCCATGCCCAGCAGCCGGTCATGATGGCTGAAGCCATGAAACACGCCATCGTTGCAGGTCGCTTGGCCTACCTCGCCGGCCGCATGCCGAAAAAACTCTATGCCAGCGCCTCCTCGCCGCTGGATGGTCTGATCAAGTAAGAGCCATTGATGACTGAATCAAACGACACGCCTATCCAGACGGAAGAAGGCGACGAGCGCCAACACCGCCGCATCAAGAGTTTCGTGATGCGCGCCGGGCGCATGACCGAAGGCCAGCAACGCGGTCTGGAACAGGGTACGCCGCTGTTCGTGCTGCCTCTGGCCGACGCGCCGGTGGACTTCGATCAGGTGTTTGGCCGTTCGGCGCCGCGCTCGCTGGAAATCGGTTTCGGCATGGGCCACTCGCTGCTGGAAATGGCCGCGGCCTCGCCAGAGCAGGATTTCATCGGCGTGGAAGTGCACCGTCCGGGTGTTGGTGCGCTGCTCAATGGCGTGCTCACTCAGGGCCTGACCAACCTGCGGGTCTACGATTGCGATGCGATCGAAGTGCTCAACCGCTGCGTGGCCGACAACAGCCTCGATCGCCTGATGCTGTTTTTCCCGGACCCATGGCACAAGAGTCGCCACCACAAGCGCCGTATCGTTCAGGCATCGTTCGCTGAGCTGGTGCGCAGCAAGTTGAAGGTCGGCGGTGTGCTGCACATGGCCACTGACTGGGAACCGTATGCCGAGTACATGCTGGAAGTGATGAACGTCGCGCCGGGTTATCGCAACCTGGCCGAAGATGGCAAATGCGTCCCGCGTCCGACCGAGCGCCCGATCACCAAGTTCGAACGCCGCGGCGAACGACTTGGGCATGGCGTGTGGGACCTGAAGTTCGAAAAACAGTCTTAAACCCTACGCAATACCAACTGTGGGAGCGAGCCTGCTCGCGATAGCGGTTTGACAGTCAACGAAGATGTTGAATGTCGGGCCCTCATCGCGAGCAGGCTCACTCCCACATTTGTTTTGTGTGCTGTTCTGGAATCAGCGGCGGTCTGCGACGACGCCGATCAACACCAGCACCACCAACAACACCGGCGCCAGGCTGTAGTTGTTGAACTGGCTCAGGCCTTTGATGATCCACGGCGTGGCGTAGATCAGCGCGACGCCGCTGCCGATCATGCACAGCAGGGCCATCAGCGGCACGCGCAAGGCGCCGGCGATGCTGCCCAGGCGTTGGTCGACCCAGCCTTTGATATCGGCACCAAACAACACCAGCAGGCTGCCCACCAGTGCCAGAGCGATTTCAGACAGGTTGCTACGGCTCCAGCGGGACGCGGTGGCGAGCAGGTCGAGTATCAAATCCATTCGTTTTCCCTTAGGGCTGAAATCAGCTCAGAAATGTCTGCAGCAAGTCATTGAGAAACAGTTGTCCGCGCTCGGTGGCCGCCAGACGTGACGGTTCGACCTGCAACAAGCCACTTTGTTCGGCTTCGTGGCGGTGTTCGGCGAGGCTTTCCAGGGGCATCCCGGTGCGTTCCGGATACAGCCGCGATTCCACGCCCTCGGTCAGGCGTAGCGCGTTCATCAGGAACTCGAACGGCATCTCATCATTGGTCAGCGCTTTCTCGCCGGCCTTGAAGCTTTTCGCCGGGTTGAGGTAATCCTTGGGCAGGCGGGTCTTCCAGGTACGGACGATGCGCCCGTCCGGATGGCTGAGCTTGCCGTGAGCCCCGGCGCCGATGCCGATGAAGTCGCCGAAACTCCAGTAATTGAGGTTATGCCGCGCCGGACGACCGGGTTGGGCATACGCCGAAACTTCGTATTGCGCGTAACCGTGCTCGGCCAACAGCGCCTGACCGGCCTCCTGAATGTCCCACAGCGTGTCGTCTTCCGGCAGCGTCGGCGGCTGGTTCCAGAACACCGTGTTCGGCTCCAGGGTCAGCTGATACCAGGACAAGTGGGTCGGCTTCAGGGTGATGGCCTGGCGCAGATCGCTCAGGGCGTCGTCCAGGGACTGATCGGGTAAACCGTGCATCAGGTCCAGATTGAAGTTGTCGAACCCGGCCTGACGGGCCATGCCGGCGGCACGTACCGCTTCGTCACCGTTGTGAATCCGCCCCAGCGCTTTGAGTTTCTCTTCCTGAAAGCTCTGAATGCCGATCGACAGGCGATTGATGCCCAGCGCCCGGTAGGCGACGAACTTCTCTTGTTCGAACGTCCCGGGATTCGCTTCCAGGGTAATTTCGATGTCGCTGGCAAACGGAATGCGTTGCTCGACGCCCTTGAGCAAGCGGCCCAAGGCTTCGGCGCTGAACAGGCTCGGCGTACCGCCGCCAAAGAAGATCGAACTCAGCTCACGGCCGTAGACGGCATGCAGGTCCTGATCGAGGTCGGCGAGCAGCGCGTCCACATATTCTTCTTCCGGCAACACCGGGCTGGCGGTGTGGGAGTTGAAGTCGCAATAAGGGCATTTGCGCACACACCACGGAATGTGGATGTACAACGCCAGGGGCGGCAGCACAGGCAGGGCGGCCCGAGGCGATTGGGCGGCGCCGCCGAAGATCAGCGGCGACGCGGATGAGTCGTGGATCATTTCAGGCCCAGACGCTGGCGCAGCAGATCCATTGCACGGGCGCGGTGGCTGATGAGGTTCTTGTCGCTCGGGCTCAGTTCGGCGCTGGAGCAATCGCGCTCCGGCACCCAGAACAGCGGATCGTAACCAAAACCGTGTTCGCCGCTGGCCGCTGGCAGGATTCGTCCGTGCCACAGGCCTTCGCAGATAATCGGCAACGGATCGTCGGCATGACGCACCAGCGCCAGCACACAGACGAACTGCGCACCGCGCTCGGCTTGCGGCACGTCTTTCAACGCATCAAGCAGTTTGGCGTTGTTCGCCGCATCGCCTTGACCATCGGCGTATCGAGCCGAGTAGATACCCGGCGCACCGCCAAGGAAATCCACTGCCAACCCCGAATCGTCGGCCAGCGCTGGCAGGCCGGAGATGCGCGCGGCATTGCGGGCCTTGAGGATGGCGTTCTCGACGAACGACAGGCCGGTTTCTTCAGGTTCGACGCTGCTGAACTCGCCAATCGAGCGCAGTTGCACCGATTCGCCGAGCATGGCCTGAAGTTCCTTGAGTTTGCCGGCGTTGTGGCTGGCCAGCACAAGTTGCGTGAAGTTGATCATTCGCCGGGGAAGAGCTCTTGGTTGAAATTGATGGTGTTGGTTTTATCGCCGTTCTTCACGTTGACCTGGAAGGTACGTGTTTCCTGCTGATCGACCGGGTATTGCGCGATGTAGTAGATAGCGCCCTGTTCGGTGACCTGTTTGAATTTCAACGAAACGCTTTGGCTGGTGAGGTCTTTGACCGTGCCGTTGACTTCAGCGGTCATTGGCTTGCCATCCTTGAGCACGGAGACGTTTATCACACCCTGGTTCTTGCTTCGTGTCAGCCCGGCTGCTTTGGCGATATCCGGTGTCAGGAAGGTGGAGTTGAAGGTGTTGTAGTGCACCGTTACATCGCCAAAGGTTTCTTTACGCTCGCCTTTAATGACGTCGGCGGCCATGGCGGTGACGCTCAGGCAGGCAGTAAGTACAAACAGCGCTAGTCGACCCATGATCGTTCTCCTCGAAGTGTGGTGACTCAGACCGCGACCTTGTGGTCTTGCAGCCCTGGGCTGCTGACGCGGTAAA
This sequence comes from Pseudomonas svalbardensis, assembly GCF_030053115.1. NCBI lineage: Bacteria > Pseudomonadati > Pseudomonadota > Gammaproteobacteria > Pseudomonadales > Pseudomonadaceae > Pseudomonas > Pseudomonas svalbardensis. The sequence goes on along the minus strand of NZ_CP125619.1, from coordinate 5,907,733 downwards.
TACCGATTTCACCTAATAGATTAGGCCATAGCTTACTGGCCCACCCGTGACGGTGCTGTTGATCCACGGCAAGCCGATCAATGACCCTGGCTTCACGTGCGCGACACAACGCTTCAAAGTCTTCGAAGGTGCAAAAGTGGATGTTCGGCGTGTTGTACCAGGTGTACGGCAGAAAATCGGACACTGGCATCCGGCCCTTGCTCGCCAGGTACCAGCGGCAGCGCCAGTGACCGAAGTTGGGGAAGGTGATGATGCACTGGCGACCGACCCGCAGCATTTCGTCGAGGATCTTGTCCGGGTAATGCACGGCTTGCAGCGCCTGGGTCATGACCACGACGTCGAAGCTGTTGCTGGCAAAGTTGCCCAGGCCCTTGTCCAGGTCTTGCTCAATCACGTTGATGCCCTTGGCCACGCACTCGGCGATGTTGTCCGGGTCGTTTTCCAGGCCATAGCCGGTCACTTGCTTGTTATCGCGCAGCCAGGTCAGCAATTCGCCATCGCCGCAGCCGAGGTCGAGTACGCGGCTACCGGCGGGGATCCATTCCTGGATGATTTCCAGATCAGCTCTCATGGCTTTCTCACAACGTAATGCGGTTCATGTAATTGCTGAATGCCTGCAAGTAGCGCGGGATCGGAATCAGGAAGGCGTCGTGGCCTTGCGGAGCGTCGATCTCGAGGTAGCAGACGTCTTTCTTGGCCGCCATCAGCGCGTCTACCAGTTCCCGCGAGCGGGCAGGGGAGAAGCGCCAGTCGGTGGTGAAGGACATCACGCAGAACTTGGCTTGGGCGTTGGCGAAGGTTTTCGCCAGGTCATCGTCGAAGTTCGCCGCCGGATCGAAGTAGTCCAGCGCCTTGGTCATCAGCAGGTACGTGTTGGCGTCGAAACGCCCGGAGAACTCTTCGCCCTGATAACGCAGGTAGCTTTCGACCTGGAATTCGACGCTGTGGAAGTCGTAGTTGAGCTTTTCGCTCTTCAGGCCCCGGCCGAATTTCTCGCCCATGGAGTCGTCGGACAGGTACGTGATGTGCCCGACCATCCGCGCCAGCATCAAGCCACGCTTGGGGATCACGCCCGCTTCCTGGAACGAACCGCCGTGGAACTCGGGGTCAGTGAGGATCGCCTGGCGCGCCACTTCGTTGAAGGCAATGTTCTGTGCCGACAGCTTGGGGGCCGAGGCGATGGCCAGGCAGTGGCGAATGCGATCCGGGTAAGTGATGCTCCACTGCATCGCCTGCATGCCACCGAGACTGCCGCCAATCACGGCGGCCCATTGGCCGATGCCGAGCAGGTCTGCCAGGCGTGCCTGGCTGTGAACCCAGTCTTCCACGGTCAACACCGGGAAGTCGGCGCCAAACGGCTTGCCAGTTTCAGGATTGACGCTGCTCGGGCCGGTAGAGCCGTTGCAACCGCCGAGGTTGTTCAGGCTGACCACGAAGAATTTGTTGGTGTCGATCGGCTTGCCGGGGCCGATGCAGCTATCCCACCAACCGGGTTTGCGGTCGTCGGGGCTGTGGAAGCCGGCAGCGTGATGATGACCGGACAAGGCGTGGCAGATCAGCACGGCGTTGCTCGCCGCGGCGTTCAGCGTGCCGTAGGTTTCGTAGATCAGGTCATAAGCTGGGAGCGAACGGCCGCAGGCCAAGGCCAGGGGTTCGCTGAAGTGCGCCACTTGCGGCGTCACCAGACCAACAGAATCGGGGGGAAAGGCAGTTGGCATCGACCCTGCTCTCGTTGAAATGAGGCGTAAGTCTAAAGACCGCTGCCTTTAGCAGCAAGCTAAGGCCGAGGTGTTTGGGAAATGGGTGCTCGGCATTGGATCTACCCCTCACCCTAACCCTCTCCCCAGAGGGTAGAGGGGACTGACCGAGGTGTTTTTTCGAGTTACATCGACCTGAGCTACCGAGTCGAATTCAGTCTTGAAAAGCACACAAATCTGCTCCCTTTCCCCCTCTCCCCACTGGGGAGAGGGCTGGGGTGAGGGGTGGTTCTTCCGCTCAACACACAATCAAAGCGAACGCAGCACCAAACCCGGCAAATCCGGCAACTTCTTCGGCGAACATATCCGCACCCGCTTCTGCCGGTTCAACTCGCCGCTAATCAAACTCACCTGGCTCTTGGAAACCCCAAACGCCTTGGCCAGAAATGCCATCAAATACGCGTTGGCCTTGCCTTCAACCGGCGGTGCGGTCAGGCGAATCTTCAATCGATCCCCATGCAGCCCGCAGAAATCATCGCTGCGGGCCGCCGGTTGCAGGTGACACTCCAGAATCAGGTCGTCACCGTCCCAGCGAAAGTAGCTCACCGGGTCAGATCAGCAGACGGAGGATTTCCGGCATCATCGTCATGGCAGCGAGGTTGTTGATCACCAGCATGTCGATCAGCTTGAGTACGATGAACGCCAGGATCGGCGAGATATCCAGGCCGCCAAGGTTTGGCAGAATCTTGCGGAACGGCGCCAGGGCCGGTTCGCAGATCTGGTTCACCAGCTCGGCGCCAGGGTTATGGCTGCCCGGTGCGACCCAGGACAGGATCACGCTGATGATCAGGGCAAAGAAGAAAATCTTCAGGAACAGCGCGGTCACGCCGATCAGCGACCAGATCAGCAATTGCAGCGGGTTACCGATGGTGCCGTAAGTCAGCAGCAGGGTCAGGGCCATCAGCGCCAGTTGCACGAGGATCGCCAGCACCAGCGAGGACATGTCCAGGCCGAACATGCTCGGGATGATCCGGCGCAACGGCTTGAGCAGCGGCTGAGTGGCTTTCACGGCGAACTGGCAGAGCGGGTTGTAGAAGTTTGCGCGTACCAGTTGCAGTACGAAGCGCAGCAGCACGATCAGCAGGTACAGGCTGCCGAGGGTTTGCAGCACGTAGACCGCTGCAGTGTTCAATCCAATCATGTAAGGCTCCTTATTGACCCAATTGTTCGGCCATCTCGGCCGAGCGGTGCGCAGCGGCGCCGAGTGCTTTTTCTACCAGGGCTTCGAAGCCGCCGGCCTGGAACGACTTGATCGCCGCTTCCGTCGTGCCCGCAGGCGAGGTCACGCGGCGACGCAGTTCCGCAGCGTCGACGTCACTGGCCACGGCCATGTGAGCAGCGCCCAAAGCGGTTTGCAGGGTCAGTTGTGCGGCGATGTCTGCTGGCAGACCGAGCTTTACGCCGGCGGCGGTCATGGCTTCGATCAGCAGGAAGAAGTACGCAGGGCCCGAGCCGGAAACGGCGGTGACCGCGTCCAGTTGTTGCTCTTCATCCAGCCACAGTGCGATGCCGACGGCGGACAGCAGTTCTTGCGCCTGTTTGCGTTGCTCGGTGTTCACTTCAGCCGTGGCGAACAAACCACTCACGCCCTGACGCAGCAGCGCCGGGGTGTTGGGCATGCAACGCACGATCGGTTGGGCGCCGAGCCAGTTGTTCATGCTGGCGCAGGTGATGCCGGCCGCAATCGAGACCACCAGTTGATTCGGCTTGAGGCTTGGGCGAAGCGCTTCGCAGACGGCTTTCATCGCTTGGGGTTTGACCGCCAGTACGACGACTTCGGCGCCCTGGATGGCGTCGGCGTTGTCGGCGAACACGTCGATACCGTGTTCAGCGTTCACGCGAGCGCGGGTTTCAGCGCCCGGATCACTGGCGCGGATCTGCGCGGCGTCCAGACCTTTGGCGCGCAGGCCGCCGATCAGGCTGGCTGCCATGTTGCCGGCACCGATAAAGGCAATACGAGTCTTGCTCATGTCAGGTCCTTATAAAGAGAGGAGTCAGCCACGTTATGGCTGGCCATGCATTTGTTGAGAGCCGCGAGCACCAAACAGGGCCGTACCGATACGGACCCAGGTGGCGCCCATGGCGATGGCCGACTCGAGGTCGTGGCTCATGCCCATGGAAAGTGTGTCGAGCGGCAGGTTCAGGCTGGCTTGCAGGCTTTGTACGGCAGCAAAAGCGGCATCCTGGGCGGCGCGATCTTCGGTCGGCTCGGGGATTGCCATCAACCCGCGCAGTTTGATGCGGGGCAGTTCGCTGATGGCGTTGGCCAGGGCCGGCAGGTCGGCCGGGGTGCAGCCGGACTTGCTGGCTTCACCGCTGACGTTGACCTGGATGCAGATGTTCAGTGGCGGCAAATCGGCAGGACGTTGTTCGGACAGGCGTTGTGCGATTTTCAAACGATCCACGGAATGCACCCAGGCGAAGTGCTCGGCGATAGCGCGAGTCTTGTTCGATTGAATGGGGCCGATGAAGTGCCAGATCAAGGGCAGGTCGGCCAATTCGAGCTGTTTGCTCAGGGCTTCCTGCAGGTAGTTCTCGCCAAAATCGCGCAGCCCCGCAGCATACGCTTCGCGCAGGGCTTCGGCGGGCTTGGTCTTGCTCACAGCCAGCAGCTGGACGCTGTCTTCGTCGCGTTTTGCGGCGACGGCAGCGGCGTGGATGCGTGAACTAACCTGAGCGATGTTGTCTGCTATCGTGGACATCAAGAGGCGCCGGCGGCTGAAGGTTCGCGGCATTCTACTGGAATTGAGGAACGCTATGGATATCACTGAGCTGCTGGCTTTCAGCGCGAAACAGGGCGCGTCCGACTTGCATCTGTCTGCCGGCCTGCCACCGATGATTCGGGTCGACGGCGATGTGCGGCGCATCAACCTGCCGGCCTTGGACCACAAGCAGGTGCAGGCGCTGATCTACGACATCATGAACGACACGCAGCGGGTGGACTTCGAAAAGCACCTGGAGACCGACTTCTCCTTTGACGTGCCCGGCGTGGCGCGTTTTCGGGTTAACGCGTTCAACCACAATCGCGGTGCTGGCGCGGTGTTCCGGACCATTCCGTCCAAGGTCCTGAGCATGGACAACCTCGGTATGGGGGAGGTGTTTCGCAAGATTACCGAAGCGCCGCGGGGGCTGGTGCTGGTGACCGGTCCGACCGGTTCCGGCAAATCCACCACCCTGGCGGCGATGATCGATCACCTGAACACCCATCGTCATCACCACATCCTCACCATCGAAGACCCGATCGAGTTCGTCCACGAGTCGCGCAAATGTTTGATCAACCAGCGTGAAGTCCATCGCGATACACGCAGCTTCGCCACGGCGCTGCGCTCGGCCCTGCGGGAGGACCCGGACGTGATTCTGGTGGGGGAGATGCGGGATCTCGAGACCATTCGCCTGGCGTTGACCGCCGCCGAAACCGGTCACCTGGTGTTTGGCACGCTACACACGACATCAGCGGCGAAAACTATCGACCGGGTGGTGGACGTGTTTCCGGGGGACGAGAAGTCGATGGTTCGTTCGATGCTTTCCGAGTCGTTACTGGCGGTGGTGTCGCAGACGTTGGTCAAGAAAATCGGCGGCGGGCGGATCGCGGCCCACGAAATCATGCTCGGCACGTCGGCGATCCGTAACCTGATCCGCGAAGATAAAGTGGCGCAGATGTACTCGTCGATTCAGACCGGGGGAAACCTGGGGATGCAGACGCTGGATATGTGCTTGAAGGAGCTGGTGAGCAAGGGCTTGATCAGCCGCGAGCATGCGCGGGAGAAGGCGCGCACGCCGGATGGTTTTTGAGGCTTAAAAGCAAAAGATCGCAGCCTGCGATCTTTTGATCTTGCTTCAAATCAGCGCTGAACAACCTGCAGGGTGTTCTTCTCTTTCGGCATAACCCGCTTGGCAACCACGTAGTGGCTTTCCCAGTAGGGTTTTTTCAGCGTGTCGATGGTCACCGACTTGCCACGACGTGGTGCGTGGATGAAGCGGTCGTTGCCCAGGTAGATGGCAACGTGATTGACCCGACGGCTCTTGATGTTGAAGAAAATCAGGTCGCCAGGCTTAAGATCCTTGCGATCGACTTTCTCCCCATGACCGCTGGCCATGGCGTTGGAGGTGCGCGGCAGGTCAAACGTGGCGTCGTTAAACGCGTATTTCACCAGGCCACTGCAGTCGAACCCTTTACTTGGGCTGCTGCCGCCCCAACGGTACGGAGTACCCAGGACGTTTACGGCGCGGCTCAGCACGTTGCTGCTTTCCTTGCTCGCCATCGGCGGTACAAGGCTGCTTTTGCTGCTGCTCAACTGGGGAGCGCGTTTTGCGGATTGTTTGTTTTTGCTCGAAGGAGCAGAAACATGGGATTTTTGGGTGTAACCATTAACGTCAGGAAGACGTTGCTCACGATTGGTGGCGTGGGCGGCCAGTGGCATCAAAAGGCAAATGGTTAGCCATGTCTTGAAAAATGGACGCATTAGGCAAGGCTCATATAAGTTAGCGCGCAACTTTATAACAGCTTTTTTGGCCCTTCCGAGGCCGTTGGTCGATTCAACTTTCGGACAACGGAACCAAATAAGCAGAAAATTGACGCAATTGTCGGACAGAAGTCAGGTGGTATAAGGCTTTGACGGGACACAAGGTAGCAGATGCCATACGTCGGCCACCTGTAAAAAAGTCACAAAGAATTCAAGAATATTTATCTATCGTATGAAACGAGGACCTTCATGAACACCTATCAACAGTCCGATCCGCAACAAGATACCCACAGCAAAGTGATCGGTTACCTGCTGTGGATTTTGGGTTTTACCGGCGCTCATCGCTTCTATTACGGCAAGCCGGTGACCGGGACGATCTGGTTCTTCACCTTAGGTTTGTTGGGTATCGGTTGGCTGATCGACCTGTTTCTGATCCCGGCCATGGATCGTGAAGCGGACCTGCGTTTTACCGCCGGGCCTATTGAGTACAACGTTGCGTGGATTCTGCTGACGTTTCTTGGGGTGTTCGGCGTGCACCGGATGTATCAGGGGAAGTGGATCAGCGGATTGCTGTACCTGGTGACGGGTGGGTTGTTCTTTCTGGGGGTGCTGTATGACTTCTGGACGCTGAATGATCAGGTGTCGATTCGCAATGCGCAGAACAGAGGCGCCTTCCAGTAAGTCTTCGCTGGCAAGCCATGCTCCTACAGGGTGTTCATACACAACCCCGTAGGAGCAAAGCTTGCTCGCGATTGCCGCAACGCGGGCTTACGCCTGGTGGCTAATACGCCCATCCACCAAGGTGTAACGCACCACGCCCGGCAAGCTGTGGCCAATGAACGGGCAGTTTTCGCCTTTGGACAGCCAGGTCTCACCGGCCACGGTCGAAGCCGCCGGATCGAACAGCACGATGTCCGCCGGTCCCCCTACCGCCAGTTTGCCCGCCGGCAGGCGCAACGCCTCGGCAGGTCCGGTGCTCAAACGTGCCAGCAGTGTTGGCAGGTCCAGCAAACCGTCTTCCACCAGCGTCATTGCCAACGGCAACAGCAGTTCAACGCTGCTGATGCCTGGCTCGGTGGCCCCGAACGGCGCCAGTTTGGCATCCCGCTCGTGGGGTTGGTGATGGCTGGAGATCGCCGATACCACACCCGATTTCACCGCTTCGCGCAGGCCGTCGCGGTCAGCGCGGGTGCGCAGCGGTGGCTGGACGTGATAGAGGCTGCTGAAGTCGATCAGCGCTTCGTCGGTCAGGATCAGCTGATACAGGGCGACATCAGCCGTCACCGGCAGGCCGCGAGCTTGGGCCTGAGCGATCAGGGCCACGCCACGTGCGCTGGTGAGCTGGCTGAAGTGCGCGCGCACGCCACTTTGCTCGACTAGCAGCAGATCCCGCGCGAGAGCCACGGTTTCGGCGGTTTCGGGAATGCCCGGCAAACCGAGGAAGCTGGCGGTCGGGCCTTCGTGGGCCAGGCCACCTTCGGCCAGGTCATGGTCCTGAGAGTTGAAAATCACCGTCAGGTCGAATGTTGCGGCGTATTCCAGCGCCCGGCACAGCGTGCGGGTGTTGCGGAAGCTGTCCAGACCGTTGCCGAAGGCCACGCAACCGGCATCGCGCAAGGCAACCAGTTCGGCCAGCTGTTCGCCGTCCAGGCCTTTGCTCAGGGCGCCGATCGGAAAAACCTTGGTGTTGCCGGCCTCGCGGGCGCGGTCGAGGATCAGTTCGGCCACGGCCGAGGTGTCCAGCACCGGTTTGGTTTTCGGCGGGCAGCACAGGCTGGTGACGCCACCGGCTGCGGCGGCGCGGGTTTCGCTGACGATTGATCCTTTACGGCTGTAGCCCGGCTCGCGCAGGGCGACGTTCAGGTCAACCAGCCCAGGGGCGGCGACCAGGCCTTTGGCGTCGAGGGTGTCGACGGCGACAAAACCGGCCGGCGCGGCGCCAAGGGCAATGATCTTGCAGGCTTCAATATGGATATCGGTAACTTGATCCAGGCCACTGGCCGGATCGATGACGCGGGCACCGAGAATGCTGAGCTTCACTGGGCGTTCTCCTGCTCGAATTGGCGCTGGGCAGTCTGCCCGCTCATGGCCATGGACAGCACAGCCATACGAATCGCGATGCCGTAGGTGACTTGATTGAGGATTACCGAGTGCGGGCCATCGGCCACCGCCGACTCGATTTCCACGCCGCGGTTGATCGGCCCCGGGTGCATGACGATGCAATCCGGTTTGGCGCCGGCCAGGCGCGCGGTGGTCAGGCCGAACAGGCGGTAGAACTCACCTTCGCTCGGCAGCAGGCCGCCAGTCATGCGTTCACGCTGCAGGCGCAGCATGATCACCACGTCGACGTCTTTCAGGCCTTCGGTCATGTCGGTGTAAACCTTCACGCCGTATTGCTCGATGCCGATCGGCAGCAGGGTTTTCGGCGCAATCACGCGGATGTCCGGGCAACCGAGGGTTTTCAGTGCCAGCATGTTCGAGCGTGCCACCCGCGAGTGCAGGATGTCGCCGACGATGGCTACGGAAAGGTTTTCGAAACCGCCCTTGTGCCGACGGATGGTGAGCATGTCGAGCATGCCCTGGGTCGGGTGGGCGTGACGGCCGTCGCCGCCGTTGATGATCGCCACCTGCGGGCAGACATGTTCGGCGATGAAGTGCGCCGCGCCGGAATCACCGTGACGCACGACGAACATGTCGGCGGCCATGGCTTCCAGGTTGCGCAGGGTGTCGAGCAGGGTTTCGCCCTTGCTCGCCGATGACGTGGACACGTTCAGGGTGATCACGTCCGCCGACAGCCGCTGGGCGGCCAGTTCGAAGGTGGTGCGGGTGCGGGTGGAGTTCTCGAAGAACACGTTGCACACGGTCTTGCCGCGCAGCAACGGGACTTTCTTCACCGCCCGGGCGCCGACTTCGAGGAACGAGTCGGCGGTGTCGAGGATTTCCGTCAGCAGCTCGCGGCGCAAACCGTCGAGCGAGAGGAAGTGGCGCAGCTGGCCCTGATCATTGAGCTGCAGCGGGCGCTTGGTTTCTAGAGGCGTCATCGCGAGGGGGACTCTCAATAGGGCGAATTAAAGGGCGAGGTCTTGCAGTTCGAGCTTGAGTTCCGGGCCGGACAGTTTCACCCGTTCGTGGGCTGCCAGCGACAGGGTCGCACCGACCACGTTCGGGCGGATCGGCAGCTCGCCGGCGTCCAGGTCCAGCAGGCACACCAATGTCACGCTGGCCGGGCGGCCGTAGTCGAACAGCTCATTGAGGGCGGCGCGGATGGTCCGGCCGCTCATCAGCACGTCATCGATCAGCACCAGGTGTTGGCCTTCGATCTCGAACGGCAGCGCCGAAGGGCGCACTTGTGGGTGCAGGCCGTTCTGACTGAAGTCGTCGCGGTAGAAGGAGACGTCCAGGGTGCCGAGGGGCGAGTCGCTGCCCAGTTCATCGAGCAACGCCTGGGCGACCCAGACGCCGCCGGTACGAATACCGATGTAGCGCGGTTCGCTGATGCCACGTTTGGCCAGATAGGCGTCAAGCCGGGTCGCCATCTGGCTGATCAGTTCAACGGGATTGGGCAGGCTCATGGTTGCTCCTTCTTGGGCCCGAGCCGGGTTCTGCTGGAGAGGTGGCTCGGGTTGTAGCTAAGTAGAGACGCTGCAGCGGCTCTTCAGGATTCGAACAGTGCGGTGTTTTCGTCGAGCCAGCCTTGCAGCAGCAGGGCGGCGGCGATGGCGTCCACCGGGTTGTCGCGGTAGCTGCCCTTTTGTCCGCCACGATCACGTCGTTCACCCTTGGCTTCGAAAGTGGTCAGGCGTTCATCGTGGGTATAGAAGGGCAGGTTGTAGCGGCCATTCAGGCGGCGGGCGAATTTCTCGGCGCGCAGGCACATGTCGCTCGGCGTGCCGTCCATGTTCAAGGGCAGGCCAACCACCACGGCATCGGGTTTCCACTCTTTAATCAGGGCTTCGACCTGATTCCAGTCGGGAATACCGTTTTGTGCCTTCAAGGTGCACAGCTCGCGGGCCTGGCCGGTAATCACCTGGCCGACCGCAACGCCGATCTGTTTGGTGCCGTAGTCGAAACCCAAAATCAGGCGCAGGGCCATCAGGCGTGTCCCGCCTGGCTGGTCAGCAGGCTGAGGTTGACGCCCAGGTGCTTGGCCGCTGCTTCCAGGCGCAGTTCGCTGCTGGTGTTGAACAAAATATCGGCATCAAACGGGCAGGTCAGCCAAGCGTTCTGGGCCAGTTCGGCTTCCAGCTGCCCGGCTTCCCAGCCAGCGTATCCGAGGGCGATCAGGCTTTTCGCCGGACCGACGCCGTCGGCGATGGCGAACAGCACATCCTGAGAGGTCGACAGAGCCAGTTTCTCATCGAGCTCGACGGTGGCCTGATAACTCTGCCCCGAGGGGTGCAGAACAAAACCGCGATCGGTCTGCACCGGGCCGCCGATGAAGATCGGCACATGCTGGCAGAGCACCGGCGGTTCGATGTCGGGGCGCAGTTGCTCGAGGATATCGGCCAGGTTGAGGTCTTGCGGACGATTGACCACCAGGCCCATGGCACCATTGGCCGTGTGTTCGACGATGTAGGTCAAGGTGTGCGCAAAGTTCGGGTCGACCATGTGAGGCATGGCGATCAGGAATTGATGCTTGAGGTAGCTGGGGCTGACGTTCTTCATGAGCGCTAGTGTGGCGTTGGAGGGGCGAACTGACAAGCTGAGGATGGCGCAATTTGGCAGTCGACACAGATCAAATGTGGGAGCAACTGTCTTGATGATCTTTATTTTGAAGGCATATTGATAGACAGCTGAATTCCCACAGCTTTACGCCATGCGATGCCCTACAGGAACACCGCGACCCGTTTTAGGCCAAGGGTTGTTTCCACTCAGTTCGGTCTCGGATCATGGCGTTCAGTCGTATCAGCAGCACGCGCATACAGGCGATGAGCGCTACTTTTGCGCATTTGCCCTTACGACGCAGTGCGTCATACCGCGCTTTGAACTCAGGCTGTCGCTGAATCACCACCCAGCACGCCATGTACATCGCGCGACGCGCAGCAAACCTGCCGCCGCTAATATGGCGCGGACCTTCATGCTTGCCGCTGTCATCGTTGTAGGGGGCTATGCCTGCCAGCGCTGCAATCTCGTGCCGTCCAACCTCGCCCAGTTCGGGTAAGTAGGCCATCAAGCTGGCTGCCGTCACGAGCCCTATACCCTTGACCGAGCACAAACGGGCCGTTTTATCACTGTCCAGGTCTTTAGCAGTTTGACGGATCAGCTTTTCTATCGACTTTATGGCTTGGCATAAATAGTCGATATGCCTCTGCAGACAGGGTTTTACCCGGTCTACAGAGGCTGTTTTAAGGCGCCGTATATCGTCGCCTTGCTGCTGAACAAAATTTTCGCGCTGCTGTACCAGCGCACGTAAGTTGTCCTGTTCAGGGCTGGTGATTCGGTTGCTTGGCGACTTTATGACTTCGGCAAACTGCGCGAGAAGCCGCGCATCTATCGGGTCGATTTTAGCGCGCTGCCCCATGGCCTTGGCAAAATCCCTGGCTCGGCGAGGGTTGATCCGCAAGACTTCGAAGCCGGCAGCCTGAAGCGCTTTCATGGCCTCTCGCTCATAGCCGCCGGTGGCTTCCAGCAATACGCGGTTGACCTGGTAGCGCTTTAACCAATCAATCAGCGCAAGGAAGTCACTGGCGGTATTGAGGTAACTTGCGCCAACGTCTTGCGGGTTAATCCGAACCTCAAGAGTATCTTTGGCAACGTCGATGCCTGCGCAGGAAAACATAGCTGAATCCTCTTACACTCAAAGGTGAGAGCACTCTGGCTGGGCACCACGCTTGTAAATGTTCGAGGTAGGCTCGTTCAACTGTTCGGGCTCAATAACCAGAGTGGAGAGGTGAATGGCAGCATGGGCTCCCACACGTGCTTTAAGCACTCCGGGCATTCAGCTTGCCATTCACCGCTCTCATCCTCAGTCTAATTCCTGCGCAAGACACAAGCGGGCTTGCTCGCGAAGGCATCGTGCCAGTCGACATTAATGTTGAATGATTGAACGCATTCGCGAGCAAGCCCGCTCCCACAAGGGGATTTGTGGGGTGTCAGTTGCTGGACAACCGGTCCCCACGGGCAAACTTCCAGGTCCGGATGATTTCCAGACGATCGATATCCGACAAATCCCCGGTAAACGGTGAAAACGGCGCCGCCAGCCGCACGATGCGCTGCGCCGCCTGATCCAGCAGCGGTTGCCCGGATGACTCCAGCACCAGCACTTCAAAGAGCGAGCCGTCACGGTTGATCGAAACCATCAGGCGCAAATTGCCGTAGATCTGCTTGCGTCGCGCTTCGTCGGGGTAATTCAGGTTGCCGATGCGCTCGACCTTCTTGCGCCACTCGTCCTTATACCAGGCGCCTTTGTCGCGCATGGTCGACGCGGCGCTCAGGCGATGGACGCGCGGGCGCTTGGCATACAACTGTTGTTCGCTGGCCAGCTCCGCTTCCAGGCTGGCGATGTCGCTGGACAGCTGTTCACTGTCGAACGTCGGAGCGGCGACTGCGGGTTTGGTGACGGGTTTGGGTTCTTCGGTTTTGGCCGCGGCCTTTTTCGGCTTGGGCGCGACGGTCGTCACGGCTGCCTTCGGTGCGGCTTCCTGCACTTGAGGCTTGGCCGCTGGCGGTGGCGTGACTTTCTGCACCTTGTTGTCCTGGAAAGGCGCGACCTCGGTGGTCTTGGGAATTGCCTTTTTATCCAGGGTGCCGCTGCCTTGCTGATTCTCTTGAGCGAGGAAATCGGCCTTCTCAGGCTTCTTTTCGCTTTTAAAGGTGGCGAGGGTGATTTCCAGGGTTTTGCTGATTTGCTTGGGTTCGACCATCGTAAAGCCGACGCCCAACAGCAAGGCCAGGTGAATCAGCGCCGCGAGAAATAGGGTAAAACCGAGGCGATCAGCCGGGCGCACGCCACGATGGGCGAGTTCAGCGGGCAGATCGGACGGGAGCGTCATGACAAAAAAACCAACATCGCGTTTTTCACAGGCCGCGGATGATAACGCAATGTTGGTCGTTTCTTGGCTGTTCTATATCAACGGGCCTTGAGCTTCTGATCGATGGCATCCATCAGCAGGCCGCCGATGTCGGTGCCGAACGCGTTATCAATCTCGCGAATGCAGGTCGGGCTGGTGACGTTGATTTCCGTCAGGTGCTCGCCGATCACGTCGAGACCGACGAACAGCAGGCCTTTTTCGCGCAGGGTCGGGCCGACTTGTGCGGCGATCCAGCGATCTTTCTCGGTCAGCGGTCGGGCTTCGCCACGGCCACCGGCGGCGAGGTTGCCACGGGTTTCACCGGCGGCAGGAATTCGCGCCAGGCAGTAATCCACCGGTTCGCCGTCGATCATCAGGATGCGCTTGTCGCCATCGACGATGGCCGGCAGGTAACCCTGGATCATGATCTGCTGTTTGCCGTGCAGGGTCAGGGTTTCGAGGATCACCGACAGGTTCGGGTGGCCAGCGGTGTGACGGAAGATCGATGAACCGCCCATGCCGTCCAGCGGCTTGAGGATCACGTCGCCGTGATGGTCGGCGAATTCACGCAGTACATCCGGGCGACGGCTGACGATGGTCGGCGGCGTGCACTGCGGGAACAGCGTGGCGAACAGTTTCTCGTTGCAGTCGCGCAGGCTTTGCGGCTTGTTGACCACCAGCACGCCAGCGCGTTCGGCTTGCTCCAGCAGGTAGGTGGAGTAGACGAATTCCATGTCGAACGGCGGATCCTTGCGCATCAGGATCACGTCCAGATCGCTCAGCAGCGCGTCGGTTTCGGCGTCGAGTTCGAACCATTTTTCCGGGTTGGCAAAGACTTTCAACGGACGCATCCGCGCCCGCGCTTCGCCTTCGGCCTGGTACAAATCGCCCTGTTCCATATAGAACAGTTCCCAGCCGCGCTTCTGTGCGGCCAGCAGCATGGCCAGCGAGCTATCCTTTTTATAGGAAATGCTGGCGATAGGGTCCATGACAATCCCGACGCGAACGCTCATGGGTTTTTCCTCGAAATTGGGTGGGTCGCAGTGACCTGCAAAAGTGGCGTCAGAGTGGCGCTGAGTGTGTTCCCGGTCAAGGAAAAACCACTGCCAGGGTTGGCCGATAGATTGGTTTTGGAGACTGTGCTAAAAAGGCTGCCATATCGCGCTGGCCCTTGAACATCAAGGGTTTCGAGCCTCCGGTTATCGGAAATGGACAATTTGATTCGCAAAGGCGACGGCAGAGCATTTATGGAACAGCATTCCAGCGCCTTGAAGGTCATGGTGATCGACGACTCGAAGACGATTCGCCGTACCGCCGAAACGCTGTTGAAGAACGTGGGGTGTGAAGTGATCACCGCCATCGATGGTTTCGATGCCCTGGCCAAGATTGCCGATAATCACCCCGGCATCATCTTTGTCGACATCATGATGCCGCGTCTGGATGGTTATCAGACCTGCGCTTTAATCAAGAACAACAGTGCGTTCAAGTCCACGCCAGTGATTATGCTGTCGTCCAAGGATGGGCTGTTCGACAAGGCCAAGGGGCGCATCGTCGGCTCCGACCAGTTTTTGACCAAGCCTTTCAGCAAGGAAGAACTGCTGAACGCGATCCAGGCCCATGTACCGGGCTTCGCCGCCGTTTTGCCGCAGTAGCACACGCACAGTGACGCTCGGCCAGCGGGCCCGGCGTCGACAAAAATGGGGAAGACCATGGCACGTATTCTGATCGTCGATGATTCGCCGACCGAAATGTACAAACTGACCGGCATGCTGGAAAAGCACGGTCATGAAGTGTTGAAAGCCGAAAACGGCGCCGACGGCGTGGCCCTGGCCCGTCAGGAAAAACCTGACGCGGTGCTGATGGACATCGTCATGCCTGGCCTCAATGGTTTCCAGGCGACCCGTCAGCTGACCAAAGACCCGGAAACCGGGCACATCCCGGTGATCATAATCACCACCAAGGATCAGGAAACCGACAAGGTCTGGGGCACGCGCCAGGGCGCCAAGGACTACCTGACCAAACCGGTCGACGAAGAGACCCTGATCAAGACCCTGAACAACGTGCTGGCCGGTTGATCGTCCGGCCATGACCGAGTCGCTGACGGCTTTCGAACTGCTCCTGCAGATCGACCAGCGTTGTCGTCTGCTGGCGGCGGATTTGCCGTCCCAGCCGACCCGACAAGACAGTTGGAGCGGCATCGGCTTCCGTCTGGGCGAGCACTGGTACGTCGCGCCCATGGGCGAAGTCAGCGAAGTGTTGCACGAGCCGAGGTGTACCCAGCTGCCGGGGGTCAGGCCCTGGGTCAAGGGCGTGGCCAACCTGCGCGGGCGTCTGTTGCCGATCATCGACTTGTGCGGCTTCTTTTCTGGTAATGAGCCTGGGCATGAGCTGTCAGCCGTGCGCAAGCAGCGCCGGGTATTGGTGGTCGAGCATAACGATGTGTTTGCCGGGTTGATGGTCGATGAGGTTTTCGGCTTGCAGCACTTTGCCCAGGACAGCCTGGAACCGGTAGATACCTTGAGCGGCCCGATTGCACCGTTCATCCAAGGCCAGTTTCAGCGTGAGCAGACCTGGCAGGTGTTCAGCCCGTTTGCGTTGGTGCAGTCGCAAAGCTTCATGCACGTCGCGCTATAACCGCAATGGCCCATATTCAATGTGGGAGCGAGCTTGCTCGCGATGGCGGTTTATCGATCAACATAGATGCTGACTGTCAGTCCGTCATCGCGAGCAAGCTCGCTCCCACAGGTTCTTCGGCAATCTTTAAGGGTGTTGGTTACCGATGATAAAAGCAAAAACAGGCAAGCCAGAAGGGTCGCGCAGCCGGTCACAGATCATCGCGCTGTTCATCGCGTTGATCGTCTTCATCATGCTGCTGTTCGCCAACTTCGCGTACCTCAACACCCAGGCCACGTACGACAAACAGTACATCGGCCACGCCGGTGAGCTGCGCGTGTTGTCCCAGCGCATCGCCAAGAACGCCACCGAAGCCGCTGCCGGCAAGGCGGCGGCGTTCAAGTTGCTGAGCGATGCGCGTAATGACTTTGCCCAACGCTGGGGCTATCTGAAGAAAGGCGATCCCGCCACCGGCCTGCCGCCGGCGCCGTCCACCGTGCGCCCGGAAATGCGCGCCGTGCAACTGGACTGGGAACGCTTGCTGAAAAACACCGACGCGATCCTCTCCAGCGAACAGACCGTGCTGTCGCTGCATCAAGTCGCCGCGACCCTGGCCGAAACCGTGCCGCAGTTGCAGGTCGAGTACGAAAAAGTCGTCGAAACCCTCCTCCAGCGCGGTGCCCCGGCCGCACAGGTGGCCATGGCGCAGCGCCAGTCGCTATTGGCTGAGCGGATTCTCGGCGCGGTGAACACCGTGCTGTCCGGTGATGAAAACTCGCAGCAGGCCGCCGACGCCTTCGGTCGTGATGCGGCGCGATTCGGCCAGGTGCTCAACGGCATGCTCCAGGGCAATCCGTCACTGAAAGTCAGCCAGGTTGAAGACCGCGATGCGCGCGCGCGGTTGATCGAGATTTCCGAGCTGTTCGAATTCGTCTCGGGTTCGGTGGATGAAATCCTCGAAACCTCGCCGGAGCTGTTCAAGGTCCGTGAATCGGCCACCAATATCTTCACCCTGTCGCAGACCCTGCTCGAAGAAGCCTCGCACCTGGCCAGCGGTTTCGAAAACCTGGCCGGCGGGCGCGACACCGACACCATTGGCGGCTACGTACTGGGCCTGCTGGCACTGATGTCGATCATCCTCATTGGCCTGGTGATGGTTCGCGAAACCAATCGTCAGTTGCGCGAAACCGCCGAGAAGAACGAGCGTAACCAGAACGCGATCATGCGCCTGCTCGACGAGATCGAAGACCTGGCAGACGGCGACCTCACCGTGACCGCCTCGGTGACCGAAGACTTCACCGGGACCATCGCCGACTCGATCAACTATTCCGTGGACCAACTGCGCGATCTGGTGGCGACCATCAACCTCACCGCTGGCCAGGTCGCTGCTGCCGTGCAGGAAACCCAGGCCACCGCCATGCACCTGGCCCAGGCTTCGGAGCATCAGGCGCAGCAGATTGCCGAAGCCTCCACCGCGATCAACGACATGGCCCAGTCCATCGATCAGGTCTCGGCCAACGCCGCCGAATCATCGGCGGTGGCCGAACGCTCGGTGGAAATCGCCAACAAGGGCAACGAGGTGGTGCACAACACCATCCACGGCATGGACAATATTCGCGAGCAGATTCAGGACACCGCCAAGCGCATCAAACGCCTCGGTGAGTCCTCTCAGGAAATCGGCGACATTGTCAGCTTGATCGATGACATTGCCGACCAAACCAACATCCTTGCGCTCAACGCGGCGATCCAGGCCTCCATGGCCGGTGATGCCGGGCGCGGTTTTGCGGTGGTCGCCGATGAAGTCCAGCGGCTGGCCGAGCGCTCGTCCGCCGCCACCCGACAGATCGAAACCCTGGTGCGGGCGATTCAGACCGACACCAACGAAGCGGTGATTTCCATGGAACAGACCACCACCGAAGTGGTGCGTGGCGCTCGTCTGGCGCAGGATGCCGGAGTGGCCCTGGAAGAAATCGAAGGCGTGTCGAAGACCCTCGCCGCGTTGATCCAGAGTATTTCCAACGCAGCGCAGCAACAGACGTCTTCGGCCGGTCAGATTTCCCTGACAATGAACGTGATCCAGCAGATCACCACGCAGACCTCGTCCGGCTCCACCGCCACCGCCGAGAGCATTGGCAACCTGGCGAAAATGGCCAGCCAGCTGCGGCGTTCGGTGTCCGGTTTTACCTTGCCGGCCGCCAAGGCGCAGGCTGCGGATACAGTGTGAAACGCCTGCGAGCGAATGCTTTTTTTGAGTAGAGCAGTGATTTGGAGTGGTTATGGGTGATCGGCACGACTATGTGGCCCTCGAGTGGGTCAAAGGCGAGATTGCCGAAACGCTGAAAGTGGCTCACCAGGCGATTGAAACGTTGCTTGATGACCCGCAGGCGACGCACGCCCTCAGTGAATGCCTGGCGTGCGTCCATCAGGTTCACGGCAGTTTGCAGATGGTCGAGTTCTACGGCGCGGCGCTGCTCGCCGAAGAGATGGAACATCTGACCACCGCCTTGCAACAGAACCGCGTCAGTCATCGCGATGAGACGCTCCACCTGTTGCTGCAAGCCCTTGGGCAGATGTCGATTTACCTCGACCGGGTGCAAGGTGCGCGCCGCGACCTGCCGCTGGTCGTGTTGCCACTGATCAACGATCTGCGCAGCGCCCGTGGCGAAAGCCTGTTGTCGGAAACCAGCCTGTTCAGCCCGCAATTGCCGGACCTGCCGCCCCTGGACGAAGAGTCGCTGGCGCTGCTGGAACCGGCGGATTTACCGAATGTGCTGCGCAAGTTGCGGCAGATGTTGCAGATGGCCCTGGTCGGATTGCTGCGTGAGCAGGACGGCGAAACCAACTTCGATTACCTGACCAAGGTCTTTGCGCGCCTCGAAGGACTGTGCGGCAACGCACCCCTGAGCCCGTTGTGGCAAGTCGCCTCGGCGCTGGTCGAAGGCATGCGCGGCGGCTCGATTGCTAACAGTCCGGCGTTGCGCAGTCTGTTCAAGGAGGCCGACAAAGAACTGAAGCGCCTGCTCGAACAGGGCATGCCCGGAATCAATCAGCCAGCACCGCTGGAGTTGCTCAAGAGTTTGCTGTTCTACATTGCCAAGGCCGAACATCCCACCGGGCAGATGCTGACCATGAAAGATCGCTACGGACTGGACGACGCGCTGCCTGACAGCGCGATGGTCGACGAAGAACGAGCACGGCTGGCCGGCCCCGACCGCGATGCCATGCGCTCGGTGTTGGCCGCTTTGTGTGAAGAGCTGGTGCGGGTCAAGGAACGCCTGGACCTGTTCGTGCGCAGCGACCGCCAGCACACCTCGGACCTCGAAAGCCTGCTGGCGCCCCTGCGGCAAATCGCCGACACCCTGGCGGTGCTTGGTTTCGGCCAGCCACGCAAGGTCATCATCGACCAACTGGCGGTGGTGCTGAGCCTCGTTCAGGGCCAGCGTGAGCCCAACGACGCGATCCTGATGGACGTCGCCGGTGCTTTGCTCTACGTCGAGGCGACCCTCGCCGGCATGGTCGGCACCGTAGAGCCGGAAAGCCAGGAAGAAAGCCGCCTGCCGACCACCGACCTGACCCAGATCCATCAGATCGTGATCAAGGAAGTGCGCATCTGCCTGCAACAGGCCAAGGACATGATCGTCGACTACATCGACGCCGACTGGGACCGCCAGCACTTGCAGCCATTGCCGGCCTTGCTGACCCAGGTGCGCGGTGCGCTGGCGATGATTCCGTTGAGCCGTGCAGCGAGTCTGATCGAAACGTGCAACCACTTCATCCGCGAGCACCTGCTGCTGGATCCGGATCATCCCGGCTGGCAGGAACTGGACAGCCTGGCCGACGTCATCACCAGCATCGAGTACTACCTGGAGCGCCTCAGCGACGACCCCGAAGCGCCGGGCGAAAAGTTGCTCGACGTCGCGGAAAAGAGCCTGGCCTCACTCGGCTTTTTCCCCAGCGAGCAGCAGGTGCCGGTGCTTGAAGATGTGCTCAGCCCGAGTGAAGCGCAGGTCATGCAGGATCTGCAGGAACTGGATGACCCTGAGACCGTCAAGTCACTGGCCGATGTATTGGCCAGCCCTGTGTCCTCCGTCAATCCGCCTGCCCTGACGACCCCGGGAAGCTTGCTGCCGCCGCCCGCCGGTGAAGAACCGGTGGACGATGAGCTGCGGGAAGTGTTCCTCGAAGAAACCGATGAAGTCCTGGAAATCCTCCGCGAGTACCTGCCGCGCTGGTCGGTTAATCCCGACGATAAATCGGCCCTGAGCGAACTGCGCCGGGCCTTCCATACGCTCAAGGGCAGTGGCCGGATGGTCCGCGCGCTGGTGCTGGGCGAATTGGCCTGGTCCGTGGAAAACCTGCTCAACCGTGTGCTGGAACACAGCGTTCCGCCGGGGCCGGCGGTGCAACAACTGCTGGGCGATGCGCTTAATCTGCTGCCGGAACTGGTGGCCGAGTTTGCCAACCATGCTCAGCGCCAGCGCAACGACGTTGACCAATTGGCCGCACGCGCCCACGCCTTGGCCAAGGGCAACGAGCCGATACTCGACGAGGACGCACAAGACGTCGCAGCCCTCGATCCGCTGCTCCTTGAGATCTTCCGCAACGAAGCCGAAACCCATTTGGGCAGCCTCAACCGCTTCCTCGATAAAGCCGCCGAGCACGTGCCATTGCAGGCCAGCGACGAGTTGCAGCGGGCGCTGCATACCCTCAAGGGCAGCGCCTCCATGGCTGGCGTATTGCCGATCGCCGAGCTGGCAACACCGCTGGATCATCTGGCCCGAGAGTACAAGGCGCACCTGCTCGCCCTGGACCTGGACGAAGTCGAACTGTTACTCGAAGCCGAAGGACTGTTCCGTCTCGGGTTGCGACAGCTCAAGACTGATCCATTGGCGGATATTCCCGGTGCCCGCTCATTGATCGAGCGAACCCAGGCGTTGCTGGCCGAGCGGCTGGAAACGCTCCTGAGTGCACCGAATACCGGGTTGCGCATCAAGCGTGATCCGCAACTGATCAACAACTTCCTCGCCCAAGGCATGGACATCCTGCTCGACGCCGAAAGCCTGTTGCAACGCTGGCAGCAACATCCCGGCGAGCGTCAGGAACTCAGCGCATTGCTGGATGAATTGACCACCCTCGGCGAAGGCGCCCACCTGGCTGATCTGCATCCGGTGGATGAACTCTGCGAAGCCTTGCTCGACCTCTATGGTGCGGTGGAAGAAAGCAGTCTGGCGGTCAGCGAGGAGTTTTTCCATGAGGCGCAAAGTGCCCATGAAGCGTTGATCAACATGCTCGACGAACTGGCCGCCGGCCAGGAAGTCAGCCCGCAACCGGAGCGCATTCGGGCCTTGCGCGGGTTGCTCGATGAGAGCCTGGACCCGTCGGCGATGGGGCTGATTCGCAGCGATGGTAGCCGCACGTTGAGCATTCGGGAACTGGGTAGCGCCACGGCCGAACTGGAGCAGACCGCGACCCAGGTTGAGCTGGACGATGAGATCGTTTCGATCTTCCTCGAAGAGGCGGTGGATATCCTCGAAAGCGCCGGCCAGGCCTTGCAGCGCTGGCTGAGCGACCCGGACAACGCTGCGCCGTTGTTGTCGTTGCAGCGAGATTTGCACACCCTCAAAGGTGGTGCGCGGATGGCCGAGGTCGAGCCGGTCGGTGAGCTGGCCCATGAACTGGAAACCCTTTACGAAGGTCTGGTGGACCGCCGCTTCGCCTACAGCGAAGCATTGGCGCACTTGCTGCAACACAGTCATGACCGGCTCGCGCAGCTGCTTGACCAGTTGCAGAACCAGCGGCCATTGGGCGATCCGGGTGAGGTGATCGAGGCCATTCGCGAGTTTCGCCAGGGCAATGCCAGCGCTGTTGAAACGGTCGAACCGGCACGGGCCGAGGATTCACCGGGGCATGATCCGGAACTTCTGGAGATCTTCCTTGAGGAAGGTTTCGACATCATCGAAAACTCCGGCGCGGCGCTGGTGCGCTGGCAGGCCGAGCCGTCAAATCGTCAGGAAGTGGAAACCCTGCTGCGTGATTTACACACCCTCAAGGGTGGCGCGCGGATGGTGGAAATCGCGCCGATTGGCGACCTCGCCCATGAACTGGAATTTCTCTACGAAGGCCTGTCGGCTGGCGTGTTGCAACCCACCGCCGCGTTGTTCGGCTTGCTGCAAAGCAGTCACGACCGACTGGCGCAGATGCTCGACGCGACCCGTGCCGGTCAGCCATTGCCGCCCGCCGATCAACTGATCGACGCGATCAAGAATTTCAGTCATCCGGCAGTGCCCGAAACACCGGCACCGGTCGTGGTGTCCGCTACGCCGAAAGTCGAGCCGCCAGCACCGCAACCCGATGCCGGCGCGGACATGGTCAAGGTCTCGGCAGAACTGCTCGACGATCTGGTGAACCTGGCCGGCGAAACGTCGATCTTCCGTGGCCGGATCGAACAACAGGTCAACGATGCGCGGGTGACCCTGAGCGAGATGGAAACCACCATCGAGCGCATGCGCGACCAATTGCGCCGGCTCGACACCGAAACCCAAGGGCGGATTCTCAGCCGTCAGCAAGTCGAAGCCGAACGCCTGGGCTACGAAGAATTCGATCCGCTGGAAATGGACCGCCACTCACAGTTGCAGCAACTGTCGCGCGCGCTGTTCGAATCCGCCTCCGACTTGCTCGACCTCAAGGAAACCCTCGACCGACGCAATCAGGACGCGGAAAACCTGCTGCAACAGCAGGGCCGCATCAACACCGAATTGCAGGAAGGCCTGATGCGTACGCGCATGGTGCCGTTCGAACGGATGCTGCCGCGCTTGAAGCGGATCGTCCGCCAGGTCTCCGGCGAGTTGGGGAAAGATGTGGAGTTCATCGTCGGCAATGCCGAAGGCGAGATGGACCGCAACGTCCTCGAGCGCATGGCCGCGCCGTTGGAACACATGCTGCGCAACGCCGTGGATCATGGCCTGGAATCCGCCGAGGTGCGTATCGCGGCGGGTAAACCGGCTCAGGGTCGTATCACGCTCGACCTGTCGCGAGAGGGCGGCGACATCATTTTCGACATCCGCGACGACGGTGCCGGCGTGCCGCTGGACGCGGTGCGGCGCAAGGCGATCAAGCGCGGGTTGCTGGCCCCGGACAGCGACATCAGCGACCGCGATGTGCTGCAATTCATCCTGCAACCGGGGTTCTCCACCGCCGAGAAAATCACCCAGATTTCCGGACGCGGCGTCGGCATGGACGTGGTGCATGAAGAGGTCCGGCAGCTCGGCGGCAGCATGAGCATCGACTCTGTGCCGGGGCAGGGCGTGCACTTCCGGATTCGCCTGCCGTTTACCGTGTCGGTCAACCGGGCGCTGATGGTGCAGTGCTTTGATGATCAGTACGCGATCCCGCTGAACACCATCGACGGCATCGTTCGCGTGCTGCCCAACGAACTTGAAGGGCATTACCGGCTCGATCCGCCGACCTACAAATACGCCGGGCAACACTATGAACTGTGCTACCTCGGCGAACTGCTGAAAACCAGCCACCGCCCGAAACTGCTGGGTCAGAGCCTGCCGCTGCCGGTGTTGCTGGTGCAGTGCAACGAGCGGCACATCGCGGTGCAAGTCGACTCCATGGCCGGCACTCGCGAGATCGTGGTCAAAAGCCTCGGCCCGCAATTCGCGGCGGTGCAGGGGTTGTCCGGGGCCACGATTCTCGGCGATGGGCGGGTGGTGCTGATTCTCGATTTGCTGGCGCCGATCCGTGCGATGCAGGCCCGAGTGCCGCAACAGTCAGCGACTCAGGAGGCGGAGGTCGAGCCGCACAAGCCATTGCTGGTGTTGGTGGTCGACGATTCGGTCACCGTGCGCAAAGTCACCAGCCGTCTGCTGGAACGCCACGGCATGAACGTGCTGACCGCCAAGGACGGTGTCGACGCCATGCTGCTGCTTGAAGATCACATGCCTGACCTGATGCTGCTGGACATCGAAATGCCGCGCATGGACGGCTTCGAAGTCGCGACCCAGGTCCGCGCCGACGAACGTCTGCAGCACCTGCCGATCATCATGATCACCTCCCGCACCGGGCAGAAACACCGCGACCGCGCCATGGCCATCGGCGTCAACGACTACCTCGGCAAGCCGTACCAGGAATCGGTGCTGCTCGAAAGCATCACCCTGTGGAGCAAAACCCATGCTTGAGCACCGCACCAGCAACCTCACCGGCCTGTTGCTGCCCTTGGCTGACCGCAACCTGATTTTGCCCAACGTCGCGGTTGCGGAGCTTATTGATTACCAACCCAGCGCCTTCGACCTCGACACGCCGCCGTGGTACCTCGGGCGGGTCATGTGGCGGAACCGGCAGATACCGTTGCTGAGTTTCGAGTCGGCGTGTGGACAGAAAATCGTCATCGGTGAGCGGGCTCGGATCGTCATCCTC
Organism: Pseudomonas svalbardensis; assembly: GCF_030053115.1. Taxonomy (NCBI): domain Bacteria; kingdom Pseudomonadati; phylum Pseudomonadota; class Gammaproteobacteria; order Pseudomonadales; family Pseudomonadaceae; genus Pseudomonas; species Pseudomonas svalbardensis. The sequence goes on along the minus strand of NZ_CP125619.1, from coordinate 5,883,469 downwards.
AATGCTCTCGGTGGGCGGCCCGATCTGAAATTCATTGCGTTGCTGGTGCAGGGGATTCCACGGTCTTACAAGCTTGATAGTCAGCTGAGCTATGTGGATGTGCCGTTATGTTCGCTGGAACAGGCGGCGGTGCAGGTGGGCGAGCAAGTGGCCAAGGTGCCGGATTTGCTGGCGTTGGAGGAGTTACTGGTGAATGCCGGGTTGACCTGACTGGCCCCATCGCGAGCAAGCTCGCTCCCACATTGGATCTCCGTCGTACACAAATCCCCTGTGGGAGCGAGCCTGCTCGCGATGGCGGCCGTCAATTCACCTCAAACCTGACGGCTAAACCTTGGCTTGATCCCGCAACTGCATCTGCAACGCCTCATAGTGATCTTGCACCCGCTCCACCAATAACTGCACACCGTCCGTCAAACGGCTGATCGCCAAGGCTACAGAGCGGCGTGAGCCTTCGACATCGTCCGCCAAGTCAGCAGCAATCGCGCTGATGGACAGCAAGTCTTCGGAAGCATTGGCCAGCAGAGCCTCGGGATCGTCGACACCTGGGGCAACGGCGAAGAGGTGGTATTTACGGCGCTTGGCCGGTTTTTCGTGGAGTGGCGGGAAGTAATGGGGGAAGGCGCGGTCGGCGGCTTCCTTGAGTTTTTCGGCTTCGAGGGATGCTTGGGAACCGGTGTCGGTTTCCGGGGGATTGGGAGTGGCTTTGAACATTGTGATTCTCCGCTTATGTTTTGGAGCTGGCCCTTTCGGTTTCCGAACGAAGGGGTGGCAGCTGTACGCAGGCTGGAAACCCGGGAAACGGCAACCCGGTTGACCCGAAGGTCTCCCGCGCACAGCCGCCATAACGGAGTGCACACTTTAAAGGTGCGCAAGCATACGTCATGAGTGGCGCTTTCACGCCGTTTGCTCGTCGGGGTTTCCAATCCCGGTCGCTGAATTGGCAGCGACACACAAACGATAAAGATCAACGCAAAACCGCACCAGTCAGCGGGTTCCGGCATTGCTGTAGGCAGTGACGCCAGACTGCGTAGCCTCTCACCCGTCCTGCGAAGAAACTTTTAAACACAAATCCCCATTCGGCTCGCGGCAGGTTGAAGATTCCCAAAAAGGGACCTATCGTTCCTTTTTTGGGACTTATCGGTCGTTGCCGTGAAAAACCTGTCACTGAGCGAAGCCTTGTTCACCACCACCCAGCAAAAAGTGCTCGGCCTGCTGTTTGGTAAACCCGACCGCAGTTTTTACGCCAACGAGATCGCCCGCTGGGCTCAAGTGGGTAAAGGCAGCCTCATGCGCGAGCTGGATCGGTTGCAGCGGGCAGGCGTCCTGACCATGACCCGTCAGGGTAACCAGACCCACTATCAAGCCAATCCCGACTGCCCGATCTATGCCGAACTGCTGGGCATCGCCCGCAAAACCTTTGGTATTGCCGAGCCTCTGCGTCAGGCGCTCCAACCCTTTGCCGAACAGATCACTTGGGCATTTGTGTACGGCTCTATCGCCAAGGATCAGGCAAACGCATCCAGTGACATTGATCTCATGCTGATCGGCGAAAGCCTCCACTACAGTGAAGTGATGGAGCGGCTCCTGCCTATGGAAGAGCAACTGGGCCGCACCCTCAACCCGACGCTCTACACCCCCGACGACTGGGCCGCGAAACTGGCCGCTAAAAATAGCTTCGTCGTGCGGGTAGCGCAGCAGGACAAGATCAACCTGATGGGGGGAAACCCTTTGGAGTCCAAGGATGGGCAGCAACGAGAACCTGGAGAATCTGTTACGTAGCGGTGGACTGAAAGCTGTTTCAACATAAAAACTAGGTGTGTTGGAAATCCACCCCTCACCCCAGCCCTCTCCCCACGGGGGAGAGGGGGAAAGGGAGCAGATCTTCATGGTTTTCGTAACCTGAGTTCAACTCGATATCTCAGGTCGATGTATAGCGAAAGACACCTCGGTCAGTCCCCTCTACCCTCTGGGGTGTTTGTACCGGACACATGGTGGACAGGTGTTCGGAGACATGGTGGACACTTTTAAATAGACACATTGCTCATCTGAAAGGAGATGGTTTGTGTCTTGGGAAGAGGTGTCCACCATGCAGCTTCGTTCCGAATTTGTACTGTTAGCTCGGCAAGAAGGGGCCAATATCCGACAACTCTGCCGACGCTTTCATATCAGCCCAAGCACCGGATACAAATGGCTTGGCCGGTTCGAAACCTCTGGTGCAGACGGCTTGCACGACCAGTCTCGGCGCCCAAAACATTCACCCAAACGCTGCGCTGATACGGTTGAAAAGCAGATTCTGGCCTTGGGGGTGGAGCACACGGCCTGGGGCGCCCGCAAGCTCAAACGCAATCTGGAGGATGAGGGGTATTTGATGCCCGCCGTCAGCACGGTGCATGCGATTTTGCAGCGTAATTCGCGAATCGACCCGCAGGCGGCAAATACCAAACCCTTTATCCGATTTGAGCATGAAGCCCCCAACGATCTTTGGCAGATGGACTTCAAGGGACATGTCGGCATGCGCCATGGTCGCTGCCATCCCTTGACGGTATTGGACGACCATTCGCGGTTCTCGCTGTGCATCGCGGCCTGTGGCAACGAGCAGCGTCAGACCGTGCAGGAGCAGCTTATCCACGTGTTTCGGCGCTACGGCTTGCCGATGCGCATGACCATGGATAACGGTGCACCGTGGGGCGATCAGAGCGGGGTTTATACCGCGTTAGAGGTCTGGCTGATGAGCCAGGGCATCCGAGTGGGCCACTCCAGGCCTTATCACCCGCAGACTCAGGGCAAGCTTGAGCGTTTTCACCGCAGCCTCAAGGCTGAAGTTTTGCAAGGTCAGTGCTTCATCGACCTGCTTGGGGCACAGAACGCCTTCGATATCTGGCGCGATATCTACAACCAGAAACGCCCCCATCAAGCATTGGAAATGGAGGTTCCAGCGACTCGCTACAGCTGTAGTCCTCGTGAATACCAGGAGCATCGGCAAGCACTGGAGTACGCCGAAGGGGATTTGATCAGAAAGGTTCAGGCCAATGGCGAGATGTACTGGAAAAGCCGCAAGTATGCGATTGGAAAGGCCTTCATCGGCGAGCACATAGCCATCAGAGAAACGACCGAGGATGGCATCTACGACATCTATTGGAGCAGACATCGCATTGCCAAAATTGACTTGAGCTTGCAGACCGTTGTATCAGGAAAGCGGCTTTGAAGACGTCCACCATGTCCCCGAACATGTGTCCACCATGTGTCCGGTACAAACATGGGGAGAGGGTTAGGGTGAGGGGTGAATCTAACTGACACAAAAGACCAGACCAACCATTACCCTGACCGTAACGATCCAACACTCTGCTTGATTGATGCCCCCCACCCAACACTCCAAGCGCTTTCGAGTGGGGTCCAGGTTGCGGCCTTTGTGTTAATGAATTTTGAGGTGAGCAACACATGTATCACGGGGAAAGATTGAACGCCTGGACGCATCTGGTCGGGGCGGTGGCAGCGGTTGTCGGGGTGGTGTGGATGCTGGTGATCGCCGGCATGGACGGCAGCCCGTGGAAGATCGTCAGCGTGGCGATTTACGGGTTTACCTTGCTGGTGCTTTACAGCGCGTCGACCGTTTACCACAGCGTGCGAGGGCGCAAGAAAGCGATCATGCAGAAGGTCGATCACTTTTCGATCTACCTGCTGATTGCCGGCAGCTACACGCCTTTTTGTCTGGTGACATTGCGCGGGCCGTGGGGCTGGACGCTGTTCGGGATTGTCTGGGGGCTGGCGCTGATCGGCATCCTGCAAGAGATCAAACCGCGTTCCGAAGCGCGGATTCTGTCGATCGTGATCTATGCGGTGATGGGCTGGATCGTGCTGGTGGCGGTCAAGCCGTTACTGGCGGCGTTGGGCAGTACAGGTTTCGCCTGGCTGGCGTCGGGCGGCGTGCTGTACACCGTGGGCATTGTCTTTTTTGCGCTGGATAGTCGTTTACGCCATGCCCACGGGATCTGGCACCTGTTTGTGATCGCCGGGAGTTTGCTGCACTTCGTGGCGATTCTGTTTTATGTCCTTTGAGGTCGCTACGGGATCAAGCGATCCAGCTGCGCCTGCGCCCGTCGGCTGAACACCTGCAACAAGTCGCTCAAGGTATGGGGCGGCGGTTCGTCGGCGCGGGTGACCGCGTACAAGGTGATTGGTAACGCTGGCGCCAGAGGTCGAATCGCCGTGGTGGCGGGGGACGCGCCGAGCGCGGTAAACGGATCGATCACCGCCAGCCCGGCACCGGATTCAACCATCGCCCGCGCGAGCGAATAGGTCTGCACGGCGATGCGTACCCGTGGCGGCGGATCGACCGCCTCAAGGTAGCTGTCGAGTCTGGCCGCCAGCGGGTCGGCGCTGGACAGGCCGATCAGCGGCGCGCCGGCCAGTTCGATCAATGGCAACGGCTGGCTCAAGGCGTCGTCGGCCCAATAACCCGACGGCGCCAGCGCCACCAAAACCCCGCAGGCCAGCGGCTGCGCCTTCAGGCCCGGATGATCCGGCGGCTGCAAGGTCAGCGCCACATCCACTTCGCGCATCAACAAATTCTGCATCAGCTCACGGCTGTGGGCGCTGGACAGTTCGCAGACGATGTCCGAGTAGCGTTGCGTCCACTCGTTGATGGCCGGCGGCAGCAGCGACAGGGCCAGCGCCGGGATCGCGCCGATCCGTACGCTGTGCCCCGGCTCGCGACGCAGGCTCTGGGCCAGACGTCGCACGCCTTGCAGGCTTTCGGTGACCTTGTCGACTTCGCGCTCAAGCTCCAGCGCTTCGGGCGTAGCCTGCAATTTACCGCGCACCCGCAGGAATAACGGGAAGCCCAGTTGCTGCTCGGCGTGTTGCAGCACTTTGCTCACCGCCGGCTGCGATACGTGCAGCAACTGCGCGGCACCACTGACCGAACCGGTCTGGCGAATGGCCTGGAAAATCTCGATGTGTCGCAGTCGCATGGCAAGTCCATAACCTTTGTTTATGGGTCAGGCATCTTTATGCATTGTTCAAGGTCTGTCACCTGGTCCTAACCTGAAGCCTGTTTCAACAACGGTTAAGGACAGACATGGCTCAGCGGGTTTGCATCATCGGTGGTGGCGTCATTGGGCTGACGACGGCTTACGCACTGGTGCGCGACGGCATCGACGTGACGCTGATCGAGGCCCGGGATTCGCTGGGCAGCGAGACCAGTTTCGCCAACGGGGGCCAGTTGTCCTACCGCTACGTCGCGCCGCTGGCCGATGCCGGCGTACCGTTGCAGGCGCTTGGCTGGATGTTGCGCGGTGACTCGCCGTTGAAGCTGCGTCCGCGCCTGGACCCGGCGCAATGGCGCTGGATGGCGTCCTTCCTGGCGGCCTGCCGTCGTTCGGTGAATCAGCGCAACGGCGCGCACCTGCTGCGTCTGGCGCTGCTGAGTCAGTCCACGCTGCAAGGCTGGCGCGACGAAGATCGTCTCGACGGTTTCAACTGGCGGCGCAACGGCAAACTGGTGACGTTTCGTGAAGCCGCGAGTTTTGAGCATGCGCGCCATGGCCTGGCCGATCCGCAACAGCAGCACGTGCTGTCGCGGGCCGAATACGCGCAGCTGGAGCCTGCACTGGCCGAGGCGCCGTTTGTGGGCGCGATTTATACGCCTGACGAGGAGGTTGCCGATTGCCATGCTTTCTGCCAGCAACTGCAGGCTCGACTCCAGGCGTCGGGGCGTTGCGAGTTTTTACTCGGCCAAAAGGTCACCGGCATTCGCCACGCGGACGGCGCGGTGCAGGCCGTAGAAATGGGTTCGCAAGTGCTGCCGGTCGAACAACTGGTGATTGCCGCCGGACATCGCAGTCCGGCGCTGGCGCTGCCCGGCATGAACCTGCCGCTGTATCCGCTCAAGGGCTACAGCCTGACCTTGCCGATCCGCGCCGAACATCGCGCGCCGGAGCTGAGCATCACCGATTACAACCGCAAGATTGTGTACGCCCGCATCGGTGAACAGCTGCGCGTGGCGGCGATGGTCGACATTGTCGGTTTCGACCCGGCGCTCGACCCCAAACGTCTGGCGCTGATCAAGCGCCAGGCGCAGGAAACCTTGCCCAATGCGGGTGATTACGACGCCGCCATCGAATGGGCAGGCATGCGCCCGGCCACCCCCAGCGGCGTGCCGTTGATCGGCGCCACGGCGTACCGCAACCTGTGGCTCAACCTCGGCCATGGCGCCCTGGGTTTTACCCTGGCTTGTGGCAGCGCCCGGTTGCTCAGCGAGTTGATCGCCCGGCGCACACCCTCAATCGAAATGCAGGGCCTCGCCCCCCGCGTCGCCTGACTTGAAAAGGAAAAACCGATGAGCATCAACCGTATCAACAGCAACAGCCGACTCTCTGGCGCGGTGACCTTTGGCGATCTGGTGTTTCTCTCGGGACAGGTTCCGGGTGACAGCACCGACGTCACCGGCCAAACCGCCGAGGTGCTGGCGAAGATCGATGCGTTGTTGGCCGAAGCTGGCAGCGACAAGGATCATCTGCTCAACGCGACCATTTACCTGAACGACATTGGCCGCGACTTTGCCGCCATGAATGAGGTCTGGTCGCAGTGGTTGTCACCGGGCAAGGCGCCGACCCGCACTACTTTGCAGGCGCAACTGGCCCGTCCAGAGGTTTTGGTGGAAATCACTGTGATCGCCGCCCGCCGCTAATCGCTCTACCCACAACGGAGAATAACAATGCAAAAAATCACGTTGATCGGCTGCACCCTCGGCTTGCTGCTCGCCAGTCAGGTCCAGGCCAACGAAGCGCCGCTGACCGGCACGCTGAACAAGGTTGCCAATGCCAAGAGCATCACACTGGGCTATCGCGACGCGTCGGTGCCGTTCTCCTACGTGGGTGATCACACGGGGCAGCCGATGGGCTATTCGGTGGACCTGGCGAGCAAGATTGTCGAGCGCATCAAGCAAAAGCTTGAACTGCCGGATCTGCAGGTGAAGTACAACCTGGTGACCTCACAAACGCGCATTCCGCTGGTGCAGAACGGCACGGTCGACCTTGAGTGCGGTTCCACCGGCGTGACCGCCGAGCGCATGCAGCAAGTGGCGTTTTCCTACGGGTTTATCTACGTGAAGGGTCAGTTGCTCACGGCGAAGGACAGCGGCATCAAGCGCTTCGCCGACCTGCGCGGCAAGAACGTCGTGACCACCGCGGGCACCACCAACGAGCGGTTTCTGAAGAGCTACAACATCGATCACAAGATCGATATGTTCGTGATCAGCGCCAAGGACCACGGTGAAGCCTTCCAGATGCTGCAGTCAGGTCGGGCGGCGGCGTTCTATATGGATGACGCGCTGCTTTACGGCGAACGCGCCAAGGCCCGCGATCCGCATAATTGGGTTGTGGTGGGGGAGGAGCAGTCGCGGGAAATCTACAGCTGCATGGTGCGCAAGGGCGACCCGCAGTTTCTCGAGTTGGTGAACTCGACCCTCGCCGATCTGTACAGCTCGGGCGAGATCAACGGCATCTACCAGCGCTGGTTCCAGCAACCGATTCCACCCAAAGGCCTGAATCTGGAATTCCCGATGACCAGCGAGCTGAAGGCAATCATCGCTAAACCGGTGAGTGATCCGGTGCAATAGTTTCTGTTTTTTATGTCTTGTAGACCGCGTCGCCGGCCTTCGCGAGCAGGCTCGCTCCCACACTTGATCTGTGTCGTTCAGAGATCAAATGTGGGAGCGAGCCTGCTCGCGAAGAGGCCCTAGAAGTCACCCCAAAGCTGTTGGGCAACGGCTAATGCCACCACCGGCGCGGTTTCAGTGCGCAACACACGAGGGCCGAGGCGGGCGGCGTGAAAGCCGCCAGCCTTGGCCTGCTCGACTTCAGCGTCAGACAACCCGCCTTCCGGGCCGATCAAAAACGCCAGCGTCGCCGGTTTCGCATGACTCACCAACGGCTCAGCCACCGGATGCAACACCAGCTTCAACTCCGCTTGAGTCTGCTTCAACCAATCCGCCAGCAGCAGCGGCGGATGAATCACCGGCACCCGTGAACGCCCGCATTGCTCGCACGCGCTGATCGCAACCTGGCGCCAGTGCATCAGGCGTTTGTCGGCGCGTTCATCCTTCAGCCGGACTTCACAGCGGTCGCTGAAGATCGGGGTGATTTCAGTGACACCCAGTTCGGTGGCTTTCTGAATCGCCCAGTCCATCCGCTCGCCACGGGACAAGCCCTGGCCGAGATGGATCGACAATGGCGACTCAACCTGCCCGGCGAAGCTTTCATCGATCTGCACGACGACGCGCTTCTTGCCGACCTCCACCAGCGTGGCGCGAAACTCATGGCCCGAACCGTCGAACAGTTGCAACGCATCACCCTCGGCCATGCGCAACACGCGGCTGATGTAATGGGCCTGGGCCTCGGGCAACTCGTGTTCGCCGGTGCTCAAGGGGGCGTCGATAAAGAAGCGGGACAGTCTCATCGGGGGTCTCTGTAAAATGTGTGCAGGTTTTGGCGGCCCTATCGCGAGCAAGCTCGCTCCCACAGGTGTACGCGGTCAACTGTGGGAGCGAGCTTGCTCCGGGCGGCGTTCCGACGATGACGGTAGTCCGGTCACCGCAGAAGCTTAGGTGAAATCAATCAGCCCGGATCGCGAAAACCGGGGTGAAAGTCTTTCGGCACCGCCACGCTAACGCTATCGCGAGTCGCAATATCGATGCCTTCGCTGGCCACTTCGGCCAGAAAGTCGATCTGTTCAGGCGTGATCACGTACGGCGGCAGGAAGTACACCACGCTGCCCAGCGGTCGAAGTAAAGCACCACGCTCCAGTGCATGCTGGAACACTTTCAAGCCGCGACGTTCCTGCCACGGATAAGCTTCCTTGGTGGCCTTGTCCTTGACCATCTCGATGGCGAGCACCATGCCGGTCTGGCGCACTTCCGAAACGTTCGGGTGATCGGCCAGGTGCGCGGTGGCGCTGGCCATGCGCTGAGCCAGCGCCTTGTTGTTCTCGATGACGTTGTCTTCTTCGAAGATATCCAACGTCGCCAAGGCTGCCGCGCACGCCAGCGGATTGCCGGTGTAGCTGTGGGAATGCAGGAAGGCGCGCAGGGTCGGGTAGTCGTCATAGAAGGCGCTGTAGACATCTTCGGTGGTCACGCAGGCCGCCAACGGCAGGTAACCGCCGGTCAGGGCCTTAGACAGGCAGAGGAAGTCCGGGCGGATGCCGGCCTGTTCGCAGGCGAACATCGTCCCGGTGCGGCCGAAGCCGACGGCGATTTCGTCGTGGATCAGGTGCACGCCATAGCGGTCGCAGGCGTCACGCAGCAGTTTCAGATAAACCGGGTGGTACATGCGCATGCCGCCGGCGCCCTGGATCAGCGGCTCGACGATCACTGCGGCGACGGTGTCGTGGTTCTCGGCCAGGGTCTGTTCCATGGCAGCGAACATAGTGCGCGAATGTTCTTCCCAGCTCATCCCCTCGGGGCGATGGTAGCAATCGGGGCTCGGCACCTTGATGGTGTCCAGCAGCAGGGCCTTGTAGGTTTCGGTGAACAGCGGCACGTCGCCCACCGACATCGCCGCCATGGTCTCGCCGTGGTAGCTGTTGGTCAGGGTGACGAAGCGTTTCTTGTTCGGCTGGCCGCGGTTGAGCCAGTAGTGAAAGCTCATTTTCAGCGCGACTTCGATGCAGGACGAACCGTTATCGGCGTAGAAGCACCGGGTCAGACCTTCCGGCGTCATTTTCACCAGGCGCTCGGACAGCTCGATGACGGGCTGATGACTGAAACCAGCGAGGATCACGTGTTCCAGCTGATCGACCTGATCCTTGATGCGCTGGTTGATCCGCGGGTTGGCGTGACCAAACACGTTGACCCACCAGGAGCTGACGGCGTCGAGGTAACGTTTGCCTTCGAAGTCCTCCAGCCAAACGCCTTCACCGCGTTTGATCGGGATCAGCGGCAGCTGTTCGTGGTCTTTCATCTGGGTGCAGGGATGCCACAACACCGCGAGATCGCGTTGCATCCACTGATTATTCAGGCCCATTTTCAGTCTCCTCGAGGCGGCTCGCGACGTGCGCGGGCAAACAATCGCGCAAGCCTATGCAATGCGTGACGTGGGGACAACCCATTGTGTCGATTGAGCTACTTTGTATAGGTGGATAGACGTCGCTGGCGGCCTTTTGATGGCTGACGTATTCTTCGCGGTTCTTTGAGTCGTCTGACTCGTAAAGCCGCTATTTCCTACGTTTATTTCCGGAGTTCGCTGAATGTCTGCTGGTTGGCTGCGCGCCTGTGCGCTGGTGATGTTGGGGCTGTTCAGCGTATCTGCGCTGGCCAAGGATAAAACGGCGATCGTGATCGGCGGAGGGCTGTCTGGCCTCACTGCGGCTTACGAACTGCAAAACAAGGGCTGGCAGGTCACCCTGCTGGAAGCCAAACCGAGCATGGGCGGTCGCTCCGGCATGGCCACCAGTGAGTGGATCGGCAACGACAAGACTCAACCGGTTCTGAACAAGTACGTATCGACCTTCAAGCTGAGCACCACGCCGGCCCCAGAGTTCGTGCGGACCCCAGGCTACCTGATTGACGGTGAGTATTTCACGGCCGCCGATCTGGCCACCAAGCAGCCGGCCACCAGCGACGCGCTCAAGCGCTACGAAAAAACTCTGGACGATCTGGCGCGCTCGATCGAAGACCCGCAGAACCCGGCGGCCAACAGCACACTGTTCGCCCTGGACCAGATCAACGTGGCCAACTGGCTCGACCGTCTGAATCTGCCAGCCACGGCGCGTCAGTTGGTGAATCAGCAGATTCGTACCCGGTATGACGAACCGTCGCGCCTTTCGCTGCTGTACTTCGCACAGCAAAGCCGCGTTTACCGTGGCGTTGCCGACCGTGACCTGCGCGCTTCGCGTCTGCTCGGCGGTAGCCCGGTGTTGGCGCAGGCGTTCGTCAAACAACTGAAAACTATCAAGACCAGCTCCCCGGTCTCGGCGATCACCCAGGACAAGGACGGCGTGACCGTCAAAGTCGGCAGCGTTGGCTACCAAGCTGATTACGTCGTTGTGGCCGTGCCACTGCGCGCACTGAACAAGATTCAGATGACTCCGTCGCTGGATGCCCAGCATATGGGCGCGATCAAAGGCACCAACTATGGTTGGCGCGACCAGATCATGCTGAAGTTCAAGACGCCGGTATGGGAAAGCAAGGCGCGGATGACCGGCGAGATCTACAGCAACACCGGTCTGGGCATGTTGTGGGTTGAGCCGGCACTGAAGGGCGGCGCCAACGTGGTGATCAACCTGTCCGGCGACAACGCGCGCGTGATGCAGGCCTTCGGCGACAAGCAGATGGTCGATCAGGTGCTGATCCGTCTGCACACTTTTTATCCACAGGCGCGCGGTTCGTTCACCGGTTACGAAATCCGCCGCTACAGCACCGACCCATCGATGGGCGGCGCTTACCTGGCGTTCGGCCCTGGCCAGATCAGCAAGTACTGGCGCCTGTGGGAACGTCCGATTCAGCGTGTAGCCTTTGCCGGCGAACACACTGACACGTTGTACCCAGGCACGCTCGAAGGCGCACTTCGCACCGGTCAGCGTGCAGCCAGTCAGGTAGAAGATCTGGCGGCCGGCAAGTCGTTTGAACCGGCGAAAGTTGTTCCGGCAGCGACCGTTGCGGCGGCCGGCGCGGTGGCGGCGAAGAAAGGTAACTTCTTCACCAACCTGTTTGGTGGTTCTGACGACAAACCGGCACCCGTCAAGGCACCAGAGCCAGTGGCTCCGGTTGCTCCGGCACCGGCTCCAACACCTGCGCCGGCCCCAGCGCCTGCTCCGGTCGAAGCGCCGAAACCAGCGGCCCCGGTGAAAGCCGAGCCGGCTAAAAAAGCCCCGGCCAAAGCTGTAGCGAAAAAACCTGCGGCCAAAGCCGAGGCTAAAAAGGCCCCGGTGAAGAAGGCTGAACCGGCGAAGAAAGTAGCGGTCAAGCCCGCTGCGACTCCGGCGACGGATACCAAAGCGCAGTAAGCTTTTGGACTAAAAGAACGCGGCAGAAATGCCGCGTTTTTTTATGCTTGAAGAAAACCAATATCAAGAATCGAATAAATCTTGGGGCGCAGGTGTTCTTTAGTTGGACTTCATTTTTGCTTACACATTGGTCTTTAATCTTTCCTTAACTCACCTATTTCAGACTCTTGATCGTATTTCTCGATATTTCAAAGCGAAATTTTCCGCTTTAACTCGATAGATAACTCGATAGTCTTGTTCGCAGTTCTCACAGGATTTGGGCAATGCAGCTACGTAACTCTTCTTCGCGCTACGGTTGGGTCAGCATCTTCATGCATTGGGGCGTCGCGCTGGTGGTCTTCGGTCTGTTTGCGTTGGGCTTGTGGATGGTCGGTCTCGACTACTACAGCACCTGGCGCAAAGACGCGCCCGACTTGCACAAGAGCATTGGCCTGGTGTTGTTAGCCGTCATGGTTCTACGGGTGCTGTGGCGTTTCATCAGCCCGCCGCCGCCAGTACTGGAAAGCTATAACCGCGTGACGCGCATTGGCGCCAAGTTCGGGCACTCGTTCCTGTATCTCAGTCTGTTCGCTGTGATGATTGCCGGTTACTTGATTTCCACCGCAGACGGTGTCGGGATTCCGGTGTTTGGCCTGATTGAAGTTCCTGCACTGATATCCGGACTACCGGACCAGGCAGACACAGCCGGTGTGATTCATTTGTACCTGGCCTGGGCGCTGGTAATTTTTTCCGGTCTCCATGCGTTGGCAGCACTGAAACACCACTTTATTGATCGTGATGCGACCCTGGCGCGAATGCTGGGGCGCAAAGCCTGATGTTCAACCTCGACTCCAAAGGAATAGAAAGCATGTTGAAAAAGACGCTCGCCGCTCTGGCAATCGGTTCTGCCCTGCTGTCCGCCAACGTGATGGCGGCTGACTACGTTGTCGACAAGGAAGGCCAGCACGCCTTCGTTGACTTCAAGATCAGCCACCTGGGCTACAGCTTCATCACCGGAACCTTCAAGGACATCGACGGCAAGTTCAGCTTCGACGCTGCCAAGCCTGAAGCCAGCAAGATCGAGTTCAACGTGAACACCGCCAGCGTGTTCACTAACCATGCCGAGCGCGACAAGCACATCGCCAGCGGTGATTTCCTGAATGCGAGCAAGTTCGCAAAAGCCACGTTTGTTTCCACCAGCGTCAAATCCACCGGCAAAAACGCCGCGGGTAAAGACACTGCTGACGTGACCGGTGACCTGACCCTGCTGGGCGTGACCAAGCCAGTCGTGGTCAAGGCCACTTTCCTGGGTGAAGGCAAGGATCCATGGGGCGGCTACCGTGCCGGCTTCGAAGGCACCACCAGCATCAAGCGTTCCGATTTCGGCAAGCAGAAAGACCTGGGTCCACAGTCCGACGCGGTCGAGTTGTACGTAACGTTTGAAGGTGTGAAAGCGAAGTAACTTTCGCCGCTTGAACAAAAACGCCCCCGATCTTGCGATCGGGGGCGTTTTTTATGGCTGCGTTAAATCAGCGATTGCGGGTCAGCAAGGCTGGTTTCTCGCCGCGCGGACGGCCTGGCAGTTGATCAAGTTGCTCAGGAGTCGGGAAACGATCGGTTTTCGACTCCTTGTGAATGATCTTCGGTGCCGGGCCGCGCGGGTTTTGCACGGCCGGTTCCGAACGCGGCTGATCGTCGGTGCGGGCCGGGCGGCGGTTGCGGGACTCTTCGCGACGGGCCTGGCCGTCACGTGGAGCACCGTTGCGTGGGCCGCTGCGCTTAGCCGGCGGAGTGCCGGTGGTGGCGCCATCGCTGCTGCGTGGGCCGCTTTGACGACCCTGAGGCTTGCCGCCGCCGGTGCGCGGAGCACCTGCGCCAGCTGTCGTGCCTTGTGCCGAAGCGCCCGGGCGGCGACCACGGCCCTGAGCCGGTTTGGCTTGAGGAACGTAGTCGACGCGGTTACCGAAGTTATCGATATCGTCGTCCAGGAACTCGTCCGGAGCACGGTCTGCGGCAGCAGCGCGTGGTGCTGGACGCTGTTGCTCGCGAACCGGAGTGCCTTCGCGTGGCTTGTGTTCACGCGCCGGGCGATCACCGCGGCCAGTGGCTGCAGGTTTTTCCTTGCCGCCCTTGTCCTTGCCTTTGTCTTTACGACCGCCGCCACCGCCGGTGCCGTTCGGACCGTCGCCGCGTGGGCCACGTGGGTTGCGCGGGTTACGCACATCCGGACGCTCGCGAACTTCAGGTTTCTCGGCTTCTACAGCGCTGGAATCGAAGCCCATCAGGTTGCCGTCGGCAATCTTCTGCTTGGTCATGCGTTCGATGCTTTTCAGCAGCTTCTCTTCATCCGGAGCGACCAGCGAGATCGCTTCGCCCGAACGACCGGCACGGCCGGTACGGCCGATACGGTGAACGTAGTCTTCGTCGACATTTGGCAATTCGAAGTTGACCACGTGTGGCAACTGATCGATGTCCAGGCCGCGAGCGGCGATGTCGGTGGCAACCAGGATGCGCACTTCGCCGGCCTTGAAGTCGGCCAAGGCTTTGGTGCGAGCGTTCTGGCTCTTGTTACCGTGGATCGCTACGGCGCTGAGGCCGTGTTTGTCCAGGTATTCGGCCAGACGGTTGGCGCCGTGCTTGGTGCGGGTGAACACCAGCACCTGTTCCCAGGCGCCAGCGGTAATCAGGTGCGCCAGCAACGAGCGCTTGTGGCTGGCGGCCAGGCGGAATACGCGCTGTTCGATACGCTCGACCGTTGTGTTCGGCGGCGTGACTTCGATGCGTTCCGGGTTGTGCAGCAGCTTGCCGGCGAGGTCGGTGATGTCTTTGGAGAAAGTCGCCGAGAACAGCAGGTTCTGGCGTTTGCTCGGCAGACGAGCCAGGACCTTTTTCACGTCATGGACGAAGCCCATGTCGAGCATGCGGTCGGCTTCGTCCAGCACGAGGATTTCCACGTGGGACAAATCGACGCTGCCTTGGCCGGCGAGGTCCAGCAGGCGGCCGGGGCAGGCCACCAGCACGTCAACACCGCGGGACATGGCCTGAACCTGTGGGTTCATGCCGACGCCGCCGAAGATGCAGGCGCTGACGAACTTCAGGTCACGGGCATAGACCTTGAAGCTCTCGTGTACTTGAGCCGCGAGTTCGCGGGTAGGGGTCAGGACCAGTACGCGCGGTTGACGCGGGCCGTGACGCTGGGATTTGTCCGGGTGACCGTTGGGGAACAACCGCTCCAGAATCGGAAGGGCGAAGCCGCCGGTTTTGCCAGTACCTGTCTGAGCCGCGACCATCAGGTCGCGACCTTGCAACACGGCGGGAATGGCCCGCTGTTGCACCGGAGTAGGCTCGGTATAGCCCGCTGCCTCGATGGCGCGGACTAAAGCCTCGGAGAGACCGAGGGAAGCAAAGGACATGAGTAATCCTGTTTTAGTTAGGGCTTGGCCCAATGGGAGTCTTGCCTGGCGCGAATGGCGTTTAAGAGGAACGCAATCCCGTCCGGTCCTGCTGGGCCAAGAAGGCTCATCTGGAGTGCTCGCGCGGGCTGAAAAGCTGCGCTGTAGCGGGGTCGAGATGCCTTGAACAAGTCCGAGCGTCCGGGCGTGAGCCTGGCGGGAAGGCCGGAGTATAACAGAGCAATCACTGCGCGCCGCTTTCCTGCTGCTCAACGGTTTTTCCGTTGGCGGCGGTGGCTCTGGTGGTTTTTACCTCGGCCGCAGGGTCGGCGCCATAACGGGCGCTCAGTTCAGCGTACGCGGGCTCGCGCTTGAAGCGTTTGAGTTCGGCGCCGAAGCGCTGCACCAACAAGTCCATGCCGGCATTGCGGCGTACTGCCAGGAACTGGCTCTGGTGGCTGATGACGGTCGGGTTCTCGGTAATCTTGTCGCGGATGCCCAATTCGTTGAGCAAGTGCTGACCGACCCTGCGATCAGTGATCAGCAGGTCGATCCGCCCGCGCACCAGTTTGCCGAAGTTGGCTTCATGGGTCGGCGCCGGTTCGTGAGTGAACAGGGTCGATTCACGAAAGTCCTGGCTGTACAGATAGCCTGGGGAGGTGCCTATGGTCAGCCCTTTCAGGTCGGCCAAGGTGCGAAAAGGGTGGGGCCGCTCATTGGCGTAGAACATCACGAACTCCACTTCCGAGAGTGGCTCGCCGGGGTAAAGCAGGGTGGCGTCGCGCTCTTCGCTGTGGAAGATGTCCAGCGCGCCGTCTGCCTGGCCCGTTTCGAGCATCGACAGGCAGCGTTTCCACGGCAGGAACTGCCATTCCACTTCGATGCCCAGGCGTTTGAAGACGATGGCGGTGGTTTCGTAGTCCAGTCCCAGGGATTTGCCGTTTTCCTCATACACGTACGGCGCCCAGGGTTCGGTGACAATGCGCAGCTTCTCGCCCCGAGCGGCGAAGCTCAGGCAAGTAAAAAGCAAAACTGTCAGCAACTGGGCAATTACGGGCATGGCCTGAGGTTAGTACTCTAAAGGCCTAATGAGAAGCTCTGGCGAGCATGTTTAGCACTGTCCTTGAGGTAGATTGCGCGCAAGGCCTCTATTTATCGGGCGAATTGAGCAAGTGGTCGTGGATAGCTTTGCGTCGACCGCCCAGGATCAGTCGTACCAGTTCCCTGTTGAACCAGCGTTCGAGCAAGTGCTGAGTGACCGGCTTGCCGAGGCGCTCTTCCTGGTTTTGCAGCGCCTTGTCCCACCACACCGGCCCACAGGCCTTGTCGAACTCATTGTGGTGTTCATAGCAGCCATAGAGGATTTCGCGGATGAACTGACGCAGATGTTTGGGCAGTGCCAGGGTGATGAGTTTGTAGAGCATTCGCTGGGCCCATGGCGGTCGTGGCAGGTGAGCTGACACGCGGCGAGTATCGTCCAATGCCGCCTGACTGGTCGGGTTCTTGGCGTGTTTGATGACCCAGGCGTTAACCTTGGCCCTGAACAGCTGCTTGCGGCTCCAGTAGTGATGGATCAGGTCCGGGCACTTATTGACCTTCATCGTGCGATAGGCTGCGACCGACAGGCAGAACTCTTCAAGGGTATAAGCCCCCTGTGCCATGGGAAACAATTCGTCGATCAATGCAATGGAGTGATCAAGCACCTGCGCGTCCTGCTGGTGCAACCCGATCACGCCGGAGTTGAGCAGCATCATCTGATCGTCAGCCAGGCCTTTGCTCAAAAGCGTACTCGACAGCGCACTGTAGAGCACGTTCTCCTTATTGGTGCCGTATTGGGTGTAGTAGTCGTTGCACAGCAGAGTGCCGGGTTGTACGCGGTTGAACAGTTCGACGGGTGAGCAATGGAAGAACGTGTCGGTGTCGATCAGCAATGCGACTTCCGACTCCTCAAGCACCGTGCGCAACGCCACATGCTTGGCTCGAAAGTGATAGCCATGGGGTTCGTTCCAGCGGCGACGAGTAGGCTCGTCGAGGGGGCGAACTCGTACCGGTAGGTGCTCGTAGGGCTGCGGGTTGTCACTGAAAACCTGGATGTCGAGCTCTGCGTGGGGCGTTTCACGCAGCCAGGCCAAGGCACTGGCGATGCTGAACACCGCTTCCTGGTGGTACGTCTGGGAGCCAAAAACCAGATATACCAGTTGAGGGCGTGGTGGCGAGGACTCAGTCGTCATTGGAAACAACATTCCATGGGCTTTGAATATAAAAGGCCCTCAGAAGAGGGCCTTGGGATGAGGCATGGAGTCTTTCAGCGCGGTAGCTTCAGATTGTTCCACACCGCCAGGCTCGCTTCTGCCTGGTTCAGGGTATAGAAATGCAACCCCGGAGCTCCACCTTGTAACAAACGTTCACACATTTCAGTAATAACCTGCTCACCGAAACGCTGAATGCTTGAGGTGTCGTCGCCGTAGGCTTCCAGCTGCTTGCGGATCCAGCGCGGAATTTCCGCACCGCAGGCATCGGAGAAGCGCGCCAGCTTGCTGTAGTTGGTGATCGGCATGATCCCCGGAACGATCGGGATGTTCACGCCCATCGCCCGTACACGTTCGACGAAGTAGAAGTAGCTGTCGGCGTTGAAGAAGTACTGGGTGATCGCACTGTTGGCGCCAGCGTTGGCCTTGCGCACGAAGTTGGTCAGATCGTCTTCGAAATTGCGCGCTTGCGGGTGCATTTCCGGGTAGGCGGCGACTTCGATGTGGAAATGATCGCCGGTTTCTTCACGAATGAATTCAACCAGGTCATTGGCGTGGCGCATTTCACCACTGGCCATGCCCATGCCGGAAGGCAGGTCACCGCGCAGGGCAACAATACGGGTGATGCCGGCCGCCTTGTATTGGGTCAGCAGGCCGCGCAAGTCGTCCTTGCTGTCGCCAACGCAGGACAAATGCGGTGCGGCAGGGACTTTGACTTCGCTTTCGAGTTGCAACACGGTGTTGAGGGTGCGATCACGGGTCGAACCACCAGCGCCGTAGGTGCAGGAGAAGAAGTCAGGGTTGTAGGTCGCCAGATGACGGGCAGTAGCGATCAGTTTTTCATGCCCAGCATCGGTCTTCGTAGGGAAGAACTCGAAGCTGTAGCGACGTTCTTGGGACATGGGAATACCCTTTGCAATCGCAAAAGGCGGGCCGGTGATGGCCGGCCCGCCTGGTCAGGATCGGCGGGCGCAAAGCCCGCCGGGTCCAATCAGTAGCGGTAAGCGTGCGGCTTGAACGGACCTTCGACGGTCACGCCGATGTAGTCGGCCTGGGTCTTGGTCAGTTGTGTCACGACGCCGCCGAAACCGCGGACCATTTCCAGGGCCACTTCTTCGTCGAGTTTCTTCGGCAGTACTTCAACGGTCAGGCGCTCGGCTTTCTGGGCTGGTGACAGGTCGGCGTACTTCTGGCCGAACAGGAAGATCTGAGCCAGAACCTGGTTGGCGAACGAACCGTCCATGATGCGGCTTGGGTGACCGGTTGCGTTACCCAGGTTAACCAGACGGCCTTCGGCCAGCAGGATCAGGTAGTCGTCGTTCTGGGCGTCGAACGCGCCAGGACCGGTACGGTGGATTTTGTGAACCTGTGGCTTCACTTCTTCCCATGCCCAGTTCTTGCGCATAAAAGCAGTGTCGATTTCGTTGTCGAAGTGGCCGATGTTGCAGACAACAGCGCGCTTCTTCAGGGCTTTGAGCATGTTTGCATCGCAAACGTTGACGTTACCGGTGGTGGTCACGATCAGGTCGATCTTGCCCAGCAGCGCTTTGTCGATGCTTGCTTCAGTACCGTTGTTGATACCGTCGATGAACGGCGAAACCAGCTCGTAACCGTCCATGCAGGCTTGCATGGCGCAGATCGGGTCAACTTCGGAGACTTTAACGATCATGCCTTCCTGACGCAGGGACTGGGCCGAACCCTTGCCCACGTCACCGTAACCGATGACCAGCGCTTGCTTGCCGGACAACAGGTGGTCGGTACCGCGCTTGATCGCGTCGTTCAGGCTGTGACGGCAGCCGTACTTGTTGTCGTTCTTGCTCTTGGTTACCGAGTCGTTGACGTTGATGGCCGGGATTTTCAGTTCGCCCTTGGCCAGCATGTCCAGCAGGCGGTGAACGCCAGTGGTGGTTTCTTCGGTGACGCCGTGGACGCGGTCCAGGATCGCCGGGTATTTCTTGTGCAGCAGCTCGGTCAGGTCGCCGCCGTCGTCGAGGATCATGTTGGCATCCCAAGGCGCGCCATCTTTGAGGATGGTTTGCTCCAGGCACCACTCGTACTCTTCTTCGGTCTCACCTTTCCAGGCATAAACCGCAATGCCGGCAGCAGCGATAGCGGCAGCGGCCTGGTCCTGAGTCGAGAAAATGTTGCAGGACGACCAGCGTACTTCGGCACCCAGGGCAACCAGGGTTTCGATCAGCACGGCAGTCTGAATGGTCATGTGGATGCAGCCGAGGATTTTCGCGCC
This sequence comes from Pseudomonas svalbardensis, assembly GCF_030053115.1. Lineage (NCBI taxonomy): Bacteria > Pseudomonadati > Pseudomonadota > Gammaproteobacteria > Pseudomonadales > Pseudomonadaceae > Pseudomonas > Pseudomonas svalbardensis. The sequence goes on along the minus strand of NZ_CP125619.1, from coordinate 5,863,601 downwards.
TTTGAGCGGCTGCTCACCGGCGTATTTGCGGCGCAGACCCATCAGGGCTGGCATTTCGGATTCGGCGATGATGGTTTCGCGACGGCCCCAGGCAGCCAAGGACATGTCGGCGACTTTGTAATCGTTAAAATCTGCAGGCGTGATAACAGCGCTCATGATGAGCCTCCATTCGTAATGTATGCGAATGGGCGCCGTTGTGCGTTTAGTGTCTGACCGATAACGGTCAAGCAACGCCCCATCCGAGCCTGACAGGTCGAACCTGCTGCAGCGCCCCTCGGACAGGTGGCGGGAAAACGGTAGCAACCGAAGATGACCGTTTTGAAACGGTGGCGATTATAGCCGTGTGAGCGATACTTCCAAAGCGTTTCTGTTGGTCAATGTCTGAACGGTAATCGAGACCATAGTCGATGCTTGATAGAGCTCTAGGTCGGGCTCTGCCATGATGCCCGCCATCATTCGGCAAGACGCTCAGGAGTGAATATGAATTTCCACACCCGCAAATGGGTAAAACCCGAAGACCTCAACCCCAACGGTACGCTGTTCGGCGGCAGCCTGTTGCGCTGGCTCGACGAAGAAGCGGCGATCTACGCCATCGTCCAATTGGGCAATCAGCGTGTGGTCACCAAGTACATTTCCGAGATCAACTTCGTCAGCGCCTCGCGTCAGGGCGACATCATCGAACTGGGCATCACCGCCACCGAATTCGGTCGCACCTCCATCACCCTGAAGTGCGAAGTGCGTAACAAGATCACCCGCAAAAGCATCCTGACGGTGGAGAAGATTGTCTTCGTCAATCTGGGTGAAGACGGCTTGCCAGCGCCGCACGGTCGGACCGAGATCACGTACGTCAAAGACCAGTTCAAGGATGACATCGCCCCGTAGGAGCAAAGCTTGCTCGCGATGGGCTCACCTCGGTTTCTGTCAGGACAGTGAACAGCTCCGAACCCTGCGTGTCGTACCTACATGACACGCCACTGGTTCCGGAGCTTTATGGACACGCAAAAAGACGGCAAGACCCCGAACCTCTCGCCTGAAGAACAGCACGACGTCGATAAGAGCCAGCCGCCGCGGGCGGCGGTGCTGCACGAAATCATCCGCACCCAGGGCGATCAGGAACTTGAGCGCAGTGTCGCCGCCTTGTGGTGGTCGGCGCTGGCCGCCGGCCTGACCATGGGCCTGTCGCTGATGGCCATGGGGCTGCTCAATTCCCGTTTGCCGGATGGCGAAGGCTTCAAGGTGATCGCCAGTTTCGGTTACTGCGCAGGCTTTCTCGCGGTGATCCTCGCCCGTCAGCAGTTGTTCACCGAGAACACCCTGACGGCTGTGCTGCCGATCATGACCAAACCCACACTGAACAATTTCGGTCGATTGCTACGCCTGTGGTCGGTGGTGCTGGTGGGCAACCTTTGCGGCACGTTGCTGGTGGCGTATGTGATGCTGCATCTGCCGATTTTCGACAGCAAGACCGACCTGGCTTTCCTTGATATCGGACGCAAGATCATGGAGAACGACGCCAGCCAGATGTTCGCCAAGGGCATTGTGTCTGGCTGGATGATTGCCACCATGGTCTGGATGATTCCGTCCATGGAGAGCGCGAAGATGTGGATCATCATCCTCATCACCTACCTCATGGCGCTGGGGGATTTCACCCACATCGTGGTCGGGTCCGCCGAGGTCTCGTATCTGGTGTTTGCCGGTAAGTTGCCGTGGAAGGATTTTTGGCTGGTGTTCGCCGGGCCGACGCTGGCGGGGAACATCATCGGCGGCAGCTTCATCTTCGCGCTGATCAGCCATGCGCAGATTCGCAGCGAGAGCGGGCCGCCGAAGCAGACTGCGGATCAAGGCCCGGAGCCCGACCCGCAGGAGAGCAAAAAGTAATAAGTTTGAAATCTTTGTTAGGTCAAGGGCCACCCGACCCATCAGCCAGACACATTGACCACACCCGCCCCACGACGTTGCAGATAGATGTAGAAAACCGCCGTCACCACCGTCAACCCACTGACCAGCGCGCCGGTCCACGGCAAGTCCGCCAGATCCGCGCCACTGGCGACAACCAGCCCACCTATCCACGCACCGGCGGCGTTGCCGAGGTTGAACGCGCTCTGGTTTAACGTTGAGCCCAGATTCGGCGCTTCATGGGCCTGATCGATGATCAGCAGTTGCAAAATCGGGCACAGGGCAAAGGCGAAGATGCCCCACAACACCAGCGTAATCGCTGCAGGGATCACCGAGTGACTGGTCTGTGTGAACGCGGCCAGCACGACCAGCACGGCCAGCGCCATGCCCACCAGCGACGGTAGCAATCGACTGTCAGCCAGGCGACCGCCGAGCATGCTGCCCGCGGTCAGTCCGACCCCGAATAGCAGCAGCATGATGGTCACGCCATGCGGGCTGACGCCGGTGATGTCTTGCAGGATGGGCGCGATGTAGGTGAAGACGCTGAACAGGCTGGTCGACGCCAGCACACTCATGCCCAGCGCCAACAACACGTTGACCTTGCCCAGCACTTTGAACTCGCTGGCGAGGTTGGCCTTGTCCATGGCGATGTCCTTCGGCAGCCAGACCCACTGCGCAATCGCAGCAATCACGCCGATCACCGACACCGCCCAGAACGTCGAGCGCCAGCCGGCGTATTGCCCGAGCGCGGTGCCCAACGGCACGCCCAGCACGTTGGCCAGGGTCAGGCCAGTGAACATCATCGCAATCGCTTGGGCGTGTTTGTTTGGTGCCACCAGTCCAGCGGCAACCACCGAGCCGATGCCGAAGAACGCACCATGGCAGAGCGCGGTGACCACTCGTGCGGCCATCAGCGTGGCGTAGTTCGGCGCCAATGCGCAAAGAATGTTGCCGAGGATGAACATCAGCGTCATGCCCAGCAGCGTGGCTTTGCGCGGCATGTTGGCTGTGCCGACCGCGAGGATCGGTGCACCGAAGACTACGCCGAGGGCGTAGCCGGTGATCAACAATCCGGCATGAGGAATGCTGACGGCGAGGTCGCGGGCGACATCGGGCAGCAAACCCATGATGACGAATTCAGTGGTGCCGATGCCGAACGCGGCAACAGCGAGGGCAAGCAAGGCGAGTGGCATGCGCAAGGTCTCTGTCGGTAGTCTTGACGCTCTGATCAGGCATACGCATGCCGACGCCCGTTCTCGACGAGAGCGGGCGGTGGCAGAAATTATTGGAATTAGTCTGTGCGCAACTGAGTGCGGCGTGGTCGCTTGCAGTATAAACAGCTGCTGACATATGGCGAATCAATTATCTGGGTGCTTCCCGTAGGGAACAAAAATAAAAAATGGAGTGTGCCGTGCTTGCAACAGCACTGGTGTTAGTAGCGGCGCTGTTGCACGCGGCGTGGAATACCCTGATCAAATTCAGTGCGGAACGATTGTTGGTGGTGGCCTGCATGGACAGCGTGGCCATGTTGTTTGTCGCGGTGATGCTGCCGTTCGTGAACCTGCCGCCCATGGAAATCTGGCCGTGGATTCTGGCGTCGGTGGCGTTCGAGTTGCTCTATCGCTATCTGCTGATTCAGGCGTACCGGGTCGGCGACCTCGGGTTGGTCTATCCGCTGATGCGTGGTTTGTCGCCGCTGGTGGTGCTGGCACTGACGCTGATTTTTGCCGGGGAAGTGCTGACGAACCAGCAGATCTTCGGGATTCTGCTGATCCCGTTCGGCATGCTGTGCCTGCTCTGGCAGGGCGGCGGCGGTGCGCGTTTACCGTGGTCGATGCTGCCGGTGGTGGCGTTGATCGGTCTGTGTATTGGCTGCTACACCTTCATCGACGGCCAGGCGTTGCGACGCTGGTCGCATCCGCTGGATTACCTGGTGTGGGTCACGTTGCTCAGCGCCTGGCCGTTCCCGTTATTGGCGCTGGTGCGTAAGCGACCGGCCTTCATGTTGTTCTGGCGGGAACAGTGGCGACTGGGGTTGGCGGTCGGGTTTTGCGTGTTGTTCAGCTACGCTCTGGTGCTGTGGGCCATGCAGCTGGGCTCGATTGCCGAAGCGGCGGCATTGCGCGAGATCAGCGTGATTCTGGTGGTGCTGTTCGGCATGCGTTACCTGAAAGAACCTTTTGGAAGGCCGCGGCTCTTAGCCTGTGGGCTGGTGCTGATCGGCATGCTGATAATGAAGTTTTGACTGGAGCTCGACTCTTGAAACTTGAAGAAGGGATTGCGTTATGACGGTTGCTCTGTGGTGCATTTTGATCGCGATTTTTCTGCCCTATATCTGCACGGGCATTGCCAGGGTCAGTGGCGGGTTCAGGCCGAAAGACAATCATGATCCCCGTGACTTTCTCGAGTCACTGAATGGTTTTGGCCGACGCGCGTATGCGGCGCATCTGAACTGTCTTGAAGTGATTCCCGCGTTCGCAGCGGCGGTGATCGTTGCGCACCTGGCCGGTAATGCCGAACTGGTGACGATCAATGTGCTGGCGGTGTTGTTCATCACCAGTCGACTGCTGTACATCATTTGCTACTTGGCGGACTGGGCTATGTTGCGGTCGCTGGTGTGGTTGGTGGGGATGGGGTTGATCGTCAGTTTTTTTGTGGTTTCTGTTTAAGAGCAAGATCAAAAGATCGCTGGCGAAGCCAGCGATCTTTTGACTTTATAGCTTGTCGGTTACTTGCGGCACTTGAGGCAGGGCTGCGCCTTTAGGCCAGAGCATCCAGATCTGCCCCTGCTGTTTCATGTCGCCGGCCAATTGCCCGGCCGCCTCGCCGGTGCCCCAAAACAGGTCTGCACGGACTTCGCCGGCAATTGCGCCGCCGGTGTCCTGAGCGGCTACCGGGCGTACCAGTGCGGTACCGTCCGGTTTAGTCGTCGACAACCACAACAGGCTGCCCAACGGAATCACTTTGCGATCCACCGCCGCGCTGTAGCCGGCGGTCAGCGGTACGTTCAGCGAGCCGCGAGGCCCTTCGTTGCTGTCCGGGTTGCGGGTGAAGAATACGTAGCTGGGGTTGCTGCCCAGCAGTTCCGGAATGCGCGTCGGATTGGCCTTGGCCCAATGGCTGATGGCGCCCATGGTCACTTCTTCTTTTTTCAGTTCGCCCTGGTCCACCAGCCAGCGGCCGATCGGTCGATACGGGTGACCGTTCTGGTCGGCATACGCAATGCGCAACTGTCGGCCATCATCGAGCTGGATACGACCCGAGCCCTGGATTTGCAGGAATTGCAGATTCATCGGGTCGGTCAGCCAGGCAACAACCGGTGCCTTGACCCCTTTGGTTTCAATCGTGGCCGCATCGTCGTAAGGCTTGAGCACGCGACCTTCGAGTCGTCCGCGCAGGCGTTTGCCTTTGAGTTCCGGATAAATGCTGTCCAGAGAGACGATGATCATGTCCTCGGGCACACCGTACACCGGGATGTTTGCCACTTCGGTCTGGGTCAGGCTGCCGGGGTAGACCGGCTCGTAATAGCCGGTGATCAAGCCGTTGGGATTGTCATTGGCGGCGCGCAGGCCGTAGACGTCGAGGTTCTGCTTGAGGAAGCCGCGAATGTCGCTGGCGGTTTGTGGCACGTTGGCGGCAGCCGCACACGTCGAGCCCCAGACCGGGTCGGCCTTGAGTCGGGTGCAGGCGCTGCGCCACGAACCGAAGCCGGCGACCAGGTCGTTGTCGGACACCGTCGGAAGTGCTTCCCACGTGGCGCTGGAGTAGGTCGCCAGGGCGTGGGTTTTCGGTTTGTTGTTGTCGCCACCGGTGCAGCCCGCAAGCACGGCCACCATCGGAAGGGTCCAGGCGAGGTTGTGACGCCATGCCTTGAAACGGCTGTTCATGGAGTAATTCCTTTGTCGGTTGCCTGAGTGCTCCATGCGCTCAAACAACCCGTATTGATAATAGGGCTATTGGTCTTTGCCGATGACGCGAGGATACTGGCCGCCGTTTCCCGTGACCTGAAGCCACCATGACTCTTAAAAGACTTTCTGTTGTATTGCTGGCCTGCCTGACGTTGTCTGCCTGCGGTGGTGTCGATCCCAACTCGCCGCTGGGCCAGCGTAAGGCGATCTTCAAGCAAATGCTCAAGACCGGCGAAGACCTGGGCGGCATGTTACGTGGTCGCATCCCGTTTGACGGTCCGAAATTCGCTGACGGTGCCGTGAAGCTCGATGCGCTGTCCCGTGAACCGTGGAAACATTTTCCGCAGGTGCGCGAAGAAGATCACACCAGCGCCAAGAGCGATGTCTGGCAGAAACAGGAACACTTCCAGGACATGGCCCGCACCCTTGAAGTCGCCACCGGTGAATTGGTGATTGCCAGTAAGGTTCAGCCTTACAAGGCCAGTAACCTTGGGCCGGCGGTGCAGAAGGTCGAAGATGCTTGCAGTGCTTGCCATAAAGAGTTTCGGGATCATTGAGACCTGAACTGATCCTTACTTATCCAGCTCATCAAGTGCGTTCTGCAATTCCTTGCGTGACTCGGCGAGTTTGTCTTTGCGCTTGTTGATCTTCTCGGCGTCGCCTTTCTTCATTGCCTTGTCGAGGTCAGCCTGACGCTTGCTGACTTCGTGCTTGGCGTCGAGCACCTTGTTCTCCCGTTCTTTCTTCAGGGAAGCGTCGGTGCATTGAGCGGTGACTTCGCTCAGAGCAGTTTCAAGTCCTGCCTGCTGATCAGCATTACCGTGAGACTTGGCCAGTTCAATCTGGTTGATAATGCCCTGCTTCTTCGCGGCGCAGCCGGTCAGCCCTGGAGCTTCTTCGGCGGCCATCAGTGGAGTGGCCATCACGCTGCAAAGGGTCAACAGGGCGAACGGTGAAAGAAGTTTCATAAAGGCTCCATGTGAAAAGGCAATCGGGTCTATGTGGCGATAGGGTGTTTGAGCCCGGCGGCGCCATTGGGTTCCGGGTTGGTGGGCATCACCCGTTGTTAAAAACCGTCAATCCCGGCAACACGTAATGTTTCACTCAAGGCCAGGACCTGCGGGTCGCGGAAAAATGCACTCAACTGCGCTGCGCGTCCCGGGCCGATGCCAGGTTCTGCCTGCCATTGTTCGGTGCTTCGTTGTGCCAGTTCCTGCCATGAGTTGGCGAGGCGTGCCTGGCCGCTCGGTGGCAAACCCAAGGCTTTGAGCCAGCGAGCGAATGGGCGTTGCCGGGCACTGTTGAAGCTGTTCAAAAGACGAGCACTGCTGCGTTCGCCGAAGCCGTCAATGTTAGCAAGCTCTTGAGCATCGAGGGTTAACCAATCCAGCAGGCCGTTCAGGCGGCCTGTTTCGAAAAGTTTCTCCCAAGTGCCAGGGCCAACATGTGGCAAAGCCAGTCCCTGCTTGCTGCTGAGCCAGGTCAGTCGGGCGAGGAATTGGCTTTCGCACCCCGGTGTCGGCTGCCAGCAACTCAAATGATGAAAGTCCTCTGCCAGCGGTACGCTCAATTCAGCGCGTTGGGTGCTGCGCAGCATGACACCGTCAAGCCTGGGAATGGTCAGGCCTGCCAGGCTGATGGCGACCTGATCTCCGGGCCGGATATCCAGTGTTTTCCAGCGTTGCCGTGAGCTCACACTGACTCGCTTGATCTGCCGGTCATCGAGCATTACTGGCGTCAGTTCCAGTACCGGGGTGATTCGTCCGGTCCGTCCAATCTTGAAGTGGACCTTGCGCACCTCGGCCAGGGCCTGGGCAAAAGGGTATTTCCAGGCGACGCTCCAATAAGGCGGTTTAGCCTGCCAGCGCTCGGCGGATGGGCGCTGATCCTGGCGCAGGACAATGCCATCACTGGTGAAGGGCAGGGGCGAGCGATACCAGTGATCGCGCCAGCGTTCTGCATCGGCAAATACCTTGATCGAGTGACTGTAAGCTGCGGTGCTCGGGAAACCCAACTCATCCAGGGCTGCGACGCGGGCGGGCAAACTGGCCGGTCCTTGGGGCCAGTCCCAGACAAACAGGCCGATCCCGGCGGCTTGCTCAGTGCTTAACTTTTTGCGGGCCATCAAACCGGCCACTGTGGCGCGTGCATTGAGGCTGCCGGCACGGGCCTGTATGTGGTCGGTCAGGCGCCAATAGAGTTCACCTTGCAGCAGCAGGTCCAGCGGTTGTGGCAATTGTTGGGGGATGGCAGCGATTTGGCGCGCCGAAGCCGTCCAGTCCTGGCCATTTACTCCGTCGCCGCGGCTGATTGCCTGAGTCAGCAGGCCTTTGCGGTAGATCAGCGTCACCGCCACGCCGTCGACCTTGGGCTGAATCCAGACATCGCTCCGTCCTTTTAGCCAGGCTTCAACGGCGCGACCATCGCGGAGTTTTTCCAGGCCCGTGTGGGCGATGGGGTGCGGGATCGTGCCGCCCGCGGTGCGCAACGGTTCTACGGATTGGCCCAAGTCGAAACAAGTGCGCCATTCGGTCAGTCGTGCACGGGACTGATCGTAGAGTTCATCGGCGACCAATGAGCGGCCGCCCCGGTGATAGCTGTCGTCCCAGAGGTCGATTTGTTTCTGCAGTGACGTGATTTCGTCCAGGGCGCGTGCGGGGGGCCAGTCGGGGCACTTGGCCGCGTGGGAGGTCAGACAGAAAATGATCAGTAGAAAACCGAAAAACACGCGCAGGTTGAGCGGCATCGTGAGCGTCCTTGCTCAAGTGGAATGCTGGAAGGCTAGGACGGATTATCAGGATGAGAGGGCCGGCTGTTTTTCAGCGTGTGTCGGCCTCTGGAAAGCAGGCAATAAAAAGCCCCGCACGGCGAACCGTGCGGGGCTTTTGGTATCGCCGGGGAAGTCTTACAGGCCGGCAGCAGCGCGCAAGGAATCGGCGCGGTCGGTCTTTTCCCAGGTGAAGGTGGTGAAAGTGTCATCGCCCACTGTCTTGGTAGTCGGAGTACGACCGAAGTGGCCGTACGCAGCGGTTTCCTGGTACATCGGGTGCAGCAGGTCGAGCATGGTGGTGATTGCGTATGGACGCAGGTCGAACACTTCGCGAACCAGTTTGACGATTTTGTCGTCGCTGATTTTGCCGGTGCCGAAGGTGTTCAACGAGATCGACGTAGGCTGAGCAACACCGATGGCGTAGGAAACCTGAATCTCGCAACGCTCGGCCAGGCCGGCCGCCACGATGTTCTTGGCCACGTAACGACCCGCATAGGCGGCCGAACGGTCAACCTTCGATGGATCTTTACCGGAGAACGCGCCGCCGCCGTGACGGGCCATGCCGCCGTAGCTGTCAACGATGATCTTGCGACCGGTCAGACCGCAGTCGCCTACCGGGCCGCCGATGATGAACTGGCCAGTCGGGTTGATGTGGAACTGAGTGTCTTTGGTCAGCAGTTCGGCAGGCAGTACGTGCTTGACGATCAGTTCCATCACGCCTTCGCGCAGGTCTTTGTACGACACGTCAGGGTTGTGCTGGGTCGACAGTACAACGGCGTCGATACCGACAACCTTGCCGCCTTCGTAACGGCAAGTCACTTGCGACTTTGCGTCCGGGCGCAGCCAAGGCAGCAGGCCGGATTTACGGGCTTCGGCCTGACGCTGAACCAACTGGTGCGAGAAGGTGATCGGTGCTGGCATCAGCACGTCGGTTTCGTTGCTGGCATAGCCGAACATCAGGCCCTGATCGCCGGCGCCTTGATCTTCAGGCTTGGCACGGTCGACACCCTGGTTGATGTCAGGGGACTGCTTGCCAATGATGTTCATCACGCCGCAAGTGGCGCCGTCGAAGCCGACATCGGAGCTGTTGTAGCCGATGTCCAGAATCACGTTACGCACGATCTCTTCCAGGTCGACCCAGGCCGACGTGGTGACTTCACCTGCGATGATTGCAACGCCGGTTTTTACCAGAGTCTCGACCGCTACACGGGCGAACTTGTCTTCAGCAATGATGGCGTCCAGCACAGCATCGGAAATCTGGTCGGCGATTTTGTCCGGATGTCCTTCGGACACGGACTCGGAGGTGAAGAGGGAGTATTCGCTCATCTCGATTTTTTCCTGAATTTACCGATGGTGAGTGTCGCCAGCCGGTCGCTGAAAATGGCGGACCTGGATCTGGAAACCATTACGTAAGCCTACATAGAGGCTTTCCCCGGGAACGAGTCCCGCAGCGGTGGCCCAACGGGCCAAATCGTCCTGTTCAAACCCCAACCAGAGATCACCGCAGGCCTCCCTGGCCCAACTCTGGTTGTGGCTACATAACTCTGTCACGAGCAGGCTACCGCCCGGTTGCAGCAAGTTGGCCATGTGCTTGAGTGCTTCGGCCGGCGCGGCGAAATGGTGCAGCACCATGTTCAGTACAACGCAGTCAGCCTTGAGGCGGACACCGTTCAATGCATCGGCCAATTGCAGGCTGACGTTCGCCAGCGTTTCACGTTCGCAAACCTGGCGCGCCAGTTCGAGCATCGCCGGGCTGTTGTCCAGCGCCGTGACCTGGGTGAAGCGGCGCGCCAGTTCCGGCAGAAATGCACCATCTCCGGGGCCGACTTCGATGGCCGTGGCGCCTTCGCTGAAACTTAGTTTGTCGAGCAATGCCACCACGCTTTCGCGGTATTGCGGCAGACCGGCGATCAAGTCTTGCTGGGCGCGAAACTTCTCCGCGACCCGTGAGAAAAAGTCCTGGCTGGCCGCCGCGCGTTGCCCATGGACCTGACCAATCCGCGACTGCACGTCGGCAGGCAGGGTCAGGTTGTCCACTTCATCCAGTAGCGCGGCGTGCAGCCTGCCACCCAGCAATTCGGTGTGGGGCAGGGCGCGGCGGTAGAAAATCGCGTTGCCTTCACGGCGAGTCGCCACCAGATCGGCCTGGGCCAATACCTTGAGGTGATGACTCATGCCGGACTGGCCGATGCCAAAGATCTGCGCCAGCTCCAGTACGCCAAACGAATCGTTGGCCAGCGCGCGCAATACATTCAGACGCAGAGGATCGCCGCCGGCCTTGCACAAGGCCGCCAGCTCATCGCAATCGTCATGTCGAATGGAAGGCACACGTAAATTCATAAGGCCAGCAGTCTAGTGACGGTCAGAAAGCACCGCAAGAGCAATATCAAAAAGTTTTGATATTGCTCGATAGATGGCACTTCTCGGGGAAAGGGTCACTCTACAAATCGTCAGCGGAAAGGTTTCACCAGGCGAATGCGACTTTATCCACCGGAAAAACGCCTTCAGATGACTATCTGTCATTGCCCCGAGGCGGGTGGGTGAGGGAAAATGCTCGCCTTTTTTCCGTTTCGTTTTATTCACTCTCGATTCAATATCCGCAGGAGAACAGCGATGCCCAGCCGTCGTGAGCGTGCCAACGCCATTCGTGCCCTCAGCATGGATGCCGTGCAAAAAGCCAACAGCGGCCATCCCGGTGCCCCTATGGGTATGGCGGATATCGCCGAAGTACTTTGGCGTGACTACCTGAAGCACAACCCGAGCAATCCATCGTTCGCCGACCGTGACCGCTTCGTGCTGTCCAACGGTCACGGCTCGATGTTGATCTACTCGCTGCTGCACCTGACCGGCTATGACCTGTCGATCGATGACCTGAAAAACTTCCGCCAACTGCACAGCCGCACCCCGGGTCACCCGGAATTCGGCTACACCCCAGGCGTTGAAACCACTACCGGTCCACTGGGCCAAGGCCTGGCCAACGCCGTTGGTTTTGCCCTGGCAGAAAAAGTCCTGGCGGCGCAGTTCAACCGTCCGGGCCACAATGTTGTCGACCACCACACCTACGTGTTCCTGGGTGATGGCTGCATGATGGAAGGCATTTCCCACGAAGTCGGCTCCCTGGCCGGTACTTTGGGTCTGGGCAAGCTGATCGCCTTCTACGACGACAACGGCATCTCCATCGACGGCGAAGTCGAAGGCTGGTTCACCGACGACACGCCTAAGCGTTTCGAAGCTTATAACTGGCAGGTCATCCGCAACGTCGACGGTCACGATCCTGAAGAGATCAAGATCGCGATCGAAACTGCGCGCAAAAGCGATCAGCCAACCCTGATCTGCTGCAAGACCACCATCGGTTTCGGTTCGCCGAACAAGCAAGGTAAAGAAGACTGCCACGGCGCCCCACTGGGCGACGCGGAAATCGCGCTGACCCGTGCTGCGCTGAAATGGAACCACGGTCCGTTCGAAATCCCGGCCGACATCTACGCCGAGTGGGACGCCAAGGAAACCGGTCGCGCGGCCGAAGCCGAATGGGATCAGCGTTTCGCTGCCTACTCTGCTGCCTTCCCTGAGTTGGCCAACGAGCTGATTCGTCGTCTGAGCGGCGAACTGCCGGAAGACTTCGCTGAAAAAGCCTCGGCTTATATTGCTGAAGTCGCTGCCAAAGGCGAAACCATCGCCAGCCGTAAAGCCAGCCAGAACGCATTGAATGCCTACGGCCCGCTGCTGCCTGAACTGCTGGGCGGCTCCGCTGACCTGGCCGGTTCCAACCTGACCCTGTGGAAAGGTTGCAAAGGTGTTACAGCTGAAGACGCCAGCGGCAACTACATGTACTACGGCGTTCGCGAGTTCGGCATGAGCGCGATCATGAACGGCGTGACCCTGCACGGCGGTCTGGTGCCTTACGGCGCGACCTTCCTGATGTTCATGGAATACGCCCGCAACGCAGTGCGCATGGCCTCGCTGATGAAGCAGCGTGTCGTGTTCGTCTACACCCACGACTCCATCGGTCTGGGCGAAGACGGTCCGACTCACCAGCCGATCGAGCAACTGACCAGCTTGCGCAGCACGCCGAACCTCGACACCTGGCGCCCAGCCGATGCCGTTGAATCGGCGGTGTGCTGGAAAATGGCTCTGGAACGCAAGGACGGCCCTTCGGCGCTGATTTTCTCGCGTCAGAACCTGCAGCACCAAACCCGTAATGCGTTCCAGATCGCCGACATCGCCCGTGGCGGTTACGTGTTGAAGGACTGCGACGGCGAGCCTGAGCTGATCCTGATCTCCACCGGTTCCGAAGTCGGTCTGGCGGTTCAGGCCTATGACAAGTTGAACGAACAAGGTCGCAAGGTGCGTGTTGTCTCGATGCCTTGCACCAGCGTGTTCGATGCTCAGGACGCCGGCTACAAGCAAGCGGTTCTGCCGTTGCAGGTCAGCGCCCGTATCGCTATCGAAGCCGCCCACGCGGACTACTGGTACAAGTACGTCGGCCTGGAAGGCCGCGTGATCGGCATGACCACCTACGGCGAGTCGGCGCCTGCGCCAGCCTTGTTCGAAGAGTTCGGCTTCACCCTGGAAAACATCCTGGGTCAGGCTGAAGAGCTGCTGGAAGACTAAAACACGGACGTGGCAGTTATGTTTTCATGCCTGCCGCGATTCCTGTAGCAGCTGGCGCAGCCTGCGTTCGGCCGCGAAGCGGTCGTAAACCCGACAACGCGTATCTTTAACTGGAGCGCGGTGCCTGATTTTACGACCGCTTCGCGGCCGGACGCAGGCTGCGCCAGCTGCTACAGGTCCGTATTGGTACATAGAATTCGTCTGCCCGCGTCTATCGAGAACCCCATGCCTCAACCGCGTCCTTACAAAGTTGCACTCAACGGCTACGGCCGGATTGGTCGTTGCGTCTTGCGTGCGTTGTTTGAGCGAGGCGAGAAGGCCGGGTTTGAAATTGTTGCGATCAACGATCTGGCGGACATGGCCAGCATCGAATACCTGACTCGCTTCGACTCCACTCACGGGCGTTTTCCCGGGGAAGTGAAGGTCGACGGCGATTGTCTGCATATTAATGGCGACTGCGTGAAGGTCCTGCGCAGTGCCACCCCCGAAGGCATCGATTGGGCGTCGCTGGGCGTCGATCTGGTGCTGGAGTGCTCCGGCGCTTACCACACTCGTGAAGATGGCCAGCGTTTCTTGGATGCCGGCGCTCCGCGGGTGCTGTTTTCCCAGCCGATGGCCAGCGAGGCGGATGTCGACGCCACCATCGTCTACGGCGTGAACCAGGATTGCCTGACCGGTGACGAGTTGCTGGTGTCCAACGCGTCCTGCACCACCAACTGCGGCGTGCCGCTGTTGCGCCTGCTGGATCAGGCCATTGGTCTGGAATACGTGTCGATCACCACCATTCACTCGGCGATGAACGATCAGCCGGTGATCGATGCCTATCATCACGAAGACTTGCGCCGCACCCGTTCGGCGTTTCAGTCGGTGATTCCGGTGTCCACTGGTCTGGCGCGCGGCATCGAACGCCTGTTACCGGAACTTGCCGGGAGAATTCAGGCCAAAGCCGTGCGGGTGCCGACGGTTAACGTGTCTTGCCTCGACATTACGATGCAGACCGTGAGCGACACCGACGCCACCGAGGTCAACCGGATTTTGCGCGAGGCTGCCACCAGCGGCCCGCTCAAGGGCCTTCTGGCCTACACCGAGTTGCCTCACGCCAGTTGTGATTTCAATCATGACCCACATTCGGCCATCGTCGATGCCAGTCAGACCCGAGTTTCCGGCCCACGGCTGGTGAACATCCTGGCCTGGTTCGACAACGAATGGGGGTTTGCCAACCGAATGCTGGATGTTGCGGAACACTATCTGCAATCAGCTGGCTCACCAAAACACTGCTCTCCAAAACAGTAGGAAATGCGACCCATGACCGTGTTGAAGATGACCGACCTCGATCTGCAAGGTAAGCGCGTACTGATCCGCGAAGACCTCAACGTCCCAGTCAAGGACGGTGTTGTCACCAGCGATGCGCGTATCCTGGCCTCGCTGCCGACCATCAAGCTGGCCCTGGAAAAAGGCGCGGCCGTGATGGTCTGCTCGCACCTTGGCCGTCCGACCGAAGGCGAGTTCTCGGCCGAGAACAGCCTCAAGCCAATCGCTGACTACTTGAGCAAGGCTCTGGGACGTGAAGTGCCGCTGGTGGCCGATTACCTGGGCGGCGTTGACGTGAAGGCCGGCGACATCGTGCTGTTCGAAAACGTGCGCTTCAACAAGGGCGAGAAAAAGAACGCTGACGAACTGGCCCAGCAATACGCCGCACTGTGCGACGTGTTTGTGATGGACGCCTTCGGCACCGCTCACCGCGCCGAGGGTTCGACCCATGGCGTGGCCAAGTTCGCCAAAGTCGCGGCCGCAGGCCCGTTGCTGGCCGCCGAACTGGACGCACTGGGCAAAGCCCTCGGCGCCCCGGCCCAGCCAATGGCGGCGATTGTTGCCGGCTCCAAGGTCTCGACCAAACTCGACGTGCTGAACAGCCTGAGTCAGATCTGCAACCAGCTGATCGTCGGCGGCGGCATTGCCAACACCTTCCTGGCGGCTGCCGGTCACCCGGTCGGCAAGTCCCTGTACGAGCCGGACCTGCTGGACACCGCTCGCGCCATCGCCGCCAAGGTCAGCGTGCCGCTGCCGGTCGACGTCGTGGTTGCCAAGGAATTCGCTGAAACCGCCACGGCTACCGTCAAGCTGATCGCTGATGTGGCCGCAGACGACATGATTCTGGACATCGGCCCACAGACCGCGGCGAATTTTGCCGAGCTGCTGAAGTCGTCCAAAACCATCCTGTGGAACGGCCCGGTGGGCGTGTTCGAATTCGACCAGTTCGGTAACGGCACCAAAGTCCTGGCCCAGGCCATCGCAGAAAGCTCGGCGTTCTCCATCGCTGGCGGCGGCGACACCCTGGCCGCCATCGATAAATATGGCGTTGCCGGTCAGATCTCCTACATTTCTACCGGTGGCGGCGCGTTCCTCGAGTTCGTCGAAGGCAAAGTTCTGCCGGCCGTTGAAGTCCTGGAAAGCCGGGCCAAGGCCTGAGGCCGCCCATTTGACCAGGCAAAGGAGTGTTCAGATGGTCAAGACGTTAGCGCTATTGATTGTCGCGGGTTCGCTGGCGGCTTGCGGGAGTAACCCGAAAGCCCCGAAGGTACCCGAGACGCCTGAACAGGACAAAGGCTGCTATCAGGCCGACTGGCAGGCCGAAACCAACCCGGTGATCAACAAGCGTTCCGGGCCTGATGGCCTGGACAAATACGAGACGCAGACCCCAGCCAAGGAACATGGTTGCCCTTGACGGGTCTGACACTTTACTCAGGGCTGGCGGCGTGCGTCGTCAGTCGAGGAACATGGATGAAAGGTTTTATCGCCGTTACGGCGCTGGCTCTGCTGGCAGGTTGCACCAATTTGAACCTGTTCAAGCCTGCCGAATCGACGGACAGCTGGACCACTTGGACCTGTGACAGTCAGGCCAACGTGCTCTGGCGCTACACCGACGAAAGCCGCAAGGAAGTCGACGTTCGCCTGGGCGGTGCCGATCAGGTCTACCGCTTGAAGCATGAACCGGGCGCCGACGGTTCGCTGTACAGCAACGACATGCTGGCGTTTCACATAAAAGGTGAGGAAGGCCTGGTGTACTGGGTCGCCACCAATGATTTGATCGGCCGCGGTTGCAAAGTGCAGTAACGCCGCAAGATTGAGGCAACACCGAATTGGCAGGCAGGGCTGACCCCCGATCTGCAATAACTTGAATAGCCGCCGCCGCTACGGCAGGCTGGCACGATTAACGACCCTCAACCGGGAGATGCACACACAATGGCACTTATCAGCATGCGCCAGATGCTGGACCACGCAGCCGAGTTCGGCTACGGCGTTCCAGCCTTCAACGTCAACAACCTTGAGCAGATGCGCGCCATCATGGAAGCCGCTGACAAGACTGACTCCCCGGTGATCGTCCAGGCTTCGGCCGGTGCTCGCAAATACGCCGGTGCACCGTTCCTGCGTCACCTGATCCTCGCGGCAATCGAAGAATTCCCGCACATCCCGGTGTGCATGCACCAGGACCACGGCACCAGCCCTGACGTCTGCCAGCGCTCCATTCAACTGGGCTTCAGCTCGGTGATGATGGACGGTTCCCTGGGCGAAGACGGCAAGACCCCGACCGACTACGACTACAACATCCGCGTTACCCAACAAACTGTAGCCCTGGCTCACGCCTGCGGCGTATCGGTAGAAGGCGAGCTGGGCTGCCTGGGTTCGCTGGAAACCGGCATGGCTGGTGAAGAAGACGGCATCGGCGCCGAAGGCGTTCTGGACCACAGCCAAATGCTGACCGACCCGGAAGAAGCCGCTGACTTCGTCAAGCGCACCCAAGTCGACGCCCTGGCCATCGCCATTGGTACCAGCCACGGCGCGTACAAGTTCACCAAGCCGCCTACCGGCGACGTGCTGGCCATCGACCGCATCAAAGAGATCCACAAACGCATCCCGAACACCCACTTGGTGATGCACGGTTCGTCTTCGGTTCCGCAAGACTGGCTGGCGATCATCAACCAGTACGGCGGCGACATCAAAGAAACCTACGGCGTACCGGTTGAAGAAATCGTCGAAGGCATCAAGCACGGCGTGCGCAAGGTTAACATCGACACGGACCTGCGCCTGGCCTCCACCGGTGCGATGCGTCGCCTGATGGCAACCAACCCGAGTGAGTTTGATCCGCGTAAGTTCTTTGGCGCGACTGTTACTGCGATGCGTGATGTGTGTATCGCTCGTTATGAAGCGTTTGGTACGGCGGGTAATGCTTCGAAGATCAAGCCGATCTCGTTGGAAGCAATGTATCAGCGGTATTTGAAGGGTGAGTTGAACGCTAAGGTTAACTAAGCCTTTGGTGTCTGAGTCGCATTAATGAACCCGCCGAGAGGCGGGTTTTTTATGGTCGGAGATTTTTACGCGGCGCAGCTAATGCGCGGCGAATCAATGTCACCTATAACGGACATTTTTAAGGATCGAGGCAGAAAAGTCCGATATGGGTGACATCCATCTTATTTTAGCGGTTCGATTTCTCGTCAAACCCACGTTGCTCAATCACCCGAAACACATCGCTCACATCCTGGACCATGATCCGGGCGATGTTGGTGACGGTGTTGATGTCGTTCTCGGCATAGTCCGGCAGGCTGGTGCAGGCCATGAGGTTCAGGTATTTGAGGACGGCGTTGAGGCGTTCGCTGACGCAGTTGTGGAGTTCGCGTAGCGGGGCGTCGCTGTCGATGAGCAGGACGGGGTAGTCGGTGGCGAATTGGGACATGGGGGTGAAGCGGCGGGGCGGGTTGTTCATTGTCATAAGTAAATCGTCCTCGTGTCTAAAAGGAGAGCTACTCGTACCGTAAGGGCTGCGAAACCCTGTCGCCAACAATGTCAGCGACAGGCCAACTTTAGGCAGCGATTCGGGTAGCCGCAACCGGGCTGTAGGACGCCTTTGCGGTCATGTGGCGAGACGGTTTGGTCTCGTTCGGTGGTGTAGGGGCAATAGAACCGGGCGATGTGGTGTGTCTGAGGAAATTGGGGGGTTGGGTTGGGGCTGCTTCGCAACCCAGCGGGAGCAAGCTCCCTCGCCACGGTCGGAGAGGTCCTACGAGGTTTTCGGACGCTGGGATTTGTAGCAGCTGTCGAGCTTGCGAGGCTGCGTTCGGCTCGGGCCGCGTTCGGACGCAGCAGTCGTAAATCAGACACCCCATATATTCAGGTAGACCGGGTTCTTCGGGCTTGCGAGGACTTCGTCCTCGGACGCAGCCTCGCAGGCTCGGCAGCTGCTACAGAGATCGAGTTGTTCCTGGGAGCGTCCCAGTCCGCATTCCCAGCGGGAGAGAGCTACTTATCGTGATCAATATCCAGCTTGCTGAACGTCACTTTCCCGCCTTCGCTGGTGTACCCGGTGTTGTCCTGCACATAAGCCCCGGCCTTGAAGTACAGCGGCTTGACGCTCCAGGTCTTGCTGATTTCGGTGTCCCACTGGTAGCCCGCCGCACTGATGCCCAGCGCGCCGCCTGGGCTCAGGTGGATGAGGTAGTTGAACTCCCGATCCAGTTTCACCCCGGTAGCAAGGGTGATTGTCCGTGCGTCATCGTCATCAGGGCGCATACGAACCTTGGCGACGATGTTGCCTGACTGCGTGCTGGTCGAGTACTGATACTCGAGCTTCACCATGGGCTTCTGGCTTTCATAGGCGTGGATCTGGCCAATGACAATCTTGCCCGAGGTTGGTACCTGGTTCACCGCCAGGGTGGCACGCAGGGAGTTGTCGGCGTCCGGGTAGCGCCAGTTTTTCAGGGTCCCATTGCTGTAGGTTTCGCGAAGTTCAGTGCGGGGATACTTTGCGTTTTCAGTTGTAGCACCGGTGACCGGGGCCCAGAAAAACAAGGTGCCGGTGTTGGAGTGGAAGTATTGATCCTTGAAGCCATCCACCAGTTTTGATGTTTCAACGGTGTACGGCGGATTGCCGACGGGAACGCTGAGGTTCCAGGTTGCGAGATCGATCATAGACAAAAGCTTCCACGGATTTTTTTGCTGCACGCACGTGCCAGAAGCTCTAGCACGCACCTTGGGGGCAGTCCTTATAATCGCAGAAGTTCAATTTGTTAATGCGTAAATGACAAACGGGTGACGTCAAAATCCTGTTAAAAGGCCATCTTTCCCGGTTTTAGAGGGCTGTGGCGCCGACCGTTAGTCGGCAAATGGACGCTTTGGTTAAATGATGGCGTACTGATAGCTTCTGCTTTAGCGGAACCCGGTCTAGAGTGAAGGCTTAGTATTTGTCCGGTTTTCACGAAAAACCGGCCTGACGTCCCGCATAAGAGAAGCAGCATGGAATGCGCGCAACCCACGCCAGCTGAAGGCAACTCAATCCTTTTAATCGTCGATGATTACCCTGAAAACCTGATCAGCATGCGCGCGTTGTTGCAGCGCCAGGACTGGCAGGTCATGACCGCCGCCTCGGGCTTCGAGGCGCTCAGTCTGTTACTCGAACACGATGTCGACCTGGTGCTGCTGGATGTGCAGATGCCGGGCATGGACGGTTTTGAAGTGGCACGCCTGATGCGCGGAAGCCAGCGAACCCGCCTCACGCCGATCATTTTCCTTACCGCCAACGAGCAGTCCCAGGACGCCGTAATCAAGGGCTATGCCAGCGGTGCGGTGGATTACCTGTTCAAACCGTTCGACCCGCAAATTCTCAAGCCCAAAGTCCAGGCGCTGCTCGAGCATCAGCGCAATCGCCGTGCGCTGCAGCGCCTGAGCCACGATCTGGAGGTCGCACGCGCGTTTAATGCCTCGGTGCTCGACAATGCCGCCGAAGGCATCCTGGTGGTCGGTGAGGACGGTCTGATCCGCTTTGCCAATCCGGCGATGTCGCGGCTGCTCAATGCCACGGTGCAAGACCTGCAAGGCAAAGAGTTCCTGGACTTCCTGCAAAATCCGCACATCCCGATCTGGGCCGACTCCGAGTTGTTCGCCGGTTACAAACGCGGCGAAATCCTGCGCCTGCATGATGCATTGCTGCGTACGGCGCCCGGCCAGCAGGTGCCCGTGGCGCTGTCCTGCGCCCCGTTGCCCAGCGAGCAACATGCGATGGTGGTGACGGTGCTGGACATGTCGGTGGTGCGCCATCTGCATCAGCAACTGGAGTTCCAGGCCGTCACTGACCCATTGACCGGGCTGCTCAATCGTCGTGGCTTTTACCAGACGGCGGAAAACCTGCTGTTGCGTGGCGACCGCTCCGACAGCGCCTGGGTGCTGCTGTATTTGGACCTCGACGGCTTCAAACGGGTCAATGATTCCCTCGGTCACGATGCCGGCGACCGGGTGTTGCGGTGGGTGTCCGAGCAGTTGAAGGCCTGTCTGCGGCCCTTCGACATTCTGGCGCGCATGGGCGGTGATGAGTTCACCGCTTTGCTGGATCTGGAATTCCCCGAGCAAGCGGCAAAAATTGCCGAGAAGCTGATTGAGCGGGTGTCGATCTGTCAGCAGATCGATGGTCTGGATATCGCGTTGGGCGCCAGCATCGGCATTGCGACGTACCCGGATTGCGGTTCCAATCTCGACGGCCTGCTGCGCGCATCTGACATCGCCATGTACGAAGCCAAGCGCGCCGGCCGTCAGCAATATCGATTCTACGATCACGAAATGAACGGCCGGGCGCGCTCACGGCTGATGCTCGAAGAAAGTGTGCGCGCGGCCATCGAGAACCGTGATTTCAATTTGGTGTATCAACCTCAGGTGGCCATTGCCAGTGGGCAGATTCGCGGGTTCGAGGCGCTGATCCGCTGGCAGCACCCGAGCGTCGGCGATGTACCTCCGGGGCTGTTTTTGCCATTGCTGGAAGAGGCGCGGTTGATCAGTCGCCTGGGCAGTTGGATCTATCAACAAGTGGCGAGCCAGCGAAAAGCCTGGGAAACCTTGTTTGCCGACGACTTGGTGCTGGGCGTCAGTTTGAGCAGTACGCAGTTCGGCATGCCCAATCTGGTCACCGAGTTGCGCCAGGTACTGGAGCGCCATGGTTTGCAGGCGCGCCATCTGGAAGTCGAGGTCACTGAAGAGGCCTTGATGCAAAACCCCGAGGAAACCCGCAAACAGCTGCGCCTGCTGCGTAACCTGGGTGTGCGAGTGGCCCTGGATGACTTTGGTTCCGGGCCGTGTTCGCTGTCTCATCTGCGGGATCTGGAGTTGGACACGCTCAAGTTCGACCGGCATTTGATTGCCCGGCTTCCGGAGTCCTCACGCGATGCCGCGCTGGTGCGCAATGTGATCGAGCTGTGCAAGGAGTACGGGATGCTGGTGATTGCCGAGGGGGTGGAAACCGTTGCGCAATATCAATGGCTGCAAGCCAATGGTTGCGAGTACGTGCAAGGGTTTCTGGTCGCACGGCCGATGATGGCCGAGGACGTCGGCGACTTTGTAAGGCCGTTCGACTGGAACACGCTGACCGGCTGAATTCGCTACACTGGCGACCTTTTCGTGAATCGTGTTGCCGCCCCAATGACCGCGTTGAAATACCTCCAGGCCTATCCCGCCGCGCTGCAGGACCAAGTGCGCCAGTTGATCGCCGACGGTCGGCTGGGCGACTACCTGAGCCAGCGTTACCCGGAAAAACACCGGGTGCAGAGCGACAAGGCGTTGTACACCTATACGCTGGACCTCAAGCAGGAATACCTGCGTAACGCCCCGGCCATCGATAAGGTGTTGTTCGACAACCGCCTGGACCTGACCCACCGCGCCCTCGGATTGCACACTGCGATATCCCGGGTGCAGGGCGGCAAGCTCAAGGCCAAGAAAGAAATTCGTGTTGCTTCATTGTTCAAGGATGCACCTGCCGAGTTTCTGAAAATGATCGTGGTGCATGAACTGGCGCACTTCAAAGAGTCGGATCACAACAAGGCGTTCTACAAGCTTTGCGAACACATGTTGCCGGGGTATCACCAGGTGGAGTTCGATGTGCGGGTGTACCTGACGTGGCGGGATATGCAATAGAGATCAAAATATCGCAACCGGGAGTGTTTAGATGGATGTAAGCAAGACCAAGAGCAGCTTCTATCGTCGGTTGTACGTGGCGTACCTGATTGATAGCGGGTTGGCCAGTAGCGTCCCGGCGCTGACCGAAGTGACCGGCATGCCCCGGCGCACGGCTCAGGACACCATCGCGGCATTGGCGGATCTGGACATTGTTTGCGAGTTCGAGCAGGAAGACGGTGCGCGCAATCATGCCGGGCGTTATCGGATTCGCGAGTGGGGGGCGATAGATCGGGGGTGGATCGAGCGCAATCTTCGGCAGATCAAAGCGGTGCTGGAGTATCCCTGATTGTTGGGTTCGCTTTAGATCGACCCCTCACCCTAACCCTCTCCCAAAGGGTAGAGGGGACTGACCGAGTTGTTTGATCGAAGTACTGCGACCTGAAATACCAGGTCGAACTCAGGTGTTGAAAGGCACGGAGATCGGCTCCCTTTCCCCCTCGGCTGGGGAGAGGGGTGATTCCAGAGTCTGTCGCAAGACTCAAGCCCGACGCATCCCGATATGCGGAATGTCATCCTCGAGAAACTCCTCGCCCGCCACCACAAACCCGTAGCGTCCGTAATACCCCTGTAAATGCGCCTGGGCCGAGAGATAGATCGGTACTTCAGGCCAGCGCTTTTCAGCCTGCTTTAACGCCTGCGCCATCAGCTCATGCCCAAGCCCGGTGCCACGCGCTTGAGGGGCAATGATCACCCGCCCGATGACCACGTCGCCGCCCTGTAACTCCGGGTCGAGCAACCGCAGGTACGCCACCAGCCGATCCCCGTCCCAAGCCATTAAATGGCAGGTGTCACCTTCCAGATCCTGGCCATCGACGTCCTGATAGACGCATTTCTGCTCAACGACAAACACCTCTGCACGTAGCTGCAGAATGGCGTACAGCTGCTCTTTGCCCAGATCGCTGTGGTGTTTGCAAACCCAATCGATTGTCATCTTCACACTCCTTGAACATCGTCGCTCCGATACTAAGCGCCCAGGCGAAAGATGTCTGTATGGCAGAGAAATCTGTGACAAAGGCCAAAATGCCATCATTCATTTCGCGCGGCCTTGTCTTGTTTGTGTAATCTGAGATGAAGCGCTGTGCAGTGGCTTCGATGAGCTAATGTTAGTACCTGGGTTTGGCAGTACGGGGGCCTTGGAGTTTTGGCTGAAAACATGTCGGGCGTCCCGCCCGCTAAGGATTTTCTAGCATGCCGCAATTGCATCGAGCCTTTGCTTTGATTGGGTTGCTGTTGCTGACTCAAGGCGCGGCAGCGGAAAAGCTGCGATTGGTGGCCGATGCCTGGCCGCCCTTTACCGACGCCACGCTGGTCAACGGTGGGTTGGCCACGGACATCGTCAGCACAGCACTGGCCCGGGCCGGTTATGCCAGTGACTTTGAACAAGTGCCTTGGGCGCGGGCCTTGCAGGGGGTTGGCGAGGGTCGATACGACGTGTTGGTCAACGCCTGGTACACCGACGATCGTACGAAGCTTGGCCAGTTTTCCGGCGAGTACCTGCTCAACCGGGTGCGCTTTCTCAAGCGCAAAGACACACCGATCGAATACAACAACCTGCAACAACTGCATACCTACCCGATAGCGGTGGTGCGCGGTTATGCCTATTCGCCAGAGTTCGATGACGACGTATCGATGCAGAAAGTCCCGGTGCACAGCTTCTCCATGGCGGTGCGGATGGTCGCCGCCGATCGGGTCAAATTGACGCTGGAAGACGAATACGTCGCGCGTTACTTCCTGGCCCGGGAATCAACCAAGGTGCGCAATGCCGTGGAGTTTTTGCCCAAGCCATTGAGCGAGAACAGCCTGCACATCCTGGTCAGCCTGAAGAACCCCAGGCATGAACAGATCGTCGCCGGTTTCGACCGCGAGATCGCGGCGATGAAAGTGGATGGCAGTTATCAGCGGTTGATGAAACAACACGGACTGTAAGCGCCGGTCCCGAGCTCAATCCTCGCCTGTTTCCTTGATGAGGTGCGCTGCCAGCGTCCGCAGTGGCCCAAGTTGACGGCATATCAACGCCAACTGCGTCTGCACCAGCCGTTGGCCTTCATCGATTTCGTCCGGCATCTGTTCAAGCGTATTGGCCAGTGCCTCTTCCTCATCGCTTTGGATCGCAATCGGCAGTTTGCTCGCCAGGCCTTGGGCAATTTCATCGATGCTGGCGGCCAGTCTCACGCCGGCACCGTCGATCAAATGCTCGCGCACGTCGGGCGGTAGCTGGGTTTCCCGGTGTGCGCCCAATCCGGATAAATAGCTGAGCAAGGTGTGCGACAGCACCAGGAAGCGGAATCCGACATCCGCCTCCTTACGGAAATGCCCCGGTTCCATCAGCATGTTGGCGAGCGTCGTCGACAGTGCCGCGTCAGCGTTGTGCGCATTGCGTCGTGCCAGGCGATAAGCCAGGTCGTCGCTTTTGCCAGCGGCGTATTGCTGCATGATCTGGCGCAGGTAAATGCTGTTGCACGTGAGGGTGTTGGCCAGCACTTTATTCAGGCGTCGGCCCTGCCAGTCGGGCAGAAACAGGAACACCGCCAGCCCGGCGATCAGGCTGCCGAGCAAGGTATCGAACAACCGCGGCAGGAACAGCCCGTAACCATCCCCGACCTGGTTGAAGCAGAACAGCACCATCAAGGTGATCGCAGCCGTCGCCAAGGTGTAGCGGGTGGTGCGGTTGATAAAGAACACCACACCGGCGGCGATCGCAAAGCATGACTGGACCAAGGGATTCGGAAACAGATCGAACAGCGCCCAGGCCACGGTCAGGCCGATGGCGGTGCCGATGATTCGCTGGCCGAGTTTGCGGCGGGTGGCGCCGTAGTTCGGTTGGCAGACAAACAGCGTGGTGAGGATGATCCAGTAACCCTGAGACGGGTGGATCAAATGCACCATCCCGTAGCCGATGCTCAGGGCCAGGGGCAAACGCAGTGCGTGACGGAACAGCAATGACGTCGGCGTCAGCTGCGTGCGTAACCGAATCCACACATCCTTGAGGCTACGGGGCGAACGGTCGAGCAGGCTGCTGTCGGTGGCGTCCGCCAGGGCATCGGGGTTGCTGGCATCGCTGAGCAAACGATCGAGCGTGCCGAGATTGGCCGCCAGTGCCCGCAACGAACGCAACAAGCCGCGCCAGGCCGGGTTGCTCTGGATGCGCAGATGTTCGAGGGAGGCATGCAGGTCACTCAGGGCTTCGGCGAAGCTCGCGTCATAGATGAACGGCTGGCGCATCTGAATCGACTCGGCCAGCGCCCGGCAGGCCTTGCCTTGCTGGCGCAGCAGGCGCTGGCAGCGGAACATCACGTCGCTGTGAAAGAACGCGTCGGCCAGGGCGTTGTAAGGGTAGTGCGAGGAACTGGCGCGCTCGTGGATGTCCTGAGCGAGGAAGTACAGCTTCAGGTAACGGCTGACTTTCGAGCCCGGTCGACCGTTGCCGACCCGGTGCAGGATGATTTCCTTGGCGGCGTTCAGTGCTGCCACGACACGGCCGTTTTGCTGCGCCAGTTTCAGTCGACGCGCTTCCACGTCCATCTGCCGGATCGGTTCGAACAGCGACGATTTCAGCTTCAGGTAAAACCCCAGTTCGCGGAACAGCCGCGCCAGGCTCTGCTGTACCGGCTGGTTGGAAAACATCGCCTGCCACAGTACCGACAGTAATCCGTACCAGGCAGCACCGGCCACCAGCAGCACCGGCTCGTGCCAGAAATCGGTCACCGCGCCGCCGCGCTGGTCCACGGCGATCATGGTGTAGACCGATAGAATCAGCGTCGCCGAGGCAATCGCGCCATATCGCTCGCCCAGGGCGCCGAGCATGGTCAGGCAGAACGCGGCCAGGGCAAAGGCGATGATAAAGAGGATGGGGTAGGGGAACAGCAGTTCGACGGACAGCGCAGCGACGGCAAAACACACCAGCGTCACGGCCAGCGCGTTTAGGCGGCCTTGCCAACTGTCGTCGGTCTCGGCCAGAGCGCTGGCGATGATCCCCAGGAACAACGGAATCAGCAGCCCCATTTCATCCTGATACCAACACAACGCCATGGTACCGGTCAGGGCGATAAACACCCGCACGCTGTAGCTGAATTTATCCAGCGCCCAGAGGCGACGCAGAGACTGACTAAAGGGGGTCGATGACATGAAGTGCGAGGGCCTTCCGAGGCAATGATTCTAAATTGAGCCAGTAATGACGCCGACACAATGGCGCCGATCACATCTGACAGCAAAATCTGTTCCTTGATTTCAAACGCGGTCAATGTGGGAGAAGGCTTGCTCGCGAAGAGGCCGGCACATTCAACATTGATGTTGACTGTAAAGCCGCCTTCGCGAGCAAGTCGAATCGTCGCACCGCCGCTCCCACATTTTATTTGTGTACACCCTTGAGTCAGGCGTACTGCGCGGCGGCGTAACCCGAGGCCCAGGCCCACTGGAAGTTGAAGCCGCCCAGATGCCCGGTCACGTCGAGCACTTCGCCGATAAAGTACAGGCCGGGGCTTTTCAGCGATTCCATGGTCTTGGACGACACCTCGTTGGTATCGACGCCGCCCAATGTCACTTCAGCGGTGCGATAACCTTCAGTGCCGGCCGGAACCACTTTCCAGCTCGCCAGTTTTTCGGCGATGTCGGCAATTTCCGCGTGGGTGTACTGCTTCATCGGTTTGGAGACGAACCAGTTGTCTGCCAGCAGGTTGGCCATCTTCTTGGTGAAGATTTCCCCCAGCAGGGTTTTCAGCTCGCTGTTCGGGCGTTCGGCTTGCTGTTGTTGCAGCCAGGTCGGCACGTCATGGTCCGGCATCAGATTGATCTCTACCGTGTCGCCGGATTCCCAGAACGAAGAAATCTGCAAAATCGCTGGACCACTCAGGCCGCGGTGGGTGAACAGGATGTTCTCGCGGAAACTCTGGTCATTGCAGCTCACCAGGCAATCCACCGACGTACCGGACAGTTCGGCGCAAAGCTCCTTGAGCTGATCGGTAATGGTGAACGGCACCAGCCCAGCGCGTGTCGGCAGCAAGTCGTGGCCGAACTGTTTGGCCACCTGATAGCCGAAACCACTGGCGCCCAGCGTCGGGATCGACAAGCCGCCCGTGGCGATCACTAACGATTCGCAGGTGATCTGATCGAGGGTGGTTTGCAGTAGGTAGCCGCGTTCCATTTTCTCGATGTGCTGGATCGAGGTGTCCAGGTGCAGGCTGACGCCGACCTGATCGCACTCGTTGAGCAGCATGTCGAGGATGTCGCTGGATTTGTTATCGCAGAACAGCTGGCCGAGTTTTTTCTCGTGATATGGCACGCCGTGCTTGGCGACCATGCCGATGAAATCCCACTGGGTGTAGCGCGCCAATGCGGATTTGCAGAAGTGTTCGTTCTGCGAGAGGAAATTGCTCGGTTCGGTGTACATGTTGGTGAAATTACAGCGGCCACCGCCCGACATCAGGATTTTCTTGCCGGCCTTGTTGGCGTGGTCGAGCAACATCACCTTGCGCCCGCGCCCGGCGGCAGTCAGCGCACACATCAAACCTGCGGCGCCAGCGCCAATGATCACGACTTCGGTAGAGCGCAAAACGGTGTCCTCACACAAATATTAAATTCACCGGGAAACCAATGTGGGAGCGAGCTTGCTCGCGATGAGGCCTGCACATTCAACATAGATGTTGTTTGACAGTCCGCCATCGCGAGCAAGCTCGCTCCCACAGGGGATCTTCGTTGGGCAGAAGATCTCTTACAAGATACGCACGCGCAGCGAACGGCCTTTGATCTTGCCATCATTCAGGCGCTGCAAGGCTTGCTTGGCGATCCCGCGTTCCACAGCCACATAGGCCTGGAAGTCGAAAATCGCGATCTTGCCAACCTGAGCGCCCGGAATACCCGCATCGCCAGTCAATGCGCCAAGAATGTCGCCCGGACGCACTTTGTCTTTACGGCCAGCGCCGATGACCAATGTGCTCATCACCGGCAGCAGCGGTGCGCCGCCCTGGGATTTGAGGTTGTCCAGCTGATCCCAGCTCAACGGCGAATTCTGCAGTAGCTCGATGGCTTGGGCGCGGTGCGCTTCGGACGGTGCGACCAGGCTGATCGCAATACCTTTCTCACCCGCACGACCGGTACGGCCAACACGGTGGATGTGGATTTCCGAATCACGGGCCAGTTCGACGTTGATCACCATGTCCAGCGCATCGATGTCCAGACCGCGCGCGGCGACGTCGGTAGCAACCAGCACCGATGTACTGCGGTTGGCGAACATGGCCAGTACCTGGTCACGGTCACGCTGTTCCAGATCGCCATGCAGGCCGACGGCGGAGATGCCTTTGGAGGTCAGGTGATCGACGGTTTCCTGCACCTGCTGCTTGGTGAAGCAGAATGCCACGGTGGACGCCGGACGATGATGCGCGAGGACTTTGACCACGGCGTCCATGCGCTCTTCCGGGGAAATCTCGTAGAAACGCTGCTCGATCTGCGTATCGTCGTGGAACGCCTCGGCCTTCACTATCTGAGGAGTGCGCATGAATTTCGCCGCCAACTGCTTGATACCCGTCGGGTACGTGGCGGAGAACAGCAGGGTCTGGCGACGCTCTGGGGTCTGGGCAATGATTTCTTCGATGGAGTCGTAGAAACCCATGTCGAGCATGCGGTCGGCTTCGTCGAGGATCAGCGTGTTCAGGCCATGGAGCACCAGCGAACCTTTGCGCAAATGCTGCTGAAGGCGGCCCGGGGTGCCGACGATGATGTGCGCGCCATGTTCCAGAGAGCCGATCTGCGGGCCGAAGGACACGCCGCCACACAGGGTCAGGACCTTGATGTTGTCTTCGGAACGGGCCAGGCGACGGATTTCCTTGGCAACCTGGTCGGCCAGTTCGCGCGTCGGGCAAATGACCAGCGCCTGGCAGCCGAAGAAGCGCGGATTGATCGGGTTCAGCAGGCCGATACCGAAGGCGGCGGTCTTGCCGCTGCCGGTCTTGGCTTGGGCGATCAGGTCCATCCCCTTGAGGATCACCGGCAAGCTTTGCGCCTGGATCGGCGTCATCTGGGCATAACCGAGGGAGTCGAGGTTAGCCAGCATGGCGGCGGACAGCGGCAAAGTATTAAAAGCGGTGGCGATGGTGGTCACGGGACTGGCCTGCAAAACAAAATGTCGCGCAGTGTACCAGTCTCGCTCTCTTCACCTGCAAATTCTGGACGAATAGTCGTAGCAGCTGTCGAGGCACGAGGCTGCGTTGGGCTGCGAAGCGGCCCCCGGGGGGCGGTCCTGCGGACACGCAACGCAGCCTCGTGCCTCGGCAGCTGCTACAGATCAGTGCTCTATATCGTGCTCGCGGTTGACCACCCGTCGGCCATCCTTTGGTGAGAGCTGGGAGAAGATGGTTGCAGCCAGCATCGCCATGATCCCGACCGTTACAAAGGTCAGCTGGAACGCGCCCAAAACCGTGCTCACGCCGTCGTTGCCAACTTTTGCGGTGAACCCGCCGAGCAAGGCGCCGGCACAGGCAACGCCAAGGCTCAGGGACAATTGCGCGACCACCGACAGCAAGCTGTTGCCGCTGCTGGCGCTGGCGTCGTCGAGGTCGATCAGGGTTACGGTGTTCATTGCGGTGAACTGCAAGGAGTTGATCGCCCCCAGAATCGATAGCATCACCAACAGCAGCCAGTACGGCGTTTGCTCGCTGACCAGGCCCATGCTCGCCAGCATTAGCCCCAGCGCCAACGTATTGCCGGTCAGCACCATGCGATAGCCCAAACGTTCGATCAGCGGTCGCGCCACCGACTTGGCGACCATCGCTGCCGCCGCCAGCGGCAACATGCTCATCCCGGCCTGGGACGGCGAGTAACCCAGCGCCACTTGCAACAGCAACGGCACGAGAAACGGCAGGGCGCCGCTGCCCAGTCGGGCGAACAGGTTGCCGAGGATGCCCACGGCAAACGTCCGGGTCTTGAACAACGACGGTGCGAACAGCGGATTCTCGATGTGCCCGGCCCGCAACCAGTACGCCGCCAGACAGGCCATGCCGGCGAACAGCAGCAGCATCACGCGCAAGTGCGGCAGGTGCATTTCGCCGAGACCTTCCATGGCGATGGTGATCAGCACCATCGCTGCGCCGAACAGTAAAAAGCCCAGGCTATCGAAGCGGGTGCGTTCGGTGCCGCGCAGGTCGGGGATGAATTTCCACACCGCGTAACAACCGACGACGCCCACCGGCAGGTTGATCAGGAAGATCCAGTGCCAGGTCAGGTATTCCACCATCCAGCCGCCCATGGTCGGGCCGATCAACGGGCCGAGCAATCCGGGAATGGTGATGAAGCCCATGATCCGCACCAGTTCCGAGCGAGGGTAGGCGCGCAACACCACAAGTCGCCCGACCGGCAACATCAGCGCACCGCCCAGGCCTTGAATCACTCGGGCACCAATCAACAGGCTCAGGGTGCTCGACAGTGCGCAGAGCAACGAGCCGAGGCTGAACAGCAGGATCGCGCCGAAGAAGATTTTCCTGGTGCCGAAACGGTCGGCAATCCAGCCCGAGGCAGGGATCAGCAAGGCGACGGTGAGCATGTAGGCGATGATCACCCCTTGCATGCGCAGCGGGTCTTCGGCCAGGTCTCGGGCCATGGCGGGCAGGGCGGTGTTGAGGATGGTCCCGTCAAGGGATTGCATGAAGAACGCGATGGCGACGACCCACGGCACCCAGCGGGCGGTGACAGCGTCGAGAGGCGGGCGGTTGGGCATGGGACCTCTTGTCAGTGAGAATCAGGTAGTCCGTGGTGACCTCTTCGCGAGCAGGCTCGCTCCCACAGGGTGTTCGCTGTCCATGTGGGAGCGAGCCTGCTCGCGAAGCTTTTTACAGGGTCAGCGTGAGTTTGCTGATCAGTGCCCCCGGCAACAACGCCGACGCTGTGGCCCGCTGGCTGTAGGTACTGGCCGACAACATCAGCTCGCGCTCCTCGGTCAACGCTTCCAGCTGCGAACCCAGCAAACTGTAAGCACTGTCATCAAACCGCATGGTGCTCACCGGCGCCTGAATCTCGCCGTTCTCGACCCAGAAGGTCGCAAACCGCGTCATGCCGGTCAGGCGTGCCGCCGGCTGATCCGAGTAGTTCAGGTACCACAGGTTGCTGATGTAAAGCCCCGTGCCCAATTGCTTGAGAATCTCTGCGTCAGGCAACGTACCGGCCGCCATGTTCACTGCGCTTGGCATTTCACCGCCGCTGGCGCCATTAGCGGTCAGGCCGTACTCGGCCGCACTGCGTGAACTGACCATCTGTGCGCCGGCCTTGCCGTTGACGATCAACCCAAGATCGCTGCGCGGATAACCTTCGCCGGAGAATGCCGGGCTCAACGAACCGCTGACCTTTTCATCAACGGACACCAACGGGCTGAACGCACTGTCGCCCGCATAAAGCTTCTGCAACGGGCTGTTTTTGCTGGCAATCGACTGCGCCGAGAAACCGCCCCAGCCCAGCATGTCCATGATTTCTCCCAGGGCCGCCGGTGCCAGATAGGCGCGGTACTGACCCGGCGCCAGGGTGTGTTGCGGTCTGCCGAGAAACGCCAACTGCTCGCGCGCCTGCGCAAAGCGCTTGGCAAAACCTTCGCTTTTCCAGTCGTGCCCGGCGTAACAGGCTTTAACCGCTTGGCCGTTTTCATGGACCAGACTGAAATCAAAGTTGAAGCTGTTGGCCTGATGCCAGCCGAACGCGCCCGAAGAACTGGCGAAGCCGCGACTGATCGGGCCGGCGGCGTAGAAACCCACCAGGTCCAGCCCTTCGGCGGCCTGGGTGATTTCAGCGACCACTTGCTCGGTGTCCGGCAGCGGATGATCTTGAACATTCTTGCTCTGCCAGCCGTTGTGGTTGAGCAGCAGGTAGGGATCCTGCGGCAGCAACGGCAAGGTTTCGCGCAGCTGTTGCAGACCTTCGGCCAGGCGCTGAGTATCGACTTCAGTATCACCGGAAAGGGTGATGTTCAGGTCGGCATGGCGACCGTCTTTGATCAACTTGAAACCGACGCTCGCCTGCTGCACCTGACCGGCCTGACGCACCTTGGCGTGGTTGAAGCGCACGAAGGCCGACGATTCCGCGGCGTAACTGAGGGTGAACTGTTCCGGCTCGCGAATCGCGTCGCGCAGCCAGTTGACCAAGGCCTTGAACGCATCGGCCTGACTTTTTGAAGTACTCATCAGGCATCCCCCCCAAACACATCAACGTTGCTGAACACACAGGCCGGTGACGCATGGCCGACGCGGATCACCTGGTTCGGTTCGCCCTTGCCGCAGTTCGGTGTGCCCAGGACCTTGACGGTGTTCGCATCGCCGACGGCGCTGAGGCTTTTCCAGAACTGAGCGGAAATCGCCCGGTAGTTGGGGTTCTTCACCACGCCTTTGAGTTCGCCGTTTTCGATCAACTGAGCCCATTCGCAACCGAACTGGAATTTGTTGCGCGCATCGTCGATGGACCACGAGCGGTTGGTACTCATCAAAATCCCGTGCTCGATGTTACCGATCAGCTGTTCCAGCGGTTGATCACCGGGCTCGATGTTCAGGTTGGCCATACGGTCGATCGGTGGGCGGTTCCAGCCGCAGGCACGGCTGTTGGCAACGCCGTCCATGCCGGCACGGAATTGCGATAGCGCGCCGCCCAATGGGCGCAGCAGCAAGCCTTCTTTAATCAGGAATTGTTTGCTCGCGGCAGTACCGTCGTCGTCATGGCCATAGCTGGCTAGCTGCTCGGGGATGTCCGGGTCGAAGGTCACGTTGAGCAGTTTGGAACCGTATTGCAGGCTGCCGAAGTCTTCTGCCTTGACGAAACTGGTACCGGCGTAATTGCGCTCGTCCCCGAGGATGCGGTCCAGTTCCAGCGGGTGGCCGATGGACTCGTGGATCTGCAGCATCATTTGGTCCGGCATCAACAGCAGGTCACGCGGGCCTTTCGGGGTGTTCGGTGCCAGCAGCAATTGCAGCGCTTGATCAGCGACTTTCGGGCCGGCACCGACCAGGCCGCAGCGGCTGATCACATCGAAGCCGCCCTGTTGGCCGAAATTTTCGCGGCCCAGGGTACGGGTCTGGCTGTCATTGCCGTCGTAGGCGGTGACGTCCACGCTCGGGTAGACGAAACGCTGGGCCTGGCGCAGTTCGGCGCCGGCGCTGTTGAGGTAAATCTGCTCGACGTTAGTGATGCCGATGCTCACCTGCCAGTTCACCAGTCGCTCGTCCTTGGGCACGGATGCGGATTCGGCGCCGAGCAGTTGGTAGCAATCGCTCAGGGACGGGAAGGGCTGGTCGAGGTTCGGCGAAAAGTAATCGGCGCGGTCGCTGGAAACGGCTTGCTCGCGCAGGTCGAGCAGGGCGTGGGGCTTGAGTCGGCGGGCTTGCTGCTCGGCTCGCTCCAGCGCGGCTTGCAGGCCGGACTGGGAGAGGTCATTGGTCGCGGCGTAGGCTTCGACGCCGTTGACCCGAACGGTCAGCATCGCGCCTTCGTCACGGCTCAGGCTCGGAGGTTCGGCGACATTCTTGCGCACCGAGAGGTACTGACCGGACTCGCGCACATAACGCAGCGAAAAGAATTCAGCGCCCGTGCGCAAAGCAGCAAAACGCTGCTTGAGTTGGGGATGGAAATCGAACATTCGGGAACCTCCTTGGTATGGAGTGGCGGTGTATCGATGTCGCGAGGGGGGAAACGTTTGCGTGGCGCTAGATTAGGCCTGCGCTGGGGGTAGGATCAAGCGCGGAGCGGTGTAGGAAGTGATTACCAGGAGAGGTGCTGTGTTTCGTAGGGCCCCTTCGCGAGCAGGCTCGCTCCCACATTTGGTCTTTGGTGTTCACAGAATCTGTGTTCACTGAAGATCCCCTGTGGGAGCGAGCCTGCTCGCGAAGGCCGCGCCTCGGTATAACGGTCTTACTGAGCAGTCAGGCTCACATCCCGCAACGGCTTGCCACGCACCGGCGCATCGCCGGCCACGAAGTAAGCAGCCTTGCTACGCGGCAATGGCTTGCGACCACGGATCTTGTCGGCGATTTTCTCGGCGATCATGATCGTCGGCGCGTTCAGGTTGCCGGTGGTGATGATCGGCATGATCGAGGCATCAACCACACGCAGGCTCTGCATGCCGTGCACACGACCTTCAGCGTCAACCACCGCCATTTCGTCGGTGCCCATCTTGCACGAGCAGGACGGGTGGAACGCGGTTTCGGCGTGTTCGCGGATGAACTTGTCCAACTGCTCATCGGTTTGCACGTCGATGCCCGGGCTGATCTCGCGGCCACGGAAAGCGTCCAGTGCAGGCTGCTGCATGATTTCACGGGTCAGGCGGATGCCGTCGCGGAATTCCTGCCAGTCCTGCTCGGTGGCCATGTAGTTGAACAGGATGCTCGGGTACTGGCGCGGATCCTTCGACTTGGCCTGAATCCGACCACGGCTCGGCGAACGCATGGAACCCATGTGCGCCTGGAAACCGTGCTCTTTCACACCGTTGCTGCCGTTGTAGTTAATGGCAACTGGCAGGAAGTGGTACTGGATGTTCGGCCAATCGAATTCTTCGCGGGTACGGATGAAACCGCCGGCTTCGAACTGGTTGCTGGCGCCGATGCCGGTGCCGTTGAACAGCCACTCGGCACCAATGGCCGGCTGGTTGTACCAGAGCAGCGACGGGTACAGCGAGACCGGTTGGGTGCAGGCGTATTGCAGGTACAGCTCGAGGTGATCCTGCAGGTTTTCGCCGACGCCTGGCAGGTCATGGACCACCGGGATGTCGAGCTTGTTCAGCAGTTCGGCCGGGCCGACGCCAGAGCGTTGCAGAATCTGCGGCGAAGCGATGGCGCCAGAGCACAGCAGCACTTCTTTGCGGGCGCGGGCTTCAACACGCTCTTCAGCGGCGCCGATCAAGTAACGCACGCCGACTGCACGCTTGCCTTCGAACAGAATCTTGTCGGTCAGGGCATGGGTGACGATGGTCAGGGTCGAGCGCTTCTTGGCGATGTCCAGGTAACCGCGAGCGGTGCTGGCGCGACGGCCGTTCGGCGTCACGGTGCGGTCCATCGGGCCGAAACCTTCCTGCTGATAACCGTTGAGGTCTTCGGTACGCGGGTAACCGGCTTGCACGCCGGCTTCAACCATCGCGTTGAACAGCGGATTGTTGCCGGCTTTCGGCGTGGTCACGCTGACCGGGCCGTCGCTACCGTGGTAGTCGTTCGCGCCGATGTCCCGAGTTTCAGCCTTGCGGAAATACGGCAGGCAGTTCAGGTAATCCCAGTCTTCCAGACCTGGCAGTTTGGCCCAGTTGTCGTAGTCCATCGCGTTGCCGCGGATGTAGCACATGCCGTTGATCAGCGAAGAACCACCCAGGCCCTTACCGCGACCGCATTCCATCCGGCGACCGTCCATGTGTGGTTCTGGATCGGTTTCGTAGCCCCAGTTATAGCGACGACCTTGCAGCGGGAACGCCAAAGCGGCTGGCATTTGCGTGCGGAAGTCTAAACGGTAGTCCGGGCCGCCTGCTTCGAGCAGCAGGACGGTGACGCCTTCGTCTTCAGTCAGACGGGTCGCCAGGGTGTTACCGGCCGAGCCGGCACCGATGATGATGTAATCGAATTCTTGGGACATTAAATGCACCCTCTTTGAAGTTGGTCAGGTCTGGCCAAGGCGAGTGCTTCGCACTCGATTCGCGAGCAGGCTCGCTCCCACAAGGACAGTGCATGACCTGTGGGAGCGAGCCTGCTCGCGATGACGGCCTCTCAGGCGAAGCAAACCCCGCCTTAGAAAACCGAGGCGTAATCGCCCAGTTCGACCTGTACCGATTTGATGCGTGTGAAGTTGTTCAGCGAGCTGATGCCGTTCTCACGGCCCACGCCCGACTGCTTGTAGCCGCCGACCGGCATCTTGGCGTCGGACTCGCCCCAGGCGTTGATCCAGCAGATACCGGCTTCCAGTTGATGAATCACGCGGTGAGCGCGGTTCAGGTCTTTGGTGACGATGCCAGCCGCCAGGCCGAAGTCGGTGTCGTTGGCGCGACGGATCACTTCTTCTTCGGTTTCGTAGGTCAGGATGCTCATCACCGGGCCGAAGATTTCTTCGCGAACGATGGTCATCTCGTCGGTGCAGTCGGTGAACACGGTCGGTGCCACGAACGCGCCTTTGGCGAATTCGCCTTCGGTCAGACGGCTGCCGCCGCACAGCACGCGAGCGCCTTCTTCCTTACCTTTGGCGATGTAACCCAGCACGCTTTCCATGTGGGCGAAGCTGACCAGAGGACCGAAGTTGGTGTTCTCGTCTTCCGGGTTGCCGACGCGGATGCGCGCAACGCGTTCAACGATCTTGGCTTCGAAAGCGGCTTTCAGGTGGCTTGGCACGAACACGCGAGTGCCGTTGGTGCAGACCTGACCGGAGCTGTAGAAGTTGGCCATCATCGCGGTGTCGGCGGCGCGATCGAGGTCGGCGTCGTCGAAGATGATCAGCGGGGATTTGCCGCCCAGTTCCATGGTCACGTCTTTCAGCGACGAGGCGGAAGCGCTGGCCATGACCTTCTTGCCGGTGTCGGTGCCGCCGGTGAAGGAGATTTTTTCGATGCGTGGGTGCTCGGTCAACCAGGTACCGACTTCACGGCCGCTGCCGGTCAGCACGTTGAACACGCCAGCCGGAACGCCAGCTTCGGTGTAGATCTCGGCCAGTTTCAGCGTGGTCAGGGAAGTGACTTCGCTTGGCTTGAAGATCATCGCGTTACCGGCCGCCAAGGCAGGTGCGGATTTCCACAAGGCGATCTGGATCGGGTAGTTCCACGCGCCGATACCGGCCACGACGCCCAGCGGCTCGCGACGGGTGTAGACGAACGAAGTGGTGCGCAGCGGAATCTGCTCGCCTTCGATGGCCGGCACCAGACCTGCGTAGTACTCCAGCACGTCAGCGCCGGTGACGATGTCGACGTACTTGGTTTCGGAGAACGACTTGCCGGTGTCCAGGGTTTCCAGGGCAGCCAGTTCATCGTTGCGCTCGCGCAGGATGTCGACGGCACGACGCAGGATGCGCGAACGCTCCATGGCGGTCATTGCGGCCCAGATTTTCTGGCCCTTTTCGGCGCTGACGACGGCGCGCTCAACGTCTGACTGGGTCGCACGTTGTACGGTTGCGAGGACTTCACCGTTAGCCGGGTTGATGGCTTCGAAGGTGGCGTCGCTGCTGGCGTCACTGTAGCCGCCATCGATGTAGAGTTTTTGCAGTTCGAAACGGGCCATATAGTCCTCGCAAGAGCATAAGTTGGTTGGCGGTAACCACCGGGCGTGCCTTATAGCTTGGGCAACGCTGGTCAGTGGCAGTTCAGGTGCTGAGCGGTTCTGTGTGCTCTAACTCACCTGCTTGGCCAGTTGGAAATCCATGTATTCGTAAGCGATCTGGTGCGCTTGCCCGGTGTCGAAAGCATCTCCCGACAGCGCACCGCGCAACCACAAACCGTCGATAAGGGCTGCCAGACCGCGGGCTGCACTGCGCGCGTCTTCGAGCGGCAATACACGGCGGAACTGGCAGCACAGGTTGGAATACAGACGGTGATCGTTGATCCGCTGCAACCTGTGCAAAGACGGGTGGTGCATGCTGGTGGCCCAGAAGGCCAGCCAGGTTTTCATTGCCGGGCCATTGACCTGGCTGGCGTCGAAGTTGCCTTCGATAATCACCTGGAGGTGAGCCCGTGGGCTGCTGTCCTCCAGCGCCTGACGACGCGCGGTGACGTTCTCGCTGAGGACACTCATCAGATACTGCGCCGTGGCAGCGATCAGGCCGTTCTTGTCCTGAAAATAGTGACTGATGATGCCATTCGAGACACCGGCCAAACGGGCGATCAGCGCAATGCTGGCGTCCCCCATTCCGACCTGATCTACCGCCTGCAATGTGGCTTCGATCAACTGCTGGCGGCGAATGGGTTGCATACCGACCTTGGGCATCTTGCACATCTCCTTAGGCCTTCCGGCGGACGTAAAACGTCTATCGGATTGAAGGCCAGTCTATTTTGTTTTGATTGAACGTTCAATCAACAAAGAATAAGATCTGCGACAATTCGTCGCTGCCTACAGGTTTTTCCTACACGTAGTTGGCGGAAAAACGACGTCTGAAAACGCTCGAAACCCCCGCGCACTGGCGCTTCCGGGCTTCGGGCTTTTTTCGGGCTGTCTTTATATCACCCGCCGGTCGGCTGCCAACTAACCGATTCGTCGGGTAACGCGTTGCCTTGTGTTCTTCTCTCGCACTGCCTGGAGCATCTGTGCCATGAGTTCTGCCTCTCTAATAAAGACCCCACCCGAGAAGGTGACGGTCAACGGTTGGGTGTTCTACACCTCTACCGCGTTGATCCTGTTGTTGACCGCCATTCTGATCATCGCCCCGCAAGAGGCCGGCAGATTGCTTGGTATTGCCCAGGCCTGGTTGTCCCGCAGCTTCGGCTGGTACTACATGGTGGTGATCGCCGCTTATCTGGTCTTCGTGGTTGGCCTGGCGTTTTCGTCCTACGGCAAGCTCAAGCTGGGCAGCAAGGACGACACGCCTGACTTCAGCTACGGCGCCTGGGCGGGGATGCTGTTCTCGTCGGGTATTGGCATCTCGCTGCTGTACTTCGGTGCTTCCGAGCCGCTGGACCACTACTTCAATCCGCCGGAAGGCGTGGCCGCCAGCAACATGGCCGCCCGTCAGGCTGTGCAGCTGACGTTCTTGCACTGGGGCCTGCATGGCTGGGCGATCTACGCGTTGGTCGGCTTGGCCGTGGCGTACTTTGCTTACCGTCATAACCAGCCGCTGGCATTGCGTTCGGCGCTGTATCCGCTGGTGGGCGAGCGCTGGGTCAAAGGCGCGGCCGGTCATGCGGTGGACGGCTTCGGCATGTTCGTGACCCTGCTGGGTCTGGTGACGAACCTGGGGATTGGTTCGTTGCAAGTGTCGTCGGGGCTTGAAAACCTGTTCGGCATGGAACACAGCAACACCAACCTGATGATCGTGATCATCGTGATGAGCACCGTGGCGACCATCGCGGCGGTGTCGGGTGTGGAAAACGGCATCCGCCGTCTGTCCAACCTGAACATCGTGTTGTTCAGCGGCCTGCTGATTTTTGTGCTGTTGTTCGGCCCGACCCTGCACTTGCTCAACGGCTTCGTGCAAAACATCGGCGACTACCTCAACGGCGTGGTGCTGAAGACCTTCGACCTCTATGTGTATGAAGGCGACAGCGAGAAGTCCGACCGCTGGTTGGGCCTCTGGACCCTGTTCTACTGGGCCTGGTGGATTTCCTGGGCCCCATTCGTGGGTATGTTCATCGCGCGTATTTCCCGTGGTCGCACGGTGCGTGAACTGGTAGCCGGTGTGTTGCTGATTCCACTGGGTTTCACGCTGGCGTGGTTGTCGATCTTCGGTAACTCGGCCTTGGACCTGGTGATGAACCATGGGGCGGTGGAACTCGGCAAGACGGCGCTGGAAAAGCCGTCGATGGCGATCTACCAACTGCTTGAGCACTACCCAGCGTCGAAAATCGTGATCGGCGTGTCGATCTTTGTCGGTTTCGTGCTGTTCCTGACCCCGGCGGATTCCGGCGCGGTGATGATGGCCAACCTTTCCTGCAAGGGCGGTAACGTCGACGAAGACGCCCCGCACTGGCTGCGGATCTTCTGGTCGGCGGTGATCACGCTGGTGACCATCGGCCTGCTGTTCGCCGGTAACTTCGAAGCCATGCAAACCATGGTGGTGCTGGCCGGGCTGCCGTTCTCGGTGGTGCTGGTGTTCTTCATGTTCGGCTTGCACAAGGCGATGCGCCAGGACGTGCAGATCGAACAGGAGCAAGCGGAGCTCGCAGCCCGCGGTCGTCGTGGTTTCAGCGAGCGTTTGACGCAGCTGGACTTGCAGCCGAACCAGTCGATTGTTCAGCGTTTCATGGACAAGCAAGTCAGCCCGGCGCTGGAAGATGCGGCGGTGCAATTGCGTGCCCAAGGCCTGGACGTGCAAACGTTGCTGGGCAAGTCGAAGCGTTGCATGGGCGTACGGATCGAGATGGAAGAGGGCAACCCTTTTGTCTACGAAGTGAGCCTGGACGGCTACCTGGCCGCGGCGAGCGAGACGGTGTCGGCTGAAAGCGCCGATGAACCCCGCGCACGTTACTACCGCGCCGAGGTGTACTTGCACAACGGCAGTCAGGACTACGACTTGATGGGCTTCACTCAGGATCAGATCACCCGTGACGTGCTCGATCAGTTTGAAAGCCATCGGCAGCTCCTTGGCCGGGTTTACAGCTAAAACTTGATAGAACGCGGTGTTTCAGTCTGAAGCACCGCGTCGAGTTCTTCGCGAGCAGGCTCGCTCCCACAGGTGACTGAGTTCTACCAGAGCAACGCGGTCGAATGTGGGAGCGAGCCTGCTCGCGAA
This sequence comes from Pseudomonas svalbardensis, assembly GCF_030053115.1. Lineage (NCBI taxonomy): Bacteria > Pseudomonadati > Pseudomonadota > Gammaproteobacteria > Pseudomonadales > Pseudomonadaceae > Pseudomonas > Pseudomonas svalbardensis. The sequence goes on along the minus strand of NZ_CP125619.1, from coordinate 5,823,068 downwards.
GGGGCCATCAGCCGCAAAGCTGTTTGCCCCGATATCCCGTAAACAAAAACGCCGCGATCCTCTCGCGGCGTTTTTGTGTGTGTTGCCTTACCCCAGATTCTTGCCGAGCAGTGCGTGGTACAGCTCGCTGTCACCCAGAATCCCGACAACCTTGTTGTTGTCGTGCAGCACCAGCTTATTACCGGTCTGATAACGAATCTGCAGCGCATCGCGCATGCCGATGTTCGAATCTACCAACGTTGGACGACGACCCAACCCTTCAACCGCTTGCCCGGGAATCCAGTTCTGCAGGTCCAGGCTCGCGCCGTTCTGGCGTGCGCCTTTGATGGTGTTGCCTTCGGCCAGGTCCAGCCAGGAGTCGCCGCCCGGATCGAGGCATACCGAACCGTTGATGCGTTTGCAGTTGTCCAGGGTGCGCATCAGGCTGCGACCGCACAGTACGTTCAGCGGATTGGTGTGGGCGACGAAGGTCCGCACGTAATCGTCCGCAGGGTTCAACACGATCTCTTCCGGCTTGCTGTACTGGACGATCCGGCCGTCTTTCATGATCGCGATACGGCTGCCGAGCTTCAGGGCTTCATCGAGGTCGTGGCTCACGAACACGATGGTTTTGTTCAGCTTGCTTTGCAGTTCCAGCAGTTCGTCTTGCAGGCCCTGGCGGATCAGCGGATCGAGCGCCGAGAACGGTTCGTCCATCAGCAGAATGTCGGCATCCATCGCCAGCGCGCGGGCCAGGCCCACACGTTGCTGCATACCACCGGAGAGCTCGTCCGGCTTCTTGTTGCGCCACTGGGTCAGGCCCACCAGCTCAAGTTTTTCATCGACCAGTTTTTTCCGTTCCTTCTCCGGACGACCCTGCATTTCCAGACCGAAGCTGATGTTCTCGCGAACGGTCAGCCAAGGCATCAGGGCGAACTTCTGGAACACCATCGCAATGCGCTTGGTGCGCATCATTTTCAGTTCCGCCGGGGTGCAGGAAGCGATGTCGATCTGCTTGCCTTCGTGCTCGACGAACAGCTTGCCGCGGCTGACGGTGTTGAGGCCGTTGATGCAGCGCAGCAGGCTGGACTTGCCGGAGCCGGACAGGCCCATCAGCACGCAGATTTCACCCTTTTCGACGTCCAGGCTGGCCTTTTCGACGCCGACAATCTGTCCGGTCTTTTTCAGGATCTGGTCGCGGGTCATGCCCTGATCGAGGAGTTTCAAGGCCTCGCGCGGGTCTTTGGAGAAGATTACGTCGACGTCTTCGAAGCGAATAATGCTCATGCGTCACCCCCTACTTTGGCTTCGGGTTGTTTGCAGATACGGTCGAGCATGATCGCCAGCAATACGATCGCCAGGCCGGCTTCGAAGCCCAGGGCGATATCAGCAGTGTTCAGTGCGTTGACCACGGGTTTGCCCAAGCCGTCGGCGCCCACCAGTGCCGCGATCACCACCATCGACAACGACAGCATGATGCACTGGGTGATACCGGCCGCGATGCTTGGCATGGCGTAGGGCAGTTCGATGCGTGCGAGCAGTTGACGGCGCGAGCAGCCGAAGGCTTTGCCGGCGTCCATCAATTCTGCGGGAACATCACGGATACCCAGGTAAGTCAGGCGGATAGGTGCGGCAATCGCGAACACCACCGTAGAAATCAGGCCCGGGACCACACCCAGACCGAAGAGGGTCAGGGTAGGAATGAGGTACACGAAGGTCGGCACGGTCTGCATCAGATCGAGCACCGGACGCATCAGTGTGTAAAACATCGGTTTATGCGCGGCGACGATGCCCAACGGCACGCCGATGACCACGCAGACCAGGGTGGCGAACAACACCTGGGCAAGGGTTTCCATGGTTTCCTGCCAGTACCCCAGATTGAGGATCAGCAGGAAGGAGGCGATGACAAAAACGGTCAGGCCCCATTTTCGTTGAATGAAGTGTGCCAGTAGCGCGATGAGGCCGATCAATGCCAGCGGGTTGAACCAGGTCAGCGCAAAAGTCACGCCGTGGATCATCGTTTCCAGCGACACGGCGATTGCGTCGAAGGTGTTGGCGCCGTGTTGCGTCAACCATTCAACGAAGCCCGCGATGTACTGGCCTAAAGGTATTTTCTGATCAATCAGCATGGTAGTGAACGTCCGCATGCAAGGAAATTAACAGCCCGGGCGACCTGGATCGCCCGGCGTAAGCGATTACTGCGCGAGCTTGGCTTTCACGGCCTCCAGGCCTGGTTTACCGTCAATGGTGGTCACGCCAGCGAGCCAGGTATCGAGGACCTGTGGATTCTTTTTCAGCCAGGCCTTGGCGGCCGCGTCAGGCTTCATTTTGTCGTCCAGGACGTTGCCCATCAGGGTGCTTTCCATGTCCAGCGTGAACTGCAGGTTTTTCAGCAACTGACCGACGTTGCTGCATTCCTGCGCATAGCCCTTGCGGGTGTTGGTGTAGATGGTTGCCTGGCCGAAGTTCGGGCCGAAATAGTCGTCACCGCCGGTCAGGTACTTCATCTTGAAACGCGTGTTCATCGGGTGTGGTTCCCAGCCCAGGAACACCACGGCGGTGTTGCGGCGCTGGGCGCGATCGACTTGCGAGAGCATGCCTGCCTCGCTGGACTCGACCACCTTGAAGCCGGCGTCTTTCAAGCCGAAGGCGTTCTTGTCGATCATGCTCTGGATCAGGCGGTTGCCGTCGTTGCCTGGTTCGATGCCATAGATCTTGCCGTCGAGTTCTTTCTTGAACTTGGCGATGTCGGCGAAATCTTTAAGACCTTTGTTATACAACTCTTCCGGGACGGCGAGTGTGTATTTTGCGTTTTCCAGGTTGGCGCGCAGGGTGTCCACGGTGCCGGCATCGCGGTAGGCCTTGATGTCGTTTTCCATGGTCGGCATCCAGTTACCCAGAAATACGTCCATGTTCTTGCCGTCGGCCAGGGACTTGTAGGTCACCGGTACGGAAATCATCGTGGTTTTGGTCTTGTAGCCGAGGGCATCGAGGACGACGCTGGTGGTGGCGGTGGTGACAGTAATGTCAGTCCAGCCGACATCGGAGAAGTTTACGGTGCTGCATTGAGCCGGTTCGGCGGCTTGAGCCAGAAACGGCAGACTCAGCATGGCGGCCAACAACAACGACGGGGAACCTTTCATGGATGGACTCCTTGGTGTTTTTTTTGGCAGTGTTCCGACTGGACCACCGCACTTATAGGTTGCGGTTGGATGGCGTTTTGGAGACATCTCTACCACGGCGCCTTGCAATCGAGTCGATACGATCATGTACCAGTGAAAATCTGACGCCTACAGGGTGCGTCGTAACCAGTACAGGGATGGTCGCATCCAGTGTCGCTGACGTCGCTTACAGCTATTTTCAGCGTTTTATGCTCCTTCTGACCGTAAAAAAAACGTGAAAACGTAGCGCTGATGGCTCGCGGCGTTGGTGGGCATGAGTGCGTCGGTGTGAGACGTCGAACGACATGACAAAAGCCTGATGATGCGGCCATCTCGGCGGATTGCAGCTTGAGCGTAGCAGCTCCGTCACTGGGCGCTTTGGCGTCTGGAGTTGGCACATCCAGGAGTTCGGCAGTAATGGCTATCAGTGTTTTCGACCTGTTCAAAATCGGCATCGGCCCTTCCAGTTCGCACACCGTGGGACCGATGCGCGCCGCGGCGTTGTTCGTGCAAGGTTTGCGTGAGCAGGGTCTTTTGGAACAAGTACGGCGCGTCGAAGTTCAGCTCTATGGTTCGTTGTCGGCCACCGGCATCGGTCACGGCAGCGACAACGCGGTGATCATGGGCCTGATGGGTGAGTGGCCGGACGCGATCGATCCGTCGCAAATCGGCATTCGCATCGAAACCCTGCGCGAAACCCACACGCTGTTGCTCGACGGTCGTTTGTCGGTCCCGTTCATCTGGGCCCGGGACATGCGCCTGATCGACGAGAACCTGCCGTTCCACCCCAACGCCATGACGCTGATCGTCGAAGGCGATGACGGCGAGCTGCATCGCGACACCTACTATTCCATCGGCGGCGGTTTTGTCGTTGATGAGGCACAGGCTTCCAGCGGCGTGGTCGATCTGGACCGCACCGTGCTGCCGTACGATTTTTCCAGCGCCGTCGAACTGCTTAGCCTCTGCAAGCAGCACAACTTGCGCGTTGCAGAGTTGATGATGGCCAACGAGAAGGTCTGGCGCAGCGAAGAGGAAATCCGCGCTGGCCTGATGACACTCTGGCGCGCCATGCAGGATTGCGTCGAACAAGGCCTCAAGCACGAAGGCATCTTGCCCGGCGGACTGAATGTGCGCCGTCGCGCAGCCAAGTTGCATCGCAGCCTGCAAGAATTGGGTAAACCCAATGTCATCGGTTCGACATTAAGTGCCATGGAGTGGGTCAACCTGTTCGCCCTGGCGGTCAACGAAGAAAACGCCGCTGGCGGGCGCATGGTGACTGCACCGACCAATGGCGCGGCGGGGATCATTCCGGCGGTGCTGCACTACTTTATGAAGTTCAGCGAGGTGGTGACTGACGCCAACGTCGTCGACTATTTCCTCAGTGCGGCGGCGGTAGGGATTCTGTGCAAGAAAAACGCTTCGATTTCCGGTGCCGAAGTCGGTTGCCAGGGCGAAGTCGGTTCGGCCTGTGCCATGGCGGCGGCCGGGTTGGCGGAGATCCTCGGCGCCACACCGGAGCAGCTGTGCAACGCGGCGGAAATCGGTCTGGAACACAACCTCGGCCTGACCTGCGACCCGGTGGGCGGGCTGGTGCAAGTGCCGTGCATCGAGCGCAACGCCATTGCTGCGGTGAAGGCGATCAACGCGGCGCAGATGGCGCTGCGTGGCGACGGTCAGCACTTTATCTCGCTGGATCGGGTGATCCGCACGATGCGTGATACTGGCGCCGATATGCATGACAAATATAAAGAGACATCGCGCGGTGGGTTGGCGGTTAGCGCGGTTGAGTGCTGATTCAGTAAGACAGTTGCTCCCACATTCGACCGCACTACCCTGAGAGAGCTCGGTCACCTGTGGGAGCGGGCTTGCTCGCGAAGGCGTCAGACCAGTCAAAACTGCGCGCAAAGTGAACACCCGATTCAAAACGCGCCACGTTTTGGCGCGTCGCTTACAGATAAGCGACTTGCCCGAGATCCGGGATCCAGGTTGGCCATTACCGCCTGTCACCTGTGCTTGCGGTGACACTCTTCACCAGGTCGCTGTAGCCCTGTTCCCACAAGTGCTACCGATTTGCTCACGCCCAACGGGGCAGAGCGCCTCCCTCCGTTAATGGCACTTATAACCCCCACTCGCGGCGCGGCTTATATAGACGCGGCGCGACGTCGTTTTCAGGAGTTATTGAACGGTCATTCAACTTTAGGCATGGCATTTGCTCTGTCATTACAAAGCCCGTCTCCCACGCGAGAACGATGGCAATAACAAGAGCCTCCGCCTGAGGCCATCACCCGCTTTGTGTGAGGAGATACCGCGATGACGACGTTCAACTCCGGGGCTCAACCCCAGAACCGTGCGCCTCAATCCATCGGCTTTTTGCTGCTGGACAATTTCACGCTTATTTCTCTGGCCTCCGCAGTAGAACCCCTGCGCATGGCCAACCAGTTGTCCGGTCGTGAGCTGTATCGCTGGACCACGATCACAGTCGATGGCGGTCAGGTCTGGGCCAGTGATGGCCTGCAGATCACTCCCGACTGCTCCATGCAAAAAGCACCTGCCCTGGACACCATCATTGTCTGCGGCGGTATCGGCATCCAGCGCACTGTTACCCGTGAACACGTTTCGTGGCTGCAAAGCCAGGCGCGTCAGTCCCGCCGTCTCGGTGCGGTCTGCACCGGCAGCTGGGCCCTGGCGTGCGCCGGCCTGCTGGATGGTTTCGATTGCAGCGTGCACTGGGAATGTCTGGCCTCGATGCAGGAAGCGTTCCCGCGTGTGGCCATGAGTACCCGTCTGTTCACCCTCGACCGTAACCGTTTCACCAGCTCCGGTGGCACCGCGCCGCTGGACATGATGCTGCACCTGATCAGTCGCGATCATGGCCGTGAACTGTCGGCCGCGATCTCGGAAATGTTCGTCTACGAGCGCATCCGCAACGAGCAGGATCACCAGCGCGTGCCGCTCAAGCACATGCTCGGCACCAACCAGCCGAAGTTGCAGGAAATCGTCGCGCTGATGGAGGCCAACCTCGAAGAGCCGATCGACCTTGACGAGCTGGCGGTGTATGTCGCCGTGTCGCGTCGTCAGCTGGAGCGGCTGTTCCAGAAATACCTGCACTGCTCGCCATCGCGTTACTACCTGAAACTGCGCTTGATTCGCGCCCGGCAGTTGCTCAAGCAAACGCCGATGTCGATCATCGAAGTGGCGTCGGTGTGTGGATTCGTGTCTACGCCGCACTTCTCCAAGTGCTACCGCGAATACTTCGGCATTCCGCCGCGTGACGAACGCGTAGGTTCCAACACCACGCAACAAGTGGCGATGATGCCGCTGCCGCAAGCACTGGTGCTGTCGCCGTTGTCCGGGCCGTTGTCGGCGTTGAGTCAGGCGCGTAACGAGTCGACGTTCGCCAGCGTTCGTCTCTAGTCATAGCGGGCGTTTGAAAAATACGACGCGCTCGGTTTCCTCGAAGCCAAGCGCCTTGTGCGTCTCCTGGCTCGGCAGATTGTCGAGGCTCGTGTCGGAGGCCATCTCCAGGCAGCCCTGTGCTCGTCCCCAGTGCGCCACCTGTTCGATCAGTCGTGCGGCCACTCCATGCCGGCGCTGCTGCGGCACCACGTAGATACCTTCCAGATACACCACCGGCGAGCTGTCGGTGCCATTTACGTAGTCGCGACGCGACGAGGCTTCGGCCAGACCGACGGGGTGCTCCTGGCTGTCGTAGGCGACAAAGTTGATATAGCGTTGCGGCTCGCTTAGCTGCTGGGCGATTTCGTCCCGATGCTCCTTTTCCGAAGCATCGGGCCAGAGCGCCTGGCGCAAAGGCAGCCAGCCCGCTTGTTCGTCGGACTGGCAGTGTTGGATACGGAACATCAGCGCTCGCTCGTGGTGGGCAGGAAGGCCACTACTCTAGCAAACCCCCGACACCTCAGACGCGACTCTGCTGATACTCCGCCAATGCCGGTAACAACTGCTTATCAATGGCCTGGCGCACGGCGGGCAGGATGGTCGCGCTGCTGGTGTACATCTGCTTGACCATCGTGCGCAGTTCCGTTGCCCGTTCGTTGTTCAGACCCCGTACCGCACATTCGCAGGCCTGCTCAGCGGTTGCGCCAGGGGGCACTGCAAATCCCAACGCCTTGAGCTGGCCCAACAGGTCTTCCTGGTCAATCAAATCGGCGTACATCATGACGCAATCCTTCTTCAGGGAACGGTGTCGTGGTTCGATTCTCGTAGGGGTGCGGAGTGGCGGCAAGGACGATTTGTCGCAATGGCCGCGATACCTATGAACAGGTCGTTTTCGGCTAACTTGCCAGAGGGGAGAGTGGGCACACTGGAGTCAGCTGGCTTCACGAAGGTTTGGTCACCCTCGCGCAACGGCTCCTCAACAGTACCCACCTCTGCCCCGATCCTGTCACGGCTTGATCGGGGTTTTTTTTGCCTGTGAATCAGGGTTTTTTGTGTTGCCTGTGCAGACGCCATCGCGAGCAGGCTCGCTCCCACAGTTGATTTGTGCACGACGCAAAACCAATGTGGGAGCGAGCCTGCTCGCGATGAACGATGACGCGGTTTAACGCTGCAACACGAGGATGCGCGACAACAATTCATCACGGTCGACATAGCAACCCTGCAAATGCCGGGCGCCGGTGGCGGGGTCGAAGGCGTTGCGGGCGTGGAGGGTGCGGCGGTTGTCGAAACACCACATTTCGCCGGGATTTAACCGCGTCATCACCCGGAATCGCGGTTCCCGGGTCATTGCAATAAAGTGGCGGTACGCGTGATAGAGAGCGGGCATCTGCTCGACCGACGCATCGAACGGACCGCGCAGAAAATTCGCCAAGCGGATTTCCGAAACCTGCCCAAAGGCATCCAGCGCGATGATCGGCGCGAGACGGCGGTAGTCGCTGTGGCGGTCTTTGTTGCGGAACTCCACAGGGATTTCGCAAAGGCTTTTGAACGCCTCGGGATCTTCATCGCGCAAGGCTTCGGCAATGGCAAAACCATCAACGAAAATACTTTCGCCACCGTCGGCGTCATTGACCAGGCAATGCAGAAATTGCAGCCCCGGTTGCAACTCCCGGGTCGGCAAATCGCTGTGCAGCGGCAGGTTGAAAGCGGTGTAGGCATTGCTGTCGGCATCGGCCTTGGATTGCACGTTGAACAGCACGCCAAAATTGCTCTCGCGGATGAAGGAAATCCGCTGGGCAATCAACTTCAACGAGCCCGGCTCGGTGGGCACACCGCGGACCTGAGTCAGGCCGACATCGCGCACGGCCAGCAGCCATTGCAGCAAGGCGTCGTTGTCGTTCATTAACGCTTGGTAGTCGAACACCGGCAGCTTCAGGTTGCTGTTCCAGAGCTGGCTTTTTGGCTTGGATGCCCGGCGTTCGGCGCGGGACTCGTCATCGTAGGCGTGGGCCCGTAACCAGCCAGGATTGAAGCGGCTGAGATGGCCGTCTTGCCAGTCCACACGCAGGCAGCCTTCGGCATCAATGCTGACGTCCGAAGGCTTTAGGTTTTCGGCGACGTCGACGATTTCCAGCACTTGCTCGCGGGTGACGGTGTAGACGCACAGCGGGCACGGGCAGTTGTCCCGCAACCACTGATGATGAAACGGGCTGACACGGTCATCGGCCCACTTCACTTGAATTCGGTCCGCCAGGGTGTGTACGGCGGTCAACGCGCTGATCAACGGGTAGGTACGGAAGTCGGCAAAAGCGGCGGCGGTGTTCAATGGCGATCTCCTTGTTATTTTTTAGGGGGTAACGCGATCACTCGGCCAATGTAGTCGGGGGCGGGAAGGTCGGTTTGCTCGGCGACGATGGCTTGCAGCTTGCTCAAGGTGTCTTCGCTGAACGGTGCGGAGCGCGGCCCGGCGAGGTCGACGTGCAGCAGCATTTGCTCGTTGCCCGCCAATTCCTTCTCATCCCCCGCCAGATGCAGGCTGTGATAGAGGTGCAGGCGTTTACTGTCGTGACCGATGATTTGGGTGTGCACTTCGACGTCGGCGTCGAGCTTCACTTCGTGCAGGTAATTGAGGTGCAGTTCGAGGGTGAACAGCGAGTTGCCGCTGGCTTCGCGGTTGCTGCTGTCCATGCCCAGACGATCCATCAGCGCGTCAGTGGCGTAGCTGAAAATCAGCAGGTAAAAGGCATCGCGCAGGTGGCCGTTGTAGTCGACCCAGTCGGGGATGATTTTGGTTTGGTAGGTGGTTAGGGCGGGCATGATTTTTGGTTCCGGCAGGTGGGAATGTGTTTGATTGAAGATCCACCCCTCACCCCAGCCCTCTCCCCAGTGGGGAGAGGGGAAAGGGAGCAGATTTTCGTACTTTTCAATCCTGAGTTCGACCCGATATCGCAGGTCGCAGTATTTCGACTAAACACCTCGGTCAGTCCCCTCTACCCTCTGGGGAAGAGGGTGAGGGTCAATCTCAAGCTGACCGCAACTATTCGCTAAACGCCATCCCATGCTTCTCTTTGGTAGTTTTCACCGCCTCCAGCACCGCCAGCAAGCAATCATCACGATAGCGCTCCAGCGCCGAAATGCTGTGCGTACCCAATTGATCGCTGGTGCCATCTACCACATCATCGATCAACTTCTCGGTCAGCTCCGGTGCCGGCAGATACGTCCATGGCAACTGCAACGCCGGCCCGAATTGCGCCATGAAGTGCCGCATCCCCGCATCGCCACCCGCCAGGGTGTACGTCAAGAACGTGCCCATGAACGACCAGCGCAGACCCGCGCCAAAGCGAATCGCATCGTCGATCTCACCGGTGGTCGCCACACCGTCGTTGACCAAGTGCAGCGCCTCACGCCACAACGCTTCGAGCAAGCGGTCAGCGATAAAACCGGGTACTTCCTTGCGCACATGCAGCGGACGCATGCCCAAGGATTCGTAGACTTTCATTGCCGCTTGAACGGCTTCCGGCGCGGTGTTTTTGCCGCCAACCACTTCCACCAGCGGCAGCAGGTAAACCGGGTTGAACGGGTGCCCGACGACGCAGCGTTCCGGGTGCGTCGAACTCTCGTAGAACTCGCTCGGCAACAGGCCGGAAGTACTGGAACCGATCAAGGCATTGGGCTTGGCTGCCGCGCTGATTTTGCTGTGCAGTTCCAGTTTCAGGTCCAGACGCTCAGGGGCGCTTTCCTGAATGAAATCCGCGTCGCGAACGCATTCTTCAATGGTTGCGACAAAGCGCAGCCGATCCTGCGATGCACCCGGCGCAAGGCCCTGTTTCTCCAACGCGCCCCAGGTATTGGCGACACGTTTGCGCAGCGTGGCTTCGGCACCGGGCGCGGGGTCCCAGGCCACCACGTCGAGGCCGTGGGCGAGGGCGCGAGACACCCAACCGCTGCCGATGACACCGCTGCCCAGGGCTGCGAAGGTTTTGATTTCAGTGATAAAGCTCATGGCGACGTCCTAAAAGAATTTGGTGATCTTGTAGGAGCGAAGCTTGCTCGCGAAGACGGCTTTCCTGGCGCAAGAAATCCACCGGATGTACCGGCCTCTTCGCGGGCAAGCCTCGCTCCTACAGGCTTGTGTGTGGAGGGTCAACCGCGCTTGGTCAGGCCCATTTTTGCCCGGCCTTCCGCCGGCGTCAGAACGCGGGCGCCGAGGCGGCTGAGGATCTCCGAGGCGCGTTCGACCAGTTGGCCGTTGGTCGCCAGTACGCCCTTGTCCAACCAGATGTTGTCTTCCAGACCGACCCGCACGTTGCCGCCGAGCAACACGGCCTGTGCGGCCATCGGCATTTGCATGCGACCGATGCCGAAGCCCGCCCACACCGCATTGGCAGGCAGGTTGTCGACCATGGCTTTCATGGTGGTGGTGTCGGCCGGCGCGCCCCACGGGATGCCCAGGCACAGTTGGAACAGCGGGTCGTCGAGCAACCCTTCCTTGATCATCTGCTTGGCGAACCACAGGTGACCGGTGTCGAAAATTTCCAGCTCGGCCTTCACGCCCAGCTCTTGAATGCGTTTGGCGCCAGCGCGTAGCTGGGCCGGGGTGGACACGTAAATGGTGTCGCCGTCGCCGAAGTTCAGGGTGCCGCAATCGAGGGTGCAGATTTCCGGCAGCAGTTCTTCAACGTGGGCCAGACGGGTCAGCGGGCCGACCAGGTCGGTGTTCGGGCCGAACTCCATCGGGTTCTCGCCAGCGCCGATTTCCAGGTCGCCGCCCATGCCGGCGGTGAGGTTGACGATGATGTCGACGTCCGCCTCGCGGATGCGCTCCATCACTTCGCGATACAGCGCTACATCACGGCTGAATTTGCCGGTTTCGGGGTTGCGCACGTGGCAGTGGACCACGGTGGCGCCAGCCTTGGCGGCTTCAACGGCGGCCGCGGCGATTTGTTTCGGGGTAACCGGCACGTGTGGGCTTCTGGCGGTCGTGTCGCCAGCACCGGTGAGTGCGCAGGTGATGATGACGTCGTGATTCATGAGGCGGGTTCCTTGCAGGCGTGATGATTCCGTTCGCAGCCCGGTCGGGCTGCGAGTCGGTGGTTCAATCGAGTTTATTGGGTCGTCAGTTGCAGGTTTTCAGCGGCGGGTTTGCCATCGAAGGTGGTCACGCCTTCGAGCCAGCGTTGCTTGTCTTGCGGGTGATCTTTCAGCCATTGTTTGGCCGATTCGAAGGCGTCCTTGTGATCCAGCAGCGGCTGCATCATCCGGCTCTCGTCTTCGGCGGTGTACGTCAGGTTGCTCAGCAAGCGACCGATGTTCGGGCATTGCTCGGCGTATTTCGGCGCGGTGACGGTCCAGACCGTGGCCATGCCTTCGTTCGGGCCCAGGGCGTCGTCGCTGCCGGTGAGGTACGTCATCTTCACGTTGACGTTCATCGGATGCGGCGCCCAGCCGAAGAACACCACGGCCTCTTTGCGCCGCACGGCGCGATCCACTGCTGCGAGCATGCCGGCCTCACTGGACTCGACCAACTGGAACTTGCCGAGGCCAAACTGGTTCTTGGCGATCATCGCCTTGATCTGGGTGTTGGCACCCGAACCTGGCTCGATGCCGTAGATTTTGCCGCCCAGTTCCTTTTCAAACTTGGCGATGTCGGCAAAGGTTTTCAGGCCCTTGTCGGCGAGGTAAGTCGGTACGGCGAGGGTGGCGCGGGCGTCTTTCAGGCTTGGCGCCTCAAGCACTTTGACCTGATTGGCCGCGACGAACGGGGTGATGGTCTGGGTCATCAGCGGGTTCCAGTAGCCCAGGAACAAGTCCAGGCGCTGGTCGCGGATCCCGGCGAAGATGATTTGCTGGGAAGCGCTGGTTTGTTTGGTGTTGTAGCCGAGGCCATCGAGCAGGACTTGGGTCATGGCACTGGTGGCGATCACATCGGTCCAGTTCACGACGCCCATGCGCACGTTCTGGCATGAAGCAGGTTCGGCCGCCATGACGCTGGCGCTCAGGAAAGCGGTACCGCTGAGTGCAAGAACACAGCTGCTGATCAGTCGTTTCATCTCAGGTTCCTCGGCAGACGTTATTGTGGGTTCCGGCATCTTTGTGCGCCGGTGATGCCAAGTTACGCAGCTTAAGGCCCGCTAAAGCGCACTACGGCGACCAGCTCTTGCACTGCAGCGACCTGTCCTCTTGAATGCCATCGACAACTGGCGTATCAACGTCAACACGCTACCCGCCAACCGAGTGCGCTCCATGTCCCAGGATTTCTACTTCATGTTGATGCCGGGTTTCTCGGCCATCGGTTTTATCTCGGCCATCGAGCCGCTGCGGGTCGCCAATCGCTTTCGGGGCGAGCTGTACCGCTGGCATGTGCTCAGCGCGGACGGCGGGGCGGTGCTGGCCAGCAACGGCATGTCGGTCAACGCCGATGCGGCGCTGGAACCGCTGAAGAAAGGTGCAACCCTGCTGGTGGTCGCCGGTTTCGAACCGCTGAAATTCGCCACCCCGGCGTTGGAGCACTGGCTGCGCCGCCTGGACAACGAAGGCGTGACCCTCGGCGCCATCGACACCGGCAGTTTCGTGCTCGCCGAAACCGGCCTGCTCGACGGTCATCGCCTGACCCTGCACTGGGAAGCCATCGACGCGTTCAAGGAATCCTATCCGCAGCTCAGCGTCACCCAGGAGTTGTTCGAGATCGACCGCCGACGCATTACCTCCGCCGGCGGCACCGCTTCCATCGACCTGATGCTCGACCTCATCGGTCAGGCCCACGGCCCGGAACTGGCGATCCAGGTCAGCGAACAATTCGTACTCGGCCGCATCCGCCCACGCAAAGACCACCAGCGCATGGAAGTCGCCACGCGTTATGGCATCAGCAACAAAAAACTGGTGCAGGTGATTGGGGAGATGGAGCAGCACAGCGAACCGCCGCTGAGCACACTTGAGTTGGCTGAATCGATCAAGGTGACTCGGCGGCAACTGGAGCGATTGTTTCGCCTGCATTTGAACGACACGCCAAGCAATTTCTACCTGCGCTTGCGGCTGGAGAAAGCCCGGCAGTTGCTGCGCCAAACCGATATGAGCGTGCTGGAAGTGAGTATCGCGTGCGGGTTTGAATCACCGTCGTATTTCACCCGAAGCTATCGGGCCAAATATGCCCGGTGTCCGCGGGAAGACCGCCGGCGGTTGGGGGATGGGCGGGAGCTGGTCTGAACTTAAGTTTTGACAACACCAGAGAACCCTGTGGGAGCGAGCCTGCTCGCGATGGCGGTCTGTCATTCAAGTTGATGTCGACTGATCCACCGCTATCGCGAGCAGGCTCGCTCCCACAGTTTTGATCTGCTGTGGGCCTTACTTTTTCATCAACGCCGAGCAGGCCGCTTTGAACGCTTCATGCTGATACTTGTTCAGCGTGGCCGGCAGTTCGAAGTCGAATTTCTTGTTCTGCGCATTGATGGTTTGTGGCGACAGCAGCGTGACCTCGCAATTTTCCAGCAACTGAAAAACGCCCTCGATCTTGAACGTGGTCGGCCCACCGGCGAACTCGCCTTTCTTGCTGCGTTTCTTGATCGCAATCCTATCGATGGAGTTCTCGCGTACAAACGACGCTACCTGAGCGGCAAAGACTTTGACGTTCGCGGCTTCATCGTCATCGTCGAGGGCGATTTTCTTGGTGGCCAGGGCGACGTGGCTCAGCACCTGACCGTCGAGAGAGGCCACGGCGATGATGGCTTCGCTGCCTTTGATTTCGATGCCGCAGATTTTCATGTAAATCCCTTTCCTTGTTGGTGGAGTACAGCTTACAGCTCGAGTTGATTGGGCTTGATGCCAAAAGCTACGGCGATTTTTTCGCGAGTGGCCTTGCGGGGTTTGGCAACAGTCTCCTGCTGGGCGACATATGTATGTTTTTACTCCTGCCCAATCGACTCCAAAAACTCCGACCGCTCATCGCTCATCCGCGCGACACAATCATTTTGCGCAATGGTGAACGCCTTGCTACCGGCCGTCGCCGGAAACGCCTCAACCGCGCAATCCGCATCCCGGGTCTTCAGCCACTGCTGTTGAGCAGCCTTGAGCTTGGCGGTGAAGTCGGCCAGTTGCGCCGGGTTCTTGCCGTAGGCCAATTGCATGCGATCGGTCAGGCTGTTGTAGTTCTCTTTCAGCAGGTCTTCGGCGGTGGTTCTGCTGTAGGTCGAGCATTCCAGGGTCTGGACTTCGTTTTCGACTTTGTCGCAGGGGTTGTCGTCGGACTCTTCAGCCGCGTGTACGCCGGTCGCTATCAGTGCCAAAGCCAGGAAGATCGATTTCATTGCGCCGCCACCCCTTATTCCAGTAAAGCATCCAGTAATGCCGCGAATTCTGGCCCATGCGCAGGCCATTGAACAGGTGCCCCATGACGTCCGGCGACGACCCTTTGTCGCGGATTGACGCTTTCGGCAAACCCCCTGTCGTTTTTGCACCCGGCTGCCCCCTCCCTCAGGCATATGCTGGCCCCAAAGCGCCGACACACGATTCGGCGCATGAATCGCTAATAGGGGACAGCCTGATGAGCCCAGCCGAATTGCACGCCGACAGCATCGTTATCGACGGTCTGATTATTGCCAAGTGGAACCGTGAGCTGTTCGAAGACATGCGCAAGGGCGGTCTGACCGCGGCCAACTGCACCGTGTCGGTGTGGGAGGGCTTCCAGGCCACTGTCAACAACATCGCCGCCAGCCAGAAGCTGATCCGCGAAAACAGCGACCTGGTGATTCCAGTGCGCACCACCGCCGATATCCGCAAGGCCAAGGAGCAGGGCAAGACCGGCATCCTGTTCGGCTTCCAGAATGCTCACGCCTTTGAGGACCAGATCGGCTACGTCGAGGTGTTCAAGCAGTTGGGCGTCGGTATCGTGCAGATGTGCTACAACACCCAGAACCTGGTTGGCACCGGTTGCTACGAGCGTGATGGCGGCCTGTCGGGTTTCGGTCGTGAAATCGTGGCCGAGATGAACCGCGTCGGCGTCATGTGCGACCTGTCCCACGTGGGTTCGAAAACCTCCGAAGAAGTCATCCTCGAATCCAAGAAGCCGGTCTGCTACTCCCACTGCCTGCCGTCGGGTCTGAAAATTCACCCGCGCAACAAATCCGATGAAGAACTGAAGTTCATCGCCGATCACGGCGGCTTCGTCGGCGTGACCATGTTCGCGCCGTTCCTGGCCAAGGGCATCGATTCGACCATCGACGATTACGCCGAAGCCATCGAATACACCATGAACATCGTCGGCGAAGACGCCATCGGCATCGGCACCGACTTCACCCAGGGCCATGGCCAGGACTTCTTCGAATACCTGACCCATGACAAGGGCTACGCCCGCCGCCTGACCAGCTTCGGCAAGATCATCAACCCGCTGGGCATCCGCACCGTCGGCGAGTTCCCTAACCTGACCGAAACCCTGCTCAAGCGCGGCCATTCCGAGCGCGTGGTGCGCAAGATCATGGGCGAGAACTGGGTCAACGTCTTGAAAGACGTTTGGGGCGAATAAGCCCACTTTGAACAACGATCCCTTGTAGCAACTGCCGAGGTACGAGGCTGCGTCGGGCTGCGAAGCGGCCCCCGAGGGCGGTCCTACGGACACGCAACGCAGCCTCGTACCTCGGCAGCTGCTACGCAAAACACACAACGAATTTTCTGGAGTTAAGTTTCCATGGCCAAGATCGCCCCGCAATTGCCAATCGAAGTCGACAGCGAAACCGGTGTCTGGACCTCCGACGCCCTGCCAATGCTGTATGTGCCGCGTCATTTCTTCGTCAACAACCACATGGGCATCGAGGAAGTGCTGGGCGCCGACGCCTACGCCGAAATCCTCTACAAGGCCGGCTACAAATCCGCCTGGCACTGGTGTGAGAAAGAAGCTGAATGCCACGGCCTGGAAGGCGTTGCGGTGTTCGAGCACTACATGAAGCGCCTGTCGCAGCGCGGCTGGGGTCTGTTCAAGATCCAGGACATCGACCTCGACAAGGGCACTGCCAGCGTCAAGCTCGAACACTCGGCGTTCGTCTACGTGTACGGCAAGGTCGGGCGCAAGGTCGACTACATGTTCACTGGCTGGTTTGCCGGTGCCATGGACCAGATTCTGCAAGCCCGCGGCAGCAACATTCGCACGGTTGCCGAACAAGTCTACGGTGGCTCCGAAGAAGGCCACGACGACGGTTTGTTCACCGTCAAGCCGTTGTAAGTCGAGGACCCCGCCATGGCTTTCGAAGCAATGTTCCAGCCGATCCAGATCGGCAAACTGACCATCCGTAACCGTGTGCTCAGCACCGCGCACGCCGAGGTCTACGCCACCGACGGCGGCATGACCACCGACCGGTACGTCAAGTATTACGAAGAGAAAGCCAAGGGCGGGATCGGCCTGGCGATTTGCGGCGGTTCCTCCAGCGTGGCCATCGACAGCCCGCAAGGCTGGTGGAAGTCGGTCAACCTGGCCGACGACCGGATCATTCCGCACTTCCAGAACCTGGCCGATGCCATGCACAAGCATGGCGCCAAGATCATGATCCAGATTACTCACATGGGCCGACGCTCGCGTTGGGACGGCGAGCATTGGCCAACCCTGCTGTCGCCGTCGGGCATCCGTGAGCCGGTGCACCGTGCGACCTGTAAAACCATCGAGCCGGAAGAAATCTGGCGGGTAATCGGCAACTACGCCACTGCGGCTGGCCGCGCCAAGGCCGGTGGCCTGGACGGCGTCGAGCTGTCCGCCGTGCACCAGCACATGATCGACCAGTTCTGGAGCCCGCGGGTCAACAAGCGTACCGACGAATGGGGCGGCAGCTTCGAAAACCGCATGCGTTTCGGCCTGGAAGTGATCAAGGCTGTGCGGGCTGAAGTCGGCCCGGATTTCTGCGTCGGCATCCGTCTGTGCGGTGACGAGTTCCACCCGGACGGCTTGTCCCACGAGGACATGAAGCAGATCGCCAAGTACTACGACGACACCGGCATGATCGACTTCATTGGTGTGGTGGGTTCGGGTTGCGACACCCACAACACCCTGGCCAACGTTATTCCGAACATGAGTTATCCACCGGAGCCGTTCCTGCACTTGGCGGCCGGTATCAAGGAAGTGGTGAAGGCCCCGGTTCTGCACGCGCAGAACATCAAGGACCCGAACCAGGCAACCCGTATTCTGGAAGGCGGCTACGTGGACATGGTCGGTATGACCCGCGCCCACATCGCCGACCCGCACCTGATCGCCAAGATCAAAATGGGTCAGGTCGACCAGATCAAACAATGCGTCGGCGCCAACTACTGCATCGACCGTCAGTATCAGGGGCTGGACGTGTTGTGCATCCAGAACGCAGCGACCTCCCGTGAATACATGGGCGTGCCGCACATCATCGAGAAGTCGAACGGTGTGAAGCGCAAGGTTGTAGTGGTCGGTGCCGGTCCGGCCGGGATGGAAGCTGCGCGTGTGTCGGCCGAACGTGGCCACGACGTGACCCTGTTCGAGAAGAAAGAATTTATCGGCGGCCAGATCACGACCGCCTCGAAAGCTCCGCAACGGGACCAGATCGCCGGTATCACCCGCTGGTTCCAACTGGAACTGGCGCGTTTGAAAGTTGACCTGCGCCTGGGCGTGGCGGCCGATGCGGCAACCATTCTCGACCTGCGTCCGGACGTGGTGGTGCTCGCCGTCGGCGGCCATCCATTCCTGGAGCAGAACGAGCACTGGGGCGCGGCTGAAGGCCTGGTGGTCAGCAGCTGGGACATCCTCGACGGCAAGGTGGCGCCAGGCAAGAACGTGCTGGTCTACGACACCATTTGCGAGTTCACCGGGATGTCGACGGCCGACTTTCTCGCCGACAAGGGCAGCCAGGTCGAGATCGTCACCGACGACATCAAACCGGGCGTGGCCATCGGCGGTACCTCGTTCCCGACTTACTACCGCAGCATGTACCCCAAAGAAGTGATCATGACCGGCGACATGATGCTGGAGAAGGTTTACCGCGAAGGCGACAAGCTGGTGGCGGTGCTGGAAAACGAATACACCGGCGCCAAAGAGGAGCGGGTGGTGGACCAGGTCGTCGTCGAAAACGGCGTACGTCCGGACGAAGAAATCTACTACGCCCTGAAGGAAGGTTCGCGCAACAAAGGCCAGATGGACATCGAAGCCCTGTTCGCTATCAAGCCGCAACCTTCGCTGAGCCAACCGGGCGACGGCTATTTGCTGTTCCGCATCGGCGACTGCGTGGCGCAGCGCAACACCCACGCGGCGATCTACGACGCCCTGAGGTTGTGCAAGGATTTCTAAGAGCTTGTGGATAACCCTGTGGGAGCGAGCCTGCTCGCGAATGCAATCTGTCAGCCGCCATTGATGTCGACTGACCCACCGCTTTCGCGAGCAGGCTCGCTCCCACAGGAATCGAGCAAGGCATCCAGCTTGTTAAGCCTGCAAGACCCGAGGTCTTTGGGAGCTCCACCATGTTGAACACCCTTCTTCCAATCCTGTTGTTCGCTGCCCTGGGCCTCGCTGTCCTCGGCGCGTTGCGGCGGGTGGCTATGTGGCGCCGAGGCCGGGCTTCGAAAGTCGACCTGATCGGCGGCCTGTTCGCCATGCCTAAACGCTACATGGTCGATTTGCACCATGTCGTCGCGCGGGACAAATACATCGCCAACACTCACGTCGCCACGGCTGGCGGTGCGGTGGCGTCGATTGTGCTGGCGATCCTGGTTCACGGTATCGGCCTGCACAATCGCATTCTCGGTGTTGCCCTGTTGATTGCCTCGGCGGTGATGTTCGTCGGTGCGATTTTCATGTTCCTGCGTCGTCGCAACCCACCGGCTCGCCTTTCCAAAGGGCCATGGATGCGTCTGCCGAAAAGCCTGTTGGCGTTCTCTGCGAGCTTCTTCCTGTTGACCCTGCCGGTCGCCGGCATCCTCCCGGAAAACTTCGGCGGCTGGGTGGTGGCGGCGATCCTCGGCGTCGGTGTGCTGTGGGGCGTTAGCGAACTGTTCTTCGGCATGACCTGGGGCGGGCCGATGAAGCACGCCTTCGCCGGTGCTTTGCACCTGGCCTGGCACCGTCGCGCCGAACGCTTTGGTGGCGGCCGTTCCACCGGTTTGAAACCGCTGGACCTGAACGATCCAAACGCGCCACTGGGTGTGGAAAAACCCAAGGATTTCACCTGGAACCAACTGCTCGGCTTCGACGCCTGCGTGCAGTGCGGTAAGTGCGAAGCCGCGTGCCCGGCGTTCGCCGCCGGCCAGCCGCTGAACCCGAAAAAACTGATTCAGGATATGGTCGTTGGCCTGGCCGGTGGCACCGATGCCAAATTCGCCGGCAGCGCGTATCCAGGCAAGGCAATTGGCGAACACGCCGGTAACCCGCATCAACCAATCGTCAACGGTCTGGTGGACGCTGAAACCCTGTGGTCCTGCACCACCTGCCGCGCCTGTGTCGAGGAGTGCCCGATGATGATCGAGCACGTCGACGCCATCGTCGACATGCGCCGCCATCTGACCCTGGAAAAAGGCGCGACCCCGAACAAGGGTGCCGAAGTTCTGGAAAACCTGATCGCCACCGACAACCCTGGCGGCTTCGCCCCGGGTGGGCGGATGAACTGGGCGGCGGATTTGAACCTCAATCTGATGAGCGAGAAGAAATCAGTCGACGTGCTGTTCTGGGTCGGCGACGGTGCCTTCGACATGCGCAACCAGCGCACCTTGCGCGCCTTCGTCAAAGTGCTGAAAGCGGCCAAGGTCGACTTCGCGGTGCTGGGCCTCGAAGAGCGTGACAGCGGTGACGTAGCCCGACGTCTGGGCGACGAAGCCACCTTTCAGTTGTTGGCCAAACGCAACATCCAGACCCTGGCCAAATACAGTTTCAACCGCATCGTCACCTGCGACCCGCACAGCTTCCACGTGCTGAAAAACGAATACGGCGCCTTCGACGGCAACTACCTCGTGCAGCACCACAGCACCTACATGGCGGAAATCATCGGCGCTGGCGCCCTGAACCTCGGCCAGCACAAAGGCAGCAGCGTGACTTATCACGATCCGTGCTACCTCGGCCGCTACAACGGCGAATACGAGGCACCGCGTGAAGTGCTGCGCGCCCTGGGTATCGAGATCAAGGAAATGCAACGCTCCGGTTTCCGCTCTCGCTGCTGCGGCGGTGGTGGCGGTGCGCCGATCACCGACATTCCGGGCAAGCAACGGATCCCCGACATGCGCATGGAAGACATCCGCGAAACCGGCGCCGAACTGGTGGCCGTGGGTTGTCCACAGTGCACCGCGATGCTCGAAGGCGTGGTCGAACCCCGGCCGCTGATCAAGGACATCGCCGAACTGGTGGCGGACGCGTTGCTCGAAGACGCTGCCCCGAGCAAGCCGACCACACCGGCCCAACGTGAACCTGCGGAGGCCCACTGATGAGCGACATTATCCGCCGCGACCCACGCGCCGAATGGATCGCCCGTAACCGTTTGCACCCGCTGCACGCGGCTATGCAGCCGGCGCAACACAGCTGGATGGGGCCTAATGGCGTCATCCGCAAAAATCCCCACGGCATCGGTTTTATCGGTCCCAACGGCATCAAACGCATTGACCGCAGCGGCGCTCAACAGGGCGGGGCGAGCAAACGCTCGGCCGCCGTTGAAGTGCAATTGCCGCTGCATCAAGTGCCTGCACCTGCGTTTTACATCAGCGTGGTGCCGGACATGGTCGGCGGCCGCTTGAGCAGCCACGACCGCGACTTGCTCGGTCTGGCTCATCAATTGGCCGGCAAGGACGGCGCGGTGTTGGCCGTGGTCTTCGGCGAACACAAAGAAAACGCCTTCGCCACCGCTGGCGTCGATCGCTTGCTAGTGCTGGATGGCGAAGAGTTCAGCGGTTATGCACCGGAACAACGGGTCCAGGGCCTGCGGGCTGTGGATAACCAGTTCAGCCCGCGTCACTGGTTGCTGCCGGACAGCCGCAGTGGCGGTGGTGAACTGGGTCGACGCTTTGCCGCTGCACTGGGCGAACGCCCGGCCACGCGGGTCTGGCAGGTCAAGGATCAGGAGTGCATCGGCCGTGCTGGTGCTGGTTTGCAAGACCTTGCGCGCCCGGTCGCTCGCTTGATTCTGGCCGCCGTCGAATGCGCCGAACCTGTCAGCGAAACCCGTCACGAAGCCTTGCCGGTGGAGTTATCCACAGCGGTGGCGCGCAGTCTCTCGCGCATCGAGGATTTGGGCGCGGTGGCAGTGGACCCGGCGGCGATTCCGATGGCCGAAGCCGAGTTCATCTTCTCTGGCGGCAACGGGGTCAAGGACTGGGGACTTTTCCACAGGACCGCCGAAGCGCTGGGCGCTACCGAAGGCGCGTCCCGTGTGGCGGTGGACGATGGCTTCATGGCGCGCGATCGCCAAGTCGGTGCGTCCGGCACCTGGGTCACCGCGCGGGTTTACGTGGCGGTAGGGATTTCCGGTGCGATTCAGCACCTGCAAGGCATCGGTGCCTGCGACAAGGTGGTGGCGATCAACCTCGACCCAGGCTGCGACATGATCAAACGGGCCGACCTGTCGGTGATCGGCGAGAGCGCCGAGATTCTTCAAGCCTTGATCGACGCGGTAGAGGCTTACCGCAACGAAGCCAAGCGCGATGCGGCTTAAGGAAAGGAAAGGGTTATGAGCACGAAAATCATCAGCCTGGTGTCCATCGGCGCCCATCCGACCTCCGGCCGGCCACGTCGCGCGGAGCAGGATGCGCGGGCGGTGGAGCTGGGCCTGCAACTCGCTGGGGATAACCTGCAAGTGCTGCATGCCGGCGACGTTGCGGAACCGGCGTTGCGCGCTTATCTGGGCATGGGCCTGGAACAGCTGCACGTGCTTGAGCAGCCGGAAGGCGCCGACGCACTGCCGGCATTGACCGCGTATTTGCGTGACGCCGGGGCTCAGGTCGTGCTGACCGGTAGCCAGGCGGAAACCGGCGAAGGCTCGGGCATGTTGCCGTTCCTGCTGGCGGAAAGCCTGGGCTGGCCGCTGGTCGTGGGGCTGGCTCAAGTTGAATCCATCGACGGCAGTTCGGCGCTGGTGCTGCAAGCTTTGCCGCGCGGTCAGCGCCGTCGCCTGAAAGTACGGCTGCCGTTTCTCGCGACTGTGGATAACGCCGCGCCGAAGCCTCGGCAGAGCGCCTACGGCCCCGCCCGACGCGGGGTGTTGCAGGCGGATGAAGTCGAAGTGATCGACGATGAACTGCTGGCGGTCGCCACCCTGCAACCGGCCAAGCCACGGCCTAAACGCTTGAAGGTGATCAAGGCCAAGAGCGGCGCGGACCGGATGAAAGCCGCGACGGCCAAGGCCAGCGGTGGAGGCGGACAAGTGCTTAAAGGGTTGAGTGCCGAGGCGGGGGCTGAGGCAATTCTCAAGTTACTGATCGAAGAAGGCGTGGTCCGCTAGCGATCCTGTGGGGGCGGTAAATGGCAGTTGAATTTCGTTCGGCCCTGCGCGCGGATGCGCGGGAGATTGCTCGCTTGTTCCAGATTTCGTCAGAAGGTGCTGCGGACTACATCTGGAGCCAACTGGCGCAACCCGGTCAGGATTTACTGGACGTGGGCGCCAGTCGGTATGCCCGTGAAGACGTGGATTTTTCCTGGCAGAACTGCCTCATTGCCGAGGCACAGGGAAACGTCATTGGCATGATGCACAGCTACGTGATGCGTCACGATCCGCTGGCACCTCCAGTGACCGATCCGGTTCTGGCGCCGTACGCCAGGATGGAAATCCCCGACACCCTCTATATATCCAGCCTGGCGCTCCATGAAGGCTGGCGAAACCAGGGCTTGGGCAAGCAATTCCTCGCCTACGCTTACGACCGTGCCAACCAGCTGGGGCTCAATGGCTTGAGCCTGATCGACTACGCGGTGAATACCGGCGCCCGTCGGTTTTATGAGCGGCATGGCTTTCGTATCGTCGATACCTGCCAGATCACACCGCATCCAATGATTCGGGTCACGGGTGAGGCCTATTTGATGTATCGGCCTTAAGGCACGAACCCAATCCCACAGGGTGATGGGTTACCCACAATCCCTGTTAGCGCTTCTGTGGATAACATGTTCGCCGCTCGCCACACCCCATACAAATCAAGCCCTGCAACCCTTCGTACAAAAAACAACCAGCCTAACTTGCGGTTTTTTCACGCTTTTTTCAGAGGATAACTTTGTACGCGAACCAATACTTGCCCCCAATCTCTGTTAGCGCATCTGTGGATAAGATGTTCGCTGTCCTCTACAGGCCATATAAAACGGGCTTATCAGGCTGCTGATCAAAAAACGATCAAATCGTCATTTTAGGCCGGGAAACTTCGCGCAAACCCCGATTTATCGCGGCTTCCAACGGTTTTCCACAGATCGGCCCAAGTTGCCCCCAAAGTCTGTTGGCGCTTCTGTGGATAAGGTGTTCGCCATCCTCTGCAAGCCACGTATAACGTGCCTTACAAGCTTTCGATCAAAAAGCAACCAATCGCTGCTAAAAACCCTGCTTCTGGATAAGTCACGGATTTTCTTCAGTTTCTGTGGAGAAAGTTTTCCGTAAATCCGCACTTGTCCCCATTTGCTGTGGGCGAAGGTGTGGATAACTTGTTCGCGAACCTCTACAGCCCCATACCAGCGGCAGCTCTAAAGCGATTGATCGACATTTGAACAATAAAAAACCGCGAAGCATGTTCGCGGTTTTTTGTCTCAGCGGATCGGTCAGCCTTGAACCGGAACCCCTTTGAGGTAAGGCGCAGGTTCCGCGCCCAGATTGTTCAGCAAACGCTCGCTGTACCAGTCCACGAAGTTCACCACGCCAAACTCATAGGTCTTGGAGTAAGGGCCTGGCTGGTAAGCCGTGGAGTTGATGCCGCGCTGGTTCTCTTCGGCCAGGCGACGGTCCTGGTCGTTGGTCGCATCCCAGACCTGGCGCATGCGCTCCACGTCGTAGTCCACGCCTTCGATGGCGTCCTTGTGGACGATCCACTTGGTGGTGACCATGGTTTCCTGCGCGCTGATCGGCCACACGGTGAACACGATGATGTGGTCGCCCATGCAGTGGTTCCAGGAGTGCGGCAGGTGCAGGATGCGCATCGAGCCCAGGTCCGGGTTTTTGATCCGGCCCATGAGTTTGGCGCAGCCCTGTTTGCCGTCCAGGGTCATCGACACGGTGCCCTTGAGCAGCGGCATGCGCACGATGCGGTTACGCAGGCCGAAGCTGGCGTGGGCGTACGGAATCTTCTCGGCTTCCCAGGCGGCAGCGGAGGCGGCAACGTGGTCCTTGAAAGCCTGGTCGGCGCGCGGGTCGGTAACGTCGTCCCATTCCAGCAGGGATTTCAGCAGTTCCGGGTGCGATGCGTTGCAGTGGTAGCACTCGCGGTTGTTTTCCAGCACCAGTTTCCAGTTGGCTTTTTCGAACAAGGTGGTCTGGATCGCCACCTTGGTGTTCTCCATGTCGTACGGTTCCATGTAATGGTTCAGCGTCGACAGGAAGTCATCAATGGCCGGCGGGTTTTCCGACAGGCTGATGAAGATGTAGCCGCCGGCAGTCTTCACGTTCACCGGTTTGAGGCCGTACTCCTTCATGTCGAAGTCGGCGCCCATTTCGGTGCCGGCGAACAGCAGGCGACCGTCCAGCTCATACGTCCATTGGTGGTAGTGGCAGACCAGTTTGGCGACTTTGCCTTTTTCACTGGTGCACAGCCGCGAACCGCGGTGACGGCAGACGTTGTGGAACGCATGGACCACGCCGTCGGCGCCGCGAATCACGATGATCGGGTTCTTGCCGACTTGCAGGGTCAGGTAGTTGCCCTTGGTCGGGATTTCGCAGGTCATGCCGGCGATCAACCACTCTTTCTGGAAGATCTCCTGCATGTCGATATCAAACAGCCGCTCGTCAGAGTAAAACGGTTGCGGCAGCGAGAAAGTGCGCTCGCGCTCTTGCAGCATCTGCGCGGTGGCCTTGCGTGCGGGTTCCAGCGGATCGCCCAGGCTGATTTTTGCGGTGACGTCCATCGATTTGATCCTCAAGGCCATTCTGTGTGGCCGGCGAAAGTGGCTAATCAGGTGTGCTGCTCAGGGTGCTACGCAAGGTGTAAAGATTGTGTATTGGTATGGGGCGAGTGTGGGGCCGGCGCTCGCCAGAACCTTATCCACGAGCGACATGGCCCACTCTGTTCCCGACGCGCAACCCCCGGTAGATGTGGGCTGGTCGCGATAAGTATGTGAATGTCGCAGATAGGTAAATGGGTGGTTCGCACGTTACGCAGAATCGCCAACATAAGGCCGACCTTCGGCGGTGGAGAACAGCATGTCCAACAGCTTCCTGAATCCGGTAACCACCCAGACCTGGGCCAATGGTCGACACATCGTCCGTTGCGTCAAAGTCATCCAGGAAACCTGGGACGTGCGCACCTTCTGCTTTATGGCCGACCAGCCAATCCTGTTCTTCTTCAAGCCGGGGCAATTCGTCACCCTGGAGCTGGAAATCGAAGGCGTGCCGATCATGCGCTCCTACACCATTTCCAGCTCGCCGTCGGTGCCCTACAGCTTTTCGGTGACCATCAAGCGCGTACCGGGCGGCAAGGTCTCCAACTGGCTGCACGACACCCTGCATGAAGGCCAGGAGCTGGCGGTGCACGGGCCGGTCGGGTTGTTCAACGCCATGGACTTCACCGCGCCGAAGGTGCTGTACCTCAGCGGTGGCGTCGGTATAACGCCAGTCATGTCGATGGCTCGCTGGTTCTACGACACCAACGGCAACGTCGACATGGTGTTTATCCACAGCGCCCGTTCGCCCAAAGACATCATTTACCACCGCGAGCTGGAACACATGGCGTCGCGGATCGATAACTTCAGCCTGCACCTGATCTGCGAGAAGCATGGTCTGGGTGAGCCGTGGGCCGGTTATCGCGGTTACCTGAACCACAAGATGCTGGAGCTGATGGCACCGGACTTCCTTGAGCGCGAAGTTTTCTGCTGTGGCCCGACGCCGTATATGACTGCGGTCAAGCGCATGCTGGAAGCGGTTGGCTTCGACATGTCGCGTTATCACGAGGAATCGTTCGGTGCTACACCACCGGAAGCCCGTGCCGATGCGGTGGAACAAGCCGAAATCGCCGCAGACGCACCGGACATCGACGTAGCGGACCTGCACCAGGTGGAATTCACCGCGTCCGGGAAAAGCATTCGTGTGGCGCCGGGGGAAACCGTGCATGCGGCGGCTGCCAAGTTGGGGCTGTTGATTCCGAAGGCGTGTGGGATGGGGATCTGCGGGACGTGCAAGGTGATGAAGCTGGGTGGCGAGGTCGAGATGGACCACAACGGCGGGATCACCGAGGAAGACGAAGCGGAAGGGTTCATTCTTTCGTGCTGCAGCGTGCCGAAGGGTGATGTGCGCATCGAGTTTTGATGTGAGGCTGGAAGGTTAATTAACTTCAAGATCCACCCCTCACCCCAGCCCTCTCCCCAGTGGGGAGAGGGGGAAAGGGGGCAGATCTTCAAGCTTTTCAAACCTGAGTTCGACTCGATATTTCAGGTCGATGTAACTCGAATGAGCGCCTCGGTCAGTCCCCTCGCCCTTTGGGAGAGGGTTAGGGTGAGGGGCGGATCTTACTGACACCCTAAACCACTCAGTCGACAAACAGGTCCGGCATCAGCGGGTCGGTGGTGTCAGGCGCGAACCGATACTGTTCAAAATCCGTCACCCCGTGTTCACCCAGAATTTCCTCATCAATCAGCAATCGCCCAGTAATGCTGCGACCGCTGCTGCTCAGAATCACATGGGCGGCATCCGCCATGATCGCGGGCGTACGCGCATGCTTGAACGACTCCCGTGACCCCAACTGAAATTCAATGGCGGCAGTGGCGATCATGGTTTGCGGCCACAACGAATTGACGCTGATGCCGTAGTTTTTGAATTCCTCGCTCATGCCCAATGTCAGCATGCTCATGCCGTATTTGGTCACCGTGTAGGGGCTGTACTGGGCAAACCATTTGCTCGCCAGATTCAGTGGCGGGGAAATGCTCAGGATATGTCCGCCGCTTTTCTTCAGATAGGGCAGGGCGGCCTGGCTGCACAGGAGTACGGCGCGGGTGTTGATCTGGTGCATCAGGTCGAAGCGCTTGAGTTCGATGTGCTGGACTCCGGTCAACTTGATTGCCCCGGCGTTGTTGATCAGTGCATCAATGGCGCCGAAATGTTCATGGGCCTGGGCCAGTGCCTCACGCACCGCGACTTCATCACGCACATCCACCTGCAAGGCCAGCGCCTTTCCGCCCGCGGCTTCGACTTCCTTCGCCACGCTGAAAATCGTGCCCGGCAACTTGGGGTGCGGCTCGGCGCTTTTGGCAGCAATCACAATGTTGGCCCCGTCCCGCGCAGCCCGCAGCGCGATCTCACGACCAATCCCACGGCTGGCGCCGGTGATGAACAGGGTTTTGCCTTTCAGTGACATGCGTATGCTCCTGATTATTATTGTCTGAACGGAGGGCTCGACAAACAATGTAGACGATGGAGCAAACGCAGGAGGGTGGGGTGGACGTGAACCTTGTGGCGAGGGGATTCATCCCCGTTCGGCGGCGAAGCCGTCGTAAAACCTGCAATTTCAATCTGTCTGACAGATCACGTTGAATGGTTTTGGGGCCGCTTTGCGACCCAACGGGGATAAATCCCCTCGCCACAGGGGATCGGGTTGTGATCAGCGGGACATGACTTCGCGAATATCCGCCGCCAATTCCCGTACGCGTTCTTCTTCGGTATCCCACGAGCACATGAAGCGTGCGCCGCCGTTGCCGATGAAGGTGTAGAAGCGCCAGCCCTTGGCCGTCAGTGCAGCGATGGCCGGTTCCGAGAGTTGCAGGAACACGCCGTTGGCCTGCACCGGGAACATCAGTTCCACGCCAGGAATATCGCTCACCAGTTCAGCCAACAGTTGGGCGCAGTGGTTGGCGTGGCGGGCGTATTTGAGCCAGGCGTCGTTTTCCAGAATCCCGACCCACGGCGCCGACAGGAAACGCATCTTCGAGGCCAGTTGCCCGGCCTGTTTGCAGCGGTAATCGAAGTCTTCGGCCAGTTTGTGGTTGAAAAACAGAATCGCTTCCCCCACCGCCATGCCGTTTTTCGTGCCGCCGAAGCACAACACGTCGACGCCGGCCTTCCAGGTCAGGTCGGCCGGCGAGCAGCCAAGGAAAGCGCAGGCGTTGGAGAAGCGCGCGCCGTCCATGTGCAGGTTCAGGCCGAGCTCTTTGCAGGTGGCGCTGATGGCGCGGATTTCTTCCGGGGTGTAGACGCTGCCGACTTCGGTGGCCTGAGTCAGGGTCACGACGCGCGGTTTCGGGTAGTGGATGTCCTGGCGCTTGAGCGCGATTTCGCGGATCGATTCCGGGGTCAGCTTGCCGTTTTCAGTGCGGGCGATGAGCAGCTTGGAACCGTTGGAAAAGAATTCCGGTGCGCCGCATTCGTCGGTTTCGACGTGGGCGGTTTCCGAACAGATCACGCTGTGGTAACTCTGGCACAGCGACGACAGGGCCAGGGAGTTGGCCGCGGTGCCGTTGAAAGCGAAGAATACTTCGCAGTCGGTTTCGAACAGTTTGCGGAAATCGTCGGACGCGCGTGCGGTCCACTCGTCGTCGCCATAGGCGCGTTGGTGGCCGTGGTTGGCCTGTTCCATGGCGGCCCAGGCTTCAGGGCAGATACCGGAATAGTTGTCGCTGGCGAATTGTTGGCTCTTATCGGTCATGGCCGGCTTCCGTGGTCGAGGCTCTTATGGTGAAGAGCTTCGTGGTCAATGATGGTGCGCACTTTACCCAAGATCGTCAGGAGAGCACACGCGATGATGCTGTCAGAAAAATACAAAGACGCCGGGCAATTATGCACATGACGCAAAGGGATGGGGCACTGGACCTGCTCAAGTGGCTGGCGCTGTTGAGCATGGTGCTCGATCACCTGCGATATATCGGTTATTCCGTCGATATTCTGTATGTTCCGGGCAGGCTGGCCTTTCCGTGGTTCTGTTTGGCGATGGCCGCAAACCTGGCGCGGGCACGCGCCGTGACGACCGATGGTCAGTGGCGGTATCTGGGCTGGTTGCTGCTGTTTAGCGCCATCAGCGAAATTCCCTACCGGATGTACATTCCTGATCCCGTCACCTTGAACGTGCTGCCCACATTGGCGCTGGGATTGCTGGTGGCCCGTGGCTGGCAGGATCGAACTCTGCAAACGCGACTGTTGGCGGCAGGCGCCTTGCTGCTGGCGGCGCTGTTCCCGGAACGGCTGATGTTCGGCTTCTTCGGTGTGTTGTTGCCACTGGCGATGTTGCTGGTGATCAAGCGTTCCTGGTACTTCAGCCTGTTGCCGGGATTAGTCTGTCTGGCAGCCAATCAGTGGCCAGTGCTGTATTCCTCCGCGCGGTTTCACAATGTTGAAGCCATCCTCGGCATCGCCGCTTGTCTGATCGCGCCATTGCTGGGGCTGGTCTTGTTGCGACATGCCGGGCGTCTCAAGCCGCCGCCGATGCGCCGTTGGGCGTATGCGTTGTATCCGCTGCATTTTCTGTTGTTGCTCGCAGTGCGACAGACAATCGCCTAACCCCCGTGGGAGCGGGCTTGCTCGCGAATGCGTCAGGTCAGTCAGCATCAGTGGTGGATGACACACCGCATTCGCGAGCAAGCCCGCTCCCACAGGGGATCCTGGCTACTTCAAGGACAGTGTTCCGTCAGCCATTTCGGTTCATGTCGTAAACGCACCTTTGCGTGGCGTCCGTAGGCATTTGGCCTGTCTGCGCCGGTCATACCATCGCATTCAAAGGGCACTGTCGAAATACCAGTGCCTCACCGAGACGAATGGCGCACCGCCGCCGCTGGGAGAGACGCGATGTTCAGCAAGCAAGACCAGATCCAGGGTTACGACGATGCACTGCTGGCGGCGATGAATGCCGAGGAGCAACGCCAGGAAGATCACATCGAGCTGATCGCGTCAGAGAACTACACCAGCAAACGCGTCATGGAAGCGCAAGGCAGTGGCCTGACCAACAAATACGCCGAAGGCTATCCGGGCAAGCGCTACTACGGCGGCTGCGAGCACGTCGACAAGGTTGAAGCGCTGGCCATCGAACGCGCCAAGCAGCTGTTCGGTGCCGACTACGCCAACGTGCAGCCGCACTCCGGCTCTTCGGCCAACAGCGCCGTGTATCTGGCCCTGATCCAGCCTGGCGACACCATTCTGGGCATGAGCCTGGCCCACGGCGGTCACCTGACCCACGGCGCCAAAGTGTCGTCCTCGGGCAAGCTGTACAACGCCGTGCAGTACGGCATCGACACCAAAACCGGTCTGATCGACTACGACGAAGTCGAGCGGCTGGCCGTCGAATGCAAGCCGAAGATGATCGTCGCTGGCTTCTCGGCCTATTCCAAGACCCTCGACTTCCCGCGCTTCCGTCAGATTGCCGACAAAGTCGGTGCCCTGCTGTTCGTCGACATGGCCCACGTCGCAGGTCTGGTCGCTGCTGGCCTGTACCCGAATCCGCTGCCTTACGCCGACGTGGTGACCACCACCACCCACAAGACCCTGCGCGGTCCACGTGGCGGCCTGATCCTGTGCAAGTCCAACGAAGAAATCGAGAAGAAGCTCAACGCGGCAGTCTTCCCGGGTGCCCAGGGCGGCCCGCTGATGCACGTGATTGCCGGTAAGGCCGTGTGCTTCAAGGAAGCTTTGGAGCCAGGTTTCAAGGCTTACCAGCAACAAGTGATCGACAACGCCCAGGCCATGGCCAGCATCTTTATAAAACGCGGCTACGATGTAGTGTCCGGCGGTACCGATAACCACCTGTTCCTGGTCAGCCTGATCCGTCAGGGCCTCACCGGCAAAGAGGCGGATGCAGCACTCGGTCGCGCCCACATCACCGTGAACAAGAACGCTGTCCCGAACGATCCACAGTCGCCGTTCGTGACCTCCGGCCTGCGCATCGGCACCCCGGCGGTGACCACTCGCGGCTTCAAGGTTACCCAGTGCGTTACGCTTGCCGGCTGGATCTGCGACATCCTCGACAACCTCGGCGACGCCGATGTAGAGGCCAATGTTGCGCAGCAAGTTTCGGCCCTGTGCGCGGACTTCCCGGTTTATCGCTGAGCGCGGTTTTGGAGTAAATGACTATGCAACGCTACTCGGGCTTCGGCCTCTTCAAACACTCCCTCAGCCATCACGAAAACTGGCAGAAGATGTGGCGCACGCCGACCCCTAAAAAGGTCTATGACGTGGTCATCGTCGGCGGTGGCGGGCATGGTCTGGCGACCGCCTACTACCTCGCCAAAGAGCACGGCATCACTAACGTGGCCGTGGTCGAGAAGGGCTGGCTGGGCGGCGGTAACACCGCGCGCAACACCACCATCGTTCGCTCCAACTACCTGTGGGACGAGTCGGCGCACCTGTACGAACACGCGATGAAATTGTGGGAAGGCCTGTCTCAGGACCTGAACTACAACGTGATGTTCTCCCAGCGTGGCGTTTACAACCTGTGCCACACCCTGCAGGACATTCGTGATTCAGAGCGTCGGGTCAGCGCCAACCGCCTCAACGGCGTGGACGGCGAACTGCTCGATGCCAAACAAGTGGCGGACGAGATTCCGTACCTCGACTGCTCGAAAAACACGCGCTACCCAGTAATGGGTGCAACCGTCCAGCGTCGCGGCGGCGTGGCCCGTCACGATGCCGTGGCCTGGGGCTTTGCCCGTGCCGCCGACGCCTTGGGCGTGGACTTGATTCAACAGACCGAAGTGATCGGCTTCCGCAAGGAAAACGGCGTGTGCATCGGTGTTGAAACCAACAAAGGCTTCATCGGCGCCAAACGCGTCGGTGTAGTGACCGCCGGTAACTCCGGGCACATGGCCAAACTCGCCGGTTTCCGTCTGCCGATCGAATCCCACCCGCTGCAAGCGCTGGTGTCCGAGCCGATCAAGCCGATTATCGACAGCGTGATCATGTCCAACGCCGTGCACGGTTACATCAGCCAGTCCGACAAGGGCGACCTGGTGATCGGCGCCGGTATCGACGGCTACAACGGCTACGGCCAGCGTGGTTCGTACCCGGTGATCGAGCACACCATTCAAGCCATCGTCGAGATGTTCCCGGTGTTGTCCCGCGTACGCATGAACCGTCAGTGGGGCGGCATCGTCGACACCACGCCGGATGCATGCCCGATCATCTCGAAAACCCCGGTCCCGAACATGTTCTTCAACTGCGGTTGGGGCACCGGTGGCTTCAAGGCAACACCTGGCTCGGGCAACGTGTTTGCCGCGAGTCTGGCCAAGGGTGAAATGCACCCATTGGCTGCACCTTTCTCCATCGACCGTTTCCACAACGGTGCGTTGATCGACGAACACGGCGCTGCTGCGGTTGCCCACTAACAGGAGAAATCCCCATGTTGCATATCTTCTGTCCTCACTGCGGCGAACTGCGCTCCGAAGAGGAATTCCACGCATCCGGCCAGGCGCACATCCCGCGTCCACTGGATCCGACCAACTGCACCGACGAGGAGTGGGGCGACTACATGTTCTTCCGCGATAACCCTCGCGGCCTGCACCACGAGCTGTGGGATCACGTCGCCGGTTGCCGTCAGTACTTCAACGCCACCCGTGACACCGTGACCTACGAGATTCTCGAAACTTACAAGATCGGCACCAAACCGCAGTTCACCGACAAGACCGATAGCCCGAAAGCGGCCGCCACGGCTCTGGGAGAGAAGGTATGAGCCAGATCAATCGCCTGTCCAACGGCGGACGGATCGACCGCAATAAAGTGCTGAACTTCACCTTCAACGGCCAGACCTACAAAGGCTTTGAAGGCGATTCCCTGGCCGCGGCCTTGCTGGCTAACGGCGTGGACATCATCGGTCGCAGCTTCAAGTATTCCCGTCCGCGGGGCATCTTTGCCGCTGGCGCCGAAGAGCCGAACGCGGTGCTGCAAATCGGCGCGACCGAAGCCACGCAGATCCCGAACGTACGCGCCACGCAACAAGCGCTGTATCAAGGTTTGGTCGCCACCAGCACCAACGGCTGGCCGAGCGTGAACAACGACATGATGGGGATTCTCGGCAAGGTCGGCGGCAAGCTGATGCCGCCGGGCTTCTACTACAAAACCTTCATGTACCCGCAATCGTTCTGGATGACTTACGAGAAGTACATTCGTAAGGCTGCCGGTCTTGGCCGCTCGCCGACCGAGAACGATCCGGACACCTACGACTACATGAACCAGCACTGCGACGTGCTGATCGTCGGCGGTGGCCCTGCTGGCCTGGCCGCTGCTTTGGCAGCAGCCCGCAGCGGTGCCCGTGTGATCCTCGCCGATGAGCAGGAAGAGTTTGGCGGCAGCCTGCTCGATTCCCGCGAAAGCCTCGACGGCAAGCCAGCCAGCGAGTGGGTTGCCAGCGTCATCGCCGAACTGAAAGACACCCCGGACGTGCTGCTGTTGCCGCGCGCCACGGTCAACGGTTACCACGACCATAACTTCTTGACCATTCACGAGCGCCTGACCGATCACCTCGGCGACCGCGCCCCGATTGGCCAGGTGCGTCAGCGCATCCACCGCGTTCGCGCCAAGCGTGTAGTGCTGGCGACCGGCGCTCACGAGCGTCCACTGGTTTACGGCAACAACGACGTGCCGGGCAACATGCTCGCCGGCGCTGTGTCGACTTACGTTCGTCGTTACGGCGTGGCACCGGGCAAAAAACTGGTGCTGTCGACCAACAACGATCACGCCTATCGCGTTGCTCTGGATTGGCTCGATGCCAGCCTGCAAGTCGTCGCCATCGCCGATGCCCGCAGCAATCCGCGCGGTGCGCTGGTTGAAGAAGCGCGCGCCAAAGGCATCCGCATCCTGACCGGCAGCGCCGTGATCGAGACACGTGGCAGCAAGCATGTGACCGCCGCTCGCGTTGCCGCGATCGATGTCAAAGCGCACACCGTGACCAGTCCTGGTGAGTGGCTCGATTGTGACCTGGTTGCCAGCTCCGGCGGTTACAGCCCGGTGGTTCACCTGGCGTCGCACTTGGGTGGCAAGCCGATCTGGCGTGAAGACATCCTCGGTTTCGTACCGGGCGAAGCACCGCAGAAACGCGTATGCGTCGGTGGCATCAACGGCGTCTACGGCCTCGGCGATTCCCTGGCCGATGGTTTTGAAGGCGGTGCTCGCGCCGCAGCCGAAGCCGGGTTCCAAACGGTCGAAGGCGTACTGCCTAAAGCCCTGAGCCGTCTGGAAGAGCCAACACTGGCGCTGTTCCAGGTGCCGCACGAAAAGAACACCGCACGTGCGCCGAAGCAATTCGTCGACCTACAAAACGACGTCACCGCCGCCGCCATCGAACTGGCAACCCGCGAAGGCTTCGAGTCGGTCGAGCACGTCAAACGCTATACAGCACTGGGCTTCGGCACTGACCAGGGCAAGCTCGGCAATGTCAACGGTCTGGCCATCGCCGCCCGTTCGCTGAACGTGACCATCCCGCAGATGGGCACCACCATGTTCCGCCCGAACTACACGCCGGTGACCTTCGGCGCCGTGGCCGGCCGTCACTGTGGGCACATCTTCGAGCCGGTGCGTTTCACCGCGCTGCATCACTGGCACGTGAAGAACGGCGCAGAGTTTGAAGACGTCGGTCAGTGGAAACGTCCGTGGTACTTCCCGAAAAACGGTGAAGGCCTGCACGCCGCCGTGAAGCGCGAATGCAAAGCCGTGCGCGACAGCGTCGGCCTGCTGGACGCTTCGACCCTGGGCAAAATCGACATCCAGGGCCCGGATTCGCGGGAGTTCCTCAACCGCATCTACACCAACGCCTGGACCAAGCTCGACGTGGGCAAGGCCCGTTACGGCCTGATGTGCAAAGAAGACGGCATGGTGTTCGACGACGGCGTAACCGCCTGCCTCGCCGACAACCACTTCGTGATGACCACCACCACCGGCGGCGCTGCACGCGTGCTGCAATGGCTGGAAATCTACCACCAGACCGAATGGCCAGACCTGAAGGTGTACTTCACGTCCGTGACAGATCACTGGGCAACCATGACCCTGTCCGGGCCGAACAGCCGCAAGCTGCTCAGCGAAGTCACCGACATCGATCTGACCAACGAAGCCTTCCCGTTCATGACCTGGAAAGAAGGTCTGGTCGGCGGTGTCCCGGCGCGGGTGTTCCGGATTTCGTTTACCGGTGAACTGTCGTACGAAGTCAACGTGCAAGCCGACTATGCGATGGGCGTGCTGGAAAAAATTGTTGAGGCTGGCAAGCAGTACAACCTGACGCCATATGGCACCGAAACCATGCACGTGCTGCGGGCCGAGAAGGGCTTCATCATCGTCGGGCAGGACACTGACGGGTCGATGACTCCGGATGACCTGAACATGGGCTGGTGCGTCGGTCGCACCAAACCGTTCTCGTGGATCGGCCAGCGTGGCATGAACCGCGAAGACTGCGTGCGTGATCAACGCAAACAGTTGGTCGGCCTGAAGCCGATTGATCCGACCAAATGGCTGCCGGAAGGTGCGCAACTGGTGTTCAACACCAAGCAAGCGATCCCGATGACGATGGTCGGTCACGTCACCTCCAGTTACTTGCACAACTCCCTCGGCTATTCGTTTGCCATGGGTGTTGTGAAGGGTGGCTTGAAGCGTATCGGTGAGCGCGTGTTCGCACCGCTGGCCGATGGCAGCGTGATCGAGGCGGAAATCGTTTCTTCGGTGTTCTTCGATCCGAAAGGCGATCGCCAGAACGTTTAATGGCCTCGGGTCCTGTGGGGTGCCTGCTACTGCCTTCGCGAGCAGGCTCGCTCCCACAGGGGAACGGGGTCAAATGTGGGAGCGAGCCTGCTCGCGAAGGCGGCGGCACTGCCACCACAAGGGCCGGAACCAACAGAATTCAGGAACAGGTGCTTTATGACCGCAGCCAATGTTTACCAACAACGCCCAACCACTGGGGCCAAGGCCGAGTCGTCGCTGCATCACGCCGACCTCGCCAGCCTGGTGGGCAAGGGTCGCAAAAGCGCCGGCGTGATCGTGCGCGAGAAAAAACTCCTCGGCCACCTGACCATTCGTGGCGATGGCCATGATGCGGCGTTCGCTGCCGGTGTGCACAAAGCCCTCGGCATCGAATTGCCGGGCGCGCTGACCGTCGTCGTCAAAGGCGAAACCAGCCTGCAATGGATGGGGCCGGATGAATGGCTGCTGATCGTGCCGACCGGTGAAGAATTCGCCGCCGAGCAAAAGCTGCGTGAAGCGCTGGGCGATCTGCACATTGCGATCACCAACGTCAGCGGCGGCCAGCAGCTACTCGAACTGAGCGGCCCGAACGTGCGCCAGGTGCTGATGAAGTCCACCAGCTACGACGTGCACCCCAACAGCTTCCCGGTGGGCAAGGCCGTCGGCACGGTGTTTGCCAAGTCGCAACTGGTGATCCGCCATACCGCCGAAGACACCTGGGAACTGCTGATTCGCCGCAGCTTCTCGGATTACTGGTGGTTGTGGTTGCAGGATGCTGCCGCCGAATATGGGCTTAGTGTTCAAGCTTGAGATCGACCCCTCACCCCAGCCCTCTCCCCAGGGGGGAGAGGGGGAAAGGGAGCCGATCTCTAGCGTTTTCAAAACCTGAGTTCACCTTGATGTTTCAGGTCGATATAGCTCCAAGAGTACCTCGCTCAGTCCCCTCGCCCCTTTGGGGCGGTCCGACGTTTCGGGAGGGTTAGGGTGAGGGGTGGAATTCCCTGACACCCAGCACAAAGAACAGGAGTCACCGCACTATGAGCCGCGCCCCAGACACATGGATTCTGACCGCCGACTGCCCAAGCGTCCTCGGCACCGTGGACGCGGTGACCCGCTTTCTGTTCGAGCAGGGCTGCTACGTCACCGAGCACCATTCCTTCGATGATCGGCTCTCGGGCCGTTTCTTCATTCGCGTGGAATTCCGCCAGCCCGACGGCTTTGACGAACAAGCCTTCCGCGCTGGCCTCGAAGAACGCGGCCAAGCCTTCGGCATGATCTTCGAACTGACACCGCCGCACCATCGACCAAAAGTGGTGATCATGGTCTCCAAGGCCGATCACTGCCTCAACGATTTGCTCTACCGCCAGCGCATCGGTCAATTGTCGATGGATGTGGCCGCCGTGGTCTCCAACCACCCGGACCTCAAGCCGTTGGCGGACTGGCACCAGATTCCGTACTACCACTTCCCGCTGGACCCGAACGACAAACCGTCCCAGGAACGTCAGGTCTGGCAGGTGATCGAAGAGTCCGGCGCCGAACTGGTGATCCTTGCCCGTTACATGCAAGTCCTGTCGCCAGAGCTGTGCCGCAAACTCGACGGCAAGGCGATCAACATCCATCACTCCCTGCTGCCGGGTTTCAAGGGCGCCAAGCCTTATCACCAGGCCTACAACAAGGGCGTGAAGCTAGTGGGTGCCACGGCGCATTACATCAACAACGACCTGGACGAAGGCCCGATCATTGCCCAAGGCGTAGAGGCCGTGGACCACAGTCACTACCCCGAAGACCTGATCGCCAAAGGGCGGGATATCGAAGGGCTGACCTTGGCGCGGGCCGTTGGTTATCACATCGAGCGACGAGTGTTTTTGAACGCCAATCGCACGGTCGTTCTTTAGATCGCCATCGCGAGCAGGCTCGCTCCCACAGGGATTTGTGTCAGTGCACAGATCTCGGACACACCAAAGATCCATTGTGGGAGCGAGCCTGCTCGCGATGAGGCCCTTACAGACAACACAAGACACACAAGCAATAACCCGAGCAATCAACGCGCCGCCGATCCATGGCGACGCGACCGCTACATAAAAACAACAGCGAGGTGAAAGCATGTCTGGCAATCGTGGTGTGGTGTATCTCGGCAACGGCAAAGTCGAAATACAGAAAATCGACTATCCCAAAATGCAGGACCCGCGCGGCAGGAAGATTAACCACGCTGTCATCCTGCGTGTGGTGTCCACCAACATCTGTGGTTCCGACCAGCACATGGTGCGCGGCCGTACCACCGCTCAAACCGGCCTCGTACTGGGCCACGAAATCACCGGTGAAGTGATCGAGAAGGGCAGCGACGTCGAGAACCTGCAGATCGGCGACCTGGTTTCCGTACCGTTCAACGTAGCGTGCGGGCGCTGCCGTTCCTGCAAGGAAATGCACACCGGCGTCTGCCTCAGCGTTAACCCGGCGCGTCCGGGCGGTGCTTACGGTTATGTCGACATGGGCGACTGGACCGGCGGTCAGGCTGAATACGCGATGGTGCCGTATGCCGACTTCAACCTGCTGAAACTCCCGGATCGCGATCGCGCGATGGAAAAAATCCGCGACCTGACCTGCCTCTCCGACATCCTGCCGACCGGTTACCACGGCGCAGTGACGGCCGGCGTTGGCCCAGGTAGCACGGTGTACATCGCCGGTGCCGGTCCGGTCGGTCTGGCAGCTGCCGCTTCCGCTCGCCTGTTGGGCGCGGCAGTGGTGATCATCGGTGACGTCAACACCGTCCGCTTGGCGCACGCCAAGGCTCAGGGTTTCGAAATCGCCGACCTGTCCCTGGACACCCCGTTGCACGAACAGATCGCTGCGCTGCTGGGCGAGCCTGAAGTGGATTGTGCCGTCGACGCCGTAGGCTTCGAAGCGCGCGGTCACGGCCATGACGGCGTGAAACACGAGGCTCCGGCCACCGTGCTCAACTCGCTGATGGGCGTGGTTCGGGTTGCCGGCAAAATCGGTATCCCAGGCCTGTACGTGACTGAAGATCCGGGTGCAGTCGACGCAGCCGCGAAGATGGGTAGCCTGAGCATCCGCTTTGGTCTGGGCTGGGCCAAATCCCACAGCTTCCACACTGGTCAGACGCCAGTCATGAAGTACAACCGCCAGCTGATGCAGGCGATCATGTGGGACCGTATCCACATTGCCGACATAGTTGGTGTTGAGGTGATCAGCCTGGATGACGCGCCACGTGGTTATGGCGAGTTCGATGCGGGCGTGCCGAAGAAGTTTGTGATCGATCCGCACAAACTGTTCAGCGCGGCGTAAGGCTTCACGCAAAACAAAACGGCAACCCCAGGGTTGCCGTTTTTTTTGGCTAAGATTGTTGGTGAGTCTGAGAGCCACCCCTCACCCCAGCCCTCTCCCCATAGGGGAGAGGGGGAAAGGGGGCCGATCTCTATGCTTTTCAAACCTGAGTTCGACTCAGGAATTTCAGGTCGATGTAGCTCTAAGAACACCTCGGTCGGTCCCCTCTACCTCTGGGAGAGGGCTAGGGTGAGGGGTGGTTTACAACGCCGCCAACGCCCCTTGATACAACACCGGCCCCGTCGGTTGCCCCGTCGGTGAACCTCCCTGCGGCTCCAGACTCACCGCCAACGCAATCGGTTTGCCAATCAGCGCTTTCTGCAAATCACTCAGCTCTACACGGCCCTTCCCGCCTGCCGGAATCACACCAAGGGAAATCGGCTTCCCATCCGCTGGAATCGCCCACAACTCCAGGCTGCGCCCCGGATCAACCGCCGCCAGCGTCAGCGGCTCAACGTTCAAGTAATCCTTATGCGCTTCAACCTTCAGCGCAGGCTGCGCGTCGGCCGTCAGCAGTGTGGCGCTGTAACGTGCATTGTCGAGGTTGTAGAACACGCCCAAGGTCACGGCGATCACCAGCGAGCAAACCGCAGCCGTCACTCGCAACCAGCTCCAGAACCGACGTTTTTCTGGCATATGCAGCACTTGCGGCTCAATCCGCGCCGTAATTCCCTGCCACACCCGATCCGGTACCGGCTGCTCGGGCAGTGTGTCGGTCAGGCTCGCGAGGCTTTCTTGCCAGTGAGCCAATTCAGCACGAAGCGCCGCGTCTTCCAGCAACAACTGTTCGAAACGCCGACGAGCGGCAGAAGGCATCAAACCAATGGCGTAATCGGCGGCGAGGGCGCGGCGCAAGGTCGGGGTTTGATAGTTCATGATTCAAGGCACCTGCGCAGTCGCTCCATACCGCGGCGGATCCAGGATTTCACCGAGCCCAGCGGCGCGGCCAGGTGTTCGGCCAGTTCGGAACACGACAACCCCTGAAAGTAAGCGACGGTGATCGATTGACGCTGCATGCCTTCAAGGCTTTCCAGGCACCGGTTCAAGGCGCGGGCCTCACGGGCACTGCTGAGCTGTTCGTGGGCCGAAGGACTTTCATCCTCCAGCGCCTGTTCTTCAAGGTCGCTCAACGGCCGGTCGCGGTGTTTGCGCAACTGATCGATGGCCTGATTGCGGGTGATGTTGATCATCCAGGTCAGCGGCGCCGACAGGTGCGCCTCATAGCGCGAGGCGTTGTTCCAGATGCGCACGAAGCTTTCCTGCAACACTTCTTCAGCCAGATCCGGCCGCCCCATGAAGCGCAGCGCTACGCCATGCAGCCGTGGGCCGACGCTGCGGTAAAGCGTCTCGAAAGCGCGGCGGTCGCCCAGTGAGCACTGGGCCAGAAGCTGCCTGAGCTGATCGGCGTCGGCGATGGGAATGGCAGTTCTCCAGGCAATCGAGGTGGGCTGCTTGAGGTGTCGGTTGCAGGCAGAGGTTAGTTCACGGGGCGCGGTTATTCCATTCACGGGCGGCCACCTCGGAAACCGCCGACCCTGATGCGCAGGGCCGGCGGCATCCTTCAGCTTTTCGGCATCAGTACTTTGTCGATGACCTGAATCACGCCGTTGGACTGGTACACGTCATAAGTGGTGATGTCGGCGACGTCACCTTTTTCATCCTTGATGGTGATGTTGTGCGGGCCGTTCATCATCGCCCACAACTTGCCGCCAGCGACGGTGGTCAGTTCGGCCTTGCCGCCACCAGCCTTGATCTTCTCGGCCAGGGTCATCATGTCGAGTTTCCCGGCGACGACGTGGTAGGTGAGGATGTGAGTCAGGGTCGCCTTGTTGGCGGGTTTGAGCAGGCTATCGACAGTCCCGGCCGGCAGCGCAGCGAAGGCCGAGTTGACCGGGGCGAACACGGTGAACGGTCCTTTGCCCTTGAGGGTATCCACCAGGCCAGCGGCTTTCACGGCGGCGACCAGGGTGGTGTGGTCGGCGGAGTTCACTGCGTTATCGATGATGTCTTTGCTCGGCATCATGCTCTGGCCGCCGACGATGACCGCGTGGCTCGTGTCTGCCGCTTGCACGGTGTTCAGGACGAATCCGCCGCCAAGGGCCAGCGTCAGCAGGCTGGCAATCAACGGCGTTTTGATCGAAGTGCGTTTCATGGTGATGATCCTCGTGCAGGGAATCGGCCAGGAATGTCTGTCCGTGCTCGATATACGCGGGCGGGGCCAGACTGGATGCAGCGCCGGTCAATTATTTTTCGACTGTTCGTCGGGGGCTCGCCAAGACTCGGAACATTCCCCTGGGATGCCAGTCCAACACACGGTTTTTCGCCGCCCATTGCCGGGCGGTTTTCATGGCACATGAGGATGTCTGAATGAAGATTTCACGTGGTTTTGCACTGACTTCGCTGATGTGTCTGGCGGCCAGTCCGGTCTTTGCTCAGTTCAGCCTGTTCGATGCGGCCAATGCCCTCTCCGGCACGCAGGGCGATGACGCCGCCGCGGCCGCGCCGACCTCGCAGACGGCCGGTCTGCTGAGTGCGCTCAGCCAATTGAATGTGACACCACAACAAGCCATTGGCGGCACCGGGGCGATGCTCGGGCTGGCCAAGAATCAGTTGAGTTCGACCGACTATTCAGAGTTGGCCAAAAGCGTACCGGGGATCGACAAACTGTCCGGCGGTGGTGAGTTGGCTGTTCTCAGCGGCTTGCTTGGCTCGTCCGGTACAGCGGCAGGACTGGACAACGCCTTGGGCAACGTGAATAACATCAACGACCTGAACAGTGCCTTCAGCGCATTGGGCATGGACACTGGCATGATCGGCCTGTTTGCCCCTGTGCTTCTGCAATTTTTCGGTCAGCAGGGTGTCGGCGGTTCGCTGCTGACTAACCTGGGCGGGATCTGGGGCGCCGGCACCGGTAGTTGACGACGAATGTTTCACCTTGGGATCGTTAGCCTTGTGGGAACGATCAACTCCACAACGGTCTAAAATCCCGCTGTCCACTTCTCAAGGAAGCCCAATACGTGAAATCCCTCCTTGCACTGCTTTCCCTCGTGGCCCTGCCGGTTCTGGCCGCTGAGCCGACCCTGTACGGGCGCTACGAATACATCGCGCTGCCGGAAATCGGCGGTGAAGTGCTCAAGGCCAAAATGGACACCGGTGCCCTGACGGCGTCGCTGTCGGCCAAAGACATCGAAACCTTCACCCGCGATGGTGACGAGTGGGTGCGTTTCCGCCTCGCCACCAAAGGCGCGAGCAACAAGGTCTACGAACACAAGGTCGCGCGGATCAGCAAGATCAAGACCCGCTCCGAAGAAGACGAGGACGACAACGAAGCGGTCGAACCCACCAAGCGTCCGGTGGTCGATCTGGAACTGTGCCTGGGCAACGTCAAGCGCACCGTGGAGGTCAACCTCACCGACCGCAGCAGCTTCAACTACCCATTGTTGATCGGCGCCAAAGCCTTGCGTGAGTTCGGCGCGGCGGTGAACCCGGCACGGCGCTTCACGGCGGCCAAACCCGACTGCTGATTTCAAGTGGTCTCATTGACGTGACGTGAGCCTTGGGGCACCGTTCGCCCACTTAACTCCCGGGCTCGGACGCCATGCCTCATATCCTGATTGTCGAAGACGAAGCGGCGATTGCCGACACCCTGATTTTCGCCTTGCAGGGCGAGGGCTTCACCACCACCTGGCTTTGCCTTGGCGCCGCTGCGCTTGAACATCAGCGCCAGACCCCGGCCGATCTGATCATTCTCGACATTGGTCTGCCAGACATCAGCGGCTTCGAGACCTGCAAGCAATTGCGGCGTTTCAGCGAAGTGCCGGTGATCTTTCTCAGCGCCCGTGATGCCGAAATCGATCGCGTCGTGGGCCTGGAAATCGGTGCCGACGATTACGTGGTCAAGCCGTTCAGCCCAAGGGAGGTGGCGGCGCGGGTCCGGGCGATTCTCAAACGCATGACGCCGCGAGCGACCGCCGAGGTGTCATCGGCGCTGTTTC
Source organism: Pseudomonas svalbardensis (assembly GCF_030053115.1). Lineage (NCBI taxonomy): Bacteria > Pseudomonadati > Pseudomonadota > Gammaproteobacteria > Pseudomonadales > Pseudomonadaceae > Pseudomonas > Pseudomonas svalbardensis. Next base: position 5,779,475 of record NZ_CP125619.1, on the reverse strand, counting down.
GCATTCACAGCGAACGGGTGCAGATCAGCTATCGCGGTCAGATTCTAACCCTGACCCGCCATGAGTTCCGCCTGCTGCAATGCCTGCTGGATCAACCCGAACGCGTCTTCAGTCGCGAGCAATTGCTCGATGCGCTGGGCGTCGCCGCCGATGCCGGGTACGAGCGCAGCATCGACAGCCACATCAAGAGCGTGCGCGCCAAATTACGCCAGGTGGAAGCCGACGCGGAACCGATCCAGACCCATCGCGGCCTCGGTTACAGCTACAGTCCGGGGCGTAGCTGATGCCTCTGGGGATTCGGATTTTTCTGGTCTATGTGCTGTTTATCGGCCTGACCGGTTACTTCGTGCTGAACACCGTGATGGAAGAAATCCGTCCCGGCGTGCGCCAGTCCACCGAAGAAACGCTGGTCGACACCGCCAATCTCATGGCCGAAATCCTGCGCGACGACTTCAAGGCCGGCACCCTGAACCAGAACCGCTGGCCCGCGCTGCTCAAGGCATATGGCGAACGGCAACCGAAGGCGAACATCTGGGGATTGCCGAAGAATCAGGTCAACCACCGGATCTACGTCACCGATGCCAAGGGCGTTGTGGTGCTGGATTCGAGCGGTGTGGCAGTGGGGCAGGATTACTCGCGCTGGAACGACGTTTTACTGACCCTGCGGGGCGAATACGGCGCTCGTTCCAGCCGCAGCGATCCGGACGATCCGAACTCCTCAGTGATGCACGTCGGCGCCCCGATTCGCGACAACGGCCAGATTATCGGCGTGGTTACCGTCGCCAAACCCAACAGCTCGTTGCAGCCATACGTTGATCGCACTGAACGGCGATTGCTTGCCTGGGGCGCCGGGCTGATCGGCCTCGGTCTGCTGTTCGGCGCGTTGTTGTCGTGGTGGTTGAGCGCTGCGCTGCGACGGCTGACTGCTTACGCTCAGGCAGTCAGTGAAGGCCGGCGGGTCGAGGTTCCGCACTACCGTGGCGGCGAGCTGGAACTACTGGCGACGGCGGTGGAGCAGATGCGCACGCAGCTCGAAGGCAAAGCCTACGTCGAGCGTTACGTGCACACCTTGACCCACGAACTGAAAAGCCCGCTGGCGGCGATTCGCGGTGCGGCAGAGTTGCTGCAAGGCGAGATGCCGCTGGCCCAGCAGCAGCGTTTTGTCAGCAACATCGACAGCGAAAGCGCGCGGATGCAGCAGTTGATCGAGCGCCTGTTGAATCTGGCCCTGGTCGAGCAACGCCAAGGGCTGGAAGAGCGGGTGGCGGTGCCGCTGGCGAAGTTGGTGGATGAATTGCTGAGCGCTCAGGCGGCGCGCATCGAAGGCAAGCAGTTGCGCGTGGAACAAACCATTGCCGCGGATCTGGTGCTGACCGGTGAACCGTTCCTGTTGCGTCAGGCGCTGGGCAATCTGCTGGAGAACGCTTTGGATTTCACCCCGGCTCAGGGTTTGTTGCAATTCAGTGCCGAGCGTATTGGGGAGCAAGTTGAGTTCAGGCTGTTTAACCAGGCAGAAGCGATTCCCGACTATGCGCTGCCGCGATTGAGCGAGCGCTTTTACTCACTGCCGCGGCCGGACAGCGGGCGCAAGAGCACGGGGTTGGGGCTGAATTTTGTTGAAGAGGTGGTGAAGTTGCATGGTGGGTCATTGAACATCGGCAATGTTGACGGCGGTGTTCAAGTCAAATTGCGTATACCTGCTTAGAACCACCCCTCACCCCAACCCTCTCCCCAGAGGGGAGAGGGGAAAGGGAGCCGATCTCCATGGTTTTCAAATCCTGAGTTCGACTTGATATCTCAGGTCGCCAATTTTCTACATAACACATCGGTCAGTCCCCTCTACCCCTTGGGGAGAGGGCTAGGGTGAGGGGTGGTTCTCCCCGCTGAAACACTCTCCACAAAGTCTCCACATTCCTCCCACACACCCTCCACATACAAATCCCAGACTCTCCCCATCCAAACAGGGAGAGTCCCATGAACCGCAGCCTGACCATAAAACTCGGGGCAATTGCCCTTCTGATTCTGTTGTTGCTGATCCCGCTCCTGATGATTAACGGCGTGATCCAGGACCGCCAGCAACTGCGCGACGGTGTTCTCGAAGACATCGCCCGCAGTTCCAGCTACAGCCAGCAACTCAGCGGGCCGCTGATGGTGGTGCCGTATCGCAAAGTGGTGCGCACCTGGAAGCTCAACGAGAAAACCAACGAGCGTTACCAGGAAGTGGGTGAAGAGCGCGGCCGTTTGTATTTCCTCCCGGAACGCTTCGAACTCGACGGGCAGGTCCAGACTGAACTGCGGTCCCGGGGCATTTATGAGGCGCGTCTATTTCATGCGGACAACCGCATCAGCGGGCATTTCTCGCTCCCGGCTCAATTGGGTATCAAGGACGATTTCGCCGATTACCAGTTCGACCAGCCGTTTTTGGCGGTCGGGATCAGCGATATTCGCGGCATCGAAAACGCTCTGAAACTCGAACTCAATGGCCAGAAACTCGACTTCGTCCCCGGTAGTCAGGTGGGCTGGTTGGGGGAGGGCGTGCATGTCACCCTGCCGGCGCTCGACGCGAAGCAAGCCACGGAATTGGCCTTCGGTTTCGACCTGCGACTGCAAGGCACTGGCCAGTTGCAGATTCTTCCGGTGGGCAAGACCAGCAAGGTTTCGCTGGCCGCCAATTGGCCGCATCCGAGTTTCATCGGCAACTACCTGCCGGCCCAGCGTGAAGTCAGCGATCAGGGTTTCACCGCCAACTGGCAGACCTCGTTTTTCTCCACCAATTTGCAAGAGGCCTTGAGCAGCTGTGTGTCCGGCGGCGGTTGCGAAGCCTATACCGGCCGCAGTTTCGGGGTGAGCTTCATCGACCCGGTGGATCAGTACCTGAAGAGCGATCGGGCAATCAAGTATGCGTTGCTGTTTATCGTCCTAACCTTCGCCGGTTTCTTCCTCTTCGAAGTGCTGAAAAGCCTCGCGGTACACCCGGTGCAATACGCGCTGGTGGGCGTGGCCCTGGCGTTTTTCTATCTGCTGTTGCTGTCGCTGTCCGAGCACATCGGCTTTGCCCTGGCGTACCTGCTGTCGGCGGGCGGCTGTGTGTTGTTGATCGGTTTTTATGTCTGCCATGTACTGCGCAGCGTGCGTCACGGCTTGAGTTTTTCGGCGGGATTGGCGGCGTTGTATGGCTTGCTCTATGGCTTGCTCTATGGCTTGCTCAGTGCAGAGGATTACGCGTTGTTGATGGGTTCGCTGCTGTTGTTCGGGTTGTTGGGCGTGTTTATGGTGCTGACCCGCAAGCTGGACTGGTATGGGATTGGGCAGAAGTCGGCGAAGCCGTTGGTGTTTGATATGGGAGCGGTGGAATGAGCCGGTCGTTGGGGTTGCGCGAGGATCAGCGGGAGGGAGAGGTGTTGGCGACGCGGATTGCGGTGTTGTTTCCGTTAGATCCGGTGTGGTGCCATCGCGAGCAGGCTCGCTCCCACAAGGGATCTCCAGTGAACACAGGGCTTGTGCAAATCGAAGATCAAATGTGGGAGCGAGCCTGCTCGCGAAGAGGCCCTGACAGCCAGCGAAGTTCTAAACCTTCGGCATAGTCGCCAGCATTGAAGGCCGCTGACTCACCTCGAAGTACCAGTTCGCCAGCTTCGGGTTCGTCGTGCGCCATTCCAGATCCGGATGGCGCAAATCCAGGTAGCCCAACGCACAGGCAACGCTGATCGCCGCCACATCGAAATGGCTGGTCAGCTCGGCAATCGCGTCCACTTCCAGCAATGCCAGGCCGCGACGAATCTTCTCGCGCTGGCCATCGAGCCATGTGTCCCAGTGTTTTTCCGGGGCACGCAGGGCGACTTCATAACGAATCAGCACCGCAGCGTCCATGATCCCGTCGGCCAGGGAGGCCAGGGTCAGGCGCCGCCAGCGGGCCGAGCCGTCGCGCGGTATCAGCGGGTTGCCGACGTGCTGGTGGTCGAGGTAATCAAGGATCACCCGGCTGTCATGGATGACGTTGCCATCGGCCAGGCGCAAGGCCGGAATTTTACCCAGCGGATTGTCTTCGTTGAGTATCAGGTCCGGGCTGACCGGTGTGAGCACGCAGTCTTGCAGCGCCACGCGGTCCTGTTGACCGGTTTCATGCAGCAGCACCATGACTTTGCGAACGAAGGGCGACAACGGGTTGTGGAACAGGGTCATGCTGGGGGCGGACATGGCAGCGTCTCGGAGTGGGGGAGTGCTGGGCAGCATAGCGCGTGGATCCGGGAGCTCAAACGGTTGGCAATCGAACCCAAAGCGGATGTCGTCGTGTGATTGCAGCGATCTGTAGCCCTGTAGCAGCTGCCGAGCAGCGCGAGGCTGCGTTCGGCTCGGGCCGCGTTCGGACGCAGCGGCCGCAGTCCGGCAAACGCGATTTATCTGAAGCAACTCGATCGCATGATTCACGACTGCTGCGCAGCCGGACGCAGCCTCGCGCTGCTCGGCAGCTGCTACAGGAGTCCGCCAATCGATTTGGATCAGCGGCGTAGCAGCAGGCCGCGCAGGGCAAGGGCGGCGGGAACGCCCAGGCCCAACCAGCTCAATGCGTCCCACACGCCATCGCCCAGTAGCGCGGCAAACAACCCCGCGGCACTGAGCAGGGCGATAACCGTGGGGGTGGAAAAGACCTTCCAGAAATTCGACTGCCGCGGCCTCATGCTGGACTCTCCGCGTTCTCGAGCACAGGTTTCGCAGCCTTGCGCCGCACCACCCACAGGTAAACCCCGCTACCGAGGACGATGATGGTCAGCCCATCCAGGATCGCCCAGAGGATCTTCATCGGCATGCCGCCGTAATCACCGAAGTGCAACGGTTGAGACATGCCCATGGCGTCCATGTACCACGGGCGTTCGGCCACGGCGGTGACTTGCAGGGTACTGGCGTCGATCAGCACCGGTGTCAGCAGGTGCGAGGTCAGGTGGGTGCTGCCTTTCATGAACACCGCGTAATGGTGTTCGCTGGAGAATCGTGTGCCGGGGAAGGCGATGAAGTCCGGCTGCATGCCCGGTGCGACTTCCTTGGCGATGTCGAGCAAGCGGGTCGCGGGCGCCAGTTCTGTCAGTGGCGGCGCATCGCGGTACGGCGCGACCATCGCGCTCAGGCTGTCGTTGCGCCACGCGGCGATCAGCAGGTCGGCGCAAGCGCTGATGACGCCGGTGACGCCGACCACCAAGGCCCAGGTCAGCGTCACCACACCGATCAGGTTATGCAGATCGAGCCAACGCAGGCGGGTGGATTTGTCCTGGCGCACGGTGGCGAATTTCAAACGCCGCATGAACGGCAGGTACAACACCGTCCCGGACACGATAGCCACCACGAACAGAATGCCCATGAACGCCAGCAGCAACTTGCCCGGCAGACCGGCGAACATGTCCACGTGCAGGCGCAACATGATCATCATGAAGCCGCCATTGGCCGACGGCATCTCCAGCGCTTCGCCGGTGCGGGCGTCGAGCATGAAGGTGTGAGACGAATTCGGTTCAGTGCCGGCGGTGGCCGCCATGATCGTAATCGCGGCGTTGGGCTCGTCTTCATCGAAGCCGAAATACTGCATGACCTCACCGGGACGATGCTTTTCAGCCGCCTGCACCAACTGCTGCAAATTCAGCAGCGGGGTGTCCGCCGGCATCTCCTTCAATTCAGCGGCATCGCCCAGCAAGTGGTCGATCTCGTGATGGAAGATCAATGGCAGGCCGGTCAGCGCGAGCATCAGTAGGAACACGGTGCAGATCAGGCTGGTCCAGGTATGGACGAAGGACCAGCGGCGAATTGTTTTGCTTTTCATTTCATAGCCTTCAGAAATACCAAAGCCGTCCTCGAAGGACGGCCTGGATATCAGGTGTGTCAGATCAAGCCGTTACCACTTGTAGCCGACGCTGGCCATTACGTTGCGACGGTCGCCGTAATAGCAGTAAAAACCGTCGCAGGTCGAAATGTATTCTTTATCGAACACGTTGTTGGCATTGACGCTGAGACTCACACCCTTGAGCGTATTGTTCAGGCGGCCCAGGTCGTAATGGACTGCCGCGTCATAGACGGTGTAGGAACTGCTATGGCCATCTGATGGATCGCGTACGAAGCCCATGCTGCCGATGGCGATATTGTCGGTTTCGCCGATATAGCGCACGCCGGAGCCGATTCCAAAGCCATCCAGAATACCTGTATGCCACGTGTAATCAGCCCATGCAGAAGCCTGGTTTTCTGGGGTCAGTGGTAGTGGGCGGTTTTTATCCAGAGGGTCGGTGACTTTAGTCATCTTGCTGTTGGCGTAGGTGTACGCGGCCGTCAATTTCAAGTTCTCGTTGACGTTACCGGTAGCTTCCAACTCGAACCCGCGCACATTGGCCTCACCCAGTGGGCGAGATACACCGAGGGTGTCACTGAGTACGATGTCTTTGCGGGTCAGGTCATAGGCAGCTGCGGTGAACAGGATGTCGCTGCCCGGAGGCTGGTACTTGATACCGACCTCATATTGTTTGCCAGTGCCTGGACGGAAAGCCGCGCCATTGGCACCACCGGCTTCTGCCTGGAAGGATTCGGCGTAGGAGATGTAAGGTGTAAAGCCGGAGTCGAACACGTAACTAAGCGCCGCGTTGCCGGTGAAGGCGGTGTCGTCGCGAGTGTCCTTTGCATCGTTCATGTTGTAGAAGGTCGTGTCGGTGTGCAGCCAGTCCTGACGGCCGCCCAACGTCAGGCGCCAATTATCCAGGTCCATCTGGTCCTGGAAGTACAGGCCGGTGTCATGGGTCTTCTGGTTGTAATCATTGAACGCGGTGTAGCTGACGTTGCTAAAGTCCTGGCCGTAAATCGGGTTGATGATATTGCTGGTCGGCGCACTGCCAAACAGCCATTTGTAATTGGTGTTGACGCGCTGGTGGTCCAGGCCCAGCAACACTGTGTGCTTGATCGAACCCGTGTCGAAATCCGCCTGGAAATTGTTATCGACGGCGAACTGACTGATGTCTTCGTTGACGACGTTGGCACCTCGGGCCAGGGTACCGTCGTCACTGACCGAACCGAAAAAGCCGCCTGCGGTGATGCCTTGGAAGGACAGGTCGCTCTTGGTGTAGCGCAGGTTCTGACGGAACTGCCAGACATCGTTCATCCGGTGCTCAAAGGCATATCCCAACGCGTAATAGGTCTTGTCGTAGAACTCCCACTCCGGATCACCGAGATTCTTGTGGTACTTCACTTCGCCTGCAGGCGTTGAAAGTTTGGTGCCTTGTAAAGGAAGGAACTGGCTGGTGATGCCTGTGTCGTCACGGTTGAACTGACTCAGGAGCGTCAGTTTGGTGTCGGGATCAATGTTCCATGTCAGGCTGGGGGCGATGTTGTAACGCTTGTCGTCGTTGTGCTCGATGGCTGTGTTGCTGTCCCGCACCACGCCGCTGACACGGTAAAGAAAGCGCCCTTCATCATCGATGGGGCCGGTGCTGTCGAAGCTGATCTGCTTGCGCTGATAGCTGCCGATCTGCAATTGCACTTCGTTGCTGGCAATGTCTTCAGGGCGGCGGCTGACCATATCGATCAAACCACCAGGAGGCGTCTGGCCATAGACCGACGACGCAGGGCCGCGCAGCAAGGCGACACGTTCCAGATCCCAGGTTTCCATCTTCGGCATGGTATAGGTGCCCTTGGGTAGGGGCAGTCCATCGAGGTATTGGGTGGGCTCAAATCCACGAACCTTCAACCACTCGGCGCGGCTATCGCTGCCGTAGCTGCTGGCTACGACGCCGGGCATGTAACGTACTGCGTCATCCAGGTTTTGTACGGCGCGGTCTTGCATCTGTTCACGGGTTGCAACAGAAATTGACCGCGGTGCCTCCGTCAGTGCCGTATCGGTTTTAGTCCCGGCTGCCGTACGTTTGGCGAGGTAACCTTCCACCGGTCCCCAGGCACTTTCGGTGTTTTCCACGCCAATGACGGCGGTTTCCGGCAGGGCCATTACGCCTTCGGGCACGGCCACCAGGCTATAAGTGCCAGCGCTGCTTTGTTCCAGTTGCAGACCGCTGCCGCGCAAGGCTTCGCGCAGGGCGCCGGCTGCGTCGAATTGGCCTTTGACCGGCGCCGAGGTTTTGCCCGCCGCCAGTGAAGGATTCAACGACAGCGCCAGGCCGGCCTGGCTGGCGATCTGGTTCAGGGTGCTGGCCAATGGCGCGGCCGGCAGGTTGTAGGCGCGAACGCTGGACGCCTGTTCAGCGGCGATCAGCTGATTGCTGGCCAGAGGGGCACAAAGGGCAATGGCAATCGCCAGCAAACTGGGGCGCAACAAGGTGTCTAGAGAACGGGACATACAGCGGCTCCTGAATGGAAATATTTCTCAATTGCCTAGGTGCCGAACGAGAATTCAAAAGTGATAGGGCTGATTGAAAATAATTTCGATTCAGTAAACAAGTGGTTATGGATTGTCAGATGTCATCAGGTTTGTGGTGAAGCCGATGACCCCTTCGCGAGCAGGCGTCTTACCTGGCTCAACATCACTTGGCTTCAGCCTTCGTCACCGTTACCCACCACGGCGTGTGCTGTTCGATCTGCACCGGCAGGGTCGGCAGCAGGGCGCTCAGGGCCAGATCGGTGTCATGCAGCGGGAAGCTGCCGGTGATGCGCAGGTCGGCGATTTCAGGTGCAACACCCAAATGCCCGCGTCGATAACGACCGAGTTCATGAACCAGGTCCTCCAGCCGCGTGTTGTCCACCACCAGCATGCCGCGGGTCCAGGCATCGGCGCCGAGGTTGAGCGCGACGATCGGCCCGAGGCCATTGCTGCGCATCAGGACTTGCTGGCCTTCACGCAGAATCTGCTCTTCAGGGCTCGACTCGGGGTGGGCCGCCACCGCCGATTTCAGCACGCTCAGGCGCGTGCCTTCTTCTTCGCGCTTGATCAGGAACCTTGTCCCTAACGCGCGCATGCTGCCTTCGCGGGTTTCGACGATAAATGGCCGAGCGTCTCCATGGCCGGTTTCGACGAGGATTTCCCCTTCCTGGAGGATGATCAGCCGTTGTTTTTCATCGAAACGCACATCCACGGCACTGTGGGTGTTGAGGTTGATCAGCGTGCCGTCGGTCAGGCGCAGGGTGCGTTGCTCACCGGTGGCGGTGCGCTGGTCGGCCAGCCAATAGTCGATCGGCAGATAACGATCACCGGCGAACAACGCCAACCCGATCACCGCGACGATACTAGCCATGCCGCTGCCGAGTTTGCGCACGCGCCGGCGAATGCTTTCGCGCGATTGCAGCAACGCGGTGCGTGCCGGGCCGCTGGCAACGCTGAAGCGCTGGTCGAGCATGCCCAGTTGGCGCCAGGCCCGCGCATGCTCTTCGTGGGCGGCGTGCCATTTGGCGAACTCTTCGCGTTCCACCGGGTTGCCGGCGTCCAGGGACAACTGCCAGGCAATCGCGGCATCCAGCACCTGCGCCGAGACGGGTTTGGAGCTGATCGGACTCATACCGGCTCACCGTACAGCGCGATGTAGCACTGACGAATGCCCTGGGTCAGGTATTGACGCACCCGCGGCACTGACACGCCCAGGCGCTCGGCGATTTCGGTGTGGCCGAGGCCGTCGAGACGGTTATAGAGAAACGCCGCCCGGGCTTTGCTAGAGAGCTTGCCGAGCAGGCGGTCGATGGCTTTGAGGTCTTCGAGGATCAGTTGCTGTTCTTCCACCGACGGTTGTTCACCTGCGGGGATCAGCATCAGTTCAGTGAGGTAGGCCTGTTCCAGCGCGGCGCGGCGGAAATAGTCGAACAGCAGGCCCTTGGCAATCGCCACCAGAAATGCGCGCGGCTCGCGCGGCTCCTTCAGTTCTTCACGACCCAGCAAACGCACGAAAGTGTCCTGGCTCAGGTCTTCGGCTCGTTGCGGACAGGCTACATTGCGTCGCAGCCAGGCCAATAGCCAACCGCGATGGTCGCGATACAACGCACCAACGAGCTCACTTTGAGGGCTTTGGACTGACGACACGCAGCATCACCGATTGGGAAGTGTTAACTAACGAGAATTGTTCGCGATTGCGGCAGAGGCGGGGGAGGTAAGCAATTGGCGCTGGTCGGGTTGGAATAACCAGTTTTTTTGACCCGCACGGATCTTGTAGCAGCTGCCGAAGGCTGCGTTCGGCTGCGCAGCAGTCGTAATATCAGTCACCGCGGTGCGTCAGGTGAATCTCGCGGGCAGAGTTGACGACTGCTGAGCAGCCGAACGCAGCCTTCGGTAGCGGCTACAAAGGATTGCGGTGGCTGTTAGAAAGAGGGCGCTCGCTGCCGTCGCTTCCACTGATTCATCCGCTGCTGCAAATTCAATGGGCTATGAATCTGCATCTGCCGCGCCCGGCTGAACAAAATCAACGCCAGTTCAGCGGTGGCCAACGCATCGGCACTGGCATTGTGGCGCTCGAACACTTCCAGTTTGAACCAGTCGATCCACTCATCCAGCCCGGCATCGCGAATGTGCGCCTGAGGGCAAAGCAGCGGCGCGATATCAGCTACATCCAGAAATGGATGCTGCAACTTGTAGCCCAGATGATCTTTCAAGGCGCGCCCGAGCATGTGCTGATCGAATGGCGCATGAAACGCCAGCACCGGACTGTCGCCAACAAACTCCATGAATTCGACCAGGGCCTGAGCAGGGTCGCTGCCAGCGGCAATCGCACTCGGCCCCAGGCCATGGATCAGCACGCTGGGAGCCAACTTCATGTCGGCACATTGCAACGTGCGTTCGAACTGCTGGCTGAAATCGATCGCCCCGTCCTCGATCACCACCGCGCCGATGGACAACACCCGGTCTTTGTTCAGGTTCAGCCCGGTGGTTTCCAGGTCTAGCACCACCCAGCGCTGTTCGCGCAGGCTGCATTCGCCAAGCTCTGCCGCCGAAGGCAAGCGTTGCAGACGTTGTTGAAGTTCGCCGGGAAGGCTCGGACCTGCCGGGCGCAGCCATGAAAACAGGCTCATAGCTGATACCGCAGGGCCAGGCTGCTTTGCAGGCGTTGTGCCTGGCGCAGGGATTCACGCAGGATCCGTCGATCCAGATGATTGAGGCTGTCTGGATCGACCCGGTTGGAGTAGGGCAAGTTCTCCCGGGTCTGTAGCTGATGTTGCTGCATGCGGGCTTGCTGGATGAAGTGATAGGCCTCTTCGTACGCCGCACCGTCCAGCCGTTCGATGACTTCTTTGTCCACCAGTTGGCGGAAGCGCTCCAGCGTGTTGTTCGCCTCGATCCCATGGGCCAACGCGAGCAGTCGGGCACCGTCGACAAACGGCGTCAGCCCCTGGATTTTCAAATCCAGAGTGGCTTTCTCGCCATTCTTGCGAGCCAGTACGAACTCACGGAAACGTCCTACGGGCGGACGGTTGCGCAGGGCGTTCTCGGCCATCATCCGTTGGAACAGTCGGTTGTCATTCACCTGATCGAGAATGCCCTGGCGCAGCTGCTCGCAGCCTTGCTCGTCGCCCCAGACCACGCGCAAGTCGAAATAGATGCTCGAACCCAACAGGTTCTCCGGCGTTGCCTCGCGGATAAACGCCGCAAAACGTCGCGACCATTCGGCCCGGGACAGACACAGCTCAGGGTTGCCGGCCATGATGTTGCCCTTGCACAGGGTGAAACCGCAGAGCGCCAGGCTCTGGTTGATCTGCTGGGCAATGGGCAGCAACTTGCCGCGAATCTCGGCGGCGTGGGCCGCGTCCCGGGCTTCGAACAGAATGCCGTTGTCCTGATCGGTGTGCAGCGTCTGCTCGCGTCGGCCTTCGCTACCGAAGCACAGCCAGCTGAACGGAATGCCGGGGTCACCTTTCTCGGCGAGGGTCAGTTCGATCACCCGGCACACGGTGTGGTCGTTGAGCAGGGTGATGATGTGCGTGATCTGGGTTGAAGAGGCGCCGTGGGCCAGCATGCGCTCCACCAGTTGGCCGATCTCGCCGCGCATCGCGACCAGATTTTCCACCTTCTGGGCGCTGCGGATAGTCCGCGCCAGATGCACCAGATCGACCCGTTGCAGGGAAAATAAGTCACGTTCCGAGACCACGCCGCACAGGCGATGGTCCTTGACCAGACAGACGTGGGCGATGTGCCGCTCGGTCATGGCAATTGCCGCATCGAAGGCGCTGTGGTCCGGCGACAGGTAAAACGGCGCCTGGGTCATGTGGCGCTCGATGGCTTCGTTGAAGTCGTTAGTGCCGTCGGCGACCACATGGCGCAGGTCGCGCAGGGTGAAAATCCCCAGCGGCGCTTTGTGTTCGTCGACCACCACAATGCTGCCGACCTGCTGCTCATGCATCAAGGTCACGGCTTCACGCAGTGGCGTGGTCGGGCTGCACGTCACCGGATGGCGCATGGCCAATTCGCCCAGGCGGGTATTGAGCGAGTATTGGGTGCCGAGGGTTTCCACGGCTTTTTGCTGGACTTGCTGGTTGACCTGATCCAGCAGGCTGCTCACGCCGCGTAGGGAAAAGTCGCGAAACGCGTTGGAAAGCGCGAACAGTTTGATGAACGCCTGCTTGTTCAGCTGTAGGCAAAAGGTGTCTTCGGAGGCCAGATGTTCGGTACGAGTCGCGCGCTCACCCAGCAGCGCGGCGAGGGGAAAACACTCGCCGGTGGTGATTTCGAAAGTGGTTTCGGTGCCGCCCTTGGCCGTGTGGGGCCGTTCACCCACGACCCGGCCTTGTTTGACGATGTAGAAATGTTCAACCGGACCGTCGGCGGGCTTGAGGATGCTCTCGCCGGGCGCATAAAAACGCAGTTGACACTGCTCGACCAGGTACGCCAGGTGGGCGTGTTCCATTTGATTGAAGGGCGGGAAGCGCTGAAGGAATTGCAAAGTGCCCTGGATATTCTGCAACACCGCGGTTTTCCCTGCCTGTGTGAAGGCGTCCGCTTTACTCATAACCATTACCGCAGTCTTTTTTGAATTGTTGTTGTCGGATGACTTAGCCATGGTCGGCCCCTGCGCGCAGGGTGCCCATTGGACGTAAGTCTAGGTAGGCAGTGAACCTGTCGGTATTTGGGAAATGTCTGACGCAACTGTGGGAAAAACCTCCTGCATTGGCTATAGGAAAACTTTCCGACGAAGTGCACATTGAAGGTCTGCTTAGCGATGTCTGACGGATGAGCTAGGGAATAGAAATGAAAACGTAGAGTAAGCCATGTCCGACCACGATATTTTGAGCGACGCCGAGCGCGAGGCGCTGAGTGCCGTCATGCAGGAACCTGACCTGCCGCCGCAGCGGGTGCTGATCGTCGACGACGATAAAGACGCGCGTGAGTTGCTGTCGGAGATTCTGGCGCTGGACGGGGTGCGCTGCATGACTGCCGCCAGTGGCGAAACTGCACTCAAGATGTTGGAGACGATGCCATCGATTGGCCTGGTGATTACCGATCTGCGGATGGGAAATGTCGATGGTCTGGACCTGATCCGTCAGGTCCGTGAATCGGTTCGGGCGGCAATGCCGATCATCATCGTTTCCGGTGACGCCGACGTGAAAGATGCGATCGCTGCGATGCACTTGAGTGTGGTCGACTTCCTCCTCAAGCCTGTCGATACCGGCAAGCTGTTGGCGCTGGTCAAGCATGAGCTGGGAATGGATGTGTAGGAACCGATTTGAAGCAAAAAAGCCCTGATCTTTCGATCAGGGCTTTTTTTTGTCCGGCGTCAGCGCTTAGTTACAGGCCATTGGCAGCCTTGAACTCGCGGCGACGACGGTGCAGGACCGGCTCGGTGTAGCCGTTCGGCTGCTTCGTGCCTTCGACCACCAGTTCGACCGCCGCCTGGAAGGCGATGTTGCTGTCGAAGTTCGGCGCCAATGGACGGTACAGCGGGTCATTGGCGTTTTGACGGTCAACCACTGGCGCCATGCGCTTGAGGCTTTCGATGACCTGATCTTCGGTGACGATGCCGTGACGCAGCCAGTTGGCGATGTGCTGGCTGGAAATACGCAGCGTCGCACGGTCTTCCATCAGGCCGACGTCGTTGATGTCCGGCACTTTCGAGCAACCGACGCCTTGGTCGATCCAGCGCACCACATAACCGAGAATGCCCTGGGCGTTGTTGTCCAGTTCGTTCTTGATCTGTTCCGCGGTCCAGTCTGGATTGACGGCCAACGGGATGGTCAGGATGTCATCCACCGAAGCGCGTGCACGTTTGGCCAGTTCGGCCTGACGGGCGAACACATCGACCTTGTGATAGTGCAGCGCATGCAGCGCAGCGGCGGTCGGCGATGGAACCCAGGCGGTGTTGGCACCGGCCATCGGGTGAGCGATTTTCTGTTCGAGCATCGCTGCCATCAGGTCCGGCATGGCCCACATGCCTTTACCGATCTGGGCGCGACCTTGCAGGCCGGTGCTCAAACCGATATCGACGTTCCAGTTCTCATAGGCGCCGATCCACTTCTCAGCCTTCATGTCCGCCTTGCGCACCATCGGGCCGGCTTCCATGGAAGTGTGGATTTCATCGCCGGTACGGTCGAGGAAACCGGTGTTGATGAACACTACACGCTCGCTGGCAGCCTTGATGCAGGCCTTGAGGTTGACCGTGGTACGGCGTTCCTCGTCCATGATCCCGACTTTCAGCGTGTTGCTTGGCAAGCCGAGCACTTCTTCGATGCGACCGAACAGCTCGTTGGTGAACGCCGCTTCTTCCGGGCCGTGCATCTTCGGCTTCACGATGTAGACCGAGCCGGTACGGCTGTTCTTGCGCGAGTTGTTGCCGTTGAGGCTGTGGATTGCCGCGAGGCTGGTGACCAGACCGTCGAGGATGCCTTCCGGCACTTCGTTGCCATCCTTGTCGAGGATCGCGTCGATGGTCATCAGGTGACCAACGTTGCGCACGAACAGCAGCGAACGACCATGCAGGCTCAGTTCTTTACCATCGACACCGGTATAAGTGCGGTCGGCATTCATGGTGCGGGTAAAGGTCTGACCGCCCTTGGAGACTTCTTCCGACAGATTGCCCTTCATCAGGCCGAGCCAGTTGCGGTAGATCACCACTTTGTCATCGGCATCGACGGCGGCGACCGAGTCTTCGCAGTCCATGATGGTGGTCAGCGCGGCTTCCATCAGGATGTCTTTGAGGCCGGCAGCGTCGGTCTGGCCGACCGGGGTGCTGGCATCGACCTGGATTTCGAAGTGCAGGCCGTTGTTTTTCAGCAGGATCGCGGTCGGTGCGGCGGCATTGCCGTGGAAACCGATCAGCTGTGCATCGTTGCACAGGCCGGTATTGCTGCCGCCTTTAAGGGCGACCACCAGTTTGCCGTCAACGATCTTGTAGCCGGTGGAATCGACGTGAGTGCCGGCAGCCAATGGCGCCGCTTCGTCGAGGAAGGCGCGGGCGAAGGCGATGACCTTGTCGCCGCGAACCTTGTTGTAGCCTTTGCCTTTTTCCGCGCCGTCAGCCTCGCTGATGGCATCGGTGCCGTAGAGCGCGTCATACAGCGAACCCCAGCGGGCGTTCGAGGCATTGAGCGCGAAGCGGGCGTTCATCACCGGAACCACAAGCTGTGGGCCGGCCATGCGGGCGATTTCGTCATCGACGTTTTGCGTCGTTGCCTGGAAATCGGCCGCTTCTGGCAGCAGATAACCGATGTCTTGCAGGAAGGCTTTATAAGCCACGGCGTCGTGCGCCTGACCGGCGCGTTCCTGGTGCCAGGAATCAATACGAGCCTGGATATCATCGCGTTTGGCGAGTAGGGCTTTGTTCTTCGGCGCCAGGTCATGAATGACCTTGTCGGCACCGGCCCAGAACTTATCGGCGGTGAGGCCGGTACCGGGAATGGCTTCGTTGTTCACGAAGTCGAACAGGACTTTGGCGACCTGCAGGCCCCCGACTTGAACGTGTTCAGTCATTGCTTGCCTCACTCTGCTCAGCTATTTCGCTTTTCAGCTCTTCAATTTTGACAATGAAGCCTCTGGCCATTTAAACCACAAACCCGTCTGCCAGTACATGCCCGTTCGGGCGGCTGGGTTCGGTCCAATCAACGGCTTGGATGCCTTGCTGACGGGGCTTTCAGGGTTGCGACTGTGCCTGTGGCAGACATCGATCCAACGTTATGTAGTGCGCGCTGCGGCATACTACATGATGAGTTGCGGTTGTGAAAATTAGACTAATTACGTCGTTCTGCGACCCCATGACGCATTGCAGTCATGTCGGGGAACTGGATGTTCTCAAAAAACTGTTGGATTGTTCCAGTTAAATATAAAAACTTGTACACATAATCTTCATTGCCCTGCTATGGGGCTTTGGTTTTCTGAGACGCCGAGCCGATTCCGGTCCCTTGCCTATACTTGGTCTTCCATAACAAAAGTCATGACAAGAGGGCTGCGCCATGGACCACCTCGTACTCACTGTTTTCGCTCCGGACAAGCCAGGGCAGGTCGAGCGCATTGCCCAATGCATCGCCGAGCACGGCGGCAACTGGCTGGAGAGCCGCATGTCACGCATGGCCGGGCAGTTCGCCGGGATTCTTCGCGTGGGCGTGCCGGCTGAGGCCTACGATGAATTGGTCGATGCCCTACAGGCGTTGTCCGCCCATGGCATTCGCGTGCTGATTGCCGAAAGCGGTATCGAGCAATCCTGCACCTGGAAACCGATTGCCATGGAATTGGTGGGCAATGACCGCCCGGGGATCGTACGCGACATCACGCGTCTGCTGAGTGAACAGGGGGTGAACCTGGAGCGTCTGGTGACCGAAGTACGTCCGGCGCCGATGAGCAGCGAGCCTTTGTTTCACGCTGAAGCGATTCTCGCCGTGCCGCTGACGCTGTCTCTGGACGTGCTGCAATCGCGCCTGGAGACCCTGGCGGATGATTTGATGGTCGAATTGGTACTGCGCAGTGAACCCTGAAAAGGTTATCCAAGTTATACGTGCACCTGCCTGTGGATAACCTGTAGAGACAGCCCGCCAGGCCACGTCAGCCGGGGCTCTTCAGATTCTGATCAAAAAACCAGCAGTTTCAGGGACTTGCGCACAAACGCCGGGGATCACGCTGTGGATAACCTTGGGAAGGATCGGTGCAGGCCACATAGAACGTGGCCTGTGGAGATTTGTACGTTTTTTGATCAGCGGCGGCGACGCAAACTTATCACCGCATCGACGCTGTAAACCGCCAGGCCAGCCCAGATAAAGATGAATGCCGCGAGGGTGCTGGATGACAAGTGTTCATCAAACAGCAGAACGGCTTGCAGCAATACCAACGTCGGCGCCAAGTACTGGAGAAAACCCAGCGTCGTGTAGGGCAAATGCCGTGCAGCGGCGTTAAAACACACCAGCGGCACCAGTGTCACCGGACCGGCGGCCACCAGCCACCAGGCTTCGGACGTGGTCCAGAATTCGGCTTGAGCGCTGCTCGCGGTGGGGTTGAACAGCAACCACGCGACGGCAATCGGCACCAGCATCCAGGTTTCCACCACTAGCCCCGGCAACGCTTTGACCGGTGCCTGCTTGCGGATCAGTCCGTAAAAACCAAAGGTCAGCGCCAGCACCAGGGACACCCACGGCAGGCTGCCGACTTGCCAGACCTGTTGCGCGACGCCGACCGCCGCCAGGCCAACCGCCAGCCATTGCATGCGCCGCAGTCGTTCACCAAGGATCAGCATGCCCAACAGCACGTTCACCAGCGGGTTGATGTAGTAACCAAGACTGGCTTCGAGCATGCGCCCGTTGTTCACCGACCAGACGTAGGTCAGCCAGTTGGCCGCAATCAGCGTGCCGCTCAGGGCCAGGATTGCCAGGCGTTTCGGGTTGTCACGCAACTCGCGCCACCAGCCCGGATGTTTCCACACCATCAGTAGCAAGGCGCCGAACAGCGCGGACCAGAGCACGCGGTGGATGATGATCTCCACGGCAGGCACGTTGGCGATGGCTTTGAAGTAGAGCGGGAAAAGTCCCCAGATGATGTAGGCACTCAGGCCCAGGATGTACCCGCGACGCGGGTTGGCGGCTTGCATGCAGAATCCTTGCTTAGGCAGCTAACAAAGAGGGGATTGTAAGGAGATTTGTCTACGAATGTCGTACCTGAATAGGTTGGTTAATTGTGAACACGAACAACTGTGGGAGCGAGCCTGCTCGCGAAAGCAGTAGTTCATTCAGCATCACTGTTGAATGTGAAACCGTATTCGCGAGCAGGCTCGCTCCCACATGGGGATCTGTGTTCGTCAGAAGAGCTTCAGGGGTTCTTCATTGAGCGCAGCCAGTTGTTCGCGCAACGCCAACACCTGATCGCCCCAATACCGTTCCGTACCGAACCACGGAAAACTGTGCGGGAACGCCGGGTCGTCCCAGCGGCGGGCCAGCCAGGCGCTGTAGTGCATCAGGCGCAAGGCGCGCAGCGGTTCGATCAACGCCAGTTCCCGTGGATCGAAGTCGTGGAACTCGCTGTAGCCGTCCATCAATTCCGACAACTGACCGAGACATTCCTGACGATCACCCGCCAGCATCATCCAGATGTCCTGCACCGCCGGGCCCATGCGGCAGTCGTCGAGGTCGACGATGTGGAACATCTCGTCGCGGCACATCATGTTGCCGGGGTGGCAGTCGCCGTGCATGCGGATGTTCTTGTGCGGCGTAACGTTGTAGACCTCTTCCACACGCTTGAGCAGGTCGCGGGCCACGGACTCGTAGGCCGGCAGCAGACTTTTGGGTACGAAATTGCCTTCGAGCAATGTCGTCAACGAGTCATGACCGAAGTTCTTCACGCCCAGCGCTTCGCGGTGTTCGAACGGTTTTGTAGTGCCGACGGCGTGCAGGCGACCGAGCAGTTGCCCCAGGCGATACAGCTGATCGAGATTGCCGGGCTCCGGCGCTCGGCCACCACGGCGGGGGAACAGGGTGAATCGGAAACCATTGTGTTCGTGCAGGCTGGCACCGTTGTGAATCATCGGCGCGACTACCGGTACGTCGCATTCGGCGAGTTCGAAGGTGAATTGATGCTCTTCGAGAATCGCTTCGTTGGTCCAGCGCTGCGGACGGTAGAACTTGGCGATCAGCGGCTCGGAGTCTTCGATGCCGACCTGATAGACACGGTTCTCGTAGCTGTTGAGCGCCAGAATGCGCGCGTCGCTGAGAAAGCCGATGCTTTCGACGGCATCGAGCACGAGGTCTGGGGTGAGGGTTGCAAACGGGTGGGCCATGCTGACTCCTGCGCGCAGCAGGCTGCCGCGTCCGGCCAAGCATGGTAGCGCAGACGGGGTGTCTTTAGGGCCTTGCCTTGAGATGAGTGTTGTCTGGGCGGACGCTTTCGCGAGCAGGCTCGCTCCCACACTGGGTTTGCGGTGTGTCACAAATCCAGTGTGGGAGTGAGCCTGCTCGCGATGGGGCCTGATCAGGCGCCGACGACCCCGCCATCTTCCCGGGAAATCGCCATCACCGAAGACCGCGGCTTGCCATTCGGCAGATGCTCAGGGAACGTTGACCCGCCGTTTTCCCCCGGATGCTGAATCCCGACAAACAAGGTCTTCTGGTCTGGTGAGAAGCTGATCCCCGTCACCTCGCAGCCTACCGGCCCGACCATGAAGCGGCGGATTTCCCCGGTGACCGGATCAGCACACAGCATCTGATTGTTGCCCATGCCCGCGAAGTCGCCGGCGTTGCTCGAATCGCCATCGGTGAGAATCCACAACCGCCCAGCCTTGTCGAAACCCAAGCCATCCGGACTGTTGAACATGTTCTGCGGCGTGATGTTCGACGAACCGCCCTTCGGCGTGCCGGCGTGGACACCCGGGTTGCCGGCGACCACAAACAGGTCCCAGGAAAAGCTTTTGGCACCGTGATCATCGCGGTCAGTGCGCCAGCGCAGAATCTGCCCGTAGACGTTCTTCTCGCGCGGGTTCGGTCCGCCCACCGGCTGACCATCCTCGCCTCGCTTGGCGTTGTTGGTCAGCGTGCAATAGACCTGGCCATCCTTGGGGCTGACGACGATCCATTCCGGACGGTCCATGCGCGTAGCTTTCACCACGCTGGCCGCGAGGCGGGCGTGAATCAACACTTCGGCCTGATCGGCGAAACCGTTGCTGGCGTCGATGCCGTTTTTGCCGTGGGTCAGTTCGATCCATTCGCCCTGGCCTTTTGGGTGATCGGCGTTGCCGTCGCCCGCGTCGAAACGCGCCACGTACAAGGTGCCGTGGTCCAGCAGGTCGCGGTTGGCCTTGGGGTTTTGGTGGTTGATCTTGTCGCGGCTGACGAATTTGTAGATGAACTCGCCGCGCTCATCGTCGCCCATGTACACCACGGCGTGACCGTCACTGGTTTCGGCCAGGGCGGCGTTTTCATGTTTGAAGCGGCCCAGCGCGGTGCGTTTGACGGGCGTCGATTGCGGGTCGAACGGGTCGATTTCCACCACCCAGCCGTGACGGTTGAGTTCGTTGGGGTTTTTCGCCAGGTCGAAGCGCTCGTCGTGTGGGTGCCAATTGATCTCTTTGCTGGCCGCCACTGCGCCGTAGCGTTTCTGCGCGGCGTCGAATTTTTGTTCGGCATTGCTGCTGCCGAAGCAATCGGTGAAGTTCTCTTCGCAGGTCAGATACGTGCCCCACGGCGTCTTGCCGTTGGCGCAGTTCTGGAAGGTGCCGAGGACGTTCTTGCCGTGTGGGTCGGCGCTGGTTTTTACCAAGGCGTGACCGGCGGCTGGGCCGCTCAAGCTGATCGGCGCGTTGCCGTGAATGCGCCGGTTGTAGCGCGAGCCCTGGACAAAATGCCACTGGCCGTTCTTGCGCTGTACTTCGATTACCGACACGCCTTCGCAGGCCAACGCCTTGCGCACGTCAGCAGCCGATTGCGGCATGCCGCCGTGGGCGTAGAGGTAGCGATAGTTGGTGTACTCGTTGTTGATCGCCATCAGCGCCCGGTTTTTATCACCGGGAAACTCGAACAGGCTCATGCCGTCGTTGTTGTCGCCGAACTGGACTTCCTGATGTTCGGCGGAGCCGTTGCCACTCGGGTCGAACGCCGGGCCGTTCTTCTGCAGGGGTTGCCCCCAGCTGATCAACACCGAAGATTTGTAGCCTGGTGGCAGGGTTATGGCGTCGCTGGTGGCGGCGGGGATACTGTCAAAACCCAACAGTTTGCTGGAGCCGGCGCTGACACTGGCGGCCAGTACGCTGCGGCTCAGCAGGTTGCCGCCCAGGAACATCGCTGCACCGCAAAGGGCGCCGGCGCTGATGAAGCCACGACGGCTGAGGCCGACCATTTTCTCGAGGTCGGTGGATTGGTTGTCTTCTAATAGGCTCACATCAGGCTCCCTGCGGGTTTTTGCAGTCACCTTAATGAGCGTTAATGACACTTGTGTTTCAAAGCGGTGTACCGAGTAAAACGTTGGATGGCGCGAACTGCACCAACACCGGTTTGTCAGTGGCGAGGCCGAGGGTTCTCAAGTGCAGCGGTTCGGCCAGCGCGCAGAGTGTCTGGCCATTGGGCAGACCGATGCGCACTTCACTGGGGCCGTCCTCGGCGTCGAGAATTTCCTCGATGATGCCCTTCAGGCAATTATTGCCGGGTGTTGCCACTTGATTGATGCCCAGTAACTCCAGCCAACCGGCCTTGATCAGTGCGACCACTTCGGTGCCGGTTTCGAGGTCCAGACGCAGGGTGCTGTCGTGAGTGATCTGAGCATCGATGCTCAAGCCTTCGGCCAATTCGAGACGAATCCGGTCGTTGTGCCCTTGGTTATCAATTGCCACAACCTTGCCATGCAGTTGATTGCGGGCGCTGGTTCTGAGCATCAGTCGGCCGAGCAGGCCGAGATCGCTGGCATCTTCGGCGGCTTCCAGCACCTGAGCCTGCAAGGCTTGCAGCTTTTGATACAGGCGCAATACGCGCTCGCCTTCGCTGGAGAGTTTGGCGCCACCGCCGCCCTTGCCGCCGACACTGCGCTCCACCAACGGTTTTTGCGCAAGGTTGTTCAGCTCATCGATGGCGTCCCAGGCCGCTTTGTAACTCAGCCCCGCGCTTTTCGCGGCGCGGGTAATCGAGCCTTGTTCGGCTATGTGTTGCAGCAACGCGATGCGCTGCGGACGACGGACAATGTGCTGCGACAACAACGTAGGCAAGGACATGGCAAGACGCTTTGGGCTGTGGCGATGGGAAGGACGTTGGCCGCTGGAAGCCTGGGAGTCAAGTCAGGGCGCATCGCCGGGTTTGGGTGTGCGGGCCAGGCAATAGACGTCGACACGTGCGGCGCCGGCGTCCATCAACAGGCGAGCCAGGGCCTGGGCCGTGGCGCCGGTGGTCAGTACGTCATCCACTAGCGCCAGGTGACGACCGTTGATGACAGCATCGGGTGCCAGAGCGAAGGCGTTGCGCAGGTTCTTTTTGCGGGCCTCGGCATTCAGGTCCTGTTGTGCGCTGGTGTCCTGAATCCTCAGCAACAGCGTTTCATCGCTCGGAATGTCGAGGCGGGTGCTGAGCCAGCGGGCGAGCATCGCGGCCTGGTTGAAACCCCGTTTACGCAGTCGTTTGGAGGCCAGCGGAACCGGGATGAGCGCGTCGGGTCGATTCAGGTCTTCATCGAAGCGATGTTGCAGGAACTGAGCGAGAAGTTCGGCGAGCAGGCGACCAAACGGCCACTTCGCAGAGTGTTTGAAGCGTGTGATCAACGTGTCCACCGGAAAACTGTAAGTCCAGGGCACGGCAACTCGCTCGAAGGCTGGCGGTTGTTTCAAACATTGGCCGCAGGTCAGGCCGGCAGTGGGCAACGGCAGAGCGCAGGTTTGGCATTGATCGCCAAGCCAGGGCAACTCCGTTTCACAGGCCATGCAGATGGGTGTGCATTCATCGGCGGGTTCTGAACAGAGCAAACAGAATTGGTCGTTTTTTAACCAGATGTAAACCGGTCCTTCGTATCGTGGTTGACAGCGCATGAGTCTTCCTTAAATATGCCGAACATCCGTGTCGCGTCTGTGGGTATTCCATTCCCCAGCCGCTTGCCAAGCATAAAACAAAGGAAACACCCATGAGCGCCAGCACCACTGCAACCCTGCGTCATGACTGGTCTTTGGCCGAAGTCAAAGCACTCTTCGTTCAGCCATTCAATGACCTGTTGTTTCAGGCGCAGACGGTGCACCGCGCGCATTTCGACGCCAATCGGGTCCAGGTGTCGACGCTGCTGTCGATCAAGACCGGTGCCTGCCCGGAAGATTGCAAATATTGTCCGCAGTCCGGTCACTACAACACCGGCCTGGAAAAAGAAAAGCTGATGGAAGTGCAGAAGGTTCTCGAAGAGGCCGCTCGCGCCAAGGCCATCGGTTCGACCCGTTTCTGCATGGGCGCGGCGTGGAAACATCCGTCGGCCAAAGACATGCCTTACGTGCTGGAAATGGTCAAAGGCGTGAAAGCCATGGGCCTGGAAACCTGCATGACCCTCGGTCGCCTGGATCAGGACCAGACCGTTGCGTTGGCCGACGCCGGCCTCGACTACTACAACCACAACCTCGATACCTCGCCTGAGTTCTACGGCAGCATCATCACCACCCGTACTTACAGCGAGCGCCTGCAAACCCTGGCCTACGTGCGTGAATCGGGGATGAAGATCTGTTCCGGCGGCATCCTCGGCATGGGCGAGTCGCTTGATGACCGCGCCAATCTGCTGATCCAGCTGGCCAACCTGCCAGAGCATCCAGAGTCGGTGCCGATCAACATGCTGGTGAAAGTCGCCGGTACACCGCTGGAAAATGCTGATGACATCGACCCGTTCGACTTCATCCGCATGCTGGCTGTCGCACGCATCCTGATGCCGCAATCCCACGTGCGCCTGTCCGCCGGCCGCGAAGCGATGAACGAGCAGATGCAGGCCCTGGCGTTCTTCGCCGGTGCCAACTCGATTTTCTACGGCGACAAACTGCTGACCACCGCCAACCCGCAGGCCGACAAGGACATGCAACTGTTTTCGCGCCTGGGCATCCTGCCGGAAGCGCGCGAAGAGCACGCTGACGAAGTGCATCAGGCCGCGATCGAACAAGCGCTGGTTGAGCAGAAGAGCAGCGAGCAGTTCTATAACGCTGCTGTTTAATCGCGCCACCGATACCTCTGATTGAAATGCAAAACACTGTGGGAGCGAGCCTGCTCGCGAATGCGATTTGATATTCAACATAGATGTTGAATGTTATGGCCTCTTCGCGAGCAGGCTCGCTCCCACAAGGTACAGCGATCGCTACTGAATTCTGATCCACGAGGCCTGCATGTCTTTCGATCTCAGCGCGCGCCTTGCTGCCCGTCGTGCCGAAAATCTCTACCGCCAACGCCCATTGCTCGAAAGCCCTCAAGGCCCGGAAGTGGTGGTCGATGGTCAGCCGTTACTGGCGTTCTGTAACAACGACTACCTGGGCCTGGCCAATCACCCGCAAGTGATCGAAGCCTGGCGCGCCGGTGCGGCCCGTTGGGGCGTCGGCGGCGGGGCGTCGCATTTGGTCATCGGCCACAGCAGTCCGCATCACGCGCTGGAAGAGGCTCTGGCCGACTTCACCGGTCGACCGCGTGCGCTGTTGTTCACCACCGGTTACATGGCCAACCTCGGCGCAGTCACCGCGCTGGTCGGGCAGGGCGATACGGTGCTGGAAGACCGGCTCAATCACGCTTCCCTGCTGGATGCGGGTCTGTTGTCCGGAGCGCGCTTCAATCGCTATCTGCACAACGACGCGGCGAGTCTGGCCAAGCGTCTTGAGAAGGCGACCGGCAACACCCTGGTGGCCACCGACGGCGTGTTCAGCATGGACGGCGACATCGCCGACCTGCCGGCGCTGGCTCGGGAGGCGAAAGCCAAAGGCGCCTGGTTGATGGTCGATGACGCTCACGGGTTTGGTCCGCTGGGCGCCAATGGTGGCGGGATCGTTGAGCATTTTGGCCTGAGTCAGGAAGACGTGCCGGTACTGGTCGGCACCCTCGGCAAGGCGTTCGGTACCGCCGGGGCTTTTGTGGCTGGCAGCGAAGAGCTGATCGAGAGCCTGATCCAGTTCGCCCGTCCCTACATTTACACCACTAGCCAGCCGCCGGCGCTGGCCTGCGCGACGCTGAAAAGCCTCGAATTGCTGCGCACTGAACACTGGCGACGTGAGCATCTGAAAACGTTGATCAGCCAATTCCGCCACGGTGCCGAACAAATCGGCCTGGAGTTGATGGACAGCTTCACGCCGATCCAGCCGATCATGATTGGCGATGCCGGGCGTGCGGTTCGACTGTCGCAGATGCTGCGTGAACGCGGTCTGATGGTCACTGCGATCCGTCCACCGACCGTGCCCGCCGGCAGCGCCCGACTGCGGGTGACCCTGACTGCCGCGCACAGCGAGGCGCAGGTGCAGCTATTGTTAAATGGACTGGCCGATTGTTTTCAACAACTAGGACCGGAGCCAAGCCATGCGTGATCGCCTGATTTTGCTGCCCGGCTGGGGCCTCGGAATTTCTCCCCTGGAGCCCTTGGCGGCAGCGTTACAAGGACTGGATGAACACTTGCGGGTCGAGATCGAGCCGTTGCCGGAACTGGAATCAAGCGATCTTGAGGAGTGGCTCGATGAGCTGGACTCGACGTTGCCTCAGGACGCCTGGCTCGGCGGCTGGTCGCTCGGCGGCATGCTCGCTTCCGAGTTGGCGGCCCGGCGCGGCGATCGTTGCTGCGGCTTGCTGACGCTGGCGAGCAATCCAAGCTTCGTGGCCTGGGCTGGCTGGACCAATGCCATGCACGAAGAGGATTTCACTGCGTTCCTTAACGCCTGTCGTCTTGACCCAGGCGCGACCTTGAAACGCTTCAGCCTGCTTTGCTCCCAAGGATCTACTGACCCGCGGTCGCTTGCTCGGCTTTTATTAGCGGCAGCCCCCAAAACTACGGCACCTGTGCTGCTCAGTGGCTTGGAACTGTTGGGTGGGTTGGGCACGCGTCAGGCCTTACTGGACTTTCAAGGGCCGCAACTGCATTTGTTCGCCGGCCTCGACGGGCTAGTCCCGGCAGAAGCTGCCGGGGAGCTTTTGGCGCTACTGCCGGACGTCGAAATCGGTCTGATTGAACAGGCCAGCCACGCGTTTCTTCTGGAAGACCCTCACGGTGTGGCGGGGGCGATTCAGGCCTTTTTGCATGAGTCCGGTGATGACTGATTTATCCCTTCCCAACCTGCCCGGCGGTTTGCCCGACAAACGCCAGGTGGCGGCATCTTTTTCCCGTGCGGCGGCAAGCTATGACAGCGTGGCCGAATTTCAGCGCGACGTTGGCAGTGAATTGTCGAGTCGATTACCGGAGGACTTCGTGCCGGGTGTGTGGCTGGATCTGGGCTGCGGCACCGGGCATTTCAGTCGTGCATTGGGCGAGCGATTTCCTGCCAGTCACGGCCTGGCACTGGACATCGCCGAAGGCATGCTCAATCACGCCCGGCCGTTGGGTGGTGCAACGCATTTCATCGCAGGCGATGCCGAGCGGTTGCCGTTGCAGGACTCGACCTGCGATCTGATCTTCTCCAGCCTGGCGGTGCAGTGGTGTGCGGACTTCGCTTCGGTGCTCGGTGAAGCCAATCGCGTATTGAAACCTGGCGGAATTTTCGCGTTTGCTAGTCTGTGCGTGGGCACACTGTTCGAGCTGCGTGACAGCTGGCGTCAGGTGGATGGCATGGTGCACGTCAACCGCTTTCGCGAGTTCGGGGTTTATCAAC
Source organism: Pseudomonas svalbardensis (assembly GCF_030053115.1). Classification (NCBI taxonomy): domain Bacteria; kingdom Pseudomonadati; phylum Pseudomonadota; class Gammaproteobacteria; order Pseudomonadales; family Pseudomonadaceae; genus Pseudomonas; species Pseudomonas svalbardensis. The sequence continues at coordinate 5,752,854 of NZ_CP125619.1, read as the reverse complement.
AGCTTTGCGCGGACAGTGGGTTGAGCGTCGCGAGTCTGGAAACTCGACCTCACGTGTTGCATTACCCGGATGTGCGCAGCCTGACCCATGAACTCAAGGCACTGGGTGCCCACAACTTGAACCCCGGTCGTCCGGGTGGTTTGACCGGCAGGGCGCGGATCCTCGGATTGATCGAGGCGTATGAGCAATTTCGTCAGGCCCAAGGCCTGCCGGCGACTTATCAAGTGGTCTACGCCGTGTTGGAGAAACCTTTATGAGCGCAGCCTATTTCATCACTGGCACTGACACCGATGTCGGCAAGACCACCATTGCCGCAGCTTTGCTGCATGCCGCGCGGTCAGCCGGTTTGAGCACGGCGGCGGGCAAACCGGTCGCCTCCGGTTGCGATGTGACGCCCAAGGGCTTGCGCAACGCTGATGCATTGGCGCTGTTGGCGCAGTGCTCGTTGCCTTTGACTTATGCGCAGGTCAACCCAGTGGCATTCGAACCACCGATCGCACCGCATCTGGCGGCGCGGGAGGCCGGCGTGGCATTGACGGTGCAATCACTGTTGACGCCCATGCAGGAAATTCTCGATATGCAAGCGGACTTCACCTTGATCGAAGGTGCTGGAGGCTGGCGAGTGCCTTTGGCGGATCAGGACAATCTGTCGGACCTGGCGATGGCGCTGGGTCTGCCGGTGATCCTGGTGGTGGGTGTGCGCCTGGGTTGCATCAACCATGCGCTGCTGACGGCCGAGGCGATTGCTCAGGACGGTTTGCAGTTGGCGGGGTGGGTGGCCAATATCATCGATCCGAAGACTTCGCGTCTGGAAGAAAACCTTGCGACTCTTGCTGAGCGGATCCCGGCACCGTGCCTTGGGCGAGTGCCGAAACTCAAGGTGGTGACGGCTGAAGCGGTGGCGGAGTATCTGCAGCTGGATCTACTGGACTGAGTTTTCTGGCAGGGGTTTTAACTATGACAAGGCACTGTGCTATTAGTGTTTTTGTCGGGCCTTTTGTCAGTGGGTCTGATTCAATGGCCGCTGTTGATCCTTTGTAGGACGAGTTCTCCCATGGAAATCTCAGGAAACACCGCTTTTTATGCCGGTCTGAGCACTATTCAGACAGGGCAGAACCGTGTCGATCAGGCCTCTGGGCAGATCGCCAACACGACGATCGAGCGTTCGGTGACCAGCCAGTCTTCCGAGGCGCAGGTTGATCGTCTGCGCTCGGTGGATCGCAGTCAGCAGTCGGACCTGGCCAGCAATATGGTCGAGATGTCCCAGGGCAAATTTCAGGTTGAACTGGGCGTCAAAGTCGCCAAGGCATCCGATGAAGTGCTCGGTACGCTGATTGATACCTACGCTTGAATCCTCGCTGAACCCGCTCCCTCAACGCCGCGACTATTCGCGGCGTTTTTTTGTGTAAGTCCTTCTCGCTCAACTAATCTTTCCTCCACAGCGCATTGCTCAGGCGACGGTGTTGCGTTGCTGTGGGTCTGGTATTTGCCTCGGGTGATGACGAACGGCAAAAGATCGGCGCTTGACAAGATTTAGGCGTAAACGTATGTTTCAAACAACTGTTTGACCGTCACAACAAATCAATACGGTCGTTCATTCCCGGTTACATCAGCAGAGGTTTATCGCTATGCCTGACTACAAGGCCCCCTTGCGTGATATTCGCTTCGTTCGTGACGAACTGCTCGGCTACGAAGCGCACTATCAAAGCCTTCCGGCTTGCCAGGACGCAACTCCAGACATGGTTGACGCCATTCTCGAAGAAGGCGCCAAGTTTTGTGAGCAGGTGCTGGCTCCGCTGAACCGCGTGGGTGACACCGAAGGCTGCACCTGGAGCGAGTCCGGCGTTAAAACCCCGACTGGCTTCAAAGAAGCCTACAAACAATTCGTCGAAGGCGGCTGGCCAAGCTTGGCCCACGACGTAGAGCACGGCGGCCAAGGCCTGCCGGAATCTCTAGGTCTGGCCGTCAGCGAAATGGTTGGCGAAGCCAACTGGTCGTGGGGCATGTACCCAGGCCTGTCCCATGGCGCGATGAACACCATTTCCGAGCACGGCACGCCTGAGCAGCAAGAGGCTTACCTGACCAAGCTGGTTTCCGGCGAATGGACCGGCACCATGTGCCTGACCGAACCGCATTGCGGCACGGACCTGGGTATGCTGCGCACCAAGGCTGAACCTCAGGCCGACGGTTCCTACAAAGTATCCGGCACCAAGATCTTCATCTCGGCCGGTGAACACGACATGGCCGACAACATCGTCCACATCGTGCTGGCACGTCTGCCGGATGCGCCGGCTGGCACCAAAGGCATTTCGCTGTTCATCGTTCCCAAGTTCATGCCGAACGAAGACGGTTCGGTCGGCGCACGCAACGCTGTGACCTGTGGTTCCCTGGAACACAAGATGGGCATTCACGGTAACGCGACCTGCGTGATGAACTTCGACGCGGCCACCGGTTACCTGATCGGCCCGGCGAACAAAGGCCTGAACTGCATGTTCACCTTCATGAACACCGCACGTCTGGGTACTGCGTTGCAAGGTCTGGCCCACGCCGAGATCGGCTTTCAGGGCGGTCTGAAATACGCTCGTGATCGCCTGCAAATGCGCTCCCTGACTGGCCCGAAAGCGCCAGAAAAAGCCGCTGACCCCATCATCGTTCACCCTGACGTACGTCGCATGCTGTTGACTATGAAGGCGTTCGCCGAAGGCAACCGTGCGATGGTTTACTTCACTGCCAAACAAGTCGACATCGTCAAATACGGCGTGGACGAAGAAGAGAAAAAGAAAGCCGACGCATTGCTGGCCTTCATGACTCCAATTGCCAAAGCCTTCATGACTGAAGTCGGCTTCGAATCCGCCAACCACGGCGTGCAAATCTACGGCGGCCACGGCTTCATCGCCGAGTGGGGCATGGAGCAGAACGTTCGCGACAGCCGTATTTCGATGCTGTACGAAGGCACCACCGGTATCCAGGCACTCGACTTGCTGGGCCGTAAAGTGCTGATGACTCAAGGCGAAGCCCTGAAAAGCTTTACCAAGATCGTCCACAAGTTCTGCCAGACCAACGAAGGTAACGACGCGGTTAAAGAGTTCGTCGAACCATTGGCTGCGCTGAACAAGGAATGGGGCGAGCTGACCATGAAGGTCGGTATGGCTGCCATGAAAGACCGCGAAGAAGTCGGCGCGGCGTCGGTGGATTACCTGATGTACTCCGGTTACGCCTGCCTGGCTTACTTCTGGGCGGACATGGCGCGTCTGGCTGCCGAAAAACTGGCTGCCGGCACCACCGAAACGGCGTTCTACACCGCCAAGCTGCAGACTGCGCGCTTCTACTTCCAGCGCATCCTGCCGCGTACCCGCACTCACGTTGTCACCATGCTGTCGGGGGCTAATAACCTGATGGACATGAAAGAAGAAGACTTCGCGCTGGGTTACTAAGTCCCACGCTGTCGCTTCATAAAGCCGCTGCTTCCTCGGGAGCAGCGGCTTTTTTGTGCGCGATATCTGCGCGTAAAAATTCCTGACTAAAACGCTAAGAAGAATGCCTTTGCTGCCGTTAAAGAGGGTGGCGATGTGACATGTCGCCCGAATAGGAGGCACAATGCCATCCTTGTTTGCCGGGTCGGAGCTTTACCCTTGCCGCGTTCTTCCGCTGTACGTTTCAGCCACTTCCTGCCGTCATTACTGCTTTTGATCGCGGGGCTGGCGGCTGCGTACGTGAAGGATCTGAACGTCTTTTTCACCTCGCTGTTCAACGTGCTGCCAACCTTGGTGTTGTTGCTTGGCGGTGCTTACTGCGCGGTTTACCGACGCCAGCGTGAGCTGTTTCTGATGGTCACGGTGTACATCGCCTACTTTTTGCTCGACACCCAAACCGACTATTACCGCGACAACGGCAAGGTTCGTGAAGACGCCGCGGTGGTCTTCCATCTGTGCTGCCTGTTGCTGCCACTGCTATTTGGTGTGTTCGCCGCCTGGCAGGAGCGCACCCACCTGTTCCAGGACATGGTGGCGCGCTTCGCCGTGTTGCTGGCCTTCGGTAGCGTGGCGTTGGGGCTGGAACAAAGTTACCCGCAGGCGCTGTTGATGTGGCTGTCGGAGATCCGTTGGCCAGCGTTGCATGGCGCCTGGATGAGCCTGATCCAGTTGTCTTATCCCGTGTTCATCGCCTCGTTTGTGTTGCTGGCCTGGCAATACTGGCGCAACCCGAGACCCTTGCATGCTGCCCAACTGGTGGGCTTGCTCGGGTTGTTCTGGATGTTGCCGAAAACCTTCATTCTGCCGTTCACCCTGAACATCATGTGCAGTCAGGTGATGTTGATGATTGCCGCAGCGGTCGCCCATGAGGCCTATCAAATGGCCTTCCGCGATGAACTCACCGGTCTGCCGGGCCGCCGCGCCTTGAATGAGCGGATGCAGCGGTTGGGGCGCAATTACGTGCTGGCGATGAGCGACGTCGATCACTTCAAGAAATTCAATGACACCCATGGTCACGATGTCGGCGACCAGGTGCTGCGACTTGTCGCCAGCAAGCTGTCGAAAATCGGCGGAGGCGGTAGGGCGTATCGCTACGGCGGTGAGGAGTTCGCCCTGGTGTTCGCAGGCAAGACCCTCGAAGAGTGCATGCCGCACCTGGAAGTCATCCGCGAGTCCATCGCCACCTACAACATTCAGCTGCGTAATCAGGACAGCCGCCCTCAGGACGACCAGCAAGGTCGTCAACGTCGCTCAGGCTCGGGCGCCTCAAGTGTGTCGGTCACTGTCAGTATTGGTGTCGCGGAGCGGCTGGAGCAGCGCACCCCCGAAAAAGTGCTCAAGTCCGCTGACGAGGCGCTCTACAGCGCCAAGGGCGCGGGGCGCAACTGTGTGGTGGCGTTCGGTCAAAACCGTCGTGGCGCAGTGCGCATGGACGCCGCTACTGATTGAGTGATGATGGCGCATTCAGCGTCTGGACTGTGATTGTGAGGCCCGGTGCGCGGCAGTAGGTTTGGGGAATCTGCTGCCGGAGAAATCACCATGCCTGAGTACAAAGCTCCCCTGCGCGACATGCGCTTTTTGATCGACCACGTCTTCGATTTTCACAGCAACTACGCCGCGCTGGGCGCCACCGATGCCAGCCCGGACATGGTCAATGCGATCCTCGAAGAAGGTGCAAAGTTCTGTGAGAACGTTCTCGCACCGTTGAACCGCAGCGGCGACGAAGAAGGCTGCCATTTCGACAATGGCGCGGTGACTACGCCTACAGGCTTCAAGCAGGCCTTCGCACAATACGTTGAAGGCGGTTGGCATGGTCTGGCGGCTGATCCGGTTTACGGTGGCCAGGGTTTGCCAAGTTCACTGGGGTTGGTCATCAGCGAGATGGTCGGCTCCAGCAACACCTCCTGGGGCATGTACCCCGGCCTGACCCACGGCGCGATGTCGGCGATCCATGCCCATGGCACTGAAGAACAGAAGCAGACTTACCTGAGCAAACTCACCGCTGGCCAATGGACCGGCACCATGTGCCTGACCGAAGGCCATTGCGGCACTGACCTGGGCATCATCAAAACCCGCGCAGTGCCTGCGGCTGACGGCAGCTACGCGATCTCCGGCAGCAAGATCTTCATCTCCGCCGGCGAGCACGACATGAGTGAAAACATCATTCACCTGGTGCTGGCGAAACTGCCGGACGCTCCGGCCGGGACCAAGGGCATTTCACTGTTCATCGTTCCTAAATTCCTACCCAACGACGAAGGTGAGGCGGGAGAGCGCAACGGTGTTTCCTGCGGTTCCATCGAACACAAAATGGGCATCAAGGCCTCGGCTACCTGCGTGCTGAACTTCGACGGCGCCAAGGGCTTCTTGATCGGTGAGCCGAACAAGGGCCTGAACTGCATGTTCACCATGATGAACCATGCTCGACTGGGCACCGGCATGCAGGGTTTATGTCTCGGGGAGGCGAGCTTTCAAGGCGCGATCAAGTACGCCAATGATCGTCTGCAAATGCGCGCGCTGACCGGCCCGAAAGCGCCGGAAAAAGCCGCCGATCCGATCATTGTTCATCCTGACGTGCGCAGGATGTTGCTGACGATGAAGGCTTTCAACGAAGGCAACCGGGCGCTGACTTACTTCACTGCTCAGTTGCTCGACGTGGCGCATCTGAGCCCGGATGTGACGGCGCGTCAGGATGCCGAAGACCTGCTGGCGTTCCTCACGCCGATCTGCAAAGCCTTCATGACCGATACCGGGCTGGAAGTGACCAACCACGGCATGCAGGTGTTCGGTGGTCACGGATTCATCCGCGAGTGGGGCATGGAGCAGCTGGTACGCGACTGCCGGATTGCACCGATCTACGAAGGCACCAACGGCATTCAGGCGCTGGACTTGCTTGGCAGAAAAGTCCTCGGCAGCCAGGGGAAATTGCTGCGCGGCTTCACCAAAATCGTCCACAAGTTCTGTGCGGCAAACGCGGGGCATCCGCAACTCGCCAGCTACGTGGCGCAGCTCAACGACCTGAATCAGCAGTGGGGAGAGGTGACCACCAAGGTCGGCATGGCCGCGATGAAAAATCCGGATGAAGTCGGCGCGGCTTCGGTGGATTACCTGATGTACAGCGGTTACATCATCCTCGGCTATCTGTGGCTGCGCATGGCGCTGGTCGCTCAGGCGCAGCTCGATTCGGGCTGCGACGATGCTGATTATTGCCAGGCAAAACTGGCAACCAGCGAGTTTTACTTCAAGCGTTTGCTGCCCCGCACGGCGGCTCATCGGGCGGCCATCGAGGCGGGCAGCGATTGTCTGATGAACCTGCCTGCGGAGTTATTCGCACTATAGTGTTTCAAGCCGACGTAAAAGAGCCCGCCTGGTTGCGGGCTTCTTTAATGGTCGGATTCGGTGACTAAAAATAACAAAACGGTCACGTGCTGACCCTATGTGTCGTAAAAGTTGTTGGGTTACACTCGAACCCAACGAAAGCATCACTCCTACGAATCACCTGTTTAGATCTTGCGAGGTTTGCCATGGCTGACTACAAAGCGCCCCTGCGCGATATGCGCTTCGTCCTCAATGAAGTTTTCGAGGTCGCCAAACTCTGGGCCGAGTTGCCTGCACTCGCCGAGACTGTCGATGCTGAAACGGTCGAAGCCATTCTCGAAGAGGCCGGCAAGGTCACCAGCAAAAGCATCGCGCCCCTGAGCCGTGCGGCTGACGAAGAAGGTTGCCATTGGGCGGACGGTGCCGTCACCACGCCGGCAGGTTTCCCACAGGCCTATCAGACTTACGCTGAAGGCGGTTGGGTCGGTGTCGGCGGCGATCCGACCTACGGCGGCATGGGCATGCCCAAGGCTGTTTCGGCTCAGGTCGAAGAAATGGTCAACTCCGCCAGCCTATCGTTCGGCCTGTACCCGATGCTGACCGCAGGCGCCTGCCTGTCGATCAACGCCCACGCCAGCGAAGAGCTGAAAGCTGCGTACCTGCCGAACATGTACGCCGGCGTCTGGGCCGGCTCCATGTGCCTGACCGAGCCGCATGCCGGCACGGACCTGGGGATTATCCGCACCAAGGCCGACCCTCAGGCCGATGGTTCCTACAAAGTCAGTGGCACCAAGATTTTCATCACCGGCGGTGAGCACGACCTGACCGAGAACATCATCCACCTAGTGCTGGCCAAACTGCCGGATGCACCCGCAGGCCCGAAAGGCATCTCGTTGTTCCTGGTGCCGAAGTTCATGGTTAATGCCGACGGCAGCCTGGGCGCGCGCAACCCGGCTAACTGCGGTTCGATCGAGCACAAGATGGGCATTCAGGCGTCCGCGACCTGCGTGATGAACTTCGATGAGGCCGTGGGTTATCTGGTCGGCGAGCCGAACAAAGGCCTGGCCGCGATGTTCACCATGATGAACTACGAGCGTCTGGGCGTCGGTATCCAGGGCCTGGCCACCGGCGAGCGCTCCTACCAGAACGCCGTCGAATACGCCCGCGACCGTCTGCAAAGCCGTTCGCCGAGCGGCGCGCAGAACAAGGACAAGGTCGCTGACCCGATCATCGTCCACCCGGACGTGCGTCGCATGCTGCTGACCATGAAAGCGTCGAACGAAGGCGGTCGTGCCTTCTCGACCTACGTCGCCATGCAACTGGACACCGCCAAGTTCAGCGAAGACGCCACGACCCGCAAACGCGCGGAAGATTTGGTGGCCTTGCTGACCCCGGTGGCCAAGGCGTTCCTGACCGACCTGGGGCTGGAAACCACGATTCACGGCCAGCAGGTTTTCGGCGGCCACGGATACATCCGTGAGTGGGGCCAGGAGCAATTGGTCCGCGACGTGCGCATCACCCAGATCTACGAAGGTACCAACGGCATTCAAGCGCTGGACCTGGTAGGACGCAAGATTGTCGGCACCGGCGGGGCGTTCTACAACCTGTTTGCCGACGAGATCCGCCATTTCACCGCGACTGCCAGTGCTGATCTGGCCGAGTTCACCAAACCGCTGAACGATGCCGTGACCACCCTCGACGAACTGACCGCTTGGCTGCTCGATCGGGCGAAAAGCAACCCGAACGAAATCGGCGCTGCCTCGGTCGAGTACCTGCAAGCATTCGGTTACGTGTCGTATGCGTATATGTGGGCACTGATGGCCAAGGCCGCTTTTGGCAAAGAGGAGCAGGACGATTTCTATGCGAGCAAGTTGGGCACGGCGCGCTTCTATTTCGCACGTCTGCTGCCGCGCATTCACTCGTTGAGTGCATCGGTGAAGGCCGGTAGCGAGTCACTATTCCTGCTGGACGCAGGACAGTTCTGACAATGTAACGTCATGTAAGTATTCTCTTACATGACGTGCTGCTCTTCTCCCATAGATGAAGATTGGATCCACGGCTAATCTACTTCACATGGACGTCGCGCAGGAAGCGCAAAGCAACAACACGGACACGTAGGATTCTGCCAGGACGGCGGAGTGAAAGGGATGTCAGGGAAACAGTCTGCAAAGCCCCGCTTCGGCGGGGTTTTCTTTTGCCGGCAGAAAAGTGCTTAACTCATCTCATCCAGTGTTGCCGGGCTAATCAAACGCCCATCCGAGCCATTCATCACTTCCTCCAGCAACGTACGCAGTAAGGCCAGAGAGGCCTGTTGCCGCTGCACATCCCGACACACCAAGCCAACTTTAAGCGGCACCCTCGGCTCGCTCAGTGGTTTCCACAACAGTTCCTTGTTGCCGTGTGCCTGTTGTGAGCGTCCGGGCAACACCGTCGCCAGTCGCGTGTGCGGCAAACTGTCGAGAATCCCCGCCATGTTGTTCAGTTCTGCCTGTACCTGCGGACGTCGTCCCAGATTGGCCAGTTGCGCCTGCCAAATCTGCCGTACTTGAAACTCTTCACCCAGTAGCAACATCGGTAATTCGGCGGCCTGACTCATCGAGACTTTCTTGAATTCCCGCAACGGGTGATCCGCCGGGATGACCAGGGTCAGTTCGTCTTCGTACAGCATCACGCCGTGCAATCCCGGCTGACGAGGCGGCAGATAGCTGATGCCGATGTCCAGCGAGCCATTGAGCAAGCGCCGCTCGATTTCCAGCCCCGTCAGTTCATAGATCTGCACCACCAAATGCGGCTGCGCCTTGCGCACGCGCTCGAGCATCTGCGGCACCAGACTGGTGTGGACGGTTTGCAATACACCGATGGCCAACGTCCGCAGTGCCTGGCCCTTGAAATTCCCCAAGGCTTCCCGCGCCCGCTGCAAGCCATCGAGCAAAGGCAGGGCATGGTTGTACAAAGTATGAGCAGCCAGGGTTGGCAGCAGCCGTTTGCTGCTGCGTTCGAACAAGCTCACCTCGAGGTTTTGTTCGAGGTGGCGGATCTGCTGGGACAGTGCCGGTTGGGAGATTGAAAGCCGCTCGGCGGCCCGGCCCACATGACCTTCTTCGTAGACCGCGACGAAGTAACGCAGTTGCTTGAAATCCATAAGGTGTGCTTATCGAAAATGCTGGGAAATCGAAATGGCTCAAGGCCTTGGCTGAGCCTAGTCTAACCGCATTCACAAGGCTTACAGGGCCACAGAGTGCGATGAATACTGTTTGCTTCGAGGGTGTTTACATAGGTAAGGCAAAAAACCTCGCGCGAGGTTTGATCAGATGAACTTGTTTAATTTGCGGCGCAATCCTCCGAGTCTTGATGACCTGGCGGTGGGCACCTTCTTGCCGTCCAAAGGCGACAATCTTTCCAGCGAGTGCCTGATGCTCAGTGTCGAGCGACCGAAACAGATATTCGTGCGCGGCCAGGGCTCATGGTTGTGGGACAGCGATGACCGCGCTTATCTGGATTTCTCACAGGGTGGCGGGGCGAATAGCCTCGGACACAGCCCTTCGGTACTGGTTAACGCCATCGCGGCGCAGGCTGAGTCGTTGATCAATCCCGGCTTCGGTCTCAATAACCGCGGCATGCTCAATCTTGCTGAGCGGCTGTGTTCCAGCACCGGCAGTGATCAGGCGTACTTGCTCAACAGCGGCAGCGAAGCCTGTGAAGCGGCGATCAAACTGGCGCGCAAATGGGGCCAACGGCATCGCGGCGGGGCTTCGCGGATCATCGTTGCCAACAACGGCTGCCATGGTCGTAGTCTGGGGACGATTTCGGCATCGGACAGTTCGAATCTGACTAACCGATTCGAGCCGCTGCTTCCGGGCTTCAGTCACGTGCCGTTCAATGATCTTCCGGCCTTGCATGCGGCCGTCGACGCCCAGACCGTGGCGATCATGCTCGAACCGATCCAGAGCGAAGCCGGGGTGATACCGGCCACCGAGCATTACCTCAAAGGCGTCGAGCACCTGTGCCGTGAGCTGGGCATTCTGCTGATCTTCGACGAAGTGCAAACCGGTTTAGGGCGTTGTGGCACCTTGCTCGCCGAAAAATCCTACGGCGTGCGGGCAGATATCGTCGTTCTCGGCAAAGGGCTGGGCGGTGGCGTGCCATTGGCAGCGTTGCTGGCGCGGGGTAAGGCCTGCTGTTTCGAGGTCGGCGAAGTGACAGGTACTCATCATGGCAATGCACTGATGACGGCTGCCGGTCTTGCCGTCCTCGACAGCGTTCAGGACAAGGGGTTTCTCGATCATGTCGGGGAAACCGGTCAGCACCTGAGCGAAGGTCTGCAGCGTTTATCCCATCGCTATGGCCACGGCGAGTTGCGCGGGCAAGGACTGTTCTGGGGTCTTACCTTGTCCGACGAATCGGCTGACGCTGTCGTCAAAGCGGCGTTGTACGAAGGCTTGCTGCTCAACGCTCCGCAGCCCGATTGCCTGCGCTTTACCCCGGCACTGACCGTCAGCAAAGCCAATATCGACGAAATGCTCCTGCGCCTGGCCCGTGCCTTCTCCCGCGTGCGCACTGCGCAACTGCAGTGCAGCAAAGGGATTACCGTCTGATCAGACCTGCCCTACACGAATTCCCGAACCGTCTCGCGGTATAACGCATCGCCCCATGCCTGATTCTTTTGGCGTGGGGCGTTTTTTTGTCTCTGCGTTTTGCCAAATGCATTTCAGTGCTTGAGCCGTACCGGGATCAATGGCTTTTTAGAGGGTGTTGGCGGATTGACCGAGATGCAAGTCCAGCACCTGCTGGACACTAAGGAGTTTGTGGAGATACCCCATGAGTAAAAAACTCAAAAGCGAAATATCGGAATCGATACACGAGTCAGCCAGTGCATTGTTTGCCATCGGTGCAATCAGCAAGGCAACCATGCGCGAATTCGATGAATCATGTCTTGCAACGGTTCCAGACGCGATTCCCGCTGAGCAGATCAAAGCGCTGCGCGAACGCAACAACGTAAGCCAACCAGTGTTCGCTCGTTATCTGAACACAAGCGCCTCGACGGTCAAACAATGGGAAGCGGGAGACAAGCACCCCAGCGGCATGGCGCTGAAGTTGCTGAGCATCGTTCAGAAACACGGTCTTGAGATACTGGCCTGAATAACCGCACTGAACCCTGACGAACGGCAAAGGTCGATTAGCTGTAGGTTCACACGAGCCAACTTTAATCAGGAGCTGACCCCATGGACTTTATTCGCATCATCATCGCCATTCTGTTGCCGCCACTGGGTGTGTTTCTGCAAGTCGGTTTCGCCGGGGCGTTCTGGTTGAATATTCTGCTGACGCTATGCGGTTACATCCCCGGAATCGTGCATGCGGTGTACATCATCGCCAAACGCTAAGTTTCGCGGCGCCAGTTAGACCGCTTTCGCGAGCAGGTCGAATCGTCGCACCGTCGCTCCCACAATGAATCTGTGGTGTACAGAAATCCCTGTGGGAGCGACGGTGCGACGATTCGACCTGCTCGCGAATGGGGCGACACAATTCCTGCTCGGGCCGCAGACTTCAGTCCGCGAACGCCATCACTCTTCGATAAAACAACCACTCCTGCTCCAGCGCATGGGCCTGATTGCCGGCCTTGCGAAAGCCATGGCGTTCGTCAGCGTAGTAATGCGCTTCAACCAGAATGCCGTTGTCCTGCAACGCCGTGACCATGTCGCGGGTCTGTTGTGGCACCACTACGGCGTCCAGTTCACCCTGAAAGAAAATCACCGGCTTACTGATGTTGCCCGCGTGCAGCAACGGCGTTCGAGCGGCGTAGCGTTCGGCATCCTGCACCGGGTCGCCGATCAGCCAATCCAGATAATCGCCTTCGAACTTGTGGGTTGTTCGGCCCAGTGCCGCAGGGTCACTGACGCCATACAGGCTGGCGCCGGCGCGAAAGACGTTGTGGAAGGCCAATGCGCACAGTGTGGTGTAACCACCGGCACTGCCGCCGCGAATAAACGCCTTGTTGCCGTCGATCAGTCCGCGATCGGCGAGATGAGCGACGACTGCGCAGGCGTCCTCCACATCCACTTCGCCCCAGCTCAAATGCAGCGCTTGTCGATAAGCCCGGCCATAGCCACTGCTGCCGCGGTAGTTGAGGTCGGCCACGGCGAAGCCGCGTTGTGCCCAATACTGGATGCGCGGATCGAGCATGGGGTAACAGGCCGAAGTCGGGCCACCGTGGATAAACACCACCAGAGGCGGTGTCGCATCACCGGTCATCGCTGGATAGAAGAAGCCGTGTGCCTCGCCCGAACCGCTCGGGTAGCGCAGGGTTTGCGGGACGCTGATCTGCTCGGCAGGCAACGGTGCAATACCGCCAGCCAGTGTTTTGACTTTCCGGGTCTGGCGGTCGATGGCAATGACTGACGACGAACTGACTGGCGAAGCGGCGATGCAGTAAATGAACTGCTCATCCAGTGCGAGAGAGCGGAAACGGCTGTAATCACCCGTGAAGTCTTCACCGGAGTCGCCACAAAGACCCAGTCTGCCAAATCCGTCTTCGGTCCAGCTTGCCAGATACCGGCCTTCGCTCAGCGGCAACCAGGTGCAGCCACCCAGCTGCCACGGCGCTGGTCCATGATCCGCTGCGGTACTCGGCAGCGGGCTCGGACCGTCTGCCGATTCCACCCAAGGCTGCCAGTAGCCGCCGCGATCAGTCAGGCAAAACAGACGGCCGCTGGTATCGAACCTCGGTTGTTGCAGCGATTCCTCAGCGTCTTCGCCCGCCACGCAACGCGGCAGAGCAAAACGGCCATCGTTCTGGCGTTCGGCAACCATCAGGCGAGTCGCGGTCCATGGCTGATCCGGGCGGCTCCACTCGATCCACGCCAGTCGTTGCGCGTCGGGACTCAACGTCGGCGCGGCATAGAAGTCGGCGCCTTCGGCCAGCAGATGACGTACTCGGTCAGCCACATCGATAGCCACCAGACGATGCCGATCGCGGTTTTCTTCAACCGCCAATACCTGCCCGTTTGCGAACTGCAGATCGCCGTATCGGCATTCGCCAGAGCTCAGTAACTCCGGTGTCTCGCCGGCCAGTGACTGCCGATACAGCTGTTGGTCCGCCTCGTTGACGAACACTATCCCGTCATCGGTCAGACAAAACGCGCCGCCCCCGTATTCGTACACCCGACTGCGCACACTGAAGCCCGCAGGCGTCAGACAGTGCGCCTGGCCGTCACGCCAATGCCAGATTCGGCAGGCGGCGTCCTCGGGGCGGTACTCGTTCCAGAACAAGCCATGTGGGCCGACCTGCAACTCGGCGAAGTCGATGCCGGCCGCAACAGCCTTGGCAGCACTGAAGGGTTCAGCTTTTAGCGATGAGTCGTGAATTTCGTTCATTGCGAAAGGCCAGTTGTTCAATGGTCTGGGTCGCGTGCTCGGCTTCTTCGCGAGCCTTGAGGATCACGCCGTGATGTTCCGACTTGCTGCACACCGGGTCGGCGTTGCTCGCGTCCCCCGTGAGCATGAATGCCTGGCAGCGACAGCCGCCGAAGTCTTTTTCTTTCTCGTCGCAGGAACGGCAGGGCTCGGGCATCCAGTCGTAACCGCGGAAACGGTTGAAGCCGAACGAGTCGTACCAGATGTGTTGCATGCTGTGGTCGCGCACGTTGGGAAACTGCACCGGCATCTGTCGGGCGCCGTGACACGGCAGGGCAGTTCCGTCCGGCGTGACTGTCAGAAAAATACTGCCCCAGCCGTTCATGCAGGCTTTCGGGCGCTCTTCGTAATAGTCCGGGGTGACGAAAATCAGCTTGCACGGATGCCCTTCGGCTTCCAGTTTGGCGCGGTATTCGTTGGTGATGCGTTCGGCGTGGACCAGTTGTTCCTTGGTCGGCAACAGACCGACCCGATTGAGCTGCGCCCAACCGTAGAACTGGCAAGTGGCGAGTTCGACGAAGTCCGCCTCAAGGGCGATGCACAGCTCGATGATCCGGTCGATCTTGTCGATGTTGTGCCGATGGGTCACGAAGTTCAGCACCATCGGATAACCGTGGGCTTTCACCGCGCGAGCCATTTCCAGCTTCTGGGCGAAGGCCTTTTTCGAGCCGGCCAGCAAGTTGTTCACTTGCTCGTCGCTGGCCTGAAAGCTGATCTGAATGTGGTCCAGGCCGGCCTTCTTGAAGTCGCTGATTTTCTGCTCGGTCAGGCCGATGCCCGAGGTGATCAGGTTGGTGTAGAACCCCAGCTTGCGCGCCTCGGTGATCAGCTCGGCGAGGTCCTGGCGCACCAGCGGTTCACCGCCGGAAAAGCCCAGCTGCGCCGCGCCCATTTCCCGCGCTTCGCGGAACACTTTGATCCACTGCTCGATACTCAGTTCTTTGCCTTGCTCGGCGAAGTCCAGAGGATTGGAGCAGTACGGGCATTGCAGCGGGCAGCGATAGGTCAGCTCGGCCAGCAGCCACAATGGCAGGCCGATTTCCGGTGTGGGCGGTAACTTGTCTGACGCGGAATCAGGCAAGTTCGATCCAGTGCTGAGCACGGGCGACCTCCATGAATTGCTCGATGTCGTCACCGAGCTCGGGCACGTCGGGGAACTGCGCGTCCAGTTCGGCGATGATTGCCGCGACGTCACGCTCGCCGTCGATCAAACCGCCGATCAGTGCGGCGCTTTCGTTGAGTTTGATCATGCCTTCCGGGTAGAGCAGCACATGACCTTTCTGCGCCGGTTCGTACTGGAAGCGGTAGCCGGTACGCCAGCTCGGGGTCTTGCTGCGATCAAAACTCATAAGGTGATTCCTTTATGCCAGACCCGTTCCTCGGTCACGCTGTGATACGGCGGGCGTTTCAGTTCGTAGGCCATGCTCATGGCATCGAGCATGCTCCAAAGAATGTCCAGTTTGAACTGGAGAATTTCCAGCATGCGCTCTTGGCCGGCCCGCGTCGTGTAGTGCTGCAAAGTGATCGCCAAGCCGTGTTCCACGTCGCGACGTGCCTGACCCAGACGCGTGCGGAAATACTCGTAACCGGCCGGATCGATCCACGGGTAATGCTGCGGCCAGCTGTCCAGGCGCGACTGGTGGATCTGCGGCGCGAACAGTTCGGTCAGCGAGCTGCTGGCGGCTTCCTGCCAACTGGCACGGCGGGCGAAGTTGACGTAGGCATCGACGGCAAAACGTACACCAGGTAGCACCAATTCCTGCGAGCGCAGCTGATCCGGGTCGAGGCCGACGGCTTGGCCCAGGCGCAGCCAGGCTTCGATGCCGCCGTCTTCGCCGGGGGCGCCGTCATGGTCGAGCAAACGCTGAATCCACTCACGACGAATCTCGCGGTCCGGGCAGTTGGCGAGGATTGCGGCGTCCTTGAGCGGGATGTTCACCTGATAATAGAAGCGGTTGGCGACCCAGCCCTGGATCTGCTCGCGCGTTGCCCGGCCTTCATACATCGCCACGTGATACGGATGATAGATGTGGTAATAGGCGCCCTTGGCTCGCAAGGCTGCTTCGAACTCGGCGGGGGACATTGCTGTGTCAGTCATTTCGGTTCTCCGGGTACGACCGGTGGGTTCTTTGGTGTCTGGTCGGACGCCTTCGCGGGCAAGCCTCGCTCCTACAGAGATAGCGCCGAACCTGTAGGAGCGAGGCTTGCCCGCGAAGAGGCCATCCGCTACAACACAATACTCATGCCGTCATACGCCACTTCAACATCACGCAGAACCAGTTCTACACGCTCCGGCGAATCCTCATCAAGAATCGGGTTGGTGTTGTTGATGTGGATAAGTATTTTGCGCTGGTTGGGCAGCTGTTCCAGCACTTCCAGCATGCCACCGGGGCCATTCTGCGCCAGGTGGCCCATTTCCCGACCGGTGCGGGTGCCGACGCCACGGCGCTGCATTTCGTCGTCATCCCACATCGTGCCGTCCACCAGCAGACAATCGCTGCCCGCCATGATCTCCAGCAGCGGTGCGTCGACCTTGCCCAAGCCCGGTGCGTAGAACAGTTTGCCACCGGTGTTGAGGTCTTCAACGATCAGGCCGATGTTGTCGCCGGGGTGCGGGTCGAAGCGGTGCGGCGAGTACGGTGGTGCGGCGCTGCGCAACGGCAGCGGGGTGAAGCGCAGACTCGGGCAGGCCGGGATGATGAAGCTGCGGTCGAGCTCGATCTGGTTCCAGGTCAGCCCGCCGTTCCAGTGGGTCAGCATGGTGAACAGCGGGAAACCGGTGCTCAGGTCTTCGTGGACCATGTCGGTGCACCAGACCTGGTGCGGGCAACCTTCGCGTAGGCTGAGCAGGCCGGTGGTGTGGTCGATCTGGCTGTCCATCAGGATGATCGCGTTGATGCCGGTATCGCGCAGGGCGCGGCCCGGTTGCATCGGGGCGAAGCTCTGGAGCTGGGCGCGAATGTCCGGCGATGCGTTGCACAACACCCAGTTCACGCCGTTATCGGAAATCGCGATGGACGACTGGGTCCGCGCCTTGGCGTTCAGGCTGCCATCGCGAAAACCGGCGCAGTTCACGCAGTTGCAGTTCCACTGGGGGAAACCACCGCCGGCGGCGGAACCTAGAATCTGGACAAACATGGCCGCTCCATCATTCGAAAACTGAAAATAAAAACGCCTCGGCGAGCCGAGGCGTTGCACTGCGCTACAAAAAGATTAGCGGCTTGCGAAGTACATGGTGACTTCAAAGCCGATACGCAGGTCGGTGTAAGCAGGTTTGGACCAGGACATAGAAGCGCTCCTTCAGGTGATGGGACAGTTGAGATCTATACATATAGTCCACCTCCAGCCGGAGATGTTCAGATAGTTAGGTGGCTATGTTACTCAAAATTACAGGGCGATTGGCCGGGAATCTTTGAGAAAGCTAATTGCAGCACCGGTAATGATCATTTTGCCGCTTGCCAAGGAGAGGTTGGGCACGGACCGCTGGCCAGACAGCGCCAACCGCCTCCGGCCTGATTCAGTCGTTGTGCTGCGGCCAGTAACGTTTCGCGGTCGATCATCAGAATCGTCTGAGGTAGAAGCTTCAGATAGTCCGACGAGCGGCCGGCCAGTTTGCCCTGCCAGAGCAGTTCGGCGGCCTGCGCATTGGGCAGTGCCGCGCTATCGAATTGATCGGCCAGCGCCTGGCGCTGGTCGATGAAGGTCTCGTCATTGATGTCTTCGATCATCCCGGCCAATCCGCTCAGGAAGTGTTCGATGTGTTCCAGCAGATCCAGAGGGGCGACGCTGGGTGATTGCACGCCGAACAGCAGCCCGGTCTGCCCATGGACCTGCCGCAGGGCGCTGAACACCGCATAGCCGAGCTGCAGTTCTACCCGCAGGCGTTGGTAAAACGGCGTCTGGCAGAAGTGAGCTAGTAAGCGCCAGGCGGCTTCATCAGCGATGTCCGCAGTTGCGGTCGGACAGAAGAGCAACAACGCGTGTTCGCTAGACCCGGTGTCGACAGTGCTCCACAGTTGCTGCGCGCTTATCGGGGAGGGCGGCGTCAGTTGATTGTCCGCAGTGCCGGGCACACGACTCAAGGCAAGGCCCATCGCCGCTTGTGTCTGAGCGGACAGGCCGGTCCCCAGACCATCCCAGCGTGCGTTTGACCAAAGCTGCATCAAATCGTCCGAGTCAGCGGTGCGGTCAAGGCAGTGATCGGGCAGCGCTTTAAGCAACTGTCGAATCGGCATCAACGCAACGCTTGGCAGCTCTTCTTGCGAGAAACTGGCATCAGGTGTTGTCAGTTCTTTCAGCGCGTGCTCGAGGATGGTCGGCATCGGCTCCTGCAACCCGGCCATTTTCAGCAGCCATTCATTGCCTGATGCGCTGAAGGAAAAATCGACACCTGCCTGACGAGCGTCTTCACGCAACGGCTGAAGGCGGTTTTCCAGGCTCGCCTGAAGGTTGCTGCGAGGTGCCAAGTCCAGACGCCAGCGCAGGTAAACGGCACCTTCGGCATTGTTATCGGGCAATGCCTGACTGAACTGCATGGGCGAACGTTCACGACGACCGCGTGAGCGATCCTGGGCAAACGTCCGCAAGCCTCGGTGTTTGCTGGTCTGGCCGCGGATCAGTCCGGCACTCGAGGCTGGAGCCTCGGCGCGTAAAAACGGATTAGGTGTTGGCAGTTGCCATTGACCGTTGAAGTTATCCACAGCGCCGATTTGTTTCAGGACTTCCTTGAGGGCTGCAACGCCCGATTCGGATAACCCGGCTTCACGCTGTTCACTGTCAAGTCGGGCCAGTTGCAGGGCGCCGCTGACTTGTTGCTGACGTTGCAGCAGTGCGGCGTATTCTTCGCGCAACCCGGTCCAGGGTTGCTGCGAGGCAAAGAATCCAAGCCAATCCAGTAGCTGTTCGCGGATCCCGTCGGGCGTCGTGTTGGCGGGCAACGTGAACTCGATGTGCAACAAAGCCTGGCCGGCGAATTGATACAGCGGCGCAGCTTTCAGGCTGTCCGCCAGCCCGCGCTCGCGCAATTGCGCCAGCAGGCCACCGGGTTTCGTGGCGTTCAGCCAATGACACAGGAACGCCAGCGCCTCAGGCGATGAATCGGGCAACGCGTCGAAGGCAAACAGCAGATCCAGTCGACGTGCTCCAGCCTGTTGATAACTTTTGTCCGAAGAATCCATCAGCGATGTAGGCGCTTGTTGCGGGACTTTTTCCTCTACGGGAATTGCAGCGCCAAAGCGCTGAGCCATCGCCCTCAACTCATCGAGACTCTGCGGTCCTGCCAGGCTCAAGGTCATCTGTCCGGTCTGATAAAACCGCTGATAAAAATCCTGCAAGGCTTGCTGAAACTCAGGTTGCGGAACCGGCAGGCTGTAGCGGTTGCCGGCATGAAACGCTCGGAGTGGATGCGCCGCTGAAAGGCCATCGAACAGCGCGAATTGCTGTTGAGCGGTCGTATCCCGCGACCAGGAGACAAATTCTGCGTGCAGCACTTCCCGTTCCCGCCGCTGATCGTCCGGATTCATACGTGGATGAGCGAGCATGTCCGACAGGCGCTCCAGTCCCCCGGCAAACGACTGAGGCGGTAACTCGAAAAAGTAGTCCGTGGTGCGTTCGCTGGTCCGCGCATTCACCTGACCGCCATGGCCCTGAACGTAGGCCATCAGCCCTTGGCTTGCGGGAAAGCGCTCTGTACCGAGAAACAGCAGGTGTTCGAGAAAGTGCGCCAGCCCGGGCCATGCCAGCGGCACGTCATGGCTGCCAGCCGCGACCCGCAACACAGCAGCACTGCGCTTCAAATCGGGAACATGACGCAGCGTCACCCGCAGACCGTTGGCCAGGGTTTCAGTGTGAAGGAGGGGGTGATTCAGCGCAGGCATGAGCACTTCCAGAGCAGAGAAGCGCTAATGCTAGCGGATTAGGGGTGGTCAGCGCTTGTTCAGCTCGCTGTAAAGCTCGGGGCGACGATCGAGGAAGTAGCGATTGGCGGCGCGGGAGTCGATCATCAACTGACGATCCAGCTCGCCGACAATCAGTGCTTCATCAAGGCCTGCCTGGGCGATGCGATTGCCATCCGGCGCGGCGATGCTGCTCTGGCCGCAATACTGGATCTCGCCTTCGTGACCGCAATAGTTGGCGTAAGCCACATAGCACTGGTTTTCGAAGGCCCGGGCGCGAACGGTGACGTCGGCAATGAAGTCGTAAGGAATCATGTTCGCCGTCGGCACCAGAATCAGCTCGGCGCCGGCCAGGGCCAGGCGTCGGGCGTTTTCCGGGAATTCCAGGTCGTAGCAGATCAGGAAACCGAGCTTCCAGCCATTGAGTTCAACCAGCGGGAACTCATCCGGTCCGGCGCTGAACATCGAGTGATCGAGGTCGCCGAACAGGTGAGTCTTGCGGTAGTTGCACAGGCGCTCACCATTGGCGTCGATCAACTGCACGGCGTTGTAGATCTGCCCATCCTCGGTGCGCTCGGGATAGCCATACAAAATGGCGATCCCGGCCGTCTTGGCGATGCGCGCGATCTGCTGCGCCGACTCACCGTTGTGCACCTCCGCCAGCACGCTGACCGCGTCGAGGCCGATGTTGTAGCCGGTCAAAAACATCTCCGGCAGCACCAGCAAATCCGCGCCCTTGGCCTCCAGCGCCAATTGATGCAGACGTTGCAGATTGCCGGCGACATCCAGGGGCAGCGGTGGACATTGGTAAAGGGCTACGCGCATTCGGGATTCCTCTTACTCGTGCAGGGCGATCGGACCGATCTCGTTGAACACATCTCCTGGACCCGGGTTCTCGGCGTGAGTTTCACCGCCGAAGTGTTTCATGATGCCCCACACCGCATTGAGCGAGGTCTGCACCGCGCCTTCGACCCACGCCGGCGTCCACGAAACGTCGTCGCCGGCGATGAAAATCCCGCGCTGCTCGGCCGGCATGTCAGCCTGCATGAAGTGCGCGTACATGCGCTGGTTGTAGCGATAGTGGCCGGGCAGGGCGCCTTTGAAAGCCCCAAGGAAATGCGGGTCGGCTTCCCAGGACACGGTGATCGGATCGCCGATGATCCGCGCCGCGATGTCGACTTTCGGGTAGATCTTCTTCAACGCATCCAGTGCCAGCTTCACGCGCTTTTCTACCGGGTGTGGGAGCATTTTCAATGCGTCGCTCATCCACGAGTACGACAGGCAAATCACGCCTGGCTTGTCGTCGCCGTTGTCGAACAGGTAGGTGCCACGGGTCAGGCGATCGGTGAGGGTCATGCTCATCAGGTCGCGGCCGGTTTCCGGATCCTTGTCCTTCCAGAATGGCCGGTCGACCATCACGAAAGTTTTCGACGATTGCATGTAGCGCGTACGGTCGAGGGCCATCCACATCTTTTGCGAGAACAGGGATTCGTCGCATTCGATCTGGGTGGTCAGCAGCCAGCTCTGGCAGGTGGTCAGAACAGCGGCGTATTCGCGGGTGTCGCCGTAGTTGTCAGTGACCGTAAAACGGCCGTTCGGTGCGTGGGCGATTTTTTTCACACCGGAACGTGGTGCGCCGCTATGCAGCGAGCTGAGGCTGGTGCCTTCTTGCCAGTGCACGCAACGTTCCGGCACATGACGCCAGATCCCCAATGGCACTTGTTCGACGCCGCCGACCACCAAGTGTTGGTGATCGTCGCAGTTGGTCATGACCACACGGAAGATTTCCAGCATTGAGTTCGGGAAGTCCGAGTCCCAGCCGCCGGTACCGAAACCGACCTGACCAAACACTTCGCGGTGATGGAACGAGAGTTTGGCGAAGGCTTTGGAAGTGGCAACGAAGTCGTAGAAGGTGCGGTCGTCCCACAGCGGAACGAGGGTGTTCCACAGCTCTTTGAGGCGCGGCACATCGCGGTCGCGGATCGCTTGCTGGATGTCAGAGAACTGCGAACCGGCTTCCAGCGCATCGGCCCAGGCGTCGGCGACTTCCTGGAACAGTGCAGGAAGATCCGCCAGTTTCTGTGCGTAATGAGTCTGACCTTCGAGGTCGATCACCGTGCTGCCCGAGGCAGGTGTCAGCGGGTTCGGGAAAGGTTTGGTTTCAAGGCCGAGCTTGTCGACGTAGTGATAAAACGCGGTGGACGACACCGGGAAGCGCATGCCGCCGAGTTCGGCGATGATGCCTTCAGCGCCATTGAATGCCTGGGAGCGCAGACGGCCGCCCATTTTCGAGGCTTCGTAGACGACGGGTTTGAGGCCCAGTTTCATCAATTCGTACGCGGCCACCAGACCTGCGATGCCAGCACCGACGATCGCAACCTCGGCGCCATGATTGTAACCAGGGATACTGCCCAGGCCGGCCGGGTGCTCGATCCAGTCGTCGAAGGCGAAGGGAAAGTCCGGACCGAAAATGGTGACTGGTTTTTTACCGTCTGCAGGATGGCGATTGTTCTTGTTCATGGCTGACCTTGCTGGCGACCGGACGCGGCATGCGCGTCTGAGTATAGGAAAAGATGGCAGCCATTCTAAAGAGCGTAGAACACGTTAATAAGATGCAATGTGTCGTCGTTTTGCTTGTTTATGCTTCAATTTGACGAGCGCGACGAACAGATTGGATTAAACCGGCTGGCCCCGATCAATCTTGCTGCTGAGAATGATCGAGGTCGTGGTCTTCTCCACCCCATCCACACTGCCGATCTGATCCAGCAACTGATCCAGCTGCTCAGGTGAGTCGGTGCGCAACCACGCCACGTAATCAAATTCGCCACTGACCGCACACAACTGCTGCACCTGAGCCATCGCGCTGAGACGTCGCAACACTTCCTTGCCCGAGCGCGGTTGCACGGTGATCCCGACGTACGCCTGCAAGCCGCCATCCACGACACGTTGACCTAAACGCACGCCGTAACCGGTGATTACTTTGGCCTTTTCCAGCCGAGCCAATCGCGAAGTGACGGTGGTGCGAGCGATGCCCAATTGTCGCGCGAGCATGGCCACGCTCTCGCGGGCATTGATTTGCAGGGCTGCGATCAACTGGCGGTCGATTTCGTCAAGAACGGGTGGGCGAGTTTCAGGCAAAGGTCGTCTCCAGCGGCGTAGATCAATGGGTTGGCATGTTACAGGCACATCTCGTATCGCGGATGTTTGATCTCGCCTCAGTACCGTTCATACCGTTTTCTACATCTCGGGTTTTTCTTTGGCTTGAGCAAGGCGCGATCGACAGGATGGACACCAACAGTCAGTCGTAGTCGAATGAGAAATCGAGGGATGCGAGGCAATGGAAATGACAAACAAAATGCCTCCCGCATTGCGGGACCATGCATTGCAGATTGCACATCACGAAATGGGGCACTACGTCGTAGCCCGCGCCTTGGGTTTTGCAACAGGCGGCGTCAGTCTGACAGTGACCATGGATTTAAGGCATCAAGGCGGGGCGTCCATAAGCTTGGCGCGGTCGATTTCGTCGATGGAAGCCATGAGGGAACATCTGGAAGCGCGGATGATGGTCCTGTTTGCTGGCGCAATGGGGCAGGCATTAGTTTCAAAGCATTCGCTCGACAAACGCGTCGATAAGTCGAAAGCGACAGCCATCCTCAAAGGAGAGCTCGGGGCGGAACAGGATTACGCAAAAATAAGGGAGTTACGGCAATTGCTGCGCAATATCGCCTACCCCGATACTGTTCCAACGTCGTCTGACCGCATCACGGCCGAGCTGAAAGAGATTACTGATCGTGTGTGGTTTCGGACTCAAACGATCGTAGAGAAATTGGCCGATACGATTACCGAATTGGGACGCGTGCTGGTCGACGGCATGGTCATGGTGGAGCAGTGGGGTAGGGCGGCGGATACGTATGAGATCGTGTTGACGGGTGCAATGCTTGAGCGGCTGCGACCCGTGCAGGCCATTCCTGCGTTAACGGTTGCTTCTAATAGTTGAGGGTGATGTGCGCTTATGAAGATTGGAAGCCCCGAAAAGTCGGGGCGTATTTCAAGGAAGAGCTGCCGGTATTCTTCGGACTTCGCCGTAGCCCGAGCCGGTCACCGTGTCGGCACCTTCACCACATCATCAATCACCGCCTTACTCATCGCCGTCAGATAATGCGCAGCCCATGCATGGCGGTCGGTGTCTTTTGCGTAGGCGGCATCCACGGTAAGCGCTTTGGCCAGGAAAAGAAAATCAGAAGCCTGTGCCAGCGCGTCGCTGATAGGGACGCCACCGCGGACGTTGAACAGCGCTTGATTCGAGCAAAAAATCAACGGGGTGAAGCCGATGGTTTTCAGTTCTGAAGGTTGGGACGAGTCTGTTTTGCTCATGGTGTATCTCCTAAGCTTGAGGAGCTGCCACGTTCGTTTCCAAGCGAATGGGTGGCAGCTGTGCGCAGGTTGGAAACCGGGAGCCCAGGAAACCGGCACGTCCGAAGACGTCCCACGCACAGCCGCCATGACACAGGGATTGCCGCCGTAAACGTCTGCGGTCATGTTGGGCGCGTTGTTGCGATTCGCTCGTCGGGTTTCCAAGCCCGATCTCTGAATGGTCAGCGACGTCCGGAAAGTATCCCGTCGAAGAAAAGCACAACATGGCAGCAAAGCGCCCAAATGCAAGTTTCAGAGTTTGCCTACAAGGTCTGCGGGCGTCATCCGACTTTGCGACACGTGAAGCAAACTGAATTAGAGAGCAGGCACGAAAAAGCCGCGCATTGCGCGGCTTTCTTGTTTGGTGGGCCCACACGGACTTGAACCGTGGACCAAAGGATTATGAGTCCTCTGCTCTAACCAACTGAGCTATAGGCCCTCAGTAGGTCGCGGATTATAGCGACGGTTTCTCGGCTGTGCTATCCGAAAAGTCTGAAATGGCTATACGAAGAAACGTCGCGGCAAATTCTTCTGGTGGCAAGGGCAGGCTGACGATATAGCCCTGGATCTGTTCACAGCCTTCGGCAGCGAGGAATTGCTGCTGTGCGAGGGTTTCCACGCCCTCGGCAATGATGGTGAATTGCATGCTGCGGCCCAGGGCGATGATGGCGCGAACGATGGCTGCGTCGTGGGGATCATCCGGCAGGCCGCGGACGAAAGACTGGTCGATCTTGAGAATGTCCAGTGGCAGACGTTTGAGGTAACTCAGGGACGAGTAACCGGTGCCGAAGTCGTCGATCGCCAGTTGCACACCCAGGTGTTTGAGTTGATGCAGCACTGCCAGCGCCTCTTCAGCCTGGCTCATGATGAAGTTTTCAGTAATTTCCAGTTGCAGGAAACCGGGTTTGAGGCGGTTGTCCTTGAGCAATTGTTCGATCCGGCCGAGCAGGTTCGGCTGGCGCAACTGAGCGCCCGCGAGGTTGACCGACAGCGGGCCGACGGGCTCGTAAACCTGATTCCACTCAAACATCTGCCGGCAGGCGGTTTCGAGAACCCAATCGCCGATTTGCAGGATCATGCCGTTTTCTTCGGCCAGCGGAATGAAGTGCTCCGGTGGCACATCGCCGAAGGTCGGGTGGCGCCAGCGAATGAGCGCTTCTGCTCCGACCAGGCGATGGTCGACCAGGCTGATCTTCGGTTGATAATGGAGGTGCAGTTCGTTGCGCTCGATAGCGCGTCGTAGTTCATGCTCCAGTGCCACTCGCTCGCTGGCTTGAGCGGTGAGATCGCGGGTGTAGCTTTCAACCCGGTTGCGACCCTTGGCTTTTGAGCGGTACATCGCCGCGTCGGCGTTCTTGACCAGCGTGGCGACGTCGCAGCCATCCTTGGGATATAGGCTGGTGCCGATACTGGCGCTGATAAAAAACTCATGTTCGCCAGCCTGGAACGGTGCGCCGAAGCAATTGAGCAATTTGGTCGCAATGTTGTCGGCGTCACTGGATTGCTGAAGCCCGGGCAACAAGATGATGAATTCGTCGCCGCCCAGGCGCGCCACGGTGTCGATGTCGCGCAACTGCTCCTTGAGGCGCACGGCAATGCCCTTGAGCAGGAGGTCACCGACCGGGTGACCCAGGCTGTCGTTGATGTGTTTGAAACGGTCCAGGTCCAGGAACAACACCGCGCCCTGGCCGCCGTTTTCCTGTTGGTTGTTGAGCGCGGTCAGCAATCGGCTCTCGAACAGCGTGCGATTCGGCAGACCGGTCAGCGGGTCGTGATGTGCCTGGTAATCGAGCTTGGCCTGGGCGTGTTTGAGGCTGGAAATGTCTGCGAACACCGCGACAAAGTGGGTGACGAATCTGTCCCGGTTGCGCACCGCACTGATGGTCAGCCAGCTCGGATAGAGCTCGCCATTCTTGCGCCGGTTGGAAATTTCGCCCTGCCAATGACCTTCGGCGGTCAGTTGATGCCACATGGCGGCATAAAACGCGCTGTCGTGCAGGCCCGAGGCGAGTAGGCGAGGGGTGTGGCCCAATGCTTCGCTCTCGCTGTAGCCGGTGATTTCGGTAAACGCACGGTTGACCGCGCTGATGTGCTGTTGAGTGTCGGTGATCAATACACCTTCGGCGGTGCTCTCGAATACCGTGGCGGCCTGCTGCAGCTTCTCCTGCATCAGGTGTCGCTCGGTGATGTCCCGGGCGATGGTCAACATGCAGTCTTCATCGCCGATCGGCAGCGGACGGCTGGACACCTCGCAGAGGCGGATCTGCCCGTCGCTGCGGCGTATATGGCAACTGAAGTCGCGGACGAAACCGTCTCGGTGCAGCAAATCGAGCATCTGTTTGCGTTCGTTGAGATTGACCCAGATCCCCAGATCGAGGACGGAGCGATCCACGGACATCGCGCTGTTGAAACCGGTAATGCGACTGAAACCCTCGTTGACCTCTAGCAGTAAGCCGTCGCTCTGCCGGGACAATAGCAAGCCGTCGGGTGAGGCATGGAAGGCCTTGGCGAATTTCTCTTCGGAGGTTTGCAGCTGTTTCTGGGTTTCCTTGAGCTGGCTGATGTCCCGCACGACCACGACCAGCGCAGGGGTTGTATCGAGGTCGAACGGTTCAGCGGAGATCAGGCCGGTAAACACTTGGCCATTGTTGCGGCGAAAGGGCATCTCCAGGTTACGGATGCTGCCGGCCTGCAACCGTTGCAACAAGCCAGGCCCGACGGCGGGTATGCCCCAGATGTTCAGGTCGGTGGCCGTCTGGCCGATGACGTCTTCGGCCTTGAGACCGATCTGTTCTTCGAACGCTTCGTTGACCTCCAGCAGGCAGCCGTCGGAGAGTCGCGCGATGACTAGAATGTCCGGGCATTGCTGGAACACCGAGGCGAACTTCTGTTCCGACAGGCGCAACGCCTCTTCAGTGCGCTTGGCTTCGCTGATGTCGATCATCAGCCCGCGCATCACCGGTTCATGGCCGTGCTCGATCAGGCTGACGATATCGCGCACCCAAATGCAGCGGCCATCGGCGGTTATGACCCGGTAATCGAGGCTGTGATCGCGTCCGGCCAGTACTTCGTGATCGCAGAAGGTCTGGGCGCGGGTCAGGTCGGCCGGGTGGATAATGTTGCGCCAGAAGCCCGGAATCAGCCAATGAGACAAGGGGTAACCGAGCAGATCCTCGGCATGGGGGGACACATAGCTGTAGGTGAAATCGCTGATCCGCGCTTCCCAGGCGATGGCCGAAAGGCTCTCCACCAGCCCGCGGTAATGGTATTCGCTGCTGCGCAGTTCTTGCTCTAGGTCGACCCGGCGGGCAATTTCTGAACTCAGCCGGCGGTTGATACGGATAACCATCGCCAGCACGATGATCAGCAGCAGCAATCCCGGCAGACCGTAAACAAGCAGATCGTTCCAGAATGTTCGATGATCGAGGACGTTGCCGACCCAGTGCTCCTGAATCTCATTGATTTCGTCCGTGGTCATGTCCGCCAGGACTTTATCCAGAATGCCGACCAGTATCTTGTTGTCCCGGGGCACGCCCATCGCCAATTGATAGCGATAGGGGGTTTCGCCGCTGACGTAGAGCCCGTCGAGCTTGAGCTGACGCAGGCTCCAGACGCTGGAGGCGAGATCGCCGACCACCGCATCCACTTCATCGGTAGCCAGCGCCTGCAGCGCTGAGCTGACGTTAGGCATCGCCACCAGGTTGAGGTCGGGATTGTGGGTGCGTAACAGCTCGTGGGGTGCGTAGTTTTCCACCACGGCGACTTTCAGCCCGTACAGGTCTTCGAGTTTGCGTGGCTGGGCGCCTCCGACATGGGCAAGGATGACAATCGGAAAGTCCAGGTAGGGCCGGGTGAATGACAGGTAAGTCTGGCGCTCCGGGGTCGACATGATGCCGGGCAACAGGTCCAGCTTGGCTTGTTTTGCCTGCTCCAGGACGACGGTCCAGCTGACGGGCTCGATGGGCGTGAGCTTGATGGCCAGGCGTTGACGGATCCGGTCGATATAGTCCGCCGCAAGGCCCTGATAACGGCCCTGATCGTCGCGAAACTCGAAGGGTGGCCATGACGCATCGACACCCAGGCGCAAGTCCGGGTGAGCCGCCAGCCAGCTACGTTCTTCGTCGGTCAGAGTCAGCGCGCCAGCCGTTGCGGTCCAGGTCAATAGCGACAGCAAAAAAAGCACGGTCGGCAGTCTGGGCATAACGGTCTCGTTATGGCTCGGGGAATGTTTCGAGTGTAGACGGGCAATTCGGAGGGAGGGAGGTGCGGGGGATTTAATCTGTATAAAAGCAAAACCCCCGGCCTGGGCCGGGGGTTTAGTTGTTACTCGTCGAGGAAGGAGCGCAAATGCTCGCTTCTCGTCGGGTGGCGCAGCTTGCGCAGCGCCTTGGCTTCGATCTGACGAATCCGTTCACGGGTCACGTCGAACTGCTTACCAACCTCCTCGAGGGTGTGGTCGGTATTCATGTCGATACCGAAGCGCATGCGCAGAACCTTGGCTTCACGGGCAGTGAGGCCGGACAGAACTTCGCGAGTCGCTTCTTTAAGGCTCTCAACAGTGGCGACATCGATCGGCGACTGCATGGTCGAGTCTTCGATGAAGTCACCCAAATGGGAGTCTTCGTCATCACCGATCGGGGTTTCCATGGAGATCGGCTCTTTAGCGATCTTCAATACCTTGCGGATCTTGTCCTCAGGCATTTCCATGCGTTCGCCCAGCTCTTCCGGGGTCGGTTCGCGACCCATTTCCTGCAACATCTGGCGGGAAATGCGGTTGAGCTTGTTGATCGTCTCGATCATGTGCACCGGAATACGGATGGTGCGGGCCTGGTCGGCGATCGAGCGAGTGATCGCCTGACGGATCCACCAGGTGGCATAAGTCGAGAATTTGTAGCCGCGACGGTATTCGAACTTGTCTACCGCTTTCATCAAACCGATGTTGCCTTCCTGGATCAGATCGAGGAATTGCAGACCACGGTTGGTGTACTTCTTGGCGATGGAGATCACCAGACGCAAGTTCGCTTCTACCATCTCTTTCTTCGCGCGGCGGGCCTTGGCCTCACCGATCGACATGCGACGGTTGATGTCCTTGATCTCGGCGATCGTCAAACCGGTTTCGGTTTGCAGCGCGGTCAGCTTCTGCTGGCAACGAATGATGTCCGGTTGCAGGCGACCAATGGCTTCAGCGTATTTGCTTTTGCCTTTGGCCAGTGCGTCGGTCCAGCTTTCGTCGACTTCGTTGCCCGGGAACTGGCGCAGGAAGTCGGCACGCGGCATGCGGGCATCACGAACGCACAGTTGCATGATCGCGCGCTCTTGCTGACGCAGACGATCCAGGGCACTGCGAACACGCTCGACCAGGCCTTCGAATTGCTTCGGAACCAGTTTGATCGGCATGAACAGCTCAGCCAGAAGCACCAACTCGGCAATTGCCAGCTTGTTGCCACGACCGTGCTTTTTCAGCGCCTTGCGGGTGACTTCCATCTGATCGGAGACAGCACCAAAGCGCTGTGCAGCGATGACCGGGTCCGGACCGCTTTCGGCTTCTTCTTCGTCATCAGTGCTGGCTTCAGCGTCGTCGTCGTCGGTGTCGTCGTCCGCTTTCACGGCTTTCGGGTCGACAGGCGGCGGCACTTCTGCAGCAGGCGGCGCAATGCCGTCGTCCGGGTCGATATAACCGCTCAGGACGTCGGACAGGCGGCCACCTTCGGTGGTGACGCGAGTGTACTCGGAGAGAATATGGTCAACCGTGCCAGGGAAGTGCGCAATTGCGCCCATCACTTCACGGATGCCCTCTTCAATACGTTTGGCGATTTCGATTTCGCCTTCACGTGTGAGGAGCTCTACCGTACCCATTTCACGCATGTACATGCGCACTGGGTCGGTAGTGCGACCAATGTCGGTCTCGACCGCTGCCAACGCTGCTGCTGCCTCTTCGGCCGCGGCTTCGTCGGTATCGGCGTCGGCCAGCATAAGGGAATCCTTATCTGGCGCAACCTCGAATACGTTGATCCCCATGTCATTGATCATGCGGATGATGTCTTCCACCTGTTCCGGATCTGAAATATCCTCCGGCAGGTGGTCGTTGACCTCCGCGTAAGTCAGGTAACCCTGCTCACGACCAAGTGTGATCAACTCTTTGATACGAGACTGCTGTTGCGCTTTTCCGGACATAACACCCTATCCACTGAAGGTCTTGGCGGGCAAAAAACAAGCCGAGGATTATACCTGAGCTATGACCTCACGCGCCAGTTGAGGTCGGGCTTGTTGCGGAAACATTGCGACTTAATAGGTCGCGCAGTTGATTTTTCTCTTCGGTACTCAGTTCACTTTGACGTGCTTTCCTGAGAAGTTGTTCCAGGTTTCGCTCGCGTTGGCGGGCTGACAAGCTAGTAATGGTGTCGAAAAACTGTTGTTCAAGGTTATCTCCGTCAATCAGCCATTCCTTTTCCGCCAGCGCCTTGAGCAAACGTCCTTGCTCCGTACCGTGCCAGCGTGCAATCAACTGAAATGAGTTTAGCTTGGGATTCTTCTGGACGGCTTCGAGAAGGGCCACCAGTAATTGCGTGTTGGTGTGATCCTCTGCAGCAAAGTGCCCGGCATCCTCGACTTTCTCGGCCAATTGCGGGTGATGCAACAGCGTGCGCAAGGCGGCCAGGGTCGGCGGTTCTACAGCGGCCGGCACCCGTGGCGCGCGGGGTTGATCGTGATCACCACCGCGTTTGCCGTTTTTGTCCCACGGTTTTTTGTCCCATTTTTTGCCGCCGGCGCCGGGTTTCTTCGGCGTCCAATCCTGTTGCGGCACATACATCTCTTGTGCCTGCGGCTGATGGTAGTCGCTGTAATCGGGCATGGCGTCGTAATCGATGCCCGGGTCGTACGCCGGCGGTGCTTCCTGAGGTGCACTTTGTACCAGTTGGCTCACGGCTTCACCGCTAAGCCCGGTAATTTCGGTCAGGCGCTGACGCATCAGGATGCGCAGGTTTGCACCCGGGACTTTGTCGATCAGTGGCGCGGCGAGGGTGGCCATGTGGGCCTTGCCTTCGAGCGAGCGTGGGTCCGATTCCTCGGTCAGCTGTTGAAAAAAATAATCCGCTAATGGTTGGGCGTGCTGGTTGATCCGTGCGCGGAAGGCGTCGGTGCCTTCGGAGCGGACCAGCGTGTCCGGGTCTTCGCCTTCGGGGAGGAACAGAAAGCGTGCGCGCCGCCCGTCCTGCAGACTCGGCAGCGCTGCCTCCAATGCCCGCCAGGCGGCATTTCGACCTGCCTGATCTCCGTCGAAACAGAACAGCACGTTGGGCACGACGCGAAACAGGCGCTTCAAGTGCTCTTCGCTGGTGGCGGTGCCCAGAGTCGCGACAGCATTGCGCAGGCCTTGTTGGGCGAGGGCGATAACATCCATGTAGCCTTCGACGACGATGATTTCGTCGAGGTTGCGGTTGTTCTTGCGTGCTTCATAAAGGCCGTAGAGTTCCTGGCCCTTATGGAATACCGGGGTTTCCGGTGAGTTCAGGTATTTCGGCTTGTCGTCGCCCAATACCCGGCCGCCGAAGGCGATGATTCGCCCGCGGCTGTCGCGGATCGGGAACATCACGCGATCGCGAAAGCGGTCATAGCGTTTGCCGGTTTCGGCGTTCTCGATCAGCAGGCCGGCATCGATCATGGCTTTCTGTTGCAGGGTGTCGCTGCTCAAGTGCTTGAACAGATTGTCCCAGCCAGGCGGGGCAAAGCCGAGGCCGAAGTCTCGGGCGATTTCGCCGGTCAGTCCGCGACCTTTCAAGTAATCCACGGCTGCTTTTCGCGATGGATGGCTTTTCAGTGCCTGGCGGTAAAAGTCGGCGGCGGCGGTGAGTAGCGGGTAGAGCGGCGAATCGGTCGGCTGCCGCGGTTTGTGCGGCCGTCCGCTTTCTTCGCGGGGGATTTCCATGCCGGCGGCTTTGGCCAGTTCTTCGACAGCCTGGACGAAATCCAGATTGTCGTGGTCCATCATGAAGCCGAGGGCGTTGCCGCCAGCGCCGCAGCCAAAGCAATAATAGAACTGCTTGTCGGGGCTGACGCTGAAGGAGGGGGTTTTCTCTTTGTGAAACGGGCAGCAGGCGGTGTAATTCTTGCCAGCCTTTTTCATTTGCAGGCGCGAGCTGACCACATCGACGATGTCGGTGCGGTTCAGAAGGTCGTCAATGAAGCTCTGGGGAATTAGCCCGGCCATGGCGTTCTCGTCATCTGCGCTGCAATGGATCCGAAACGAAGAGCGGCTGAGCGCGGGTCGTTGTTTGAGGCGCGCAAAATGTGCGGCTCGACCAGTGTCGTCTGCGTAATCGCTGTCGGGAAGTGTATCTGCCGAAAATCCACTGACGTTAGTACCAATCAGTATTCGACTATTTGAAAGTGTTGCGCTGAAATCCGCTGCGGCCTGTCGATGGCCTCGGATAGCTCATAAGCTGGCACGCAAGAAGGTGCCTTGGGCTGATCGTCGTGAGAGGAATCAGTGGGTGTGCTCGTCAGTAGCCTTGGAAGGCTCGTCAGAAAAGACGTGCACCGCTGGCAAAAGAGCCAGGTCTGACGCTGTGAAGCAGATTTGTCTCGGTCGCGTGTGCGGCTTTGACGGTGAAGCATCAAGCGTTGTCCGCAAATGCCATTAGCCCGGCTGAGGGCCGGGCTTGGCAGAAGCTTGCTACGAACGTCTGTGTATTAGTACAGACGAACGGCGCGGCGCTGTTCGCGCTGTACTTTCTTGGCGTGACGCTTAACAGCGGCTGCTGCTTTACGCTTACGCTCAGAAGTAGGCTTCTCGTAGAATTCGCGGCTACGAACTTCAGCCAGTACACCGGCTTTTTCGCAGGAGCGCTTGAAACGACGCAGAGCTACGTCGAAGGGTTCGTTCTCTTTTACTTTGACGGCTGGCATCCAGAGCTACCTTCATTCATTACCGGGGTCAACATCCTCGTGGCAAAAGAGCACTTGAAGACGTCGGTTTTTAAGGGTTGCGGATGTTAACCCCTCATCGCTCGGAATGCAAAGCCTCTGATCGAAAACCGCTAGTCGGGGCATCCCATGGCGACTATTATGCGCGCCTTCGAATTCAGCCTAAACAAGGCGCAAACCCATGCTAGTACTGGGATTAGAAACCTCCTGCGACGAAACTGGTGTCGCATTATATGACAGTGAACGCGGCCTGCTGGCCGACGCGCTGTTCAGCCAGATCGACCTGCACCGCGCCTATGGCGGGGTCGTGCCGGAGCTGGCCTCGCGTGACCACGTCAAACGCATGCTGCCCTTGATTCGTCAGGTGTTGGCTGAAGCTGACTGTGTGCCGACTGAGATCGATGCCATCGCTTATACCGCGGGTCCTGGCCTGGTCGGTGCCTTGCTGGTGGGCGCTTCTTGCGCTCAGGCGCTGGCCTTCGCCTGGGGTATTCCGGCGCTGGGTGTGCACCACATGGAAGGTCACCTGCTGGCGCCGATGCTGGAGTCGCAACCACCGGAATTCCCGTTCGTCGCTTTGTTGGTGTCTGGCGGTCATACGCAGCTGGTTCAGGTCGACGGGATCGGTCAATACACGCTCTTGGGCGAGACCCTCGACGATGCCGCCGGTGAGGCTTTTGACAAGACCGCGAAGATGATGGGCCTCAATTATCCGGGTGGTCCGGAAATCGCTCGGCTGGCGGAGCAAGGGGTTGCAGGACGTTTCACTTTCCCGCGTCCGATGTGCGACCGTCCGGGCCTGGCTTTCAGTTTCAGTGGCTTGAAAACCTTCGCCCTGAACACCTGGCAGCAGAGCGTCAGCGCCGGGGACGACAGCGAGCAAGCCCGTTGCGACATCTCGCTGGCGTTCCAACAGGCCGTGGTGGAGACTTTGACCATCAAGTGCAAGCGTGCCCTGAAACAGGCCGGTATGAAGCGTCTGGTGATCGCTGGCGGCGTCAGCGCCAACAAGGCACTGCGTACTTCACTGGAGAAGATGCTCGGCGACATGAAGGGCGATGTTTTTTATGCCCGTCCGGAGTTCTGCACCGACAACGGCGCGATGATTGCCTTTGCCGGCTGCCAGCGTTTGCAGGCCGGTCAGCATGAAAGCCTGGCGATCAGCGTGCAGGCGCGTTGGCCGATGGAGCAATTGTCGGCGCTGTGATGATGTGCGGGATGAGTCGCGCTCTTGCCCGGTAATTAAAAATGCCGTTCGCGCCCGGCAAACAGGTCGCGTAGATTGCCCCGATGACGCCAGACAATCAGTCCCGTGAGTGCGCTCATGGGCAGCAGTGCCGCCGGTTCTTGCCAGGCCAGCAGCGGCAGGGTCAGCGGTGTGGCGATCAAGGCTGCCAGTGAGCTGGTGCGAGTCAGGTAGAACGTCAGCAGCCAGGCGCAGACCGCCAGCAGTGCGGCGGGCGGGTAAAGCCCCAACAGCATGCCGGCAGAGGTGGCGACACCCTTGCCACCGCGAAAGCGAAAGTACAACGGGAACAGGTGACCGATGACGGCACAGACGCCGATCCAGGCCTGTTCTTGAAGCGAAAGGCCCGCAATGCCGGCGATCAGTACGGGTAGCAGACCTTTGAAGAGGTCCCCGATCAAGGTCAGGACGGCGAGTTTTTTGCCGGCCAGGCGCAACATGTTGGTGGCACCGGCATTGCCCGAGCCACTCATTCGCGGATCGGGGTTACCGGTCAGGCGGCTGAGCAAAATGGCGAAGGACAGAGAGCCGAGCAGGTAGGCGAGGGTCGCCAGTAACCAAAACATGCTAACTATTCCGGGCGAGGACGCCCTGATTCTAACGGCGCATTGCGCCCTTGTCGTGCAGCGGAGAAAAGTGCTTGGACAGAGTGTTTATCGAGGGCCTGGAAGTCGACACCGTGATTGGTGCCTACGACTGGGAGCGAGGCATCCGACAGTGCTTGCGTCTTGATCTGAGTTTCGCCTGGGATAATCGCCCGGCCGCCGCCGGTGACGACCTGACGCTGGCGCTCGATTACGCCAGTGTGTCGTCGCGCATCCAGGCTTTTGCCGAGCAGGCGCAGTTCCAGCTGGTCGAGACCTTCGCCGAGCGTCTGGCTGAAGTGCTGATGAGCGAATTCAACATCACCTGGATGCGCCTCAAGCTGACCAAGCCAGGCGCCATCCCGGCTGCCACGGGTGGTGTGGGCGTGGAGATCGAGCGCGGATGTCGCTGACTCAGGTGTATCTCGGGCTTGGTAGCAATATCGAGCGCGAATCCCATTTGCAGGCTGGCCTTGAAGCCCTGGCAGGTTTCCTGGTGGATGTACGCTGCTCGGCGGTGTTCGAAAGCCAGTCGGTGGGAATCAAGAGCGGGCCGTTCTTCAATTTTGTGGTGTCGGCTTTTACCGATTTGCCGCTGATGGAGCTGGATCGCCGGCTGAAATTCATCGAGGCGGACAATGGCCGTTATGCGCCGGACCGCAAGGGTTTGCCGCTGGATATCGACGTGCTGCTGTTCGGCGATCTGGTGGGCAACTTCGATGGCTTGATCCTGCCGCGGGCAGAAATTCTGAAAAATGCCTTCGTGCTGTGGCCGTTGTCGCTGATTGCGCCGGATCGCGTGCATCCGGGTGTAGGCAAGAGCTTTGCGACGTTGTGGGACGAGGCACAGATTGATCAGGTGTTGGCGCCGGTGGCGTTTGAGTGGCGCGGTGAGCAGTTGACCCCATCGAATTTGTTGTGAGGCGGATGACGCCTTCGCGGGCAAGCCTCGCTCCTACATGGGCCATTTTACCTGTAGGAGCAAAGCTTGCCCGCGAAGCTTTTCAGGCAGACGCCGCCTCTTTGTAGGCCTTCAGCGCCTTGAGCCGCTCTCGCTTGATCGCCTCACCCAACTCCGGCCCTTTGAATCCTTTTTCCAGCAACGGCTGAACCGCTACGGTCCGAGCAGCATTCGCCGCCCCCCGCAAATAATCAGCCTGTGGGTAACTTCGCTGCTCCAGCCCTTTACGTCCACGCGCGTCCATCTCGCACGCCGCGATAAATTCCTCGAACCGCTGCGGCCGACGGTAAACGTCAAAACTTTGCAGCAACTCCAGCAAAGTCGACGGCTTCAGCTCCAGGGCGCGATGGCCGTGGGTGTGATATTTGCCCACCAGTAGTGCCAGCTCCTGACAGTCCTTCGGCGCCTTGAAGCGTTCGTTGACCGCTTTAATCAGCTTCAAGCCCTTGTGCTCATGAGCAATGTGTCGCGGCCACTCCTCCTCGGGCGTCAGTCCCTTGCCGAGGTCGTGCAGCAGGCAGGCCCAGCGCACGGTGAGTAGTTGTTTGTGCCGCGCCGCTTGCTCCAGCACGCTCAAAGTGTGCACGCCTGTGTCGATTTCCGGGTGGTGGGCTTCCGGTTGCGGTATGCCGAACAGGGCATCGACTTCCGGCATCAATACCTTGAGAGCGCCACACTCGCGCAGCACTTCGATGAACACCTGTGGCTGATCTTCCATCAGGGCGCGGGAAATTTCCTTCCAGCTGCGTTCGGCGGTCAAAGCTTCCAGTTCACCTGATTCACTGAGTTGGCGCATCAGTTCCAGTGTCTCCGGCGCCACGGTGAAACCGAGCCCCGCATAACGAGCTGCGAAGCGGGCAACGCGCAGAACCCGGAGCGGATCTTCGGCGAACGCGGGGGAGACGTGACGAAGCAAGCGCGCCTCGAGATCGCGCTGGCCGTGGTAAGGATCGGTCAGGTTCTGTTGATCGTCTTCAGCCATGGCATTGATGGTCAGGTCACGACGGATCAGGTCTTCTTCGAGGGTGACTTCGGGGCTGGCGTGAAAGGTAAAGCCGCCGTAACCGCGTCCGCTTTTGCGCTCGGTCCGGGCGAGGGCGTATTCCTCACCGTTTTTGGGGTGAAGAAAAACCGGGAAATCCGCACCCACCGGGCGAAAGCCCTTGGCGAGCATTTCTTCACTGGTGGCGCCAACCACAACCCAGTCGATGTCGGTGACAGGCTTGCCCAGCAGGCGATCGCGTACCGCACCGCCGACTTTATAAATCTGCATAAAAAACCTCCGTTAGCTCGACAGAATAACCTTTGCGTCGAACCTCCGGAGGCAGAAACAGGATCAAAGATGGATGACAGCCAGGTCCAACCGGCCGTAATCCCCCTCGGCGTGTTCACTTCTGGGTGGAACGTGATGGACTTTCATCACTTGGTCCCCTTGCAGGGTTTCCAGGTGAATGTCGAAGCCCCAGAGGCGGTGCAGGTGTTTGAGCACTTCCTCGGTGGACTCGCCCAGCGGTTTGCGGTCGTGTTGCTGGTGACGCAAGGTCAGCGAGCGGTCACCACGCCGGTCGATGCTGTAGATCTGCACGTTGGGTTCACGATTGCCGAGGTTGTACTGCGCCGCCAGGGTTTCACGGATGATGCGGTAGCCACCTTCGTCATGAATGGCCGGGACCAGCAGATCGTCCTTCTGGTCGTCATCAAGAATGCTGAACAACTTCAGGTCACGGATCACCTGGGGTGACAGGTACTGCAGGATGAAACTTTCATCCTTGAAGCTGCTCATGGCGAACTTGATGCTCGACAGCCAGTCGGTGCCGGCAATCTCAGGGAACCAGCGGTAGTCCTCTTCGGTCGGGTGTTCACACATGCGGCGAATGTCCCGGTACATGGCAAAACCCAGGGTGTAGGGGTTGATGCCGTTGTAGTAGGGGCTGTCGAAGCCGGGTTGATAGACCACGCTGGTGTGGGACGTCAAAAACTCCATCATGAAGCCGTCGGTCACCAGGCCTTCGTCATACAGGTCGTTCATCAGGGTGTAATGCCAGAACGTGGCCCACCCCTCGTTCATCACCTGAGTCTGACGTTGCGGGTAGAAATACTGAGCGATCTTGCGCACGATCCGCACGATTTCCCGCTGCCATGGCTCCAGCAGTGGTGCGTGTTTTTCGATGAAGTAGAGGATATTTTCCTGAGGTTCTGCGGGGAAGCGCGCGTTGTCCTTGTCGCTGTACTTGTCCGCACCTTTTGGAATGGTCCGCCACAGATCGTTGATTTGTTTCTGCAAATGCTCTTCCCGATCCTTTTGCCGGCGACGTTCTTCTTCGGCGGAAATCGGATATGGGCGTTTGTAGCGATCGACCCCATAGTTCATCAGGGCGTGGCAGGAATCCAGCAGGTCCTCGACCGCGTCGATACCGTGGCGCTCTTCGCACTGCATGATGTATTGCTTGGCGAAGACCAGGTAATCGATGATCGAACTGGCGTCAGTCCAGGTGCGGAACAGGTAGTTGCCTTTGAAAAAGCTGTTATGCCCGTAGCAGGCATGGGCGACGACTAAAGCCTGCATGCAGATGGTGTTTTCTTCCATCAAATAGGCGATGCACGGGTCCGAGTTGATCACGATTTCGTACGCTAGCCCCATCTGGCCGCGAGTGTAGGATTTCTCGGTGCTGAGGAAATGTTTGCCGTAGGACCAATGGTGATAACCCAGCGGCATGCCGACGGAGGCGTAGGCGTCCATCATCTGCTCGGCGGTGATCACTTCGATCTGGTTAGGGTAAGTATCGAGCGCGTAGCGAGCCGCCAGACGACTGATTTCTTTGTCGTAGGCCTGAATCAGCTCGAACGTCCATTCGGAGCCGGTGGAAATGGGTTGGCGCTTCTGCTCTTTGGCGGTCATGTCACTAACCTGCGCTGGAAGAGTTCACGGAAGACCGGATAGATATCCCCGGCCGAGACCAGTTGTTGCTGGGCAAAAGTGTCAGAGAAGGCTTCGGCGATGCGTTCGTACTCGAACCACAAGGCCTGATGTTCGCGCGGGGTGATCTCAACGTAAGTGTAGTACTGCACGAACGGCATGATCTGGTTGATCAGAATGTCGCGGCAGATTGGCGAGTCGTCGTTCCAGTTATCGCCGTCGGAGGCCTGGGCGGCATAGATGTTCCACTCATTGCTCGGATAGCGCTCGACCATGATCTCCTGCATCAGTTTCAAGGCGCTCGAAACGATGGTGCCGCCGGTTTCGCGAGAATAGAAAAACTCCTCTTCGTCCACTTCCCTGGCACTGGTGTGGTGGCGGATGAACACGACGTCGATCTTGTCGTAGTTACGCTTGAGAAACAGGTACAGCAGGATAAAGAAACGCTTGGCGATGTCCTTGGTCGCTTGGGTCATGGAGCCGGACACGTCCATCAAGCAGAACATCACCGCTTTGGAACTGGGGTTGGGTTGCTTGATGAGCAGGTTGTACTTGAGGTCGAAGGTATCGAGGAACGGTACGCGATGAATGCGCGCACTGAGTTTTTCGATTTCTGCTTCGACTTCCTGAATATCACCGAAGTTGTCTGGCTCATCACGCTTGAGTCGCAGCAGTTCTTCTTTGGCTTCGCGTAATTTTGCCCGGCTGCTGCCAGACAGGGCGATTCGCCGTGCATGGGCCGAGCGCAAGGTGCGGATGATGTTGATCCGCGACGGATTGCCCTCGTTACTGATCCCGGCACGAACGGTCTTGAAGGTGTCGGTGCCGGTCAGGTTGCGCTTGACCAGGTTCGGCAGTTCAAGGTCCTCGAACATGAATTCGAGGAATTCCTCCTGGGTGATCTGGAAGACGAATTCGTCCATCCCTTCGCCCGAGTTGCCGGCCTTGCCGGGGCCTCTGCCACCGCCACCTCCGGGCGGGCGGGCAATGTGCTCGCCGCTGGTGAACTCCTTGTTGCCCGGGTGCACGACGGTCTGTTTGCCGCCGCGACCGTGGTGAAGCACCGGCTCGTCAATGTCGCGGCCGGGAATGCTGATCTGTTCGCCGTGTTCCATATCGGTAATGGAGCGCCGGCTGACCGCCTCTTCGACAGCCTTTTTGATGTGATCACGGTAACGCCGCAGAAACCGCTGACGGTTCACCGTGCTCTTGTTCTTGCCATTGAGACGTCGGTCGATCACATAGCTCATGACTGCTCCTTAGAAGCTGTCCTGAAAGGGGCGAGCGGTTATGCAGCATCCGACGGTGCCAAGGGATGTTCACGCTCCCCCAAGCGCTTTTGGACGCTGCCTGAACCTCGCTACCGACTTTCGAACACCTTCCAGAGGTCTGTGTAACAGAAAATGCGTACACAGGCCTCTGGCTGACGACAACCGGTCTGACCGGCAGCGGGTTATTGTGATTTTCTGACCCGCAGGTACCACTCGGACAGCAGTCGAACCTGTTTGTCGGTGTAGCCCCGCTCGACCATCCGTGTGACGAAGTCGTTGTGCTTCTGCTGGTCCTCTTTGCTGGCCTTGGCGTTGAAGCTGATGACTGGCAGGAGGTCCTCGGTGTTGGAGAACATTTTTTTCTCGATAACCACCCGCAGTTTTTCGTAGCTGAGCCAGGTCGGGTTCTTGCCGTTGTTATTGGCCCGGGCGCGCAGTACGAAGTTGACAATTTCATTGCGAAAATCCTTCGGATTGCTGATGCCGGCCGGTTTTTCGATTTTCTCCAGTTCTTCGTTCAGCGCTACGCGGTTGAGGATCTCGCCGGTTTCCGGGTCGCGGTATTCCTGGTCCTGGATCCAGAAGTCGGCGTACAGCACATAGCGATCGAAGATGTTCTGGCCATACTCGCTGTAAGACTCGAGGTAGGCGGTCTGGATTTCCTTGCCGATGAACTCGATATAACGCGGTGCCAGGTACTCCTTGAGGAAGCGCAGATAGCGTTCGCGGGTTTCGGCCTGGAATTGTTCCTGTTCGATCTGTTGTTCCAGCACGTAAAGCAAGTGCACCGGGTTGGCAGCGATTTCGTGCGGATCGAAGTTGAACACTTTCGACAGGATCTTGAACGCGAAGCGGGTCGACAGGCCGTTCATGCCTTCGTCGACACCCGCGTTGTCGCGGTATTCCTGGATCGACTTGGCCTTCGGATCGGTATCCTTGAGGTTTTCGCCGTCATACACGCGCATTTTGGAGTAGATGTTGGAGTTTTCCGGCTCTTTCAGTCGCGAGAGTACGGTGAACTGGGCAAGCATCTTCAGGGTGTCAGGCGCGCAGTGAGCCTTGGCCAGGGAGCTGTTGAACAAGAGCTTGTCGTAGATCTTCACTTCATCGCTGACCCGCAGGCAGTACGGCACTTTGACGATGTAGATCCGGTCGATGAAGGCTTCGTTGTTTTTGTTGTTGCGGAAGGTGTGCCATTCCGATTCGTTGGAGTGGGCCAGCAGGATCCCGGTAAACGGAATTGCCCCCAGACCTTCGGTACTGTTGTAGTTGCCTTCCTGGGTGGCGGTCAGCAGTGGGTGCAGCACCTTGATCGGTGCCTTGAACATTTCGACGAATTCCATCAGGCCCTGGTTGGCCCGGCACAGTGCCCCCGAGTAGCTGTAGGCGTCGGCGTCGTTCTGCGGGAATTCTTCGAGTTTGCGGATATCGACCTTGCCCACCAGCGCCGAGATGTCCTGGTTGTTTTCATCTCCCGGCTCGGTTTTGGCCACTGCGATCTGGTTGAGGATCGACGGATAGAGCTTCACCACGCGGAACTGGCTGATGTCGCCGCCGAATTCGGCCAGGCGTTTGGTAGCCCATGGCGACATGATGGTGTTGAGGTAGCGCCGTGGAATGCCGAAGTCTTCCTCGAGGATCGCGCCATCTTCAGTGGCGTTGAACAGACCCAGAGGTGATTCGAATACCGGCGAGCCCTTGATCGCGTAGAAGGGCACTTTTTCGATCAGTTGTTTCAGCTTCTCGGCCAGGGACGATTTACCGCCACCCACAGGGCCGAGCAAATAGAGAATCTGTTTCTTCTCTTCCAGGCCCTGAGCGGCATGGCGGAAATACGACACGATCTGGTCAATGCATTCTTCCATCCCGTGGAAGTCTTCAAAGGCCGGATAGCGGCGGATTACCTTGTTGGAAAAGATTCGCGACAGCCTCGAGTTGGCCGAGGTGTCGAGGAGCTCCGGTTCACCGATGGCCAGTAACAGACGCTCGGCGGCGGAGGCGTAGGCGCTGCGGTCGCTTTTGCACAGCTCAAGATACTCTTGCAGCGAGAGTTCTTCCTGGCGTGTGGACTCGAAGCGTTGTTGGAAGTGGCTAAAGATACTCATGACGTCACCTCGCTCGATACGTGGAGCCGACGCCGGATCATTCAGTCGATGCTGGCAGCGACCGAATATGCAGTCGCTGTTTACCCCCCAGAACTCTTTCGAAGCTGACTACCCCGAAAGCTACTCCCGATGACCCGCGCGCCGGTGTACCGGCTCTCCCCTGTTTTGGATGGCCTGCGCTTAA
Organism: Pseudomonas svalbardensis; assembly: GCF_030053115.1. Lineage (NCBI taxonomy): Bacteria > Pseudomonadati > Pseudomonadota > Gammaproteobacteria > Pseudomonadales > Pseudomonadaceae > Pseudomonas > Pseudomonas svalbardensis. The sequence goes on along the minus strand of NZ_CP125619.1, from coordinate 5,710,156 downwards.
GGATAGTTGGGAATTCGGGAGGTAAAGGCGAGATACGTAATTAGTTGTGGCAGACCGTTCGTCTGCCACCGCGCGAGCCCGCGGGGACCGGGGCTTGCGCGTTACAAAAAAATTATTCGGAAGTGCCTTGCGCCGTTTCCGAAGGGTAAGTCGTACGCCACAGCTCAAAACCGCCATCCATGCTGTAGACGTCGGAGAAGCCCTGGCTGATCAAGTACGCCGCAGCGCTCTGGCTGGAATTGCCGTGATAGCAGACCACTACCGTCGGTGCATCAAGGTCGGCGGCACGGATGAAGTCCGAGATGGAAACGTTGTCCAGATGCTTGGATCCGGCAATGTGCAGTGCGGCAAAGGTCGCTGGGTCGCGAACATCGACCACCACTGCGCCTTGTTCGCGCAGGGCCTGGGCCTGTTCCGGGGGGATACGTTTGAATTCGCTCATGGCGGGCTCCTGTGGCTCGGCTGAAAGCGCAGTCTAGCGCGGGGCGCTGGCTGACGATGGTTCGGAGATAAGTGCGGCGCCTGGCGGCAGGGCAAGGCCATGCTCGTCGCATTTGCAAGACAGGCGTTCACCGCTGTCGACATTCATGAGGGTCAGGGCGCCGCCCCAGACACAACCGGTGTCGAGGGCCGAGATGCCCGGCTCATTGCATCGGCCTTCCAGAGCGGCCCAGTGGCCGAAGATGATCTTCAGGCCCTTGGTCTTGCGCTCTTTGTGCTGAAACCAGGGTTTGTAGCCGGGTGGCGCATTGTCGAGGCCTTCCTTGCTTTTGAGGTCAAGCTTGCCCTCGGCGGTGCAGAACCGCATTCGGGTGAAATAGTTGGTGATCACCCGCAGGCGTGTCACGCCTTTGAGGTCGTTGTCCCATTTCGCCGGATCGTTGCCGTACATGCCATCGAGGTAGGGCGGCAACAGGTTGTCATCGCGCAATGCCATCTCGACTTCGGCGGCATACTTCAAGGCCTTGCGCAGTGACCACTGGGGCGGAATGCCAGCATGTACCAGGGCGACATCGCGTTGTTCGTCGTAATGCATGAGCTTTTGCTGCCGCAGCCACTCCAGCAGTTCCGCGCAATCGGGCGCTGCGAGAATCTCGAGCAGGGTGTCGGACTTCTTCAAGCGTTCGATGTTTTTCCCGGCCGCCAGTAAGTGCAGGTCATGGTTGCCGAGCACGCACACCAAAGATTCGCGGATGCTATAGAGGAAGCGCAAGGTGTCCAGGGAGTGCGGGCCACGGTTGACCAGATCGCCGACCAGCCACAGACGATCCCGTGTCGGGTCGAAGGCGACTTGCTTGAGCAGACATTGCAATGCTTGAAGGCAGCCTTGCAGATCGCCGACGGCGTACGTTGCCATCAGTGCAGGGCTCCGGGCACCGCCAGACGGAATGGGGCGATGATGGCGTCGAAGTGTTTGCCATCGTCAGCAACCATTTCATAAGTGCCCTGCATCGTGCCGACCTTGGAGGTCATGACGGTGCCGCTGCTGTAGGTGTGACTCTCGCCCACCTCGATCAACGGTTGCTGGCCAACAACGCCCGCACCGCGAACCTCTTCGACATGCCCGTCACCGTCGGTGATCACCCAGTGCCGCGACAACAGTTTGGCCGGTAGCTCGCCATTGTTGTGCACGGTGATGGTATAGGCGAAGGCAAAGCGGTTTTGCTCGGGTTGCGATTGTTCTGCCAGATAGCGGGTGACGACGCTGACGTCGACCTGGTAACGAGGATCGGACATGCAAGAGGCCTTAAACGAAGCGGAACGCGGGGCGTAGCTGATGGAGATCAGTCTAGGCCAAGTATCGGGTAGTAAACCAGACATGAAGGCTGGTGTCCTACCCGATAACGCTCATAGCCTGTCAGTCGGCGGCGGGCGTCTGTAGGACTTGTTCGCTGAGCTTGTCGGCCAGGCGCACGAAGGCGGCCAGATCGAGTTGTTCGGGACGCAGGCTGCCATCAACGCCAGCGGCTTCGATTTCAGCATTGCTCAGCAGCAGCTTGAGGGTGTTGCGCAGGGTCTTGCGGCGCTGGTTAAAGGCTTCGCGCACGACACGCTCCAGCAACTTGTGATCCTTGGCCGGGTGCGGCAGCACTGCGTGGGGTACCAGGCGCACGATAGCCGAATCGACTTTGGGCGGCGGATTGAACGCGCCGGGGCCAACGTTGAACAGATGCTCAACCCGGCAGTGATACTGAACCATGATCGACAAGCGACCCCAGTCACCACCACCGGGGCCTGCTGCCAGGCGCTCGACCACTTCTTTTTGCAGCATGAAGTGCATGTCGCGAATCAGGCTGGCGTTATGCAACAGGTGAAAAATCAGCGGCGTAGAGATGTTGTACGGCAGGTTGCCGACCACCCGCAGGCTGTTCGGCGCGGCGTTCAGGCTGGTGAAGTCGAACTTCAGCGCGTCGCCCTGATGCAGATTGAAATTGCTCTTGCCGGCGAACTGCTGGTTAAGGATCGGGATCAGATCCTTGTCCAGTTCCACCACGTCCAGCTGGGCACCGCTGTTAAGCAGGCCCTCAGTCAGCGCTCCCTGGCCAGGGCCGATTTCCAGCAGTCGGTCTTCGGGCTTGGCGCGGATGGCGCGCAGGATGCGGTCGATAACGCCGGCATCGTGCAGAAAGTTCTGGCCAAAGCGTTTGCGCGCCTTGTGTTGGTAATGCTCGGTCATAAACGGGTCTCGGCCATCTGGTAGGCGGTTTCCAGGGCGACTTGCAGGCTGCCGGTATCGATTTTGCCGCTGCCGGCCAGGTCCAGGGCAGTGCCGTGGTCGACCGATGTACGGATGATCGGCAAGCCGAGGGTCACGTTGACTGCCGCGCCGAAGCCTTTGTACTTCAGCACAGGCAGGCCCTGGTCGTGGTACATCGCCAGCACCGCATCGCAGTGCTCCAGATATTTGGGGGTAAACAGAGTGTCGGCGGGCAGGGGGCCGCGAAGGTCCATTCCTTCGCCACGCAGGCGCTCTAATGTAGGTTCGATAATGTCGATTTCTTCATGGCCCAGGTGTCCGCCTTCGCCGGCATGGGGGTTGAGCCCACACACGAGGATGCGTGGCCGGGCAATGCCGAATTTTTCTTGTAGATCGGCGTGCAGAATTCGCGTGACTCGCTCCAGACGCTCCGGCGTGATCGCATCGGCAATCTCGCGAAGAGGCAGGTGAGTGGTGACCAGCGCCACGCGCAATCCGCGAGTGGCGAGCATCATCACCACTTGTGCGGTATGGGTCAGGTCGGCGAGAAATTCTGTGTGCCCGGAAAAGGCGATCCCGGATTCATTGATCACGCCCTTGTGCACAGGGGCCGTGATCATGCCGGCAAAATGCCCGTCCAGGCAGCCTTGGCCAGCTCGAGTCAGGGTTTCCAGAACGAAAGCCGCGTTGGCCTTGTCCAGTTGCCCGGCGGTGACCTTGGCGTTGAGCGGTGTATCCCAGACATACAGGCTGTTGGCTGGCGCGGGCACATCCGGCCAGTTGTCCGGGGTGACCGGCAGCAAATCGACAACCACACCCAGCTGCACGGCCCGTTCAAGGAGCAGGTCGCGGCTGGTAATGGCAATCAGGGGGTGTGGCTGGGCTTGCGAGGCGAGCAGCAGGCACAGGTCAGGACCTATGCCGGCCGGTTCGCCGGGTGTCAGCGCGAAACGTTTGGGTTTCACTGCGCTGCCTGGTCTGCACCAGGGAGTTTGATCTCTACGTACGCTTCGTCACGGATCTGACGCAGCCAGGTTTGCAGCTCTTCGTCATATTTGCGGTTACGCAATACGGTCATTGCTTGCTGCTCGCGGGCCTGGGTGGTGCTGTCAGTGGCACGACGACCAAGGACTTCCAGAACGTGCCAGCCATATTGGGTCTGGAACGGCCTGGACAGCTGACCTTGTGGGGTCTTGGCCATCACTTCGCGGAACTCGGGAACCAGAGCATTTGGGTCGATCCAGTTCAGGTCGCCGCCGTTGAGGGCGGAACCCGGATCTTCCGAGAAGCTTTTCGCCAGTTCGCCGAAATCTTCTCCCGCTTCGATGCGGGTGTAGAGCGACTCAGCCAGCGCCTTGGTTTTTGCTTCGTCGCGGATCGGGCTAGGTTTGACCAGGATGTGACGTACGTGCACTTCATCACGTACCTGGGTCTCACCGCCACGCTTGTCGAGGATTTTCAGGATGATGAAGCCGCCCGGTGTGCGCATTGGCTGGGTAATGTCGCCGACAGCCATGGTGCTCAGCATGCGATCGAACGGAGGTGGCAGTTGACCGGCTTTACGCCAGCCCATATCGCCACCTTCCAGTGCGGTTTCGCTCGCGGATTTGGCGATTGCCAACTGACCGAAGTCAGCGCCTTGCTTGAGCTGCTGGTAAACCGCGTCTGCCTGTTTGGCTGCATTCTGAATAGCGTCGGAGTTGGCGCTTTCCGGCGTAGGAATCAGGATGTTGGCCAGACGGAATTCTTCGGACAGCTGCATTTTGCCGAGGTCGGAAGCGAGGAAGTTCTTCACTTCCTGTTCGGACACCTGGATACGCTCGGCCACACGACGCTGACGCACACGGCTGATGACCATTTCGCGGCGAATCTGGTCGCGGGCGTCTTCATAAGACAGGCCGTCGCGAGTCAGAGCGGCGCGAAATTGCTCAATCGACATGTTGTTGCGCTGGGCAATGGTGCCGACAGCCTGGTTCAGTTCTTCATCGGTAATGCGGATACCGGAACGTTCGCCGATCTGCAGTTGCAGGTTTTCGACGATCAGACGTTCAAGTACCTGCTGATCCAGCACGTTGGCCGGCGGTACAGCAGAACCGCGCTTGGCGATGGTTTGCTGAACTTCATGAACGCGTTGGTCCAGTTGGCTCTGCATGACCACGTCGTTGTCGACAATGGCCACCACTTTATCGATGGACTGCACCGCGGCGTTCGCCGCGGTACCCAGGAACAGCGCGCCCAGCATCAGCGGGCGCAGACAATCAGAAAGCTTGGTCTTCACGTTCACGATAACCTTGGATGCCTTTGTCGAGGAAGCTCTCTACTTTGGAGCCGGTGAGGCCGCCGAGTCCCTTCAGAACAATTTGTAGGAAGATGCCGTGGTCGCCTTTTTCGTTTTCCGGGGCGTTCTGACTGAACTCGTCATACGAAACCCAGTAACGGTTGATCAGGCGCAGTTTCCAGCAGCAGTTGTCGTACTCGAAGCCACCGAAAGCTTCCAGGGTACGGTTACGGTTGTAGTCATACTGCCAGCGGCTGATGGCGTTCCATTGCGGCACGATCGGCCAGATCACCGAGAAATCGTGCTGCTGAATCTTGTAGTAGTCCTTCACGTAGCCAGGTTGGCCCGGGGTGCCGTAGTCACCACCGCCCACTTGCCACTTACCGGTGTTCTGGTCGTAACGGACCTGGTCATTGCGATAGCGATAACCGGCGTTGATGACCTTGTTCGGGTTGTCTTCAGGCTGGTAGTGGAACATCGCGCTGCCCGAGCGAGGGCTGCGGCTGTCCGGGTCCCAGTTGTAATCGGCCGTGGTGCGCCAATCACGGTTCCAGCGATATTCGTATTCCAGCGCATAAGGCGAGACATTAGCCTGCGCATCGTCGCGGGTTTTTGCATCGATGCCTGGCAACTGAACTTCACGATCCTTGAAGTACACGGCCTGGCCAACGCTGATGCGTTGACGTTCGAAGCCATTGTCTTCGATCCAGCGGTTGGTTACGCCCAGAGACAGTTTGTTCTCGTCGCCGACACGGTCGGCGCCGGAGAAGCGGTTGTCACGGAACAGCGACGCGTAGTTGAAGGTGTATTCGCTGGTGTCGAATACCGGAATGTCTTCCTGATCCGTTTCAGGGACGTACAGGTAGAACAGGCGCGGTTCGAGGGTCTGGCGATAATTCTTGCCGAACCATTGGGTGTTGCGATCGAAGTACAGGCCGCTGTCGATGCTTGCAATCGGCACGCCACGGTTCTGGCTGCTGCTGAAAGTACCGTTGAGCTTTTGCTGCTCCGCGGTTTGCGCGTCAATCTGGCTTTTGCCGGTACCGTCCAGATCCAGTTGGTACTGGGTGTACTGGTACTTGAGCGATGGCTTCACGAAGCCATAAGTCCAGTCCAGCGGCAGGCTGACACCCGGTTTGAGATTCAAGCGGTCGCCGTTGGCACGTGCCAGTCCCGTCACGTTGTTATCAAGACGCGGTTCGACGGTGCCATCTTCGTTTACGAAGTTACCGTCCTTCAAATCACGGTCAAACCGTACGACTTCTGTCTCGTAGTCGAAATTCAGGCCACCAGGGTGAGTCGGCAGCTGACCATTGAAAGTGATCTGCGGCAAGCGGTCGTACGGCGTAATGTCCGAAACGGTCGCGAGCTGATAAGCCTGTGCATTCAAGCGAGCGGTGTAGCTGTCGCCACGATAGGTGACAGAGCCCTGCTGGTTCACGAAATCAGAGCTTTTAACGCCGATCTGATCGGTTTGCAGATCCTGGAAGTAATACGGATCGCTGATCTTGGTGTAATCGACTTGTGTCAGAACGCGCGAGTCGAGACCGCCCTTGTGCTGCCAGTTATACATGTAGCGGTTTTTCTGGTAGTCGGTCTGCTTGCTGCGATCGGTGTCTTCGTCGTTGAGGTACGCGGCGCCGAACTGACCTTCGCTGGACGGGGTCAGATAACGGAATTCGCCTTCCATCAACAGCCCGTGCTTGCTCATGTAGCGCGGGTACAACGTGGCATCGTAGTTCGGTGCCAGGTTGAAGTAATACGGAGTGACCAGCATGAAGCCGGTATCGGTGCCGGTGCCGATGGTCGGCGGCAGGAAACCGGACTGGCGACGGTCGTCGATCGGGAAATAGATGTACGGCGTGTACAGAACCGGAATGTCTTTGACCCGCAGCGTCACGTTGGTCGCGGTACCGAAACCGGTGGCCGGGTTCAAGGTGATGTTGTTGCCCTTGAGCTGCCAGGCGTTGCTGTCCGGTTCGCACGTGGTGTACGTACCATCCTTGAGGCGGATGATCGCGTTCTCGGCACGTTTGGCGTACAGCGCATTACCGCGGATACGGGATTTGTGCATCACGTATTCGGCGTTGTCGACCTTGGCTTCACCAGTGTCGAGCTGCACGTCGGCGTGGTCGCCAACGATCAGTGCGCCGTTGTCGCGAACACGGACGTTGCCGCTCAGTTCACCACGGCTCTCGGCCTGGTAGAGGTTCGCTTCGTCGGCTTCGACCTGCATGCTGCCCTGACGCATGACCACGTCACCCGCCAGGGTCGCGACTTGCTCATCCTGCTTATAGCGAGAGGCTTTGGCGCCGAGGAAGGTCGGAGCGTCACTTTTACTCGTCTTGTCATTCATGCCAGGACGAATCGGTTCGATATAGGAACCAGCGCAGTAAGGACCGGTTTCGGCCAATTGCGCTGCAGTGAGCTTCTCGCGCGGAACCCAGTCGAGGTGACTGTAGTCTTCGCTACGCGACTTCAGGCCGCGGCCCTTGGATTCGGTCACCAGCACAGGCTTGGCGCCGGTGTCTTGACTAAACCCGCTGTCAGCCGGAGTCTCGCCGCTCGTGCTTACCGCCGCACTGCCGTCATGGACGGGGCGAGGTGGCAGCGCAGCTGCTGGAGATTTTGGCGCACAGTTCCAGGCACCCGAAGCAGAGACTGAGCAGTCATACTGTTCCGCGGCGACCACGAACGAAGTGGCTAGAGGTTGCAGGGCCAGCAGACTGCCGGTAACCAACAACGGAAATTTTTTACGAAACGCGGGGGATTTCAATGCCATCTTATTAGTCCGGGCTTCCTGCGTGCCATCTGCCCGCGGTGTGGGCCGCACGCCTCTCGATGGTCTGAAAAAGATGCTGGATAATAAAGCATGACCCGCTTGACGGCTAGCGCCGTCGGAGACCCTTGCAATGCCTGACCAAGATGTACGTTTGCAACACCTGAAAGTTTGGCTCGATGAGCAATTGGCTGCCCTCTTTGCAGAACAGGACTGGGGCGTCGTACCCCCGGCCACGTTGACTGCGGCCAGTAGCGATGCGAGTTTTCGACGTTATTTTCGCTGTGAAGGCGAGGGCAGAAGCTTCGTCGTGATGGACGCGCCACCGCCCCAGGAAAATTGTAAACCCTTCGTGGATATCGCTTTTTTGCTGGCGAAATCCGGAATAAATGTTCCGAAAATTTATGCCGAAGACCTCGAACGTGGTTTTCTTTTGCTCAATGACCTGGGCAACAAGACTTACCTGGACGTGATCGACAGCGAAAATGCCGACGATTTGTTCAAGGATGCCCTGCAAGCGCTGTTGGCTTTTCAGCAGTTGCCGATGGTTGCACCGCTGCCAAGTTATGACGTGGCGCTGCTGCGCCGAGAGCTGGAATTGTTCCCTGAGTGGTACGTGAAGCGCGAGTTGGGCATCGAGTTCGACTCGGCGCAGCAAATGCTCTGGCAGAACGTGACTGAGCTATTGATCGACAGCGCACTGGCCCAGCCTAAAGTGCTGGTGCACCGCGACTACATGCCACGCAACTTGATGCTCAGCGAGCCAAATCCCGGCGTGCTGGATTTCCAGGACGCAGTCTATGGTCCCGTGACCTACGACGTGACCTGTCTGTTCAAGGATGCGTTCCTCAGCTGGCCCGAGGAGCGTGTGCGCGGCTGGTTGGAAGCTTACTGGCAGCAAGCGGGCGATCTCGGGATCCCGGTTCAGCCCGACTTTGATGATTTCCTGCGTGCCAGTGACCTGATGGGCGTGCAGCGGCACCTGAAAGTGATCGGCATCTTTGCCCGCATCTGCCACCGCGACGGCAAGCCGCGCTATCTCGGCGATGTACCGCGCTTCTTTGCTTATATAGACGCCGTGATCGCCCGCCGTCCTGAACTGGCCGAGCTGGATGTGTTGCTGCTGAGTCTGCGTGCTGGAGCGAATGCATGAAGGCGATGATTCTGGCAGCAGGCAAAGGCGAGCGCATGCGCCCGCTGACCCTGACCACGCCGAAACCGCTGGTTCGCGCTGGCGGTATACCGTTGATCGAGTATCACTTGAAAGCCTTGGCGGTGGCGGGGTTTACCGAGGTGGTGATCAACCATGCCTGGCTCGGCCAACTGATCGAAAACTACCTGGGTGATGGCTCGCAATACGGCGTACGTATTCAGTACTCGCCGGAAGGTGAGCCACTGGAAACCGGAGGCGGGATTTTCCGCGCGCTGCCGTTGCTGGGTGACGAGGCCTTTATGGTGGTCAACGGTGACATCTGGACCGACTACGACTTCAGCGTGTTGCACCAACCCATCACCGGGCTGGCGCATTTGGTGTTGGCGGACAACCCGACCCATCACCCGACCGGCGATTTCAGTCTGATCGACGGGCAAGTACGCGACGGTCAACCGGACACTGCAACCCTGACCTACAGCGGCATCGCGGTCCTGCACCCGCAGCTGTTCGACGGTTGCTCCGCCGGCGCCTTCAAGCTTGCACCGCTGCTGCGCAAGGCCATGGCCGATGGACACGTCACCGGCGAGCACTTGAATGGACATTGGGTGGATGTTGGCACTCACGAACGTCTGGCTGAAGTCGAAACCCTGTTAGAAGCGAGACGCTGACATGTTGTGGCCAGGGACTCTGATTGGAGCCGGAGCGGGCTTTTACATCGCCAGCATTCCGGGGGCCATGCTTGGCGCCTTGTTGGGGCAGGTGCTGGATCGGCACTTGCACTTGCAGAGCTGGGCGCACTTGCGAGAAAAGCTCGGTGGCCGCCCGGTGCTGCGCAACGATGAACTGCTGTTTGTGTTGTTGGGGCGGCTGGCCAAGTGCGATGGACGGGTGGTGGAAGGCCACATCCAGCAGGCCCGTCAGGAAATGCGTTCGCTGGACATGACCGAGTCGGCCCAGCGTCGGGCCATTGCCGCGTTCAATCGCGGCAAGTCGGGAGATGACCGGTTGCGCGGTTATTTGCGCCGCTTGGGCGCTCAGCCCCATGCGGCCGAAGGCGTCTTGCGCGCCTGTTGGCGGATGATTTGGGCTGATGGCCGCGCCGGTAGCGCTGAGCGAGAGCTGATCAGACAGTGGGGTAAATGGCTGGGCTGGACGTCGCGGCAGGTGCTGGCGCTGTCGGCCGATTACGAGCGGCACAAGTTTGCACAGGCCAGCAGCGCGCTGACTTATCAAGATGCTCTGCGGCTTTTGGGCGTTTCGGCGACCAGCGAGCCGGCGCAGATCAAGCGTGCTTATCGACGCCTGCTGAGTCGCCATCACCCGGACAAGATCGCCGGCAGCGGTGCGACGGCGCTGCAGGTGCGCGAAGCCACTGACAAGACTCGCGAACTGCATAGCGCCTACACATTGATTCGTGAGCGGCGGGATTTTCGGTAGCTGTCTGTAAGGCGGCGATCCGACGATGGCGCCGCTGCGATCTATCAGTTCACCGCGTTCTGTGGACTCAACCAGCCCCGCACCCGACGGAACAGCTGCTCTTGCTCAGCCTTGGAATTACCCGGCAAAGCCTTGAGCGATACCTGACTGAACCCCGAAGTCTTCAACCGTTTGCTGGACTGCAAGCGTTCCAGCGCCAGGTTGCGATCCAGCGGCTTGTCCATATAGAAGATGTCTGCGGTGGGCAGCTTCAGGGTCGGTGTCAGTTCGACCAGCTCTGGTTTGGCTTTCGCCGGCATCTGAGCGGCGACCATCACAAACTTCTCCACTTGCGAGGGCTGCTTCTCGCTCAGGTAGCGCGCGGCCCAGTAAGCGCCAGTGCCATGCCCCAGTACGACAATGCGGCGAGCGCTTTGCTGTTCGGCGTAGGCAATCGCGGCGTCGATGCGGGCGAAGATTCGTTCGACGTCGGCTTTGGCCTGTTCCTCGGTGGTTTCGGCGATCGCCTTGTCCGCCACCTCCGCTTCACCGCCCGCCGCTTGTTCGATGGGCGCGGCGGTGGTCGAGTCTTTGCTGCCGGCGTCAGGGGCTTTTGGTGTGAGGGCCACTTCTACGATACGCGGCGCAATGGCATCGCTTTGCAGGTCCGGCAAGGTGATACTCAGGCTGCTCCACTCGGCGTCCGGCAATTTACGTCGCAGTGGACCTATTGCTTGCGGCCAGTCAACGGTTTCGCCGGCGCCCGGGATGATAATCACCGCGCCTTTGGGTTCGCCGGAATTGGCCGGTTTCCACAAGGCCAGAAACGTGTCGCTGCCCGCTTGCAGTTGCTGCTGTTCCTGAGCCGGGATCTGTCGCTCAAGTGCAGACGCTTCTTCCTGACTACGCTCAAGCAGCGGCTGGCGCTCGACCGGTTTTTCTTCGGCGGGTGTTCCCGTAGTGGTAGGCGCCGGGTCGGCGGCCTCGACGGAAAAGGCACAAGGCAGGATCAGCGACAGGCACAATGCTGGCAGTGCCAGGCGGTAGACAGGGGGCATCGGATATTCCAGGCCAGAAGTTATTCCGGCAGCCTAATGGGTTGGTCAGTATTTGTCAGTGTGTGAGATTTCGATGATGCGTTTTCGCTGCCTGTGGGTTATCGGCTGTTTGTGGTTTCCCTTGATGGGCTGGGCGGCTCCCGCGCCACCGGTGCACGTCGCGCAATTGTCCGCGGGCCAGCAGCAATGGCTGGCGCAACATGGCGAATTGCGCGTGGGGCTGGTGTTGCAAGTGCCCTACGCCCAATACGATCGCCGCTTGCAGCGTTTGTCCGGGGTCAATGTCGAGCTGATGAAGTGGCTGGCCAAGGCGCTCAACGTCGAGCTGAGCTGGCGCAACTTTCCCGACCTGGCGCACCTGGAAGACGCCGCGCGCGAGGGTGAAATCGACATCGCTCCGGGGCTGACCCAAACACCCGGTGGCCTGCGGCTCTGGCAGTTTTCCGACCCGTATATGCGGGTGCCGCAACTGGTGGTCAGCGACCAGAAAAGCACCGGCGTGGTAGAGCTGGAAAAACTCGACAGCCAGACCCGCGTCGCCGTGCGCATGCCCGGCGCCACCGCCGATTACCTGCGCAGCAATTACCCGCACCTGAACCTTCAAGGCGTACCGATCGAGCGCCAGGCACTGCAACTGTTGTTGAGTCAGCAGGCCAGTTACGCCGTGGTCGACGAAGCGCAGCTGGGGCGTTTGTCCGCCGAACCTGAGTTCGCCGGGCTGGTGGTGGTCGGTGATATCGGCTTGCCGCAACTGTTGCGGGTGGCCACGCGCCGGGACTGGCCGGAACTGGCCGGCATCGTCGAAAGCGCGTTGCGGGCGATCCCGGCCAAGGACCTGGAGCAACTGCACAACCAATGGCTGCAACCCAAATACCCGAGGCTGACCGAGTCCCCGGGTTTCTGGCAAAACCTCTGCCTGCTGTTGGTGGTGTTGATGCTCAGCAGCATGGCCATCGTGTTCTGGCAGCGTCGGCAGCAGCACAGTCTTGAGCAACGTTTGCGGGCCGCGCGCGAAGACATTGCGCTGCGTGCCGCCAGCGAAGAAGCCTTGAGCCTCACGCAGTTTTCCATCGACCAGAGCACCGTCGGTATCCTTTGGGTCAACTGGGACAGCCATGTGCGCTACGCCAATCGCGCGGCCGAAACCATGCTGGGTTATCCGGCGGGCGGGATCATTGATCGGCCGTTGATCGACTTCGAGCCCGGCTTGCACATGGACCGCTGGCTGAACCTGTGGAAACGCGCCCGGGCCAGCGAGGAAGGCCCACAAAGTTTCGAAACCAACTGTGTGCGGGCGGATGGCAGCAATCTGCCGGTGGATGTTTCGCTGAGCTTTTTGCGGTTTCGCGACGGCGAATACCTGGTGGTTTACCTCAACGACGTCACCGAGCGCCGCCGTGCATTGGCCGCGTTGCAGGAAAGCGAAGCGCGTCTGCAAGGGATCGCCGCCAACGTTCCAGGACTGGTCTTTCGTCTGGAGCGGGCACCGGTGACGGGGCAGATCGACTTTGCCTACATCAGTGAAGGCAGCGAGAGCCTGGTGGGTTACTCACCGGCCACCCTGGCCCATCGCGACAAAGGCTTGCGCAGCCTGGTGCACCCGGCCGACAAGGGCAGTTATCACCAAACCCAGGACCATGCGCTGGATACCGACAGTGACTGGTCGTGGCAGGGACGGATTCTCACCCGTTCGGGCGAACAGCGCTGGGCCGAGATCAAGGCCATCACCCGCCGACTCGAAGACGGCGCCTATGTCTGGGACGGGATCGTCTGGGACATCAGCGAGAGCAAACGCATCGAATTGGAACTGGCCAGCTCTCGCGAACAGCTGCGTGAGTTGTCCGCGCACCTGGAGAGCGTGCGGGAAGAGGAAAAGGCCCGCATCGCCCGGGAAGTTCACGACGAACTGGGTCAGATGTTGACCGTGCTCAAACTGGAAACGTCGATGTGTGAACTGGCCTACGCCCAGCTCGACCCCGGTCTGAACGAACGCTTGAACAGCATGAAGCGACTGATCGCTCAGTTGTTCCAACTGGTTCGCGATGTAGCTACGGCACTGCGGCCACCGATTCTCGACGCCGGGATTGCCTCGGCCATCGAGTGGCAGGCTCGCCGATTCGAGGCGCGCACGCAGATTCCGTGTCTGGTGCAGGTGCCGGAGAATCTGCCGGTGCTCAGTGATGCCAAGGCGATTGGCCTGTTCCGGATCCTTCAGGAAGCGCTGACCAATGTCATGCGCCATGCCCAGGCGCATACTGTCGAACTGACATTGGCGCTGGAAGGCGACGAGTTGTGTCTGACCGTCAGTGATGATGGCGTAGGATTTGTCCCTGCCACCGGTAGGTCGACATCCTTTGGGGTAGTCGGCATGCGCGAACGGGTGTTGATCATGGGCGGACAGTTGTCGCTTGAGAGTGAACCGGGTGAAGGCACGACCCTGAGCGTGCGAGTGCCGCTGGATGAGGAGAAGTAAGTGATCCGTGTACTGGTAGCCGAAGACCACACCATCGTCCGCGAAGGCATCAAGCAATTGATCGGCCTGGCCAAGGATTTGCTGGTGGTAGGGGAGGCGAGCAATGGCGAGCAGTTGCTCGAGACCTTGCGCCATGTTCCCTGCGAAGTGGTCTTGCTGGACATCTCCATGCCTGGGGTTAATGGGCTGGAGGCGATTCCGCGTATTCGTGCACTGAACAATCCGCCGGCGATTCTGGTGTTGTCGATGCACGACGAAGCGCAAATGGCCGCCCGTGCGTTGAAGGTCGGCGCCGCGGGTTATGCGACCAAGGACAGCGATCCGGCACTGTTGCTGACGGCGATCCGCAAGGTCGCGGCGGGCGGGCGTTACATCGACCCGGACCTTGCCGACCGCATGGTCTTCGAAGTCGGCCTGACCGATTCGCGGCCGTTGCACTCGTTGCTGTCCGAGCGCGAATTCTCGGTGTTCGAACGCCTGGCCCAAGGCGCCAACGTCAACGACATCGCCCAGCAGCTGGCCCTGAGCAGCAAAACCATCAGCACCCACAAGGCGCGGCTGATGCAGAAACTCAACATCACCTCCCTGGCGGAACTGGTGAAGTACGCGATGGAGCACAAACTCCTATAAAAACCGCATGCATTCCCTGTAGGAGCGAGGCTTGCCCGCGAAGGCGATTTCACTGACGCCAAAAGCTTCGCGGGCAAGCCTCGCTCCTACAGGGATGTGCGGCGCATATCCATTTGCGACATCCCTCCGAATCGCTTTTGCCTTTACTTGTGGCTTGCAGCTGACCGTTTGACGCTGTGTTGGTCAAAACGCGCCATCCTTGTAGGGCAATCCCTACCCCCAACCTTCCATCCGGCTGAGGCCATTCTCTCCTGCGCCCCGATTTGCGTGGTCGGCATCGTCCACTAGGCTTAGTCCATAGCAGTCATCAACAACAAAGGTGTGGGTATGAGCCAGGTCGATTCAAGCGCAGGGGCCAGCGATATTCTGGTCAGCTTTCGTGGAGTACAAAAAAGCTACGACGGCGAGAACCTGATCGTCAAAGACCTCAACCTGGAGATTCGCAAAGGCGAATTCCTCACCTTGCTCGGGCCGTCCGGCTCCGGCAAGACCACCAGCCTGATGATGCTCGCCGGTTTCGAAACACCGACCGCAGGCGAAATCCAGCTGGCCGGGCGTTCCATCAACAACGTGCCGCCGCACAAGCGCGACATCGGCATGGTGTTCCAGAACTACGCATTGTTTCCGCACATGACGGTCGCCGAGAACCTGGCGTTCCCGTTGACCGTGCGCGGCTTGAACAAGAGCGATGTTAGCGACAAGGTCAAAAAAGTCCTGAGCATGGTCCAGCTCGACACCTTCGCCCAGCGCTACCCGGCGCAACTGTCCGGCGGTCAGCAGCAGCGGGTGGCCCTGGCCCGCGCCTTGGTGTTCGAACCGCAACTGGTGTTGATGGACGAACCCCTCGGCGCACTGGACAAACAATTGCGCGAACACATGCAGATGGAAATCAAGCACCTGCACCAGCGCCTCGGCGTGACCGTGGTCTACGTGACCCACGACCAGGGCGAAGCCCTGACCATGTCCGACCGCGTTGCCGTGTTCCACCAGGGCGAGATCCAGCAGATCGCACCGCCGCGCACCCTCTACGAAGAGCCGAAAAACACCTTCGTCGCCAACTTCATCGGCGAGAACAACCGCCTCAATGGCCGCTTGCACAGTCACACCGGCGACCGCTGCGTGGTTGAGTTAGGGCGCGGTGAAAAGGTTGAAGCCCTGGCCGTTAACGTCGGCAAGACCGGCGAACCCGTCACGCTGTCGATTCGCCCGGAACGCGTGAGCCTCAACGGCTCCAGCGAGTCCTGCGTCAACCGCTTCTCGGGGAGGGTGGCGGAATTCATCTACCTGGGCGACCACGTCCGTGTTCGCCTGGAAGTCTGCGGCAAGACCGATTTCTTTGTGAAACAACCGATTGCCGAGCTCGATCCCGCGCTGGCCGTCGGCGACGTGGTACCGCTTGGCTGGCAGGTCGAACACGTTCGCGCGCTCGACCCACTTCTAGAGGCGCATTGATCGCCCCCTGCTTCAACAACACCAACCCTGCACGTGGAGAGAACAATAAATGTTGAGATCCCTGAAATTCACCGCTTTGGTCATGGGCATGATCGGTGCGGCACACGCAATGGCGGCGGGCCCGGACCTGACCGTGGTGTCCTTTGGCGGGGCGAACAAGGCAGCGCAGGTCAAAGCCTTCTACGCACCGTGGGAAGCGGCAGGTAACGGCAAGATCGTGGCGGGCGAGTACAACGGTGAGATGGCCAAGGTCAAAGCCATGGTCGACACCAAGAGCGTGTCCTGGGACCTGGTAGAAGTTGAATCGCCAGAACTGTCCCGTGGTTGCGACGAGGACATGTTCGAGCAACTTGATCCGGCGTTGTTCGGCAAGTCTGAAGACTACGTCAAAGGCGCTATCCAGCCATGCGGCGTGGGCTTCTTCGTGTGGTCGACCGTGCTGGCCTACAACGCCGACAAACTGGCTTCCGCACCGACCGGCTGGGTGGATTTCTGGGACACCAAGAAATTCCCGGGCAAGCGTGGCCTGCGTAAAGGCGCCAAGTACACCCTGGAATTCGCTCTGATGGCCGACGGCGTTGCGCCGAAAGACGTCTACAAAGTACTGGCCGGCAAGGATGGTCAGGACCGCGCGTTCAAGAAACTTGATGAACTCAAGCCAAGCATCCAGTGGTGGGAAGCCGGCGCGCAACCGCCGCAGTACCTCGCTTCCGGCGACGTGGTCATGAGCTCGGCCTACAACGGCCGGATCGCTGCCGTGCAGAAAGAAAGCAACCTGAAAGTCGTGTGGAACGGCGGTATCTACGACTTCGACGCTTGGGCTATTCCGAAAGGTCTGGACGCCAAGCGCGCCGAAGCGGCGAAGAAATTCATCGCGTTCTCGGTAGCTCCGCAGCAGCAAAAGACCTACTCGGAAAACATTGCCTACGGCCCGGCCAACATTCAAGCCGTACCGTTGCTGGCCAAGGATGTCCTGAAAGACATGCCGACCACCCCGGAAAACATCGCCAACCAGGTGCAGATCGACGTCAGCTTCTGGGCTGACAACGGTGAGCAACTGGAACAGCGCTTCAATTCCTGGGCTGCAAAATAAGACCACCCCGTGGGCTTATCCACTCCTGTAGGAGCAAGGCTTGCCCGCGATGACGGTGTGTCAGTCAACATTAATGTTGAATGTGCCGACGCTTTCGCGGGCAAGCCATGCTCCTACAGGGGCGATGTGTAGCTAACAAGAACAGAGGTGGCCTCCCTTACAGGGAGTGCCTGCCTCTGTAACGATCAAAGATTTCCGGAGTACGCCATGGCCACCGCCATTCCCCTGAACGCGGGCACCGACCCCACCTTGAAGCAGCGGCTCAAGCACGCCGAGCGGATCAACCGCTGGAAAGCACAAGCCTTGATCGCGCCGTTGGTGCTGTTTCTGTTGCTGGTGTTCCTGGTGCCCATCGTGGCGCTGCTCTACAAAAGTGTCGGTAACCCGGAAGTGGTCGGCGGCATGCCGCGCACCGTGGTGGCTATCGCCAGTTGGGATGGCCGAGGCTTGCCCGCTGAACCGGTTTATAAGGCGGCCAGCGAAGACCTCGCTGAAGCCCGCAAGAATCAGACCCTGGGCGACCTGTCCAAGCGCTTGAACATGGAGTTGGCCGGCTACCGCAGCCTGCTGACCAAAACTGCACGTGCCTTACCGTTCGCCACCGAACCGGCCTCTTATAAAGAAGCGCTGGAAGGTCTCGACGAGCGCTGGGGCGACCCGGCCTACTGGCAAGCCGTGCGCCGTAACACCAGCAGCATTACCCCGTACTACCTGCTGGCGGCGGTCGACCACCGTATCGACGACCTCGGTGAAGTGGCCCCGGCCACCCCAGACCAAGCGATCTACCTCGACATCTTCGCCCGCACCTTCTGGATGGGGCTGATCATCACCGTGATCTGCCTGGTGCTGGCGTATCCGTTGGCCTACTTGCTGGCGAACTTGCCATCACGGCAAAGCAACTTGCTGATGATTCTGGTGCTGCTGCCGTTCTGGACCTCGATCCTGGTGCGGGTCGCCGCGTGGATCGTGTTGCTGCAGTCGGGTGGCTTGATCAACAGCGGCCTGATGGCGATGGGCATCATCGATAAACCGCTGGAACTGGTGTTCAACCGCACCGGGGTTTACATCTCCATGGTGCACATCCTGCTGCCGTTCATGATTCTGCCGATCTACAGCGTGATGAAAGGCATCTCGCCGACTTACATGCGCGCCGCGATTTCCCTCGGCTGCCACCCGTTCGCCAGTTTCTGGCGGGTGTACTTCCCGCAGACCTATGCCGGTGTCGGCGCCGGTTGTCTGTTGGTGTTCATCCTCGCCATCGGCTACTACATCACCCCGGCCTTGCTGGGTAGCCCGAACGATCAGATGGTCAGTTACTTCGTCGCCTTCTACACCAATACCAGCATCAACTGGGGCATGGCGACCGCACTCGGTGGGCTGCTGCTGTTGGCGACCGTAGTGCTTTATCTGATTTACAGCTGGCTGGTGGGCGCCAGTCGCCTGCGCCTGAGCTAAGGGGAGAACGAAATGCTGAGTCCTTATATGTCGCCCATTGAGCGGGTGTGGTTCTACAGCTTGCGGATTCTCTGCGGCTTGATTTTGTTGTTCCTGATTCTGCCGGTGCTGGTGATTATTCCGCTGTCGTTCAACTCGGGCAGTTTCCTGGTCTATCCGCTGCAAGGCTTCTCGCTGCACTGGTATCAGGACTTCTTCGCCTCGGCGGAATGGATGCGAGCACTGAAGAACAGCATCATCGTTGCCCCGGCGGCGACTGTTTTGGCGATGATCTTCGGTACGCTGGCGGCAATCGGCCTGACGCGGGGCGACTTCCCCGGCAAGGCGCTGGTGATGGCGCTGGTAATTTCGCCGATGGTAGTCCCGGTGGTGATCATCGGTGTGGCGAGCTATCTGTTCTTCGCGCCACTGGGTCTGGGCAACAGCTTCTTCTCGCTGATCGTGGTGCATGCGGTGTTGGGCGTGCCGTTTGTGATCATTACCGTGTCGGCGACCTTGCAGGGGTTCAATCAGAATCTGGTGCGCGCTGCTGCGAGCCTGGGTGCTTCGCCGCTGACGGCGTTCCGTCGGGTGACCTTACCGCTGATTGCTCCCGGCGTGATCTCCGGTGCGCTGTTTGCCTTCGCGACTTCGTTCGATGAAGTGGTGGTGACGCTGTTCCTCGCCGGTCCCGAACAAGCGACATTGCCACGGCAGATGTTCAGCGGCATCCGCGAAAACCTCAGCCCGACCATCGCGGCGGCGGCGACGTTGCTGATTGCCTTCTCGGTGATCCTGCTGCTGACCCTGGAATGGCTGCGCGGCCGCAGCGAGAAACTGCGTACGGCGCAGGTCTGACGGTTTGTGCCCCTCAGAAGGGGGGCACTGCCCATTTTACCGTTCGTCGGCACTGTCAGAACTGTCAGGTGCGGTGCGTGCTTTTCCAGTCGTAATCTCTCCATGAGCACTCTCATGGCGATTGAACGACATGTCAGACCAACAGATTACTGAACTTCTCGCACCGACTGTTGAAGCGCCTCAGCGAAATGAAACGACGGATTCCAATCCCACGATCAGCGGCACGTGCGCCGAGGGTGCCAGCGTCTGGGTTAAAAGTGCCCTGCCTGGAGAAAGCTGGTGGGAGTATGCCGAAGTCACCGGTAAACAATGGAGTTACACCTCGTTCAAAGCCTGGGGCGATGGGGAAAAGGCCATCAAGGCGCAGCAGCGTCTTGGAGGCGCTACCTCGCCCTACAGTGAGTCGCGCGCGTTCAGGGTTTTTGCAGTACCAGTCATCCGTTCTCCAGCACCTGGTGCAGTGACGGGCAACAACCCGACGATCAGCGGCACGTGCGCCGAAGGTGCCAGCGTCTGGGTGAAAAGTGCCCTGCCTGGAGAAAGCTGGTGGGCGTATGTCGAAGTCACCGGTAAACAATGGTCTTACACCTCGCCCACAGTCTGGGGCGATGGGGAAAAGGCCATCAAGGTGCAGCAGAGTCTTGCAGGCGTTACCTCGCCGTATAGTGAACCTTTGAACTTCACGGTGGCTCTTTCCCCGTTCGTACCACCTCCGCTGATTTTGCGGCCGCTTCCCTATTCGTTCACAGCTCAGGATCAACTCATCACTGGCTCCGACCAGAGCGCTATAAACCTGCAGCTGTTGGATGAAGTCGGTACACCGATCGCCGGAGAGTTTTCAAAGGAGACCGGCCGTTGGACTTTCAGGCCTGCCAGGTTTTGGGAGCCAGGTTTGCATCAGATCAGGCTCAAGCGGGGGAGCGCTCTCAATGCACCGCAAAGCGAGTTGCGTGCATTCAGCGTGCGCCCGCCCGTTCCCGTGATCACCGATCCGGCCGATCAAGGCAGTGCACACCCCGTGCAGGCCATCAAGGGCAAAGGCGCCCCAGGGGCTGTCTACACGGTACAGGATGTCTGCGGTGTGCCTGTCAAAGGGACTTTCGAGATTCACGGCGATGAGTGGATTTTCACCCCCGTCGATTCCTGGCTGAGGGAAAACAAGGTGCGAGTGACCCAGACACTCAACGGCGTGAAGTCCCACCCCGGCAGTATTCATACGTTCTATCGAATTTGACCCGGCCTGGAATCTTGGTGAGGTGCAAGTATGGACACTGAAACAAACGTTTCTGACAGCATTCAGCGGGCTTACTCGATCCCGGCCAATAACAGAACCGGCACGCTGATGGATGTCGAACATGTGGTGATCCTCATGCAGGAGAACCGTTCCTTTGATCACTACTTTGGACACTGACCGGCGTTCGTGGTTTTGCTGATCGCTTCACCATTCCGGTGCCTCAAGGGAGCAGTGTCTGGCAACAAACAACGGCGTCGGGCAGCCATCTGACGCCTTATCACCTTGATGGGCAGATGTATAACGCCCAGCGGGCGATCAGCACACCGCATGACTGGGTCGATGGTCAGAGCGCTTGGGGCGATGGGCGACTGCACGAATGGCCGAGGTACAAAAGAGCAGACTCCATGGGGTATTACCAGCAGGCAGAGATTCCTTTCCATTTCGCTCTCGCACAAGCTTTTACGCTGTGTGACGCCTATCACTGCGCGATGCATGCGGGCACCAATGGCAACCGTTCGTTCTTCTTTACGGGAACCAACGGGCCCACGGGCGCCAATGTTGCTTTCGTCAAGAACGAGTGGGACGTGCTGCGCGATTCGATACTCGGATACGAATGGAAGACCTACGCCGAGCGCCTTGAACAGGCTGGCGTCAGTTGGATTTCCTATCAGAACATGCCCGACGAATGGGGCGACAACCTGCATTGCGCGTTCAAACAATATCGACGGGCGAACGAAGCCTCCAGCAATCCGGTTGCCAATAACATCGACAGGTCTTTTCGTGGATATGACCCGCTCAAGGATAATCCTGGCAATCCGTTATACAAGGGGATCGCCAATACCATGCCGGGCCGCAATCCTGATGAGTATCTAGCGTCGTTCAAACTAGATGTAAAGGAGGGCAGGTTGCCGCAAGTCTCTTGGGTTTCGGCACCGAAAACCTATTGCGAACATCCCGGCTCATCAAGTCCGGTGCAAGGAGGGTGGTATATCCAGGCCTTACTGGACGCTTTGACGTCATTCCCGCAGGTCTGGAGTAAAACGGTGTTGATCGTCACGTACGATGAAAACGACGGATTCTTCGATCATATCCCTTCGCCGTCAGCCCCCTCACCGCGAGCCGACGGCAAATCGTTCGCCGGTAAAACCACCCTGACGGATGAACAGATGGCTTTCGAGTACTTTCGTCAGCCCAAGCCCCCAGGCTCTCAGGGGCAGCCTCAACCGGACGGGAAAGTCTTTGGGCCGGGGATGCGGGTGCCTTGTTTTGTCATCTCGCCCTGGAGTCGCGGCGGACGTGTCAACTCACAAGTATTCGACCATACATCGATACTACGATTTCTGGAGGCGCGATTCGGTGTCGACGAACCCAATATCAGCCCATACCGACGTGCCGTTTGTGGGGATCTGACGAGCGTCTTCGATTTTGCAGCGCCCAACGATGAGATCCCGACGTTGGACGGTTGCAAATCCCGGGCGCAAGCCGACCAGTTGCGTTCGGTTCAGGAAAAACTGGACTATACGCCAGTACCTCAGACGCCTGTCATGCCACCCCGGCCAGCAGGTACCCGGCCTTCGTGCGCTCTGCCCTATGAGCTTTACGTCAGTGCTGAACTCAAGCCTGGCGAGAAGGGCATGCAGCTGTATTTTGTTAACCATGGCGAGACAGGTGCCGTCCTGCATGTCTACGACAGGCTTCATCTTGATCGGCTACCCCGCCGATACATGGTTGGTGTTGGCGAAACACTGGAAGATGATTGGGACGTGTCGGGCAACCCGGCTTTGTACGACTTGTGGGTGCTGGGGCCCAATGGTTTTCATCGGCATTTCACGGGTAATGCCACACGGCTTGCGGAAAGTGGCGCTCATCCGGAAGTTCGTGTTTATTACGTGGCGGATCGCTTGCACGTACGTTTGCTCAATACGGGATCGCAGCCATGCACGGTAACCCTGCGCCCTGAAGCCTATCGAAATGACAGCCCTTGGGCGGTTCGGCTCGAGAGCGGTCAGAGTGCCGAGCGGGTATGGTCGCTTGATGAGAGTGGCCGCTGGTACGACTTCAGCGTTAGCAGTGATACGGACAGCGCTTTTTCACGGCGTTTTTCGGGGCGCATCGAGACAGGCAGGTCCTCTATCAGTGATCCGGCGATGGGCGCCTGAAATCATTTTGCAGGAGGAGCCGTCTTGCCTTGGGCGGCGCAAGATGTCATTCGCGCCCTGAATGGCAGACAACCGCAAATCCCCAGCTACGCTTGTGCCCAGCTCCCCTATCTATAAGAGGCTGCGCACATGAGTCTTTGCTCTTTCAAAATCGCTCACAAACTGATCACCGGCGCCGGTGCCATCGAGCAACTGGCGGCTGAACTGACACGCCTGGACATCGACAACCCGCTGATCGTCACCGATGCCGCACTGGTCAAGTCCGGCACGGTCGAGCTGGCGCTGGCGCAGCTGGGCGACCGCCCCTACGAAATTTTCGACCGTGTGTTGCCAGACCCGGAAATCGCCATCGTCGAAGACTGCATGCGGGTCTACCGCGAGGGTGGGCATGACGGACTGATCGGCCTGGGCGGCGGCAGTGCCATCGACATCGCTAAAAGTGTCGCGGCCTACGCCGGTTATCACGGGGCGCTGGAGGATCTGTTCGGCATCGATCAGGTGCCGCGCAAAGGCCCGCCGCTGATCGCCATCCCGACCACCGCCGGCACCGGCTCGGAAGTCACTAACGTGGCGATTCTCTCCGACAAGGTCGCGCAGCTGAAGAAAGGCATCGTCAGCGACTATCTATTACCGGATGTAGCGCTGGTCAGCCCGCAAATGACCCTGACCTGTCCGCGCAGTGTCACTGCCGCCAGTGGCGTCGATGCGCTGGTGCACGCCATCGAATCCTATCTGTCGCTCAACGCCTCACCGATTACCGATGCGCTGGCCATCGGCGCCATCAAGCTCATCGCCAAGGCGCTGCCGAAGGCTTACGCCAATCCGTCCAATCTCCAGGCCCGCGAAGACATGGCCACCGCCAGCCTGATGGCCGGTATGGCGTTTGGTAATGCGGGGGTCGGCGCGGTGCACGCGCTGGCGTATCCGCTGGGCGGCCGTTTCAACATTGCCCATGGGGTCAGTAATGCCTTGCTGCTGCCGTATGTCATGACCTGGAACAAAATGGCCTGCGTGGAGCGCATGCAAGATATCGCCGAGGCCATGGGAGTGAAGACCGCTCATCTGAGCGCCAACGACGCGGCGGACAAGGCTGTAGAGGCGATGACCGATTTATGCGCGGCGGTGGAAATCCCGCCGGGCCTGCGCAGCTTCGGCGTACCCGAAGACGCCATCCCGGCCATGGCCGTGGAAGCGGCGGGAATTGAGCGTCTGATGCGCAACAATCCGCGCAAATTGAGTGCCGTCGATATCGAGAAGATTTACCGAGCGGCCTACTGATTATCGCGTCACGGTGCGCGCTTCAAAGCATGAGGTATACAATGCGCGCCATCGTGATTCTGCTCAAAAAAGGTGCGTCATGCAGCCCTTCGTAATTGCTCCGTCGATTCTCTCCGCCGACTTCGCCCGCCTGGGTGAAGAAGTGGACAACGTCCTGGCCGCTGGCGCCGACTTCGTGCACTTCGATGTCATGGACAACCACTACGTGCCGAATCTGACCATCGGCCCGATGGTGTGTGCCGCGTTGCGCAAGTACGGCGTGACCGCGCCGATCGACGCTCACCTGATGGTCAGCCCGGTGGACCGTATCGTCGGGGACTTCATCGAAGCCGGCGCGACTTACATCACTTTTCACCCGGAAGCCACGCAGCACGTCGACCGCTCCCTGCAACTGATCCGCGAAGGTGGCTGCAAGTCGGGCCTGGTGTTCAACCCGGCGACCCCGCTGGACGTGCTCAAGTACGTGATGGACAAGGTCGACATGATCCTGCTGATGAGTGTCAACCCGGGCTTTGGCGGGCAGAAGTTCATCCCCGGCACCCTCGACAAGCTGCGTGAAGCGCGGGCGCTGATCGATGCTTCCGGGCGTGACATCCGCCTGGAAATCGACGGCGGCGTGAACGTGAACAACATTCGTGAAATCGCCGCTGCTGGCGCCGACACCTTCGTCGCCGGCTCGGCGATCTTCAATGCACCGAACTACCAAGAGGTGATTGAAAAGATGCGTTCCGAACTGGCGCTGGCCCGTCCATGAGTGGCTTTGAGCAGCTGTTCCCGGGGTCTCTGCCGCGGCTGGTGATGTTCGATCTGGATGGCACGCTGATCGATTCGGTCCCCGACCTCGCAGCGGCTGTGGATAACATGCTGCTCAAACTCGGGCGTCAACCGGCCGGCATCGAATCGGTGCGTGAGTGGGTGGGCAACGGCGTGCACACGCTGGTACGCCGGGCCTTGGCCAACCACATCGACGCCGAGGGTGTCGATGAGGTCGAGGCCGAGCATGCCCTGGAGCTGTTCAACGGTTTTTACGAGGACGGTCACGAGCTGACGGTGGTTTACCCCGGCGTGCGCGACACCCTGAAATGGCTGCACAAGCAGGGTGTCGAGATGGCGCTGATCACTAACAAGCCGGAGCGCTTCGTCGCGCCGCTGCTGGATCAGATGAAAATCGGCCGTTATTTCCGCTTGATCATCGGCGGCGATACCCTGCCACAGAAAAAGCCGGACCCGGCCGCGCTGTTTTTCGTGATGAAAATGACCAACATCCCGGCGTCGCAATCCTTGTTCGTCGGCGATTCGCGCAGTGATGTGTTGGCGGCAAAAGCGGCCGGGGTCAAATGCGTGGCGCTCAGTTACGGCTATAACCATGGCCGGCCGATTGCCGAAGAGTCGCCGGCGCTGGTGATCGACGATCTGCGCAAGTTAATTCCCGGTTGCCTGGATCCGGCCGCTGAGATAACGTTGCCCGACGCTGTTCAACCCCCTTCTGGAAACGCCATCGTGGTGGTCACTCGCAAACTCTGGATGAAAGTCATTAAGGCCCTGGCCCGCTGGCGTTGGCGCGCCTGACTTGTTCCTGGCCGGCATACCGGCGCGTTTGCATACCTGACTGTTAGACCCTCAAGCCACGAGGCTACCCCATGATCCGCGAAGAATTCCTGCGTTTGGCCGCTGCTGGCTATAACCGCATCCCGCTTGCCTGCGAAACCCTCGCCGACTTCGACACGCCGTTGTCGATCTACCTGAAGCTGGCCGACGAGCCCAACTCCTACCTGCTGGAATCGGTGCAGGGCGGGGAGAAGTGGGGCCGTTACTCGATCATCGGTCTGCCGTGCCGCACCGTGCTGCGGGTTCATGACCATCACATCAGCGTGACCCATGACGGCATCGAGATCGAAAGCCACGAAGCCGAAGATCCACTGGCCTTCGTCGAAGCATTCAAAGCTCGCTACAACGTGCCGACCATCCCTGGCCTGCCGCGCTTCAACGGCGGCCTGGTGGGTTACTTCGGTTACGACTGTGTGCGGTATGTGGAGAAGCGTCTGGGCAAGTGCCCGAACCCGGATCCGTTGGGCGTGCCGGACATTCTGCTGATGGTTTCTGACGCGGTAGTGGTATTCGACAACCTCGCCGGCAAGATGCACGCGATTGTCCTGGCCGATCCCTCGCAGGACGATGCTTTCGAACAAGGTCAGGCGCGTCTGGAAGAGCTGCTGGAAAAACTCCGTCAGCCGATCACGCCGCGCCGTGGCCTGGATTTCAGCAAGCAACAGTCTGCTGATCCGGTGTTTCGTTCGAGCTTCACCCAGGACGATTACGAAAAAGCCGTCGACACCATCAAGGAATACATCCTGGCCGGTGACTGCATGCAGGTCGTGCCGTCCCAGCGCATGTCGATCGACTTCAAGGCTGCGCCGATCGATCTTTACCGGGCGCTGCGTTGCTTCAACCCGACGCCTTATATGTACTTCTTCAACTTCGGCGACTTCCACGTCGTCGGCAGTTCGCCGGAAGTGCTGGTGCGGGTCGAGGACAACCTGATCACCGTGCGCCCGATCGCCGGCACCCGTCCTCGGGGCGCCAATGAAGAGGCTGACCTGGCGCTGGAAAAAGACCTGCTGTCCGACGACAAGGAAATTGCCGAGCACTTGATGCTGATCGACTTGGGTCGTAACGACACCGGTCGGGTCTCGGAAATCGGTTCGGTGAAACTCACCGAAAAAATGGTGATCGAGCGTTATTCCAATGTGATGCACATCGTGTCCAACGTCACCGGTCAACTGAAGGCAGGGCTGACGGCGATGGACGCACTGCGCGCGATTCTGCCGGCGGGTACCTTGTCTGGCGCACCGAAGATCCGCGCGATGGAGATCATCGACGAACTGGAACCGGTCAAGCGTGGTGTCTACGGCGGCGCCGTTGGCTATTTCGCCTGGAACGGCAACATGGACACCGCGATCGCGATCCGCACCGCGGTAATCAAGAACGGCGAACTGCACGTGCAGGCCGGCGGCGGCATCGTTGCCGACTCGGTACCGGCGCTGGAATGGGAAGAAACCCTGAACAAGCGCCGCGCAATGTTCCGCGCCGTAGCCCTGGCCGAGCAAACCCCGGACGCCTGAGCTCACGCAAAACCTGTGGGAGCGAGCCTGCTCGCGAAGAGGCCAGCACAGCCAACATTGATGTTGTCTGACCCACCGCTTTCGCGAGCAGGCTCGCTCCCACAAGGGCCTCCCAGCATAAAAAAAACGCGGCACCTGTGAGGGCGCCGCGTTTTTTGTGCCTGCTGTTTGCCGGATCAGAAGTCCAGCGCAACCCCAACGGTAAGCCCTTGCTGGGTAAAGTCATCATCCTTGCGGAACGTGTATCCGCCACGCAGTGCCAGATCGGCCGTCAACTTGTGGCTGACCCCCAGGCTCACGCGATTCAAGTGGCTTTGCGGTGTATAGCCGTCCAGCTTGAAGTCCAGGGACGGCAGGCTGTTGAGCGCGATGTTCACTTTCTGAGTGTCATCCTCGTATTCATGCTCATACGCGTACTCGCCGAACACTTGAGTCTGCGGGGTGATCTGATACTTACCCTGCAGACCGGCGCCCAAACGTTTTGAATCGCGAGTCTGATCATCAAAGGTCAGCGCTGTGGAACGAGTGCTGTTTTCCGAGTAGCCGTCGACTTCCACTTTTGCGTAATCGGCACTGATGAACGGCGACAGGTGCCACTCGCTGCCCGGTTGCGCAATGTCGTAGCCAAGGCGAGTGCTGAAGGCCCAGAGATCGCCATCGGTATCGCCTTTCTCCGCACCTTCGCTGGCACCCAGGTCGAATTTGCGTTTGAGGTTGTCGTAATCCAGCTTGCCGCCGGTCAACGCGGCATCGGCCCACCAGCGATTCTGCTGGAACTGGGCGAAGGCGGTGGCCAGGTAGCTGTTGAGTTTGTAGTCCGAATCGTTATTGCCTGCTTCCAGGTTCTGACGATAGAACCCCGCCGCCACACCGACGCGCCAGGCATCATTGAGACGATAGCTACCGCCGATATTCAGGTTGTAACCGTCGCCGTCGGCGCTGGCGCCGCTGCTTTGGCTATCGACATCCAGATGCTGTCCGCCACCGGCGACAATCGCGCGCCATTGGCCGACCGCCTGCCAGTTCTCCCAGTCCGATTGCCATTGGCTGCGCAGTCCATCCTGGTGCGCACGCAAGGTAGCGTGGGCCATTTCCGGCAACAACGTCAGCTCCCAAGGCGCTGCGAGTAAGGAATAGGCGTAGTCGGAAATCAGTTTTTGCCCGGCTTCGGTCGGATGAACCCCATCGTTATAAATCAGCTTGCTGGGGTCCGGGCTGGCACTGTTGATGCCATACGTAGCGTTTTCGGTGCAGCTGTTACCGCTGAAGCAAGTCGCCGTCAGGTTCTGGCCTGTAGCAAAACCGAATCGAGCCGGATCGGCGAAGGTTTCCTGCAACAGCAACGGAATGTTCAACGGGATGATTTCGGCATCGATCCCCGCGAGACGGGTGACCAGTTGCCGGTTGAAGGCAGAGCTCAGTAGTGAGGTGGGTGTCTGCTGGGGCGTGCCATTGATGGCGGGCGTCAAACCCAGGTCGGGCAGCAGCCATACCACGATGTACCGGGCGCCGGCGGTCTGCAAAACCTGGACGCTGTTGGCCAGTCGATCCGCAGCGGCATTCGCCTGAGCGCCACTTTGTACACGTCCCTGAAGAAAATCGTTCCCGCCCCCGGAGATGTAATACAGCGCATTCGGATCGGCGCTGAAGTTGTTTGTCGGCAGATAGCCCGAACGCGTGCGTTCACCCGTGGCAGATGCGGTGGTGATCGAGGTGAGGATCTGGTCGGTGCGGTAACCGCCAACGGCCCAGTTGTTTCCGTCCGGCAGGCCCTGGTTCGCACGCGCCGCCGAGGTTGACGCGGCCGTCTGGTCCGGTGAAAACCCGAGCCTTCCACCCAGCAGTTGGGTCGAGTTGGCGGAGTAGGCTTCGCCGCTGCCGTCCTGGTAAACCGGTCCGGTCCGGTTGGTGAAGCGCAGGGTTGAGCCGGGAGGGCCGCCCGTGTCGGTAAACTGCCCGGCATCGTTGAGGCTATCGCCGAAGACGATGAAATTCGAATAAGGGTTGGGCGCCGCGATCGCCTGGGTGCAGGCCATAGCGAGCAAGCAGCCGGCAAGCGGTACAGCCAACGTCTGTCTGATCATGAGCAAGTCCGTTTGTTATTGTTGTAGTGAGCAAAGCGACAGTGCCAAAAACTATAGAGCCTGTTGCCGTTCGGCGCGAACCCGTCAATTGTTTCAAGAGCTTCGATCGCCCCATATTGCACGCTCTGCCCAGCTAAGTTACTGTGCCAAGACGTATAAATGAGACCTTCCCCGTGTTGATCGTCAGCAAACTTCTGGATCAAGTCATCAAGGCACACGCCCGTTGGCGTTGGCGCGCCTGAATCCTTCTGCCGGCCCGGCCGGATCTTTACCGCTTTGCCTTCTTTACCCGCAAGACAAACCGCTTTGCAGCGCGACTCCAGCGACTGACAAAGTGCAGGACACTGCGGGTAAATCATTCGAAGGCTGTATTAAAGTCAGTGAATTCAAGAGGTTCTTAACGCCATGTTGCTGATGATCGATAACTACGACTCTTTTACTTACAACGTTGTGCAATACCTCGGTGAGCTCGGCTCCCAGGTCAAAGTCGTGCGCAACGATGAGCTCACCATTGCCGAAATCGAAGCCCTCAATCCTGAGCGGATCGTCGTTTCACCAGGCCCTTGCACGCCGAACGAAGCCGGCGTGTCGATTGATGTGATCAAACATTTTGGCGGTAAATTGCCGATTCTGGGCGTCTGCCTGGGGCATCAGTCCATCGGCCAGGCCTTTGGTGGCGATGTAGTGCGCGCCCGTCAGGTCATGCACGGCAAAACCAGCCCGGTGTTCCACGAGGATAAAGGCGTATTTGAAGGCCTGAACCATCCGCTGACGGTCACCCGCTATCATTCACTGATCGTCAAACGCGAAACCCTGCCCGATTGCCTGGAGCTGACCGCCTGGACCCAGCTTGAAGACGGTTCGGTCGACGAGATCATGGGCCTGCGCCACAAAACACTGAACATCGAGGGCGTCCAGTTTCACCCTGAGTCGATCCTCACCGAACAGGGTCACGAGCTGTTCGCTAACTTCCTCAAACAAACCGGCGGCACGCGCTAAGGACTTTTCATGAATATCAAGACAGCCCTGAGCCGTATCGTCGAACAGCTCGACCTCAGCACCGATGAGATGCGCGATGTCATGCGCGAAATCATGACCGGTCAATGCACGGATGCGCAGATCGGCGCGTTCATGATGGCCATGCGTATGAAGAGTGAAAGCATCGACGAGATCGTCGGTGCCGTGTCGGTCATGCGCGAGCTGGCGGACAAAGTCGAACTCAAGACCCTCGATGGCGTCGTCGATGTGGTGGGTACCGGCGGTGACGGTGCAAACATCTTCAACGTCTCGACCGCTTCCTCGTTCGTGGTCGCGGCGGCCGGTTGCACTGTGGCCAAGCACGGCAACCGTGCGGTCTCGGGCAAAAGCGGCAGCGCCGATTTGCTGGAGGCGGCGGGTATCTACTTGAACCTGACGCCGGTTCAGGTAGCACGCTGTATCGACAACGTCGGCATCGGTTTCATGTTCGCCCAGACCCATCACAGCGCCATGAAGCACGCCGCCGGCCCGCGCCGGGAGCTGGGCTTGCGTACGCTGTTCAACATGCTCGGCCCGCTTACGAATCCGGCCGGCGTGAAGCATCAGGTGGTGGGCGTGTTCAATCAGGCGTTGTGCCGGCCGCTGGCCGAAGTCTTGCAGCGTATGGGCAGCAAGCACGTGCTGGTGGTGCACTCGAAGGATGGCCTGGACGAGTTCAGTCTGGCGGCGCCGACCTTTGTGGCGGAATTGAAGGATGACCAGATCACCGAGTATTGGGTCGAGCCAGAAGACTTGGGGATGAAGAGCCAGAGCCTGCACGGTCTGGCAGTGGATAGCCCGGCGGCCTCGCTGGAGCTGATCCGCGATGCCCTGGGCAAGCGCAAGACCGAGAATGGTCAGAAAGCCGCGGAAATGATTATGCTCAATGCCGGTGCCGCGCTGTACGCCGCCGACCATGCCCGCAGTTTGAAAGAAGGCGTTGCCCTGGCGCACGATGCGCTGCACACAGGCCTCGCTCGGGAAAAACTGGAGGAGTTGGGTGCATTTACCGCGGTATTCAGAGTGGAGAATGAGGGATGAGTGTACCGACGGTTCTGGAAAACATTCTGGCCCGCAAAGTTCAGGAGGTCGCCGAGCGTAGCGCTCGCGTAAGCCTGGCGGAGCTGGAAAGTCTGGCCAAGGCGGCCGATGCACCCCGTGGTTTTGCCAAGGCATTGTTGGCTCAGGCCAAGCTCAAGCAGCCAGCGGTCATTGCAGAAATCAAGAAAGCTTCACCGAGCAAAGGCGTTATCCGCGAGAACTTCGTTCCCGCCGACATCGCCAAGAGTTACGAGAAGGGCGGCGCGACCTGTCTGTCGGTGCTCACCGATATCGATTACTTCCAGGGCGCCGATGCGTATCTGCAACAGGCGCGGGCGGCGTGCAAACTGCCGGTGATCCGCAAGGACTTCATGATCGATCCGTACCAGATCATTGAAGCCCGAGCGTTGGGCGCCGACTGCGTGCTGTTGATCGTCTCCGCACTGGATGACGTGAAAATGGCCGAGTTGGCTGCCGTCGCCAAAAGTGTCGGCCTCGATGTGCTGGTGGAAGTTCACGATGGCGACGAGCTGGAGCGGGCCTTGAAAACCCTCGACACTCCGTTGGTCGGTATCAACAACCGCAACCTGCACACCTTCGAAGTCAATCTGGAAACCACCCTCGATCTGTTGCCGCGTATCCCGCGTGATCGCTTGGTGATCACCGAAAGTGGCATTCTCAACCGGGCCGATGTCGAGCTGATGGAAATCAGCGATGTGTTCGCATTCCTGGTTGGCGAAGCGTTCATGCGCGCCGAAAGCCCGGGCTCCGAACTGCAGCGTCTGTTCTTTCCTGAGCGTGGTATCGCAGTAAGCGGTTCTACACTCGACTGAACGTGACCTAATGAAGAAGCCGGCGATGCCGGCTTTTTTATACTCCAAACAAAGGATGTCTACTGCCATGACCCAGCCCATCGCCTTGACCGTCGAAGCCGGCCTGCTCGCCGAACAGGATCTGTTGGCCCATGTGTGCACCGGCGATTCGGAGTTTGGTCTGTTGTTCTGGCAACCCAGTGATAAGGCGCTGGTCATGCCGCGACGATTGAATCGTCTGCCTGGGTTCGAGGCCGCGTGCGAAGTGTCGGCGGCGGCAGGTTGGCCGGTATTGTTGCGTGAAACCGGCGGTGAACCGGTGCCGCAATCGGCCTCAACGATCAACATCGCACTGGTCTACGCGCCACCGCGTAGTGAGGGTGACCAGAACCGTATCGAAACCGGTTATCGCCGGCTTTGCGATCCGATTTGTCAGCTACTCGATGAACTGGGCGGCGTTTCGTCTTTGGGCGAAATAGAGGGTGCGTTCTGTGATGGGCGTTTCAACGTCAACCTTGATGGGCGCAAGATGGTCGGCACGGCTCAACGCTGGCGCCAGAGCAAGGGCGGTACGCGTCCGGTAGGGTTGGTGCACGGTGCTTTGTTGCTCGATAACGAGCGTGAGTCAATGGTTGCGGCGGTTAACCGTTTCAATGAAGCCTGTGGCCTGGAGCAGCGAGTTCGCGCCGAGAGCCACATTGCTCTTCATGAAAAATATGCAGCACCTGATGCGTTGGGGCGACTCGACACGTTGTACCACCAGTTGCTGGCAGACATGTTCAGGGCTTAGCGCGTACCAAAGACCACCATGGTCTTGCCTTTGACGTCCACCAGATTGCGTTCTTCCAGGTCCTTGAGTACGCGACCGACCATCTCTCGTGAACAACCGACAATCCGCCCGATCTCCTGACGGGTCACCTTGATCTGCATGCCATCGGGATGGGTCATTGCATCTGGCTGCTTGCACAGCTCCAAGAGGCAGCGTGCGACGCGGCCGGTAACGTCGAAGAATGCAAGGTCACCCACTTTGCGGGTGGTGTTGCGCAGGCGCTGTGCGATTTGTCCGCTGAGCACGTAAAGAATGTCTGGATCCTGTTGGGACAGCTCGCGGAATTTCGCGTAGCTGATCTCCGCGACTTCGCATTCGATCTTGGCGCGCACCCAGGCGCTGCGTTCCTGTTCTAGGCCAGCCTGTTCGAACAGGCCCAACTCGCCGAAAAAGTCTCCGGTGTTCAGGTAGGCGATGATCATTTCGCGGCCATCGTCATCCTCGATCAGGATGGTGACCGAACCCTTGATGATGAAGAACAGCGTGTCCGAGCGATCGCCGGCACAAATGATGTTGCTTTTGGCCGCATAACGACGGCGCTGGCAGTGCATCAACAGCTTGTCGAGGTTCTTGATTTTGGGTGTTGGGGTAATAGCAACCATGGTTGTATCCCGAAAAGACTTCACGGTGTGTTTGGTTTTCTTATGAGTCGCTGAGGTTGCTACAAAGCTGGCTATGCGCCAGTGAATTGGCGCCAGCTTAACAGACACTTCCTGCAATATTCGAGAATTTACCTACAGCGCAGCGGCTTGCGTCGTAGGAAGGCGAGACGCCGTCCATCAAGGCCCCTGTGCTAAGCTGGCGACCCTTTTTTATACAGTGGAGTCTTGGCGATGAAGGCACGCATCCAATGGGCTGGCGAAGCCATGTTCCTCGGTGAATCCGGCAGCGGTCATGTCGTGGTCATGGACGGTCCGCCCGATGCCGGCGGTCGCAACCTTGGTGTCCGGCCGATGGAAATGCTCCTGCTGGGTGTTGGCGGTTGCAGCAATTTCGACGTGGTCAGCATCCTCAAGAAGTCCCGTCAGGCTGTTGAAAGCTGCGAAGCCTTCCTCGAAGCCGAGCGCGCCACCGAAGATCCGAAGGTTTTCACCAAGATCCACATGCATTTCGTGGTCAAGGGCCGCGGCTTGAAAGAAGCCCAGGTCAAACGCGCCATCGAGCTGTCTGCCGAGAAGTATTGCTCGGCGTCGATCATGCTTGGAGCGGCTGGCGTGGCAATTACTCATGACTACGAGATCATCGAGCTCGGTTGAATCGACATTCAACTATCATAAAGGCAGTGCAGACTGTGGCGATCTAAAGCTGGCGTCTGCTCGGGTGTGTGGCCTGTCGGTTGAGGGGCCACTACCCCGGAAAAAGTGGCGCTGGCATGCTTGATTACGCGGCCGGGCCGCACTGCATAGAGAGTTTTAACGGTGAAAAGCAAACTCAAGCTCCACGGGTTCAATAACCTGACAAAGACCTTGAGCTTCAACATCTATGACATCTGCTACGCGGAAACCCCGCAAGACCAACAGGCTTACGTCGAGTACATCAATAAAGAGTACAACGCCAAGCGCCTGACGCAGATCCTCACAGAAGTTGTCGATATCATTGGTGCCAACATCCTGAACATTGCCAGTCAGGACTATGAACCCCAGGGCGCCAGTGTCACGATTCTGATCTCTGAAGAGCCGGTGACCCCGACCGACAGTCAGATCGAAGAGTCCCCGGGCCCGCTGCCTGAAATCATCCTGGCCCACCTCGACAAGAGCCACATCACGGTGCACACCTACCCGGAAATCCATCCGGACGATGGCATCGCGACATTCCGTGTGGACATTGATGTGTCGACCTGTGGCGTCATTTCACCGCTCAAGGCGCTCAACTTCCTGATCCACCAGTTCGATTCGGACATCGTGACCGTGGATTATCGTGTGCGCGGTTTCACCCGTGACGTGGAAGGCAAAAAGCACTTCATCGACCACGAGATCAATTCGATTCAGAACTACCTTTCCGAAGACACTCGCGACGCATACCAGATGACCGACGTGAACGTGTACCAGGAAAACCTGTTCCACACCAAAATGCTGCTGAAGAACTTCGAGCTGGATAACTACCTGTTCGGCGACGCTACCAACAACCTGTCGTCTGAGCAGCGTGCTCAGGTGACCGAGCGTGTGAAACACGAAATGCTGGAAATCTTCTACGCGCGCAACATGCCGAACTAAAATTGCTGAACACAAAAAAGGCGACTCCCTCACGGCAGTCGCCTTTTTTATTGCGAGTGTCCCTTGTAGGAGCAAGGCCCTGAGTTCAGATCCGGTAAGTACTCTTGGTCATGACCTTGGCCATCAGGCTCATGCCGAACTTCACCGGTGCCGGGAAGCGGAAACCCCCTGCCTCCAGCGCGCTTTCGGCGTGGTGTTCTTCATCAATGCGCATCTGCTCGAGGATCGCCCGGGACTTTTCGTCCTCGGCTGGCAGTTGCTCAAGGTGTTCGTTGAGGTGTTTGCACACCTGATGCTCGGTCGCGGCAACGAACCCCAGGCTGACTTTATCGCTGATCAATCCGGCCACCGCGCCAATCCCGAACGACATGCCGTAGAACAGTGGATTGAGAATGCTGGTGTGGCTGCCCAACTGTTTTATGCGTTGTTCGCACCAGACCAGGTGGTCGATTTCTTCTTCGGCGGCATGCTCCATGGCGGCGCGCACTTGCGGCAGCTTGGCGGTCAGGGCCTGACCCTGATACAGCGCCTGGGCACAGACTTCGCCGGTATGGTTGATGCGCATCAGACCGGCGACGTGCCGGGTGTCTTCGTCGCTCATTTGCGCATCCGGCTGAACGATAGCGGGCGAAGGACGGTACGGCTGACCACTGAAGGGCAACAAGGTACGCATCGCGGCATCGGCTTGCAGCAGAAGGCGGTCAATCGGCGAATAGTGACGTTGGGTAGTCATGCTGACCTCCGGGAAGAATCTCGGCGGCCAGTTTAACCCAATCGGCCGGGGAAGGTTTGCGCTGGGTCATTGCGACGCAGGTGCTCGTGGGAGCGGGATTGCCCGCCCCCACAGGGCTTACTGCAATCAGCCCGGCGGCCAATGCATCTGGCGCTGACCCAATACATGCATATGAATGTGATAGACGGTCTGCCCACCCAGTGGATTGCAATTCATGACCACGCGGAAGCCCTCTTCGCAGCCCAGTTCCAGGGCCAGACGCTGGGCGGTGAACAGAATATGCCCAGCCAATGCCTTGTCGTCCTCGGTCAGGTCGTTAAGCGTGCGCACCGCTTTTTTCGGGATCACCAGGAAATGCACCGGTGCCTGTGGGGCGATGTCGTGGAAGGCCAGTACCTGGTCGTCCTCGTAAATGATCTTCGCCGGGATTTCCCGGTTGATGATCTTGGTGAACAGAGTATCCACAGCTGTTTTCTCCGTTGTTTGGGCTGGCCTGAGTGTAACCATGGGTTATGCCCGAGCCCAGTCTTTTACCTTGAGGGTGCGATCAGCGCGGGCAGTAAGCCTTGTTGACCATGCCGGCGATTGTCCGGGTCAGCCAGCGCGAGCCGAGTCGCGGCAGGAAGGCGCG
Organism: Pseudomonas svalbardensis; assembly: GCF_030053115.1. NCBI lineage: Bacteria > Pseudomonadati > Pseudomonadota > Gammaproteobacteria > Pseudomonadales > Pseudomonadaceae > Pseudomonas > Pseudomonas svalbardensis. The sequence continues at coordinate 5,673,681 of NZ_CP125619.1, read as the reverse complement.
CCAGCGGTTGCGTCGGCCCGGAATAATGATGGCGCGGTTTTTCTCCAGAGCCCGGACGGTGTAGAGCGCGACTTCCTCGGGTCTCATCAGCATTTTGCTGTCGACCAGTTTGCCAGCGTCCAATTGCGCGGTGCGGAAAAACGCCGTGCGGGTAGGGCCGGGGCAGAGCACCGACACCTTGACCGCACATTTTTTCAGTTCGACGCGCAACCCTTCGGAAAAGTGCAGCACATAAGCCTTGCTGGCGTAATAAGTACTCATCCACGGGCCGGGATGGAACGCCGCCACCGAGGCGACATTCAAAATTTGCCCGCCGCCCTGCAGCGCCATACTGTTGCCGATCGCGTGACACAGGCGAGTGAGTGCGAGGATGTTCACTTCGATCAGGTCCTGTTCGGTCATCCAGTCCTGAGCCAGAAAAGGGCCGCAGGTGCCGATGCCGGCGCAGTTGACCAGCAAATCGATCTGTCGGTCACCTTCCTCCAGCTCCAGCAGAAAACCGGATAGCCGTAGCGGCTCGCCGAGATCACAGGCTCGGAACAACACTTCCACGCCAAAACGTTGAGTCAGTTCAATCGCAATACTTTCCAGCTGATCACGCTGACGGGCCACCAGGATCAGGCTGCGGCCGCGCCGGGCCAGCGCTTCGGCCATCGCCAGGCCGATGCCGCTGGAAGCGCCAGTGATCAGAGCGTAACGGGTCATGCATTTCTCCATCGCAACAGCTCCGCGCCGGCGACGCAGGTGTCACGGACGGGGAGCGCTGTTCATTCTTTCGCAGAGTCTACAGGGGGCTGGGCTTCTTCGGCTGCATCGTCGGCTGAATTTGGCGCTGGCTCTGCTTCCACGGCGGTTTGATCTTCGATCTCTTCGGTGGTCACGGAGTCACTTTCATAGCGGCTCTGGGTGGCGCTTTCATATTCGCTCTGAATGGTCGTAAGGCCACCGGTCAGTCCGCCGATGAACAGGATCGCGATAAACACCAGCCACAGTGAAGACAGGACCTTGACGGCGGTGCTGTTGGGCGGTGGTGGCGCGCCGTATCGATTGGCGGTGTTATTACCCGGCACAATCACCATCACGAACGGAAAGATGCTGCCCACGAACGGCACGAGCGTCAGTAGCCAGATCCAGCCAGACCAACCGATATCATGCAGGCGCTGGACACTGAACTGAATGCTGACGAACGCGAGCGCCACAAAGAGAATAAAGGCCAGCAAGCCACCGAGAATCAGGCCGGCGGTCGTGTCCGTAGTGATGAGGGCCAAGCCGAAAACAGCAAGCACAGCGCCAACACCAAGGGTTACCAGCGTCAGCGACATCGTCCAGGCCAGGTAACGCAAGCGGCCAATGCGGCCATCGAAGCTGAACGGCTTGAGTGTGGAAAATTCAGGCAAAACTTCGCCAACGGTAGCCCGGGGTGGTGCGTAAGGGGATTCGGGATCTGCCGTGACGGCAGGGGCGTGTTCATGAACGTCAGACAGGTTCAGCTCGATCGAGGGTTCGGATTCGATCCGGGCATCGATACCGGTTTTGGTCAGCGCCTGGAGATAAGTCTGCGCGTCGACCTGTGACAGGTCGCGTTTAAGCGCAACCGGCTTGCCACTGAACAGTCGCTCGATGGCGGCCACATCGCTTTTGAACAACTCGGCGAGATTGAGCTTGGCGGTGGTGACGTCAACACCTGGCAGCAGAGCCCCGTCGAACACGATCTTGAAACGGTTTTCGCTCATTGCGAGGCATCCTTGTCGCGAATGTTTTAGGGAGTATTGCGGATGGAGTGTAAAGCCAGCCGGAATGGGCTGGCCAAGTTTTCCTGTCAGCGTGGCCAGCGCTTGGGCAGCGCTGCCGCCAGTTCCAGTGCTTTTCGGTACTCGGCATCGAGGCGAGCGACCAATTGATCAACACTCGGCAGGTCATCAATCTCGCCGACACCCTGGCCTGCGGACCAGACGGTTTTCCAGGCTTTGGCTTCATCGCTTATGGGCTTGAGTTTGGAGCCGAAGTTCACCTCGCCCTTGCCTTGCAGCGCTGCCATGTCGAAACCTGCTGCCTCAAGGCTCTGACGCATAAAGCTCGCCGGTACTCCCGACACCGCTGGAGTATGGACGATGTCCGCGGCTCTGGAAGTCAGCAGCATCTCTTTATAGGCGTCAGACGCATGACTTTCGGTGGTGCCGATAAATCGCGTACCGAAGTAGGCCAGATCCGCACCAAGCAATTGTGCCGCAAGAATCTCGTGACCGTGGTTCAGGCAACCGGCCAGCAGCAGGGTCTTGTCGAAGAATTGGCGGATCTCGGCAATCAGTGAGAACGGACTCCAGGTTCCGGCGTGTCCACCGGCACCTGCTGCCACGGCGATCAAACCGTCGACCCCGGCCTTGGCAGCTTTCTCTGCATGGCGACGAGTCGTCACGTCATGAAACACCAGACCGCCATAGCTGTGCACTGCATCGACCAGTTCTTTCACAGCGCCGAGACTGGTGATCACGATCGGCACTTTGTGCTCGATGCAGATCGCAAGGTCCGCTTGCAGCCGCGGGTTGCTGTTGTGGACGATCAGGTTCACCGCGTAAGGCGCGGGGTTATCCAGTGTCGCCAATCCTGCTTCGATCTCTTCCAGCCAGGCCTTGAAGCCGCTGCTCTCGCGCTGGTTCAGCGCAGGAAAGCTGCCCACCACGCCATTACGGCAGCAGGCGAGCACCAGTTTTGGGTTGGAGATCAGGAACATTGGCGCTGCCACCACAGGTAGACGCAAACGTTGTTCGAGCAGAGCGGGCAGCGACATTGGAAGTACCCCGGTGAGTTGTGCTTATTGGAGTTAGAACGGCCGAACGACGACCAGAATTACAATAGCCAGCAATATCAGAACCGGCACTTCATTGAACCAGCGATAAAAGACATGGCTGCGGGTGTTCTCGCCACGGGCAAAACGTTTCACCTGAGCGCCGCACATGTGGTGGTAGCCGATCAGGATCACCACCAGGGTCAACTTGGCGTGAATCCACGCACCCTGACTGAATATGCTTGGGTTCAGGCCGATCAGTGCAATGCCGAAAATCAAGGTGGCGATCATCGCCGGCCCCATGATGCCGCGGTACAGCTTGCGCTCCATGATGCTGAAGCGTTCCTTGCTGACGGTGTCCTCGCTTTGGGCATGATAGACAAACAGGCGCGGCAGATAGAACAGGCCGGCAAACCAGCAGACCATGCTGACGATGTGAAGCGCTTTGAGCCACAGATAAAGCATTTTTAGTTATTCCCAGGTTCACGGTAGCCCGAATAGTAGAGGCTTGTGCCGCCGCACGTCACCTTGACGGTTGTCGCAGAGCCGCGTGGCCCCTATTATCGACGGCTTTCCAGTGGGTTCGTTGAGGGCAGGTTTATGGTCAAGGTCGGTATCGTCGGCGGCACGGGTTACACCGGTGTCGAACTGCTGCGTCTGTTGGCACAGCATCCGCAAGCAGAAGTGGTCGTCATCACTTCCCGATCCGAGGCCGGTCTGGCCGTGGCTGATATGTATCCGAACCTGCGCGGTCATTACGATGGCTTGGCGTTCAGCGTTCCGGACATCAAGACGCTGGGCGCTTGCGACGTGGTGTTCTTCGCCACGCCTCACGGTGTTGCCCATGCATTGGCCGGCGAACTGTTGGCAGCCGGGACCAAAGTCATCGACCTGTCGGCGGACTTCCGTCTGCAAGACGCCGATGAGTGGGCCAAGTGGTACGGTCAGCCGCACGGCGCGCCGGAACTGCTGGAAGAGGCGGTTTACGGCTTGCCGGAAGTCAATCGCGAGCAGATCAAGCAGGCTCGTCTGATCGCCGTGCCGGGTTGCTACCCGACTGCTACGCAATTGGGTTTCCTGCCATTGCTTGAAGCCGGTCTCGCCGATACCACCCGCTTGATCGCTGACTGCAAGTCCGGTGTCAGTGGTGCCGGTCGTGGCGCGTCTGTAGGTTCGCTGTACTCCGAGACGTCGGAAAGCATGAAGGCTTACGCCGTCAAAGGTCACCGTCACCTGCCGGAAATCCGCCAGGGTCTGCGTCGTGCCGCGGGCAAAGACGTCGGTCTGACGTTCGTTCCGCACCTGACGCCAATGATTCGAGGCATCCACTCGACGCTCTACGCGACAGTCGTGGACCGCTCCGTGGATCTGCAGGCGCTGTTTGAAAAGCGTTATGCCAACGAGCCGTTCGTCGATGTCATGCCTGCTGGCAGCCATCCGGAAACCCGCAGTGTGCGCGGTGCCAACGTTTGCCGTATTGCGGTGCATCGTCCGCAGGATGGTGATCTGGTGGTGGTGTTGTCGGTGATCGACAACCTGGTCAAAGGTGCGTCGGGTCAGGCGGTGCAGAACCTGAACATCCTGTTTGGTCTGGATGAGCGCTTGGGTCTGTCCCATGCAGGCATGCTGCCGTAAGGCTTTATCCTGCTCAGCAAAAAAGCCCGTCTGACGGGCTTTTTTGCATTTCGGGCGGGCAAATGTGTTGATTGATATACCGTAACAATAGTTGACCGATTTTCTAGGAGAAGCGGATAATGCGCGTCATCACGCATTATGGCGGCGTAACGCCGGGAGATAGTTAGCATGAGCGTCGAATCCTTCACCCCCACGGCTTTGCAATTCACCCACGGTGCCGCGCACAAGGTGAAGAGCCTGGTCGATGAAGAGGGGAATGATCGCTTGAAGCTGCGCGTATTCGTTACGGGCGGTGGTTGTTCAGGTTTTCAGTACGGCTTCACCTTCGATGAAGAAGTGGCCGATGACGACACCATCGTCGAACGCGAAGGTGTGAGTCTGGTGGTCGACCCGATGAGTTTCCAATACCTGGCAGGTGCCGAGGTGGATTATCAGGAAGGTCTGGAAGGTTCGCGCTTCGTGATCAAGAACCCGAACGCCAGCACCACGTGTGGCTGCGGCTCTTCGTTCTCGATCTGATCGCAATACATCGCATCACCAAGCGCCGCATGGCCTCAGGGCTCTGCGGCGTTTTGCTGTCCGGGATTCGGTATGGCTAGTCAGGCAGGGTAAATGGCACCGAGTACGCGCAGGCCCCGGGCGCCGGTGACGCTCGGGCGATTGGCCGCGATGCCTTCAAGGCAGCAATGTGCCAGCCAGGCGAAAGCCATGGCTTCGACCCAGTCCGGGTCTACACCGTAAGCCGCGGTGCTGGTGACCTTGGCGTTCGGCAGCAAGCTGGCCAAGCGGTTCATCAGCGTGGTGTTGTGCGCGCCGCCGCCGCAGACAAGCAGTTCCAGGGTGTCTGATTGGGCGCTTTGCAGTGATTCGACGATGGTCAGGGCGGTCAGTTCAAGCAGCGTTGCCTGCACGTCTTCGGTGGCGAAGGTCGGCAGCTGTGTCAGGTGCTGTGTCAGCCATGGCAGGTTGAATACTTCGCGACCGGTACTTTTCGGGCCTTTGGTCACGAAGAACGGATCACTGAGCAATTCTTTCAAAAGAATCGGTTCGACCTTACCGGTGGCAGCCCATTGGCCGTCGCGATCAAAGTTGTCGCCGCGTTGCTGGTGAATCCACGCATCCAGCAGAACATTGCCTGGACCACAGTCGAAACCGGCTACCGGTTTACCGGGCTCGATCAGGCTTAGGTTGCTGAAACCGCCGACGTTCAATACCGCACGATTGCCAGGCTGTTCTTCGAACAACGCTTCGTGGAAGGCTGGAACCAGTGGCGCGCCTTGCCCTCCGGCGGCCACATCGCGGCTGCGGAAGTCGCTGACCACGGTGATGCCGGTCAGCTCCGTCAGTAGGGCAGGGTTGCCGATTTGCACCGTGAAGCCGCGCGCGGGTTCGTGGCGAATGGTCTGACCGTGGCTGCCGATTGCACGAATGTCTTCGGGCTCCAGGTTTTGTTGATCAAGGAGGGTGTGAATGCCCTGTGCTGCCAGCTTCACCCAGTTCTGCTGGGCAATGGCGGAGCGGGCAATCTCGTCCGGGCCACTACTGCACAAGCCAAGCAGCTCGGTGCGTAGGGAGTCAGGCATGGGAATGTAGTGCGTGGCGACCAGCTTGATCGCCGGGGCTAGCTCAACCAGCGCAATATCCAGGCCGTCGAGGCTGGTCCCGGACATCACACCTATATAGAGCGTCATGGCTTATCGCTTGCTCGAAGCCAGCTGCGTGGATTTCTCTTGATCCATACGCGCCATCAGCGGTTGGCTCTGCGCGAGGAAACGTGCGCGTTCAGCTTTGGAGATCGGATCGGCCATCGCTACCTTCTGGCCCAATGGATCGACGTGTACGCCATTGACCTGGAACTCGTAGTGCAAGTGCGGGCCGGTGGAGAGTCCGGTGGTGCCGATGTAGCCGATCACCTGGCCTTGCTTGACGCTGCCGCCAGTCTTGATGCCTTTGGCGAAGCCTTGCATGTGGCCGTACAGCGTGCGGTAGGTATTGCCGTGCTGGATGATTACGGTGTTGCCGTAGCCACCGCGGCGTCCGGCCAGCAACACTTTGCCGTCACCGGCTGCCTTGATTGGGGTGCCACGCGGCGCTGCATAGTCGACGCCTTTGTGGGCGCGGATCTTGTTCAGGATTGGGTGCTTGCGGCCCATGGAGAATTTCGAACTGATGCGGGCGAAGTCCACCGGCGTACGGATAAACGCCTTGCGCATGCTGTTGCCGTCAGCTGTGTAGTAGCTGCTGTTGCCTTGTTTATTGATGTAACGCACGGCGGTGTAGGTCTTGCCGCGGTTGGTGAAGCGCGCGGAAAGGATCGGGCCATTGCCGACGGCCTTGCCGTTGACGACTTTCTGTTCGTAGATGACATCGAACTCGTCACCCTGGCGAATATCCTGGGCGAAGTCGACGTCATAGCCAAACACGCTGGCCATGTCCATGGTCAGGCTGTGGGACAGGCCTGCACGTGCAGCGGATTGCGACAGCGAACTGTTGATCACGCCATGAACGTAGGCGGAGCGCACGGTAGGCTTGGCGGTAATGCGGTTGAATGCATAACCCTTGTCATTCTTGATCAGGGTGATGCTTTCGACGTCGCTGACCTTGCTGTGCAAGTTGGTCAGCTGGCCATCGGGGCTCAGTTCGAATTCAAGTTTCTGGCCATGTTTGAGTTGGCTGAACTGCTTGGCCTGTTTGTCGCTGGCCAGTACTTCATGCACCGAAGTTGCCGGAAGGCCGACTTTCGCGAACAGTGTGGAGAGCGTATCGCCTTTAGAAACGATCACTTCCCTATGGTTTGGAGATTTTTTTTCTTCGATCGCAGGGGCGGGCGTGGATGCTGGCGCCGGTGCGGCCTGAGCGGTTTCCTGGGGTTCTTCGGCGCTGTTTTCGATCTGCGCGAAAGGGGAAGCTGCTGGCTCATTTGTGGCCTGGACGGCCTCGGCAGCGTCTTGATCTTGTGTCAGTTGTTCAGCAGGGCTTTCCAGTTCAAGACTCAGGGTCGTCTTTTTGGCTTCAACATCACTGGAAGGAAATACCAGAAGCGCCAGGCTCAGAAGGGCGGCGATGCCACTTGCTGCGAGCAGGTGGGTCTTCGGGTAAAGCGGCGGCGCTTTAGACGATTCTTTGGTCATAGGTAATTTTTGACTTTGAAAAAGATGAATTGGAAAAGATGAATGACATGATGAAGATGAAATAACTGTATAAAATATAACCAAATCATCTCTGAAGCAAGTCCGCAAACGCTGTGGTCGCGGATTGGCGTCCGTGCGCCGGGCAAAACTTGTATTTGACGCGCGATCTTGTATGGTTGGTTCCCTTTGAATTCGAGCCATGCGGGTCTGTTATGAAGTCGGTTGAAGAGCAGCTAGCGCTGATTAAACGTGGTGCGGAAGAACTGTTGGTCGAGTCCGAGCTGATCGAAAAGCTCAAGCGTGGCCAGCCGCTACGTATCAAGGCAGGCTTCGATCCGACCGCGCCGGATTTGCACCTGGGTCATACCGTGCTGATTAATAAGCTGCGCCAGTTCCAGGAGCTGGGGCATCAGGTGATCTTCCTTATAGGTGACTTCACCGGGATGATCGGCGATCCGAGTGGCAAGAGTGCGACACGTCCTCCTCTTACCCGCGAGCAGGTTCTCGAGAATGCCGAGACCTACAAGACCCAGGTTTTCAAGATTCTTGATCCGGCGAAAACCGAAGTTGCGTTCAACTCCACCTGGATGGATCAGATGGGGCCGGCCGATTTCATTCGCCTGACTTCGCAGTACACCGTAGCTCGCATGCTCGAGCGCGACGACTTCGATAAGCGCTACACCACCAATCAGCCAATTGCCATTCACGAGTTTCTCTATCCGCTGGTTCAGGGTTATGACTCGGTCGCCTTGCGCGCGGACGTCGAGCTGGGTGGTACTGATCAGAAGTTCAACCTGTTGATGGGGCGTGAACTGCAGCGTGGATATGGTCAAGAGGCTCAGTGCATTCTGACCATGCCGCTGCTCGAAGGTCTGGATGGCGTGAAGAAAATGTCCAAGTCCTTGGGCAACTACGTGGGTATTCAGGAAGCGCCGGGTGTGATGTACGGCAAGCTGGTTTCCATTCCGGATGCGCTGATGTGGCGCTACTTCGAATTGCTCAGTTTCCGCCCCATGGATGAGATCAATGCATTCCGTGCTGATGTCGAGGCGGGTGCCAATCCGCGTGATATCAAGATCAAGCTGGCCGAAGAGATCGTTGCGCGTTTCCATGGTGAAGAGGCTGCGGCC